>NZ_JALM01000022.1 GCF_000737195.2 Sciscionella sediminilitoris
GTGATGGACCAGATCACCAAGGGCCTGCAGGCCGGCGGCGAGGACTGAGCGCCGCACCGGCCAGGGACGCACCGATCGAGCAGGCAAAGCCCCGCCGGGAGCGATTCCGGCGGGGCTTTTCGCCGCCCGGTGCCGCGGGTGCCCGCCGACCCGGAACCCGCGGCATCGAACGCGTGTTCTACAGTGTTGTCCGCGTGAGAGCAGCTGAGCGAGAGGAAACCGCAGGTGACCGCACCGGCCGAGAACGCAGCAGAGGAAACACAGACGCCTTCGGGTGGACTCGCCGCGCAGGCAACCCCGGTCACACCGGATGGCGCCCCGGCGAACGGCCAGGCAGGCGAATCGACTGAACCGGCCGAGGGCAGTGCCGAGGAGGCCCCCAAGCCGAAGCGCGGGCGCCCCAAGGGCGGGGCCCGCAAGACCCGCAGTGTGGAACTGATCCTGACGATCAGCGGCGGCGCGGACGGCGAATGGCAGGCCGACCTGCGGCACGGCACCGAACGGCTCGTGCAGGGGATGATCATTCCCGCGGCTGCGGTCTCCCGCGCCGCCAAGGAGCTGCACCCGGAGATCTCCGGCGGGATCGAGACGGTGCTCGACGAGACCCGCAAGCAGCACCGGGAACGCCTCGAGCAGCTCGAAGCGGAGATGAGCAAGGTCAAGCAGGCCCTCGCCGAACTCGAAGACGAAGAAGAGGAGGCAGACTCCGCCTAACCGGTACGCTTGCCCTGTGACGGACGGTGACGAGGAAACGGACAAGCGGACCCCCGTCGCCGAGTTCGCCCGGTTCCTGCGCACCGAGACCGTGGGCGGCATGGTGCTGCTCGGGGCGGCCGCGCTCGCACTGATCCTGGCCAACTCGCCGCTGGACGAGGTGTACCGCGCGATCCGCGAGTTCACGATCGGGCCTTCCGCGCTGCACCTGAACCTGAGCGTGGAGACCTGGGCCAAGGACGGGCTGCTCGCCCTGTTCTTCTACGTCGCCGGGCTCGAGCTCAAACGCGAGCTCGTGGTCGGCGAGCTGTCCACGGTGAAGGCGGCGACCCTGCCCGCGATCGCCGCGATCGGCGGAATGATCGCGCCCGCGCTGCTCGCCTTCGCCGTCGGCGGCAGCCAGATCGGGGACGCCTGGTCGGTCCCGGTCGCCACGGACATCGCCTTCGCGCTCGGGGTGCTTGCCCTCGCGGGTTCCAGGATGCCCAGCAGCGCGCGGGTCTTCCTGCTCTCCCTGGCGGTGGTGGACGATCTCGGCGCGATCGCGGTGATCGCGATCCTGTTCACCGACTCGATCAACTGGCTCGCCGCGGGCGCCGCTGTCCTGCTGCTCGCGCTGTACTGGTTCTGCCAGCACAAACGTATTCGCACCCCGTTCGTCTACGTGCCGATCGCGCTGCTGACCTGGTACGCGGTGCACGAGGCCGGGGTGCACGCCACCATCGCCGGGGTGCTGCTCGGCCTGCTGACCAGGGTGCGCCCCGATCCGGAGGAGCACGAGGCACCGGCGGTGCGGATGGAGCACCTGCTGCAGCCGTGGTCGGCGGGCCTTGCCGTGCCACTGTTCGCACTGGTCGCGGCCGGGGTACCGGTCAACGGCGAGGCGATGTCGGCGGTGTTCACCGATACGGTTCCGCTCGCGGTGATCGTCGGGCTCATCGTGGGCAAGTTCATCGGGATCACCGGCTTTTCGTTCGCCGCGGTCAAGCTCGGTCTCGGCGCCAAACCCGCGGGGCTCGGCTGGCGGGATGTGGCCGCGGTCTCGATGCTCGGCGGGGTCGGTTTCACCGTGTCGCTGCTGATCGCGGAGCTGTCCCTGACCGGGACGCAGGCCGATCACGCGAAGGCGGCGGTACTGATCGCCTCGGCGGTGGCTTCCCTGCTCGCGGCCGCGATGCTGGTGCGCCGCAGCCGCGTACACACCGACCTGCGTGAGTGATGCGTAAGGCGGCGGGTGCGATGTGGCACGATGAGCCGCGTGAGCACCGAGGAGCAGCAACCACATGGCCGCTTCGAGCCGGCGGTGCCGTCTATCCCGCTGGCCGAGGACAACGCCTACGCGAGCGGCATTCCGCGCAGCGGTGACGGGCAGCAGTCCGTCGGCGCGCTCGTCCGGGACGCCTCGACCCACCTCTCCACGCTCGTGCGCGCCGAGGTCGAACTGGCGAAAGCCGAGGTCACCAAGGAGATCAAGAAGGCGCTGACCGGGAGCATCTTCTTCATCATCGCCCTCGTGGTGCTCGGCTTCAGCGCGTTCTTCTTCTTCATGGCGGTCGCCGAACTGCTCGCCGATGTCGGGCTGTACCGCTCGGCCGCGTACGGGATCGTCTGGGGCGCGATGTTCGTTGTCGCCGCGCTCGCCGGGCTGCTCGGCTTCCTCAAGGTGCGCAAGCTGCGCGCCCCGCAGCGCACGATCGACTCGGCGAAGGACACGGTCGCCGCGCTGCGCAACCGCGGTTCGGCCGAGAAGCCGGACGAGACCCCGCAGAGCTAGTTCACGCCGCGCAGGCCCCGGTGGCGACCCGGCTGGTCGAATCCACGTTCTCCAGCGCGGCGGTGACCTGGCGCCTGGTCAGGGCATAGCCGGTCTCGCTGTCGTTCACCCCGGCACCGAACACCACGCCGAGCACGCTGCCGCCCGGCGTGATCAGCGGCCCGCCGGAGTTCCCGCTGCGCACGGTCGCCCGCAGGATGTAGACCTGGCGGGTCACCCGCTGCGATTCGTAGATGTCCGGGATCCGCAGTGCCTGGTCCTCGCGCACCTTCGCGGCCACCGCGGTGTACGGGCCGTCCAGTGGGTAGCCGAGCACGATCGCGTCCTGCCCGGTGCTCGCCTCCTGCGAGCTGAACTCCAGCGGCCGCGCGTGCAGCGAGGGAGCCGAGAGGATGGCCACGTCCACCTCGGGGTCGTAGTAGACCACCCGGGCCGTGTAGGTGCCGCTCGTCGACTCCACGGTGGTGCTCGTGGTGCCCGCGACCACGTGCGCGTTGGTCATGATCTTGCCGGGCGAGACCACGAAGCCACTGCCCTCGAGCGCGCGCGAACAGGAGGGGGCACGCCCGCGCACCTTCACCACGCTCGGGCGGACCTTGCGCACCACGGCGGAGCGCTGCAGCGCGGTGTTCGGCGGGCCGACCTCGCCGCCGACCGGGGTCTGGGTGAACGGGCTCTCCACGGTCGGGAAGCCCGGGAAGTTCAGCTGCCGGCGCAGCTCCGAGGGCAGGTCCTTCGCGGCCTGGGGCATCAGCGAGTTCACCCCGGCGAGCACCTTGGAGCTGTTGATCGCCGAGACCAGTCCGGGCATTCCCGGCATCCCGGTCAGCGAGAGCAGCACGAACCAGGCCACCACGAGCACCACGGCCGCCTGCAGCACCGCACCGAGAGCGTTGTCCACCCCGGCGACGTGCCGGTTCGTCATCCGCTTCTTGAGTAACCGCCCCAGATAGACGCCGATCGTCTCGCCGACCGCGGCCAGCAGTACCGGGATCCCGACCGAGAGCGCGGCACGCAGACCGAGCGATTCGATCCCGGAGACCAGGGACGGCGCGAGCTTGATCCCGACGACGGCCCCGGCCAGCATCAGCACGATCGCGGGCAGGGTGACCACGAGTCCCTGCTTCGCCCCGATCAGCGCGACCGAGATCGCCAGCAGGATCACGAGCACATCGACCCAGTTCACGCTTGCACCCTCCCCCGCAACGGCGGCATCTCCCGTACGGTCCGCCAGGCCTCGTCGAGCTCGAGCACTCTATCGTGGCCGCGGTCACTACCGGTGTCCCAACCACCCAAGGAGAGCAGACCGGTCAGTACGAGGCCGGTGAAGCCCCAGACGAGCATCCCGGGGACCAGGAAGGCCGGGCCGGTGTACCGCTCGCGCACCCGCACCTGGACGCGATTGGCCGGGTCGAGCAGGTGCCGCATCGGGACCCTGGCCACCGCGGCCGTCTCCTCCGGATCGATCGCGCTCACCGGGACATCCCGGGTCCAATGGGCGAGCACCGGGGTGACCGTGTAGCCGGAGACCGGGATCATCAGCCGGGGAAGCACCCCGATCGGGCGCACCGCGTCCGCGGGAAGGCCCACCTCCTCGCGGGCCTCGCGCAGCGCCGTCTCGACCGGGCCGTGATCCCCCGGTTCGGCCCCGCCGCCGGGAAACGACACCTGTCCGGCGTGCGCACCGAGGGTGTCCGCGCGCAGCTGGAGCACCACGTCCTCGGCACCATCCGCGCCGAAGACCACGAGCACCGCGGCCTCCCGCGTGCCGCCGCCCTGTTTCGCCAGCCGCTGCAGCAGCCCGCCGTCCAGTTCGCCGCTGGCCCCGGTCAGGGTGCGCAGCCAGGAGGGAACCAGCTCCGGGGCGACGAGCGGTCCCGCGAAGGGTTCGCCGGACCAGGCCGGATAGGCGGGGTTGTCAGCCATTCAGCGCTCCTTGTACCGGTCGACGGCCGCGGCGATCGAGTCGGTCTCGGTGAACACCCGCGGTTCGGTGACGAAGTGCACCGCGCCGTCGGCGGTCACCACATAGGAAGCGGGGAGGGCGGGCGGCACCGCGAGCGCCGCCCGCGCCGCGCCGGAGTCGTGCACCGCGGGCAACCGGACCCCGAGCTCGCCGAGCATCGCGCGGCCCTGCTCCGGATCGCTCTGCACCTGCACGAGCAGCACGTTCGCCGCACCCTTGCGGTTGGCGTACTCGGCGAGCCGCGGCAGTTCCTCGCGGCACGGGGCGCACCAGCTCGCCCACACGTTGACCAGGGTGGTCCTCCCCGCGAGCGCGGCCCCCAGGTCCACATCCGAACCGTCCGCGAGGCAGTTCGTGTGCACCCCGCGCAGCTGGGCGACCTGTCCGCCGCTGCCGCCGGGGCACCCCGGCAGGTTCACCCGCACCGGTGGCTGTGCCGCGGAGGTGCGCACCGGGGCGGGGGCGGCCCGATCGGATCCGCCCTGGTCACCGCCACGCGGCCACAGCGCGATGACGCAGGCGAGCACGAGCACCGCGACGACGAGCAGCCACCGCAGTCCCGTTTTCCTGCCCCGGTCCATCAGCCCAGCTCATCCGCGAGCGCGAGCAGGTGCTCCGCCTCCGGGCCCTTCACCAGCGCGGCGGCCTCGTCCCGTCCGGTCGGGCCGATGCCGTAGGAGGGGCACTCCCTGGCCAGGAAGCACGCCCCGCAGGCGGGTTTGCGCGCGTGGCACACCCGCCTGCCGTGGAAGATCACCAGGTGCGAGAGCTGGGTCCAGTCCTTGCGCGGGATGAGCTCACCGATGGCGTGCTCCACCTTGACCGGATCCTCGAGCTCGGTCCATCCCCAGCGGCGCACCAGCCTGCCGAAGTGGGTGTCCACGGTGATCCCGGGGATGCCGAAGGCGTTGCCGAGCACCACGTTCGCGGTCTTGCGCCCGATCCCGGGCAGTTTGACCAGGTCCTCGAGCCGCGCCGGGACCTCACCACCGTGTTTCTCGGTGAGCGCGGCGCCAAGACCGATGATCGAGTTCGCCTTGTTCCGGTAGAAGCCGGTGCTGCGGATGTACTCCTCGAGCTCGGTGCGGTCGGCGCCCGCGTAGTCGGCCGCGGTGCGGTACCTGGCGAACAGCGCGGGGGTCACCTTGTTCACCCGCACATCGGTGCACTGTGCGGACAGGATCGTGGCGACGAGCAGTTGCAGCGGGGTGGTGAAGTCGAGCTCGCAGTGTGCCTCCGGGTACCCGCGGTAGAGCGCGCGCAGCATGCGACGCGCCCGGCGTACCACGGCCAGGTGCGAGGTCGAACGTGCGGTGACGGCCACCAGAACAGGTTACGCATGCCCGTTTCGGCCAGGCGTGACCTGGGGCGAATGCCGGAGCCGACACGCCAGGGGCACCCCATGCGTCACGCGGGTTCGGCCATGAGCCAAGATAAGGACATCATGGCTGCCTGGTTCATCCTCATCGTGCCGTTGGTGATCATGTTCTTTGCGCTGTTCATGGAGCGTGTGGAGCACCGGCTGCGGGATGTCGCACTCCGCGAGGAAGAGGTCGAGGAGTTCCTCGAGCAAGCCCGGCCGGACGAGGTCAGGGCGCTGTACGGGCATGGCATCGGCCGCGCACTTGATATGTTTCGGCTGCGCCGGTCCCCACGCCGTACCTCGCAGACAAAGGCCCAGCGCCCTGCGGCGTAAAGTGCGCCTAGTATGCGACAGTAGTGACCGACCGCACAGCAGATGTAGTCAAGGAGGCACGAGGTGGATGAGGCCCTGGCCCGAGCGGGCATCTTCCAGGGTGTTGAGCCCGCAGCCGTAGAGGCTCTCGTCCAGACCCTGGAGTCAGTCGAGTTCCCGCGCGGCCACGTCATCTTCGCCGAGGGTGAGCCGGGCGACCGCCTGTTCATCATTCAGTCGGGCAAGGTCAAGATCGGCCGCAAGTCGCCGGACGGCCGGGAGAACCTGCTGTCCATCATGGGCCCCTCGGACATGTTCGGTGAGCTCTCGATCTTCGACCCGGGTCCGCGTACCTCGACGGTCACCGCCGTCACCGATGTGCGCGCCTACTCGATGGGCCGCCCCGAGCTGCGTGACTGGATCTCGAAGCGCCCGGAGATCGCCGAGCAGCTGCTCCGTGTGGTCGCGCGCAGGCTGCGGCGCACCAACAACATGCTCGCCGACCTGATCTTCACCGATGTTCCCGGCCGGGTGGCCCGCGCGCTGCTGACCTTCGCGCAGCGGTTCGGCTCCCAGGAGGCCGGTCTGCTCCGGGTCACCCACGACCTGACCCAGGAGGAGATCGCGCAGTACGTCGGTGCTTCCCGGGAGACCGTGAACAAGGCGCTCGCCGACTTCGCGCACCGTGGCTGGCTGCGCCTCGAGGGCAAGAGCGTGCTGATCCTGGACCCGGAGCGGCTCGCCCGTCGCGCACGCTGAACACCTGATCCACGAGAAAGGGCGGCCGGTTCGCGAACCGGCCGCCCTTTCTCGTGTGTTCTCCGGGCACGCAACAGGGGCCAGGCGCCGCCCCCGACGCGGCGCGCTGGCCCCTGTTGTGTGTACGCGGTTTATCCCCGATAACCCGCGCTCCCCTACCCTCCAGCCTCTGGCCCCGAACCTTCAGCCGGGAGGGCGCCTTTTACGGCGTTTGACTTATTGCTGCGTGCCGGTTCCCGAGCAAAGTACCGGCCGCGTGGTGACAGACCCGAGTTCTGTGGTCGATCACCTCACCGCCCCGAATGCGGCTACTTCCGATGATCGCGCCGGTTCGCGTGTCTGTCATTAGGTAAGACTCCCGGGAACCCCAAAACGTTGCGAGCTTGCACGGTTTGAGTCGTCCCTGTTACCGAACCGATATCAAACCCCGGGGCAACCCGTCGTGGTGACCAGACGCACCACAAATTTACTGGTACGCAGGTACTAAAATAAGTCAGACTGGTACTCGTGTCCAGCAACGCCAAACTCGCCGACTACCGCGCCGCGCTCACCCTGCCCTCGATGCGACTGCCCGTGCTCGCATCCTTGCTCGGCCGCATGCCGATCGCCATGGTCAGCATGTCGTTGCTGCTGTTCGCCCGCCAGGAGCTCGGCGCGTTCTGGGTGGCCTCGCTGATCTCCGGGGGCAACCTGATCGGGGTCGCGCTCGGCGCGGTCGCCCAGGGCCGGATGCAGGACCGGCTCGGCCCGACGAAACCGTTGCTGATCGCCTCGGCCGGGCTCATCGTGTTCTCCGTGGCCGAGATCCTCGCGGTGTCCGCCAAGGCCACCCCGGTCCTGCTGGTCGCGCTCTCGGTCGGGATCGGGCTGAGCCAGCCCAACGTCGGCTCGGCCTCCCGGGCACTGTGGCCGCGGGTGCTCACCGATCCGCACCAGCGCCAGGCCGCCTACTCCTACGAGGCGATCAGCCAGGAGGTGTTCTTCATCCTCGGCCCCGGGATCGCCGGTGCGCTGATCGCGCTGCCCTGGCACGGCACCGGTGTCGTGGTCGCGGTCGGCGTGATGGCCTTCGGCGCGGTCGCCTTCGCGCTCACCCCGACCGTGCGTTCCTGGGGACCGGAACAGGAGCAGTCCAAGGCCAGCCTGCTCGGCCCGCTCGCGGCACCGGGTATGCGCACCCTGGCGCTCGGCGCGCTCGGCTTCGGGCTCGCGATCGGGTTCGTCGAGGTCGCCGTGCAGGCCGCCGCGACCCGCTCGGGTGCACCCTCGGCCGGTGGCCTGCTGCTCTCCCTGTGGTCGATCACCTCGGTGCTGGTCGGGGTGTTCTACAGCCTGCGCCCGGTCCCGCGCCCGCTCGGGCTCCGGCTGCCCGCCCTGCTCGGCCTGTTCGGCGTGTTCATCGGCCTGATGTCGCTGCCGGGCGAACTGATCGGGCTCGGCGCGGTGATGCTGGTCGCCGGTTCGATGCTCGCCCCGCAATCGGCGACGCACTCGGTGCTGATCGAGACGGTCGCGCCCAAGCAGATGGCGGGCGAGGCCTTCGCCTGGGTGATCACCGCGGCCACCCTCGGGCTCTCGGTCGGCCAGTCGATCTCCGGACAGCTGGTGGACGCCTCGGGCCCCTCGCTGGCCTTCGTGGTCGCGGGTGCCGCCGCGGTCGTGGTCGCCGCGCTGCTGCTGATGCTGCACCGCACGATCCGGCCGCCGGACACCGCGGCTCCCGCACAGTTCGAACTGGCTACCGCGGGCCGATGAAGATCGGGTTCGTCAGCGCGACCATGGCCGAACCCCGGCGCACCTCGGCCCGCACCCATTTGGTGTAGCGCGGCCGGGTCTCCCAGCTCAGCGGCCCGGTCCCGGTGGCGACCGGGCCCAGCTGGCTGAGCACCCGCGTGGTGCATCCGGGCACGCCGTCGACCTCGAGCTCCACCCGTACCTGGTCACCGGGCCCCGCCCGCAGCCGTTCGCCGATCTCCGCGCGGGCGTTCGCGGTGGCGGCGGTGAACCGCAGGCCGACCTTCGCGGACTCGGCGAGCCAGGAATGCCCGCCGTGCAGACCGGCGAGCAGATCCGCGCGGCGCAGGCTCGCCGCGCGCACCACGGTCTGCGGCAGCCCGACCACATCGGTGGGCTTGTGCGCGTCCGAGTCACCGATCGCCGGGATGAACCTTCCGGTGCGCAGCAGCCCGTCCCAGGTGGTCACCGCGGCCTCGTCGTCCGGGGTCCACGGCCCGTTCCACACCTCGACCAGATCGGCGAGCTCATAGGAGAACTCGTAGGTGCAGCCGAAACAGTCCGCGAACGGATGCGCGGCGATGACCAGTCCACCGGCGGCGTGCACCTGCCTGGTGAACTTCGCGAACGCGCCGGGATCACCCGCGCGGTAGCGCCAGTCGATCCAGGTCCCCGCGGGCAATCCGATCGCAGGCCAGTGCCCGCTGCGGGTGGTGACCTCCTCCCCGTTGAGCATCAGCAGGTCCCCGCGGGCGTGCTCGCCGAGCACCAGCTGCGCGCTGTGCGTGTTGTGCTCGGTCGAGGTGATGAAGTCCAGACCGGCCGCGCGCGCATCCGCCACGAGCTGGTCCAGGGTTCGCTTGCCGTCCGAATACACGGTGTGCAGATGGTTGTCCCCGCAATACCAGGAAGGGCCGCGGTCCCGTGCCGGAGCGGTGAGCGGGGCGGGCACCGGACGGCGTGGCTCGCCCGGTTCGCCGAAGCCGATGGTCACGGTCACGCGGTAACGCATCCCCTGCGGCGCGACCGTGTACGGGCCGAGGCAGACGTGCCAGAGTCCCGGGGTGATCGGTCCCGGGATATAGCCGGGTGTCGCGTCCCCGGCCCGGATCACGAACTGCTCGCGGGCCCCGCCCGAGTACCCGCGGAATTCCCCTTCCGGGCCGAAGATCCCGATATCGCAGGCATTTCCGTACTGACCGGCCGGAGCCTGCGGCTTGTCGTAGGAATAGCCGACCTCGATCCGGTTCGCCCCTTCCGGAACCTCGACGGGCAGGTAGTACCAATCCGGCGCGCCCGGATCGAACCTGCCGTCGATGGTCTTCGCGCTGTCCCTGCCCTGCTGCCCGTTCGCCGCGAAACTCAGCGTCGGCAGGAAAGCAGCGGCCGCGGTACCGGTCGTCAACAGCAGGGTGCGTCGGTCCATGGCGGGCACCCTAGAAGGAGAAGACCACGTGCGGGTGAACGTGCACCCGATTCTGTCCGTTCTTGTCAGACCCCCTCGCTAGCGTCCGGGCCATGGAGTTCACCACGAGCCGCACCGAGCTCGATGCCGCGTGTTCGGCCGCCGTCCGCCTGCTTCCCGCACGGCGATCGGATCCGGTGCTTTCCGGTCTGCTGCTGCACGCGGGCCCTGCCGGGCTGCGTCTTGCCGCCGTGGACAACGAGCGCGCACTGGTCAACGACATCGAGGCGATGGTGCACACCGAGGGTTCGGCCCTGGTGCCCGGGAAACCGTTCGCGGAGACCGTGCACGCCCTCGAGGCCGGGCAGGTCCGGGTGCGCGTCGAGCAACAGGCGCTCGTGCTGCGCACCCCGGGGGCGCGGTTCTCCCTTCCGCTGATGAACCTCGGGCTGCATCCCGGGGTGCGCGAACCACCGCCCGTGCTCGGGGAACTCGACGCCGCCCGGCTCGCCGAACCGCTCGCGGTGGTCGCCGCTGCCTGTTCCACCGATCTCGCGCTGCCGATGTTCACCGGGGTGCGGTTGCGCGGCCGGGCGGGAACACTGCGGATGACCGCGACCGACCGCTATCAGCTCGCGGTGGCCGATCTGCCCTGGGACGGCAAGGATTTCGATGTGCTCGTCCCGGGCAAGGTGCTCGGCGAGGTCACCCGCAGGGCCACCGGAACGGTGCGGTTGCACGGGGACGAGGACCGGTTCGCGCTCGGCTGGTCCGGCGGCGTGGTCAGCACCGCGCTGCTGGCCACCCCGTTCATCGACGAGCAGCGCTATCTCGACGAGGCCGCCGATGCGGTCGTGGAACTCGAGGCAGAGGCGCTCGCCGGGGCGGTGCGCAGGGCGGGCCTGTTCGCCGACGGGCGCGGGGCGGTGCTGCTCGACCTCGGTGAGGACGAGGTGCGGGTGCGCGCGACCGCGGAGGAGGGTGCCGGGTTCGGCACGGCGAGCGAAACCGTGAAGGCCTCGGTGACCGGTCAGCTCGCCCAGCACTTCCGCAGCGCGTACCTGCTCGGCGCGCTGCGTGGGTTCGGCTCGGCCACGGTGCGGATGCGGGTGCTCGACGGCATGCGGCGAACCCTGCTGAGCTCCCCGGATGTGCCCGAACTGCGTTACGTGATCATGCCGATCGTGGGGAGGTGATCATGCGCCGCGCAGATACTCCAGCTGCGCGCGGACCGAGTGCTCCGCGGCGGGCCACAGCGAGCGGTCCACATCGACGTAGACGTGCTCGACCACCTGCCGGGCACTCGCCTCGGGGCCGAGCACCGCCAGCGCCCCGCGCACCTGGTCGAGCCGCTGCTCGCGGTGCTCGAGGTATTCGCGCGCGGTCTCGGCGATATCGCCGAGCTCCGGGCCGTGGCCGGGCAGGCCGATCGCCGCACTGGGGGTATCGGCCAGCCTGCGCAACGAGCCGAGGTAGTCGCCGAGGCTGTCGATCACCGTGGTCCCCTTGCCGAGGATCGTGTCCCCGGTGAGCACGACCGGCCCCGAGGCGCGGTGCACCACGAAGCTCACCGAGTCGTGCGTGTGCCCCGGGGTGTGCAGGACCTCGATGTCGAGCCCGGCCGCGTCCACCCGTTCGCCGTCACCGAGCGCGGTTCCCCCGCCGAGACACAGTTCCGCGTCGAAAGCCCGCACCGGGGCACCGACCCGATCGGCGAACTCGGCGGCCGCGCCGTAGTGGTCCGGATGGTGGTGGGTGATCAGCACCAGCTCCACCGCGCCCGCCGCCTCGGCGAGCACGTCGAGATGGGCGGGATCGGGCTCACCGGGGTCAACGACCACCGAGGCGGCACTGCCCGGGGCGCGCAGCACGAGCGAATTGGTGCCGTCGAGGGTCATCACGCCGGGATTGCGCTGCAGCACAACCGTCGCGAACTCGGTGACCTCGCGCGGTTCGGCATAGGCCGGGTGTCCGGTCATCGCGCTCCTCCTCCACGCCGAATTCCGTCCGGCTCGGTTCCGTTGGCCAGTCCGTTGGCCAGGACTCGCCGGGCCTTCTCGGGGAGCACGAGGAACGCGTCCCCGTTCTCCCGGACCAGCCTCGGCAGCAACGGTTCGATCTCGCGTTCCGCGGCCATCGCCGCTGCGACGCTCGGATGCGCGGCGAGCTCGCTCAGCGTGACCCTGGTCGGCGGCAACAGCACGCTGTGCCCGCGCTCGTGGTCCTCGAGGGCTTCGGCCGGGCGGCGCCAGGACGTGTGATCGGCCTCGCTGGTGTCCCCATCGGCGCGCTGGCCGTCCGGCAACGCGGCCACGAAGAACCGGGTGTCGTACCGGCGCGGTTCACCGACCGGGGTGATCCAGTGCGACCACGGCCGCAGCAGATCCGCGCGCAGCACGAGCTCGTTCGCGGCGAGGAACTCGGCGAAGGACAGCTCCCTGCGCACCAGGGCACCACGGGCCTCGGCGAACTTGCCCGCGTCCGCGACCACGGTGTCCGCGGAGGGGCCCGCCAGCAGCACCCCGGACTCCTCGAAGGTCTCCCGCACGGCCGCGCACACCAGGGCACCGGCGAGCGCGGCATCGCAGCCGAACCTTTCGCCCCACCACGCGGCGGGCTCGCCCGCCCAGGCGATACCGGCATCCGCGTCCCGCGAGTCGACGCCCCCGCCGGGGAACACGGTCATCCCACCGGCGAAGGCCATCTGGGTCACCCTGCGCTGCAGGAACACCTCGGTCCCCGACTCGGGCGCGGCCCGCAGCAGTACGACGGTCGCCGCATCGCGCGGCGTGACCGGTTCGGCCGGTTCCTCATCCGGCACGAACCCGTCCGGCAACTTGATCTGTTCCGGCACCTCATCCACCCGGACACCCTAACGACGAGCCGATCGTTATGGTCCCTGCCGTGAGCAGGATCAAGATCGGACTGGTCGGAGCGGGCCCATGGGCGAACCGGGTGCACGCGCCCTCGATCGCCGCGCATCCGCGCACCGAGCTGGCCGGAATCTGGGCGCGCCGGGACGAAGCCGCACAGCGGGTGGCCGGGGCCAACGGCGGGCAGGTGTTCGGCAGCCTCGAACACCTGTACGCCTCGGTGGACGCGGTGACCTTCGCGGTGCCACCGCAGGTGCAGGCCGAGCACGCGCTCGCCGCGGTACGGGCCGGACGGCACGTGATCCTGGAGAAGCCCATCGCGGCGAGTCTCGAGAGCGCCGAACGACTGGTGGCGGCCATCGAGGCGGCCGGGGTCGCCTCGATGGTGATGCTGACCCGCCGGTTCGCGGACGAGACCCGGAACTGGCTCACCGAGATCGGCGAACGCGAGGACTGGCAGGGCGGGATCGGAACCTGGCTCTCCGGCGCGCTGCTCGGCGGGGAGTACCGCGATTCCGCGTGGCGGCACGAGCGGGGCGCCCTGGACGACATCGGCCCGCACGTGCTCGACCTGGTCGACGCCGCACTCGGCCCGATCACCGAGGTGCGCGCCGCCCAGCACACCGCCGACGGACTGTGGCAGCTGCTGCTCGGCCATCAGGGCGGGCGCACCAGCACGGTGACCCTCTCGCTGCACGTCCCGGTGCGGCCGAGCAGGCTGAAGTTCACCGCCATCGGTCCCGCGGGCGCGAGCTCACTCGAGGGCCGAGAGACCCCGGCCCCGGACAGCTTCGCGATGCTGCTCGACGAGTTCACCGCGATGCTGGACGCGGGCGAGACCAGGCATGCCTGCGACGCACACCGTGGTCTCCACCTGCAGCGCCTGCTGGCCGAGGCCAGGGAACGCGCCGGAAGCTGAGTAGCCGACCGGCGCAGGCTCGTTCAGCCGACCTCGGCGATCAGTTCGACTTCCACCGGGGCACCGAGCGGCAGCTCGGCGACCCCGACCGCGGACCTGGCGTGCGTGCCCGCCTGCTCGAAGATCTCACCGAACAGCTCCGAGGCGCCGTTGAGCACCCCTGGCTGGCCGCCGAAACCGGGCGCGGAGGCGACGAACCCGGTGACCTTCACGATCCGGGTGATCGCATCGACCCCGACGAGCGCGTGCACCGCGGCGAGCGCGTTCAGCGCACAGGTGCGGGCATAGGCCTTCGCGTCCTCCGCGCTGACCTCGGCGCCGACCTTGCCGGTCGCGGCGAGTTCCCCGTTCACGAACGGCAGCTGGCCGGAGGTGTACACGTACGAGCCGCTACGCACCGCGGGCACGTAGGCCGCGACCGGGGTGGCCACCTCGGGAAGCGTGATCCCCAGCTCGGCGAGCCGCTGCGCGTGCCCGGCCGGCCTCGAAGACTCGCTGCCGAGCTCGCTCATGCCTTCTCGCGCTTGAGGTAGGCCACGTGCTGCTCGCCGGTCGGCCCGGGAAGGACGGTGACCAGTTCCCAGCCGTCCTCGCCCCACTGGTCGAGGATCTGCTTCGTGGCGTGCGTGAGCAACGGAACCGTTGAGTACTCCCACTTCGTCATGACCCGAGCCTACGGAGGTTTGACGTCGGCGGCGGCATCGGGTTTCCTACGCGGAAGTAGGTGCCAGCACCCGGTGTCGCCGGGCTCACCCCCGGCGACCGTTCGAGAACGCATAGGCTGAACTGATGATGCCCACCGACCAACCGTGGGACGCCGAACTCGCCCGCGCGCGACTGCACGTCGTCACGGGCAAGGGAGGCACGGGCAAGACCACGGTCGCCACCTCCCTGGCACTCGCGCTCGCGACCGGCGGCAAGCGGGTGCTGCTGGTCGAGGTCGAGGGCCGCCAGGGCATCGCGCAGCTGTTCGACATTCCCCCGCTGCCCTACGCGGAGGAGCACGTGGCGGCCGCGCCGGGCGAGGGCGAGGTGCGCGCGCTCGCGGTGGACACCGAGGCCGCGATGCTCGAGTACCTGGACATGTTCTACAACCTCGGGTTCGCGGGCCGCACCCTGCGCCGGATGGGCGCGATCGAGTTCGCGACCACGCTGGCCCCCGGGCTCCGCGATGTGATCCTCACCGGGAAGGTGAAGGAGACGGTCACCCGCACCGAGGCGCGCGGGCGGCACCTCTACGACCACGTGGTGCTCGACGCGCCGCCGACCGGGCGGATCGTGCCCTTCCTCGACGTCACCCGCGCACTCTCCGATCTGGCCAAGGTCGGCCCGGTACGCGGGCATTCGGACGGCGTGATCAACCTGGTGCACTCCCAGGACACCCGGGTGCATCTGGTGACGCTGCTCGAGGAGATGCCGGTGACCGAGACGCTGGAGGCGATCCGTGATCTGGACGCCGCCGATCTGCGTCCCGGCGCGGTGATCCTGAACCGGGTGCGCCCGCCACGGCTGCCCGCGCGCTCGATCTCCTCGGCCGCCGATGGCCGGGTGGACAAGAACCGGATCCGCGATGGGCTCTCCAGCGCGGGACTGGATCTGCGGCTCGAGGAACTGGAAGGGCTCGTGGAGGAGACCGTGGAACACGCGGTCCGCGTCGACGCCGAGGCTCGCGCCCGCGCCCGGCTCGACGGCACCGACCTCCCGGTGCTGGAACTGCCCGAGCTGACCGAAGGGGTGGATGTGGCCGCCCTCTACGAGCTCGCCGAAGCACTGAACGCACAGGGAGCCGGGGGAAGCCGTGTCAGCTGAGCAAGCGGTGGATGTCGACGGCCTCATCGACGACCGGGACACGAAGGTGATCGTGTGCTGTGGTTCCGGCGGGGTCGGCAAGACCACCACGGCGGCCGCGATCGCGGTGCGCGCGGCCGAGCGGGGCCGCAAGACCGTGGTGCTCACCATCGACCCGGCACGCAGGCTCGCGCAGGCACTCGGGCTCGCCGAGCTGGGCAATCATCCGCGCGCCGTGCAGATCGAGGGATTCGACCCCAAGGGCGAGCTCTCCGCGATGATGCTGGACATGCGGCGCACCTTCGACGACATGGTGCTCGCGCACGCCACGAAGGAGCGCGCCGACGAGATCCTGGCGAATCCCTTCTACCAGACGATCTCGGCGAACTTCTCCGGAACGCAGGAATACATGGCGATGGAGAAGCTCGGCCAGCTCGCGCAGACCGGGCAGTGGGATCTGATCGTGGTGGACACCCCGCCCTCGCGGTCCGCGCTGGACTTCCTGGACGCGCCGCAGCGGCTGTCCACGGTGCTCGACGGGCGGGTGCTCAAACTGCTCGCCGGGCCCGCGCGGGCGGGCGGCTCCGGGCTGCGCAAGATCGTGGCGGGCGGGTTCGGCATCTTCGCCAAGGCCGTGTCCACGATCATCGGCGGGCAGCTGCTCACCGACGCCTCGACTTTCGTGCAGGCCTTCGACTCGATCTTCGGCGGGTTCCGGGAGCGCGCCAAGAAGACCTACGAGCTGCTGCGCTCGCCGGGCACCGCGTTCCTGGTCGTGGCCACCCCGGAACCGGACGCGCTGCGTGAGGCGACCTTCTTCGTCGAGCGGCTGGCCACCGAGCGGATGCCGCTGGCCGGACTGGTCGTGAACCGCACCCACCCGCTGCTGACCGAGCTGGCCCAGCCGCGGGCGATCGCCGCGGCCGAACACCTGGAGGAACTCGGGCGGGCACCATTGGCCGCCGCGGTCCTGCGGCTGCACGCCGACCGCGCCGCGCTCGCGCACAAGGAAGAGCGGCTGCTGGCCCGCTTCGCGAAGGCACACCCGAGCATCGCGACCATCGGGGTACCCGCGCTCGCCGGAGACGTGCACGATCTGGACGGGCTGCGGGAGATCGGGCTGCGCCTGGTCGGGGTCTGAGCGAGCGCGGCCGGGACTCCGGCCCGCTAGCCCGCCTTGCTCTCCTGCACGAACTCCTCGCGGGCCGAGCTGAGCAGCTCCTGCCAGGAGCCGACCTCCGGACGACGGCGCAGCAGCGCACGGCGTTCCCGTTCGGTCATCCCGCCCCAGACGCCGAAGTTGATCCTGCGGTCGAGCGCCTCGGCGAGGCATTCGGTGCGCACCGGACAGCTCATGCACACCATCTTCGCTTTGCGCTGCTCGGCCCCGCCGCGTACGAACAGTTCATCGGGATCGGTGTCGCGGCACGAGGCCAGGCTGCGCCACCCGTTCCGATCGTTCCCCATCGAGAACCCCCTATCGGTTATCAACAATCCACATCCGGGTTCCCCTTCGAATCCGGATACCGCGAGCGGCGACGGCCTCCATCCATGCCGCGCGGTCGGCTCAATTCGTGGATTGCGACGCACTGTAATAGCGATTGGTTCCATCAGTCCAGAAATCGATTTCCTGACCACCCGGAGATGGGTAATCCGATCGAGTGAACACGGGATACCTGGAGAGAGAGTGCGATTACGCGGCGTGGAGGCAAGCCTGGCTTTACGTCGCGCACGTATGCTGGCCGGGTGCGTGTGCGAGATGGTCTTTTCAAGCTGATCGGGTTGTGCCTAGTCGCCGGGGTGCTCGTCGCCGGACTGCTGTTTCCCGCAGCTGGGGGCGCCGGAATCCTCTCCAATCAGATGAGCAACACGGTGGACGATCTCTCCGCCGATCTGACCTCGAACCAGTCCCCCTTGGTGACCAGGGTGCTGGACAAGGACGGCAACCAGATCGCTTCGCTGTACGACCAGTACCGGTTGCCCGCCGCACCCGATCAGATCTCGCAGAACATGAAGGCCGCCATGGTCGCGGTCGAGGACCGGCGGTTCTTCGACCACGGCGGGGTGGACTGGAAGGGCACACTGCGCGCGGCGATCAACGACGTCGGCGGCGGCAGCACCCAGGGCGCCTCCTCCATCACCCAGCAGTACGTGAAGAACTTCCTGGTCAACGTCGTGCACCGGAACAACAAGGCCGAGCAGCTGCGCGATCAGGAGGCGAACATCGCGCGGAAACTGCGCGAGGCACGCATCTCGATGCAGCTCGAGCAGCGGATGAGCAAGGACCAGATCCTCGCCGGTTACCTGAACGTGGTGACCTTCGCGACGAACGTGTACGGGGTCGGGGCCGCGGCCAAGACCTTCTTCGACACCACCCCGGACAAACTCACCATTCCCCAGTCCGCGCTGCTGGCCGGCATGGTGAACAACCCGATCGTGCTCGATCCGTGGAAGAACCCGGACAAGGCCCTGCAGCGGCGCAATTTCGTGCTGGACAAGATGGCGGAGTCCAAGGCGATCACCAAGCAGCAGGCAGCGGACCTCAAGAACGAGGGACTCGGCATCGTGCCCGAGCGCAAGCTGCCCTCGCCAAGCTGCGTCGGCGCGCCGGACTACGCCGGATTCTTCTGCGACTACGTCAAGGAATACCTCGAGGAGAACGGGTTCACCAAGGACCAGATCGAGACCGGCGGCTACACCATCAAGACCTCGCTGGACCCGAAGATGTCGAAGGCCGCCCGGGACTCGGTGAAGAAGTCCGTGGCACCGGACTCCCCGAACGTCACGAACTCCTTCGCGGTCGTCGGTTCCGGACCGCAGGCGCACCAGGTGCAGGCCATGGTCTCCAACCGCACCTATGGCATCGATGCCGACGAGGGCGGGCGCAGTTACAACGTCGTCTCGGATCCCTCGGTGACCTTCGGCGGCGGGTCCACGTTCAAGATCTTCACCTCGGCCGCGGCGCTGGAGAACGGCGACGCGGGCCTGAACACGGTGCTGCCGAACCCGAAGAGCGTCTCGGTCAAGCGCAATGGCGCACCCAGGTTCGAGCAGCCCCAGCACACCTCGAACCTGAACGGGACCGGGCCGACCATCTCGCTGCGTTCCGCCCTGGAGAAGTCCCCGAACACCGCGTTCTTCCTGCTGGAGAACAAGGTGGGGCTGTCCAAGGTGCTGCAGATGGCCCAGCGGCTCGGGCTGCGGCACACGATGCAGTCCAACACGATCGGGAATCCGCCGATCACCGATCCGGACGATCAGCGTTCCAAGGACGACCGGCTCAACCAGCCGCAGTCGAAGTTCTACCAGACCAAGCTCTCGTTCACCCTCGGCGTCAGCGCGGTCAGCCCGCTCGAGATGTCGAATGTGATGTCCACGATCAACTCCGGCGGCACCTGGTGCCCGCCGAACCCGGTGCTGTCCATCACCGACCGGGACGGCAAACCGGTCCCGGTGCCGAGCAAGCCCTGCGAACAGGTCATCTCCCCGGATGTGGCCAAGGCGCTGGCTCAGGGTATGTCCGAGGACACCATCGGCGGTACCTCCGCGGCGGCGGCCCGCGCGGCCAACTGGAACCGGCCCGACTTCGCCAAGACCGGTACCACCAACTCCAACGAATCGGTCGCCTTCGCCGCGGGCGTGGACAACTACGGGGTCGCCTCGATGGTCTACTCCGACGGCTCCAACCCGGCTCCGCTCTGCGGCGGGAAACCCATCGTCGCGGGCTGTTCCGGCGGCGACAAGGGCGGTGCCTTCGGTGGTTCCGCGGCCGGTCCGCCCTACTTCGACGCCTTCAACGCCATCCTGGGCGACAAGAAGGTCAAACCCGTGCCACCGGCCCCCGACTCGATGCTCACCAGCGGCGACCGCGCCCCGGTCGTGCCCTATGTGGTGAACCAGGACGTCGACTCCGCCAAGGAAGCGCTCAGCAAGGCCGGATACACCAATGTCGTGGTCAAGGAAACGACCGGGAAGGCCAAACAGGGCACCGTCCTCGCCGAGACCCCGCAGGGCAATGTGGTGAAGGGGCAGCAGATCACCCTCTACACCTCGGATGGCAAGCAGCAGTAGCCAACGGACGAGCGCGCTCCTGACCACGACCGCCGGGTGCGCGCTCGCCGGAGCGATCCTCATCCACGCCAGGGCCCCTCCGGCACCTGTACCGCATGCGTGTTCCCGAGACCTGCGACTACTACGACCCCGCTCTCCCGACGAGGTCGCGACTCGGTTCTTCCCGCTCAGCCGGAAATGCGACGCCGACACCGACCTCGTGCCCGGCTACGTCAACCCGGCGATCCTCGCCCCGGTGGCGCTCGCACTGGTGAGCGCCACAGCCGCACTCCGCACCACGAGCAGCGTTAAGCATAGGTAAGGACCATTACCCATCCCGCCCGCGAGTACGTAGCATCGAGGGTATGAACCGTATCCAGCGCTCCGCTTTGTCCGTATTAGCGGCCGGTGCAGCGACACTCGCCTATGCCGGGATCTACGAGCGGCGGCGATGGACCCTGCGCGAGGCGACGCTTCCGGTGCTGCCGCCGGGCGCGGAGCCGCTGCGGCTGCTGCACATCTCGGATCTGCACATGATGCCCGGCCAGCGTTCCAAACAGCGCTGGGTGGCCGAACTGGCCGAGCTACAGCCCGATCTGGTGATCAACACCGGGGACAACCTCGCCCACCGCAAGGCGGTACCCGCCGTGATGCGCGCGCTCGGCCCGCTGCTGAACTTCCCCGGTGCCTTCGTGTTCGGCAGCAACGACTACTACGCTCCCAAGCCGAAGAACCCGGCGCGCTACCTGATGCCGCGGGCGAACAAGAAGCGCATCCACGGCGTCCGGCTGCCCTGGCGGGATCTGCGGGCCGCGCTGCTCGAACGCGGCTGGATGGACGCCACGCACTCCCGTGGCCATCTGGATGTGCACGGCAGGGATGTGTTCCTCGCCGGGGTCGACGATCCGCATCTGCGCCGGGACCGGTACGACCGCATCTCGGGTGCCGCGGATGTGCGCGCGGCGGTGCGCCTCGGGCTCACCCACTCGCCGGAGCCACGGGTGCTCGACGCGTTCGCCAACGACGGATACAACCTGGTGCTCGCCGGGCACACCCACGGTGGACAGCTGCGCATTCCCGGTTACGGCGCGATCGTCACCAACTGTGAGCTCGACCGTTCCCGTGCCCGCGGCGCCTCGCGCTGGGGCGCGCACATGTGGCTGCACGTCTCCGCGGGCCTCGGCACCTCGCCGTATGCCCCCGTCCGGTTCGCCTGCCCGCCGGAGGCGAACCTGTTGACGCTGGTCCCGGTGCCGACCGCGAACTCGGACAGCCTGAGTGGGGCCGGTTTCGGCCGCGGTGAAGCCATCGGCTAGACTCATGCACGGCTCATCTCGGGGTGTGGCGCAGCTTGGAAGCGTGCCTCGTTCGGGTCGAGGAGGTCGTGGGTTCAAATCCCGCCACCCCGACAAATAGCCGGAAGCCCGGGTCCGTACGGACCCGGGCTTCTTTATTGGGTTGCCGCCTTATTGGGTTGCCGCCGAATTTCGGTTGCGGGGGCACCGAAACTGGTGGGGTGACCGAGATCCGCGCCGTTGCGCCGACCGACCCGGACGACCGGCTACTGCTGCGCGAATACCTCGGCGAGGTGATCGGGCGCTACTACGGAAGGCCCGCGACCGAGGCCGAGATCGACGAGGAACTCGCCGAACGCCCCTACCACCTCGCGGTCACCCTGATCGCCTACGTCGACGGGGAACCGGCAGGCTGTGCCGGGCTGCGCGAAGCGGACGGCTACCTGGAACTGAAGCGGCTGTACGTGCGGCCCGCGCAGCGCGGGACCGGGCTGGCCAGGCTCCTGGTGGCCGAGACGGAACGGCACGCGGCCGAACGCGGCGCCTCGGTGATCCGCTTGGAGACGCGGACGGACCTGGTCGAGGCGCGGCGGCTCTACGCGCGGCTCGGCTACACCGAGATCCCCGGCTACGGTGACGATCCGTACACGGACCACTCCTTCGAGAAACGGATTGCCCGCGCCGCTACCTGGTAAAATGCCCCGGTGAGCGGGTTCCCCAAGGACTGGCAGGTCGGCAAAGAACAGCAGGACTGGCTCGATTCCCTTCCCCCGGAGAAACGGCACGCGATCGCCGATTCGGCGAACGCCCTGCGGGTGGCGCATCTCAGCGCGGCGGAGTCGATCGAGGAAATGCTCGAATCGATGCTCCGGAAATCGGACGGCAGCGACTCATCGGCCGATTTCCTGACAAGTGTCGCTTTCCTTTCCTATTCCCTGCGTGCCTCGGCCCGCGGGAATTTCGCGAAAGCGACCGAACTCATGCGGACGGCGAACCGCTATCAGCGCTCCGCCCTTCCCGAGCTCGATTAGAAGACCACCGCCCACTGGTCCCAGAAGTAGCCGACGATGATCCCGAAGATGATCAGCAGCCACACGATCGGCACGACCGGGTGGAACCGGGCGATCGCGCGCATCGGCCGTTTGACCGCTTCCGGTGCGCCGACCCGGTCGGTGGAGAACAGCACGAGCACGGTGTAGCTGAAGATCGCGATCATCACGATCCAGACCGCCATGCAGTACGGGCACAGCTTGTGGATGACGAAGACGCTCTCGATGAACAGCCAGTGGATGAAGCCGACCCCGAAAAGGCAGCCGAACAGCAGGCCCATCCAGAACCAGTCGGGGAAGCTGGCCCGGCAGAGCAGCGCGACGCCGATGGTGATGACCACCGCGAAGCCGAAGATGCCGATGACCGGGTTCGCGAACCCGAACGCCGAACCCTGCGGGGTGTTCATCACCGAACCGCAGCTGATCAGCGGATTGAAGTTGCAGCTGGGCACATAGTTCTTGTCGGCGAGGCTGTTGATCTTCTCGATCGTCAGCATGATCGCCGAGGCGGCCCCGATCAGCCCGCCGATGAGCAGAATCCAGGGAAAGACCCGCTCGACGCCGGTCTGCTCCTCCTCGAATTCGTCCTCACCTAGCTCGCCGTGTTCGACCTGTGCCATCACGTCGCTCATAGTAGAACCGTGCGATGATCGCGCCGTGACTGGTACCGCGCATCCGCAAGCCCCCGTTCCTGGACAGCTGTTCGACGACGCGAGCGCGGAGTCGCGCTGGCGGGCCCGGTTCACCGCGGCGCGGATGTCCCTGCCCGACTGGGCGGAGCACGCACCCGCCCGTTCGCTGTACGTCTCCAACGCCTCCGGGGTGTGGGAGCTGTACGCCTGGGACCGGGAGACCGGCGAGCACCGCAAGGTCACGGACCGGCCGAACGGCACCATTCACGGGGCGCTGTCCGCCGACGGCGAGTCGATCTGGTGGTTCAACGACACCGATGGCGACGAGTTCGGGCACTGGATACGCGAACCGTTCACCGGCGGAGCGGGCACACCCGCGGTTCCCGAGGCCGCCGACGGTTACCCGGGCGGGCTCGCCATCGGCCGGAACACCCGGGCGGTCGGCGTCTCCACCGACGAGGGCAGCACCGTCTGGCTGGCCACCGGAACGGACCCGGCCAGGGTGATCTACCGGCACGAGACCGATGCCGGGGTCTCCGCACTGTCCGAGGACGAGACCCTGCTCGCGATCGGGCACTCCGAGCACGGCGACAACCGCCACCCCGCGCTGCGCGTGTACTCCGTCGCGGACGGCTCGGTGGTCGCGGAGAAGTCCGACGGACCGGGCAAGGGACTCGAGGCGATCGCCTTCGGCCCCACCGAGGGGGACAACCGGCTGCTGGTGGTGCACGAACGGCGCGGCCGGGAGGAACTGCTCGTCTGGGATCCGGTGCGGGACGCCGAGACCGAGATCCTGCTCGATCTGCCCGGCGAGGTGGTCGCCGACTGGTATCCGGACGGATCGGCACTGCTGATCCTGCACACCCACGAGAGCCGCAACACCGTGCACCGTTTCGACCTGCGCACCATGCGGCTGACCGCGCTGGACACCCCGAAGGGCACCATCGGCTCGGCGAGCGCGCGCCCGGACGGATCGGTCGAGTACTCCTGGTCCGCAGCGTCCACCCCGGGCAAGATCCGCACCCTCGGTGCGGACGGCGCCGAGCGGGTGCTGCTCGAGCCGCCCGGTCCGATCGCCCCGGAGTCGGTCCCGGTGACCGATGCCTTCGTGGCCGGTCCCGGTGGCACGGTGCACGCGCTCGTGGCCTCCCCGGGCGGCGAGCGGCTGCCGACGGTGTTCTCCGTGCACGGCGGCCCGCACGCCAGCGACGAGGACCGGTTCTCCGCCTACCGCGCGGCCTGGGTGGACGCCGGGTTCGCGGTCGTGGAGGTCAACTACCGCGGTTCCACCGGATACGGTTCCACCTGGCGGGACGCGATCGAGGGCCGCCCCGGACTGACCGAGCTCGAGGACATCGCCGCGGTGATGGACTGGGCCGTGCAGACCGGGCTCGCCGATCCGCGGCGGTGCGTGCTCGGCGGCGCCTCCTGGGGCGGCTACCTGACCCTGCTCGGCATCGGCACCCAGCCGGAGCGCTGGGCGGCCGGGCTCGCCGTGGTCCCGGTCGCCGACTACCTGGCCGCGTACGCCGACGAGATGGAGCAGCTGCGCGCCTTCGACCGGGCACTGTTCGGCGGCTCCCCCGAGGAACTTCCCGAGCTCTACGCCCGGTGTTCCCCGCTGACCTACGTCGACCAGGTGCGTGCGCCGGCACTGGTGATCGCAGGCGAGAACGATCCACGCTGCCCGATCCGCCAGATCGAGAACTACCTCGACCGGCTCGCCGAGCGCGGATCACCCTACGAGGTGTACCGCTACGACGCGGGGCACGGCTCGCTCGTCGTCGCCGAGACCATCAAGCAGACGGCCATCGAGATCGATTTCGCGCGCCGCGCCCTCGCCGAATAACGGTCCACGTGTTCTTCAGCGGCGTAGCCGCTGTTCACCACCCACGCACCCGGCGCTACGGGGACCGCCCCCAACGCTGACCTCTCAATGAGTTACGGCGCTGACCTGGACCTCGATGTTGCCCCGGGTGGCGTTCGAGTAGGGGCACACCTGGTGCGCGTTCGCGGCCAGCTGCTCGGCCTTGCCCTGTTCCAGGCCGGGCAGCTTGACCTGAATGGCGACGGTGAGCCCGAAGCCGCCCGACTCGGTCTTGCCGATGCCCACGTTCGCGGTCACCTCGGTGTCCTCGCCGAGCTGTTCGCCCGCCTGCTTGGCGACCAGCCGCAGCGCACCGTGGAAACAGGCCGCGTACCCGGCGGCGAACAGCTGCTCCGGGTTGGTGTGCAGGCCGCCGGGGCCGCCCATCTCCTTCGGAGCCGCGAGCTTCTCGTCGATCACCCCGTCGGAGGAGCGAACCTCCCCGTTGCGGCCGTCCCCGCTGGCGATCGCGGTCGCGGTGTACAGCGGGTCGATGTGTGCAGCTGCCATGTCGTCCGTCCTTTCGTATCGGTCTCCCGTACAACCAACGGACGGCCTTCGCTATGCCGCCCGGCGGGTGGCGAACTCGGTCACCTGCGCGCCGATCATCGCCAGGTTCGCCGCGACCCGGTCATCGGTGCAGCCCCCGGAGGCGTCGAAACCGACCTCGATGGAGTTCACCGCGGCACCGAGCGGGGTGGGCCAGCCCCGGGTGGCGTGCGCGATCGAGCGCAGCGCGTTGAGCGTGTTCACCGAGGCCTGCCAGCCCGCGGCCACGGCGACACAGCCGATCGCGCGGCCGTCCAGATAGGGCCGGTCATCGGTGCGCAGTTCCTCGATGTAGTCGAGCGCGTTCTTCACCAGCCCGGAGACGGTGCCGTGATAGCCCGGCGAGACGAACACCACTCCATCGGCGGCGCGCAGCAGCTCGATCATCGAGACGGCCGCAGCGGGCCGTTCGGTGATCGAGGGGTCGTAGAACGGCAGCTCGAGATCGGCGCCGGTGACCGCGCTGACCTTAGCGCCGGCCTGTTCGGCCCCGGCGAGCACGAGCCGCATCGCGCGCCCGGACTGCGAGTCCGGCCTCGTGGAGCCGCCGATCCCGACAATGCTGACCGTCATGCCTACGATCCTTCCCATACGTGGAGTACCCCGCAACCAGTCTGACACCTCAACCTAAGTAGAGGTCGAGCATGATCCTGGGCACACTGATCTACGACGGCGACTGCGGATTCTGCTTGCAGAGCAAAGATCTGCTCGCCCGGCTGGACCACCACGGACGGGTCGCGCTGCTGCCGCTGCAGGATCCGGGCGCCACCGAGCTCAGCGGGGTGAGCCGGACGGAGCTCGCCGAATCGCTGCACTGGGTCGGCGCGGACGGGAAGCGGACGACCGGGGCCGAGGCGGTCAACACCGCCCTCGCCGCGGTGACCGGCAGTGGTCTCCCGGTGACGCTGTATCGCCTGCCGGTGATCCGGCAGGTCCAGGACCGTACCTACCGCTGGGTCGCCGAGCACCGGGGCAGGTTGGGTAGCCTCACAGCCAGGTTCTCGAGGAGGTCAACCGTGGTCGATGCGACAAAGCTCGTCAGCAAGCTCCCGCCGAGTGTGAACACCAAGTTCGCGCGCACGCTGTTCAACCTGCCCGCACCGATACGCAAAGCCCTCTCCGGCCGCCCGATTCGCCTCGACGGCCAGACCCTCGACCCGGACATGCGGCTGCTGCTGCGACTGCTCGAACTTCAGGGCATCGACGGACTCAGCGCGCCGGGCGGACCGCCCCTGGCCCGCAAACACCTGGTGGAGAACGGTCCCGCGGTGGATGTGCCGCGCATCGAGCCGGTCTACGCGAGCACCATGCAGATCGGGGAACTGCGTTCCCGGCTGTACACCCCGGCCGGGCTGGCGGACGGCTCGCCGCTGCTGGTGTTCTTCCACGGCGGCGGCTGGGTCATCGGAGATCTGGACACCCACGACAACGCCTGCCGGTTCCTCGCGCAGAACGCCGGGGTGCGGGTGCTGTCCGTCGACTACCGGGTCGCCCCGGAATTCCCCTTCCCCGCGGCGGTGGACGATGCGCTCACCGCCTACCACTACGCCCGCGCGCACGCGGCCGAACTCGGCGCCGATCCGCGGATGATCGCGGTCGGCGGGGACAGCGCGGGCGGCAACCTCGCGATCGTCACCGGGCTGCTCGCCGATCCCGATTTCGTGCTCGCCTTCTACCCATCCACCTCGCCCGAGCCGACGCGCAGCCGCAAAGAACTGTTCCCCTCCGGTTTCTTCATCACCGACAAGGACATGGACTACTTCGCGGACTACTACTGCCCGCCCAAACAGCGCACCGACATCCGGTTCGCGCCCGCACTCGCCGACGACCTTTCCGGGATGCCGCCGACCTACATCGCGACCGCGGGCTTCGACCCGCTGCGCGATGACGGCGAGGCCTTCGCGGCCAAACTCGCCGAGGCCGGGGTTCCGGTCGTACTGCGCCGCCACCGCGACCTGATCCACGGCTACATCAACATGCTCGGCGTCGGCCCGCGCCCGGCTCAGGCACTCGCCGAAGCGGCGGGCACCCTGCGCAGTGCCTTCGCCATGCCCACCAGCTGAGCGATTCAGGCAGCGGCTTTGAGAAGGTGATCCCGGAGCGGGGGAGCGCCTGAGGTTCCGCTACCCGAGCCGCCAATCAAGCCGATCCGAGCACCGTGTTCACGCCCAGCCGTAGTCGTGGAGGGTGTCGTCGTCGATCCCGAAATGGTGCGCGATCTCGTGTACCACGGTGATCTTCACTTCCTCCACCACTTCGGCAGGTGTGGCACAGCGGGCCAGGATCGGCAGCCGGTAGATGGTGATGCGATCCGGTAGCGCCCCGCCGTATTCGGTGGTGCGCTCGGTCAGCGCGATGCCGTGGTAGAGGCCGAGCAGTCCGGGTTCGCCCGGTTGCTCGTCCTCCACGAGCACGACCACGTTGTCCATGGCGGCGGTGAACCGTTCCGGGATTCCGTCCAGTGCCTCGCCGACCAGTTCGGTGAACTCCGCCTCGGACAGGTGCATGCCACTCACCTGCGGATGCTCCCGGTCGTCGTCTTGAGCCCGGACCCGTCCTTCTTCAGCGCGGCCACCTTGCAGTTGATCTTGTGCGAACCGGCCGCCCAGCTGTCCTTGCCGATGGTGTCCCAGGTCAGTTGCAGACCGAGGCCGCTGTAGTCGAGCTTGGTGTACTGCTTGGCCAGCGCGGTGCACCGGTCCACGAGACCGTGGCGCTGTTTGCTCTCGCTCGGATAACCGTTTCCGAACAATTCCTTCTCGTCCACGGTGCCGACGATCTCGTAGGCGTGCGCCTTCCCGCAGTCGGTCGGGTCCCCCGGCGCGCCCTTGTCCGTCAGGCCGACACAGGTGCCCGGCTCACGGACGTTCGACTGATCCTGGCCGCGCACCGATCCGGTCACCTCGAACAGCCGCTTCCCCGAGGGTGCGGCGGCCCGCAGCCCGCACACGAGCGTGTGTTCGCCGGAACTCCACTGATCCGCGTCCGGGGCGAGGGCACCGACGCTGAACTTGCCCTGGGAATCGAGCGGACCGCCGAGGTAGGACGCGGCCTGCGCGGTGCATCGCTGCGCGCTGAGCTGCTGGAGCGCGGCACCGGCCGGGGGCCGGTCGCCCGCGGGCAGGGCCACCTTCCCGATGGTCTCGAACAGATGCGGCCGGGCGCAGTCCACCGTGCCGATCTGCCGTTGGCCCGGCTGCTGCCAGCTCAGGCAGGTCCCCGGCGGCGCGGCGAGCGCGGTCGCCCGCTGTTCCTGCTGTTCGGCGGCCGCGGACCGGGTCGGATGCCAGGAGAAGGCGCCCGCCACGACGAGCACGATGACCGCGCCCAGCGCGGCCGCGGCGAGCAGCGCGAAGGGGCGGGATCGGTTCGTCCTGGAGTAGCGCGCCATCGGCTCTATCATGCCAGCACACGAGGCAGGCGTGGCTGAGGTAGCGTCGTAGGTACAAACCGGGCGCCGAATCAAGGAACGATCGTGACCGAGCACCAGAACGACGAGAGAACTCCCGAGCCGGAGGAGCAGGAGCCGACGCCCCGTGGCTCGATGCGCTACCAGGATCCGGAGTCCACTACTCCCCGTGAGCCCTCGGTAGCCGAACAGCGCGCCCGCCGCAAGGCCGAGGAACGCGAACAGGCCCGCGCCCAGGCCGAGGCACAGGCCGCGCAGGAGCAGCTGGAGAAGGCCGAGCGCAGGCGCAAGCTGATGATCGGCGGCGGGGTCACCGTCGGGATCGCCGCGCTGATCGGTGCCTGGTACATCACCTCCACGCCGGACGAGGTCACCGCGACCTGCACCGACAAGGACGGCAACGTCGCACCCGACGAGCGCATGTGCGACCAGAAGTACGTGGAGCAGAACGGCGGGCATCCGGGCGCCGGTGGCATGATGTTCATGCCACTGCTCATCCCGGGTGGCGGATTCGGGCAATACCACTACAACTACGGCGGGACCGTGCAGAACGGCCGCGTCACCGGCGGCTCGTTCACCAAGCCCGAGGGCGCGAACATCAAGACCAAGAGCGGCAAGACCATCCAGCGCGGCGGCCTCGGCACCGGCAAGGGCGGCTTCGGTGGGAAAAGCGGCGGTTTCGGCGGCAAGAGCGGCGGTTCCTGAGTGCGCAAGGAAAGTTCGAAGGTCCGGAAGAACTGGCTGAAGATCGTCGAGGACCTCGGCCTGGTCTACGGCACTCCGGCCAAGGACGCGGCGGGCGCGCCCCGGCCGTACTGGGACGAGTCGGTGCACTACGTGTTCTCCATGGACGAGATCCTGTCCATCGAGG
The DNA here is from genome assembly GCF_000737195.2 of Sciscionella sediminilitoris. Taxonomy (GTDB): domain Bacteria; phylum Actinomycetota; class Actinomycetes; order Mycobacteriales; family Pseudonocardiaceae; genus Sciscionella; species Sciscionella sediminilitoris. The sequence goes on from NZ_JALM01000022.1 coordinate 29,330, forward strand.
CGGATGTGGAACTGCTGCACTCGATGTGCCTGGAAGCGGTCGATTCCGTGGTCACCACCGAGCGGTTCGCCGAGTTCGGCATTCCGGAGTGGGCCTGGCCCGCGATCGCCGAATCCTGGCGGCGCCGTGATCCGCACATCTTCGGCCGCTTCGACCTGCGCTACGACGGCACCGGCCCGGCGAAACTGCTCGAGTACAACGCGGACACCCCGACCACTCTGCTCGAGGCTTCCGTCGTGCAGTGGCAGTGGAAGACCGAGATGTTCCCGGACAGCGACCAGTGGAACTCCATCCACGAACGGCTCGTCGAGCGGTGGAAGGAAGTGCGCGGGCTGCTCCCCTCGAACCAGGTGCACTTCACCTGGTCCAGCGGGGACCCGACCGGCGAGGACCACGTCACCACCGCCTACATGCAGGAGACCGCGGCCGAGGCCGGGGTGGACACGGTCGGGCTCGCCATCGAGGACATCGGCTGGGACGAACTCATGGAACAGTTCGTCGACCTCGAAGAGTCCCCGATGAACTCCATCTTCAAGCTCTACCCCTGGGAATGGCTCGTCGACGACGACTTCGGCAAGCACGCGGCCGCCAAACTCCCGCAGACCATGTGGGTCGAGCCGATGTGGAAGATGCTGCTCTCCAACAAGGCGCTGCTCGCGATCCTGTGGGAGATGTACCCCGACCACCCGAACCTGCTGCCCGCTTTCCTGGACCAGCCCGGATTCCTCACCGAATACATCCGCAAACCGCGGCTGGGCCGCGAAGGCGCGAACATGCAGATCGTCGCGCCCGGCTACGAGACCGAAACCGGCGGAGTCTACGGCGAAGAGGGCTACGTCTACCAGATGTTCAACCCGCTGCCCGAATTCGACGGGTACCGGCCCGCACTCGGCGCGTGGATCGTCGGGGACGACGCGGCCGGGCTCGGCATCCGCGAATCCGCGGGGCTGGTCACCGATGACGGGGCCGCCTTCATTCCGCACCGTATCGAGGAATGAGCGCAGCGAGGCGGGGCGGAACAATTCACCGCGCGCACACCTGAAATTCGCCACGGCCGGATAGGAATCACTGTTGATTCCTCCGACCGAAAGGCGATGCGCGCGTGTCTTCGTTCTCCACTCGAGCTCAGCTCTCCCGGCGAACCCTGTTCTCCGGCGCCCTCGCCGGTGGCGCGGCGGTGCTCACCGCGGCACCGGCCCCGGCACTGATCCGCGGCGGCCGCCCGACCCTGCCGCACGGACTGCAGAGCGGGGATGTCGGCGCGCACACGGCCACGGTGTGGGCGCGCGCCGACCGCCCGTCCCGGATGGTCGTGGAGTACGCGACCCGGCCGGATTTCCGGGACGCGCGCCGGTTTTCCGGGCCGCCGCTGCTCGGCGAGACCGACTTCACCGGTAAGGCCGTGCTTCCCGCGCTGCCCTCGGGAAGCGATGTCTACTACCGGATCACGCCCTACGACCTCGCCGATCCGACACTGGCCGGGCAATCCCGCACCGGCCATCTGCGCACCGCATCGGACGGTGCCCGGGACATTTCCTTCGTCTGGTCCGGCGATCTGGCCGGGCAGGGATTCGGCATCGACACCGCACGCGGCGGGTACCGCATCTTCGACCGGATGCGCGAACTCGACCCGGATTTCTACCTGTGCAACGGGGACAACATCTACGCCGATGATCCGATCGAACCGAGCATCACGCTGCCCGACGGTTCGATCTGGCACAACCTGGTCACCGAGGAGAAATCCAAGGTGGCCGAAACCCTGGCCGAGTACCGGGGCAACTACAAGTACAACCTGCTCGACGAGCCGCTGCGCCGGTTCTACGCCGAGGTCGCCCAGATCCAGCAGTGGGACGACCACGAAACCCGCAACAACTGGTACCCGGGCGAGATCCTGGACGATCCGGCCTACCGGGAGAAGCGCGTCGACGTCCTGAAATACCGCGCCCGCAAGGCATTCCACGAGTACGTGCCGATGCATCCGCGCCATGACGCCGAAGGACGGGTCTACCGGGTGCTGCGCCACGGCCCGCTGCTCGACGTCTTCGTGCTCGATATGCGCTGGTACCGGGACGCCAATTCGGCGAACAAACAGCGGTACAACAACGGCGGGATCCTCGGCCGCCGCCAGGCCGAATGGCTCAAGCGCGAACTCGCCGCGTCCACCGCGACCTGGAAGATCATCTCCAACGACATGCCGCTGTGCGAAGTGGTTCCGGACGACGGCGGGAAATTCGAGGGGGTCGCCCAGGGCGACAACGGCGCGCCGCTCGGCAGGGAACGCCAGATCGCCGACATACTCCGGTTCCTGAAGCACAACGGAATCCGCAACGTGGTGTGGCTGACCACCGATGTGCACTACACCGCCGCGCACTATTTCGACCCGGACAAGGCCGCGTTCCCCGAATTCGACCCGTTCTGGCAGTTCACCTCCGGACCGCTGCACGCGGGTTCCTATCCGCCCGACGCCGTGGACACGACCTTCGGCGCGCACCAGGTCTTCGTCAAGGCGCCACCGGTGAAGAACGCCTCCCCCGCGACCGAATACCAGTTCTTCGGCCAGGTCTGCATCGACGCGGCGAGCAAGGCGCTCACCGTGCGACTGCGGGACAACGGCGGAACCGTGCTCTGGTCCACCGAACTGCCCGCTCATCCGAAATAGGCCCGATCGCCGAAATGTCCGGAGGCCGCGATGTGTCGGCCCTCACGCCCATTCGCAGTGCACCGTGACCGTGTCCGTTCGGGCACAATCGGTATGTACCGACCGAGGGAGTGAGTATGGCCAAGCATTTCGCGTTCTTCAGCATGCCGGCGCACGGACACGTCAATCCGACCCTTCCCCTTGTCGCGGAACTGGTGCGCCGTGGCCACCGGGTCAGCTATGCGACCGGGGAGGATTTCCATGCGCAGGTGCGTGCCGCGGGCGCGGAACCGGTCGCGGCCCCCTTCACCCTGCCCGATGTCCCGAAGGGCGGTATCCAGTTCGACACGGAGGAATTCCTGAAGCGGATCGGTACCTTCGTCAATTCGGTCACCGACACGTACCCGGTGCTGCTCGAGCGCTATGCCGCGGACCGCCCGGATGTGATCTGCGCGGACGCCATGACCAGCGTCGCCGCACTGCTCGCGCGGAAGCTGGACCTGCCGTTCGCCTACCTGCACCCGAGCCATGCGAGCAATGAGCATTTCAATGTGCGGCAGGCGTTCATGGAGAACGCCGACACCAGCGGATTCGAGAAGATGCGCGCGGCTTTCGAGAAGGTCAACGATCAGGTTCGCGTGTTCGCCGAAGGGCAGGGCATCAGCGGGGACGTCGATTTCCTGAACCAGATCGCGGAGCTGAACCTGGTCTTCGTGCCCCGGGAATTCCAGTTCTCCGGCGAGACCTTCGATGAGCGGTTCGTGTTCCTCGGCCCGGCCGTCGAGGACCGGGTGGACTCGGGAAGCTGGCAGTCGCCGGGTGATCCGCTGCTGTTCATCTCGCTCGGCACGGTGTTCAACGCCCAGGAGAAGTTCTACCGCACCTGTCTGGAGGCGTTCGGCGACACCGAATGGCGGGTGGCCATGTCCATCGGGGAACACGTCGACAAGTCCGAACTCGGCGCGATCCCGGCGAACTTCGAGGTGCGCGATCGGTTCCCGCAGCTCGATGTGCTCCGTTCGGCGCGCGCCTTCGTCTCGCACACCGGGATGAACTCGACCATGGAAGCGCTCTATTTCGGGGTTCCGCTGATCTCCTGTCCGCAGCAGCCGGAGCAGGCGGCCAATGGGCGGCGGGCGGCCGAACTCGGTTACGGCACGGTCCTGGATCAGGAAGGACTCACCGCCGAGGGCCTGCGCGAGACGGTGAACAGCACCGCGGCTGATGTCGGCATCCGGACACGGCTCACGGACATCAGCAACAAGCTCCAGACCCACCCCGCCGCGGCAACCGGGGCCGATGCGCTCCTCGCCTTCATGTCCTGACCTGGTCTTTCATCACATCTTGACACCGCGCTCGATCAGGCATACATTTCAATCACTCTGCAAATATTTCACTGTGAGTCGAAATGGTCGAGACAGCGGATACCCGAGTGGCGAACCGGTCCAGCGTGCTCGCCGTGCTGCTCGCCTCCGGGCGACGCAGCCGGCCTGAACTCGGCCGGGCGACCGAACTGAGCCCGGCGACCGTGTCCAGGGTCGTCGAGGACCTGCTCGAGGAAGGCCTCATCCGGGAGGGCGCGCCGGTCGAGACGGGCAAACGCGGCAGGCAGGCCGTGGCGCTCGAGGCGGCGACCGAGCGCGGCGTGGCCTGCGGGGTGGACCTCGGCGGCACCACCTGCCGGCTGCTCGGCACCGATCTGGTCGGCGGCGCACCGCGATACACCACCGATGCCACCCCGCAGGGCAGCACCGCGGGTGAGCTCGCGGACTGGCTCGCCGAGCGGATCGACGGACTCGCCGTGCAGGCCGCCAACGCCGAACGGGTGATCGTGCTCGGCCTGCCCGGCGCGGTCGCCGCGGACGGGAGCACGGTGCGCGGCGCGACGAACCTCCCGCAGATCAACGGCACCGAATTCACCTCCCGGCTGCGCGAGCGACTCGGCGGCACCGTCACCTTCGACAACGATGCGAACCTCGCACTCGAAGGAGAACTGCGCCATGGCGCGGCGAGCGGGGCACAGGACGCGGTCATGTTCACCATCGGCCACGGGTTCGGCGCCGGTGTCGCGCTCGGCAGGCGGGTGCTCGGCGGGCGAACCGGGCTCGTCGGCGAGTTCGGATTCCTGCCCTTCGAAGGGGAACCGGTGGAGCGACTGGTCTCCGCGGAGGGCCTGATCGAGAACAGCAAGAGGACCCGGTACCCGGTCACCACCGCAGAAGAACTGTTCCGCAGCCAGAAATACGCGCACCGCCCGGTGCTCGAACAGTTCGAGCGGGCGCTCGGTTTCGTGCTCACCGCGGTGACTATGGCCTACGAACCGGAACTCGTCGTACTCGGCGGGCGGGTCTCCGAATCGATCGGCGCGGAGATGCGCGAACGGATCCGCGCCCGCGCACAGGACGGACTCCCCGAATGCCCGCGGCTGGTCCCCCCGGAACTCGGCGACCGAGCGGGCGCGATCGGCGCCGTGGCCCGGGCGCTCGCCGTGCTGCACACCCGGTTCGGGGTGGAGACGGACACCGCACTCGCACTCGGCACCACGCTCGATATCGGGCTGCTGCTGAACAACACCCCACTCAACGAAGAAGGCAAGCCATGTTCCTGAACCGTCTCCTCGAGAAAAACCCCCGGCTGCCCAGCGCCGCCATCGAGGCACATCAGCGTGGCGAACTCCCGGCGAACACCTACGTGCTGGACACCGACATGATCGCGCGCAACGCGGCGGTGCTCGCCGAGGCGGCCCGGGGCAACGGATTGCACACCTATCTGATGGCCAAGCAGTACGGCCGCAATCCGGACGCGAGCGAGGCGGCCATCGCGGCGGGGCTCGGCCCGGTCGTCTCGGTGGATCCGGTGTGCACCTACGCGGCGCACCGGCACGATGTACCGGTCGGCCACGTCGGTCATCTCGTACAGCCGCACCGGGGAAGTGAGGGGTTCCTGCTCGACGCGCACCCCGAGGTGGTCACCGTGTTCTCCGTGCCCACCGCGGAACGGATCGGCGCGGCCGCGCGGGATCGCGGCATCGAGCAGGCCGTGCTACTGCGGGTGCAGGCGCCCGGGGACCGGTTCTACTTCGGCCACGGCGGCGGCTTCGCCCTCGCGGACATCGAGCGCGAAGCCAAGGCGGTGCAGGCGATCGAGGGGATCCGGGTCGCCGGAGTGACCAGCTTCCCCTGCCTGCTCGCGGACGCCGAGGCCAGGCGCATCGTGACGACGCCGAACGCGGGCACCGTGGCCGAGGCCGCGGATCGCTTGCGCACGGCCGGTTTCCCGATCGAACAGGTCAACATGCCGGGCACCACCTCGGCGCGTACCCTCCCCGAGCTCGCCGCGGCCGGGGCGACCCACGTCGAACCAGGCAACGCGGTGCTCGGCACCACACCGCTGCACCTGTTCGAGGATTCCGCCCCGGAACTGCCCGCGATCGTCCTGCTCAGCGAAGTGTCGCATGTGGACGGTGAAGACGCCTATGTGTTCGGCGCGGGCTACTACATCGACAAGGTGCTCGGGGAATTCCAGCTGACCGCGGTGGCCGGGCGCGATGAGTCCGCATTGGACACCGTGCTGAACGTGGACACCGCGGACGACGGCGCGATCCACTACTACAACGTGTTGTGCGGGGCGCGCAAAGCCGGGATCCGCGAGGGCGACTCCGTGGTGTTCTGTTTCCGCCCGCAGAGCTTCGTCACCCGCGGGCGCACCCTTGCCATGACCGGACTGCGCGCGGGCGCACCCGTACTGCGCCCGCGCTACGACCAGGAAGCGAACCTGGTCGCCGAGCCGGTCTGAGCGATACCCGAGGAGCCGAGAAATGTCCGGAAAAGATCCGACCAAACTGCGCGGGAACACCCTCTCGGTGTTCAGCGCAGTCGCCATGTGCATGGCGTTCATGGGACCGGCGACCAGCGTCGCGTTCAACACCGGCCAGGCCGCGAGCGGGGCGGGATACGCGGTCCCGCTCTCCATCCTGCTGGCCATGATCGCCTGCCTGCTGGTGGCGAACACCATCGCCGGATTCGCGCGCAAACTGCCCACCGCGGGATTCGCCTACACCTACAACAGCCACGGATTCGGGCCGAGCGGCGGATTCCTGTCCGGCTGGCTGCTGCTGCTCACCTACGGCATGGTCGGCCCGATGCTGTTCGCCGCGCTCGGCAACTACAGCGCGATGTTCGTCAAGGAGCTCTCCGGGGCCGAACTGCCCTGGCAGCTGTTCTCCGTGGTTTTCGTGCTGATCGTGTGGGTGGTGAACTCGCTCGGGGTCTCCAGTTCCGCGCGCACCGCACTGGTCTTCCTCGTACTCGAGGTCGGGGTGCTGCTCGGGCTCGCCGCCACGATCCTGGCCAAGGGCGGGGACGCGGGCATCTCGCTCGCCCCGTTCAACCCGATGCATTCGACGAACGGAATCGGCGGGATCGGCACCGGGATGCTGTGGGGAATCCTGATGTTCATCGGTTTCGAATCGGTTTCCACGCTCGGCGAGGAAGCCAAGAGCGCGAAACGCAGCATTCCGCTCGCCCTGTTCAGCGCGGTGCTCGTGATCGGTGTTTTCTACGTTTTCATGACCTACACGGCTTCGATCGGTTTCGGCCCGGAAAACGCGCACGCGATCGCCGCGGATTCCCCGTGGAGCGCGCTCGTGCACCGTTATTGGGGAATCACCTGGATTTTCACGCTCACCGTGCTGATCAGCCAGTTCGCGAACGTGGTGTCCGGTTCGAACGCGATCGTGCGGGTGCTGTTCTCGATGGGCCGCGAACACGTGCTCCCTCGGCTGCTCGGCAGGGTGAGCAAGCGCGGGGTGCCGCAGTTCGCGATCACCGCATACCTCGGATTCGCGCTGGTGTTCACCATCGGAGTGGGCAGTGCGATCGGGGCGCTCGGGGTGTACAGCTTCGCGGGAACCCTGCTCGGACTCGGCATGGTACTCATCTACATGCTGATGAGCATCGGGCTCATCCGGTTCTACTATCGCAAACACCGGGATGAATTCTCGGTTTTCCGGCACGCGGTACTTCCCGTTTTGACCGTGGCACTCATGTTGCTCCCGATATACGGCCAGCTCATTCCGTTCCCCGGATTCCCGGACGGGCTCGCCCCCATATTGTTGGTAGCCTGGATGATCATCGGCGGTATCTATCTGGCGATCGCCAAACGCAAACGACCGGAAGTGCTCTCCGCGATGGGGCGGGTGTTCGAGGAAACCGAGGAAAAACCGAACGATGAACGAACCCCGGCCCGTACCTGAGCCACTCGTCGCCGTGGACATCGGCGGCACGAAAACGGTGATCGCGTGCGAACCCTTCGGCACCGAACGGCTGCCCACGATGGACGCGGGCGAGGACGGTCCGAGTGCGCTACGCAGGATCCTGCGGATCACGGCCAAACTGCTCTGCGACACCGGGCACGCGCACATCGGGATCGTGTGCCCGGGGCATGTCACGGCCGAGGGCATCGCGCTCTCCCCGAACCTTCCCGGCCTCGAACGGTTCGACCTGCCCGGCGCGATCCGCGCGGAACTGCCCGGGCACACCGTCGCGCTCGGCCACGATGTGCGCGCCGCGGCGCTCGCCGAACTGCGCACCGGGGCGCTGCGCGGAGTGGATCCCGGGGTGTACCTGAACCTCGGCACCGGGGTGTTCGCCGCGCCGATCCTGGACGGGCGGATCCTGACCGGGGCCAACGGGTTCGCCGGGGAGATCGGCTACGCCAGGATTCTCGGCGACCCGCGAATGCTGGAGGAGATCGTGGGCGGTGGCGCGCTCGTGGCCGCGGCCGGGCGGGGAACCGGGGATGGGGACCTGACCGCGAGCGCGATCCTGCGCTCCACCGATCCCCGGCTCGCCGCGATCGCCGGCGAGGCGCTCGACCGGCTCGCCGAAACGCTCGCGCAGCTCGTACTCGTGCTCGACCCCGCCGTGATCGCGGTCGGCGGCGGGCTCATGTCGACCGGATCCGCGCTGCTCGAGGCCCTGCGCACCCGCCTCGCCGCGCTCGGCGCCGACCGGTGCGAGCTGCGCGCCGCCGCCTACACCCAGGACGCGGCGCTGCGCGGGGCCTTCACCCTCGCCGAGGAGGCGCGCACCGGGCGGCTTCCCGGCTGGGCGGTCCGCACCGATGGCCAGAGCCCGGCAGATCGGTCATAGTGGACCCATGTGCCGAAACATTCGCGTCCTGCACAACTTCGCCCCGCCCGCGACCACCGATGAGGTCGACGCCGCCGCGCTGCAGTACGTGCGCAAGATCAGCGGAACGACCCGCCCCTCCGCCGCGAACCAGGAAGCCTTCGACACCGCGGTGCGCGCGGTCGCCGAGGCCACCCAGACGCTGCTCGACCAGCTGGTGACCAAGGCCCCGCCGCGCGATCGCGAGGAGGAGGCCGCCAAGGCACGCGAGCGCGCGGCGAAACGTTTCGGGACCGCTTCCTGAGCCTGCCCGAGCCTAGGTCAACAGCACGAGCGCACTGGCGACGAGGGCCAGTTGTGCCACGCTGTAGAGCTGGTAGTCGATCCGGTCCCCGCGCCGCCCCCGGTGCAGCGCGGCGTGCGCGGCGGTGCCCCAGCACAGCGCGGTGAACACCGCCGTGATGACCGCGATGACGGCCGGAGCCGCGCCGCTGTCCCGGAACAGCAACAGCCAGGCGAGCACCGGCCAGGCCAGCATCATCACGATGAACCAGGCCCGGACCGGGCGCGCGCCGAGTACCAGTGCCAGGGTCCTGCGCCCGATCGCGCGATCGCCCTCGATGTCGCGAATGTCCTCGATGGGCAGCGGGAGCACGAACAGCAGCGCGCACCCCAGCACCCAGCGCCAGCCCGTGCCGTCCAGCGGGTGCGCGATGGACCAGCCACCGGCCAGCTGCGCGCAGACCCCGAGGACCATGATCCACGGTTTGACGTACAGGTAGTGGCGCTGCGCAACCCTGCGGTGGAACAGCGTGATACTCGCCGTCCAGATCGCCGCGCACAGCAACGGAATCCAGCCGCAGCACGCCGCGATCACCAGGTACAGCACCGATCCCGCCACCGCCCTGCGCCACATCCCGGTCTCGGTGACCAGTCCGGCGGGAATGGGCCGGTAGGGCTTGTTGATCCGGTCCTCGTGCGCGGCCGCGGCCTGGTTGCTCGCATCGACCACATAGATGAACAGCACCGACCACAGCAGCGATCCCAGTACGGAACCGGCCAGGGCCACCCCGCCGAGCCCGTAGCGCAGGGCCGCGACCACGGTGAACGCGAGCGGGGGCAGCGCGCTGATCACGATGTTGTCCGCGAGCAACCGGGCGGTGATGCGCAGCTCCCGCCGCACCGGGCCGATCGTGGGCGGGGCGGGGGAACTCGGTACCGAGGTGACGGGCATTCCGCCATGCTGTCCGTCCTGCGGCACCGAATCCAAGCTCCGGTTCCGGGAGACGGAACGGTCGTGAGACGGAACGGTCGTGGGGCAGAACAGCCGCGGCTAGGTCCTGGTGCGCGGGCGGACCGCGTTCGCCTTGTCCACCAGGGCGATGCGTTCCTCGGCGGTACCGGCCAGCCGGGCCAGCGAGCGGTAGTGCCGCTCCAGCCCGAACCGCAGATCCCGGTCATCGAGCGCGCAGCCGAGCACGGTCGCCGCGCCGTTGCCCGCATTGGGTTTGCCCGCGGCGACCCAGTCCCGCGCCGCGGTGAGCACATCCGCGCTGATCCGGTGCCTGCGTTCGGCGTCGATGCGCAGCCGTTCGAGGCGCTGCCCCGCGGCCACCAGATCGGCCTCACGCAACCGGTCGGCCGAGGACGCCTTGGTCCGGGTGGTGATCGCGACCAGCTGCGCGATGACGTAGTGGCTGGACCGGTCGGGCACGGATTCGAGCACGTCCAGCGCCCCGGACCGGTCGCCCTGGGCGAGGTAGACCCGGGCGAGCCCGAAGGCAGCGGAGACGTAGTTGCGATCGGTGCGCCAGACGAGCTCGTACAACCGTGCCGCGGCGAAGAAGTCCCCGCAGTACTCCACGCTCACCGCGAGCGCCAGCTTGGGCGCGAGTTCACCGGGAACGAGGTCGTAGACCTGGTCGAAGAACTGCCGCGCGTCCCTCGGCCGCCTGCTGGCCAGGGCGAGCAGTCCGCGGTTCCAGTTGATCCGCCAGTCCGGGGGCAGCTGGTTGCCGTCCTCGTCCACGTTGTTCGCCTCGGCAGCGGCGAGTTCCTGGGCCGCCGAGTAGAGCTCGCCGAGTTCGATGCGGGCCCGCGCGCGCCACAGCGGGGCCTCGACGGAGTCCTCCGGGGCACCGCGCAGCACGTCGAGCAGTTCGCGCGGTTCGCTGCCCGCGGCCGAGGACACCAGGCCCGCCGCGGGATCGGAGGTGTCCGACTGCGGGACCGGGAGCGCGGCGATCACATCGGACCACTCCGGCGGCGCGGGGCGTTCCCCGTCCCAGCCGTGCAGCATCTCCTCGGAACCGAAGGTGCGCAGTTCGGGGCCGAACTGGGTGGACCGGCCGGGCCGTTCCTGTCCCGAGGACAGCGCCAGCACCTCGCGCAGCACACCGACGAGCTGGTCGGACATCTCCTCGGCGGAGGCGAACCGGTTGTTCGCGTGCTGGTGGGTCGACCGGCGCAGCAGCCGGTAGTAGGACTCGAACAGGGAGAACAGCGGCACTTCCTTCGGCGAGGGAAGGCTGTACTGGTACCGCTTGGTGTAGCCGGAGAAGTCGAAGGACAGCACCGCGAGCATCCGGCCGACCGTGTAGATATCGGACTGCACGGAGGGCCCGTCCGAGGCGAGCTCCGGTGCGGCGTACCCGGTGGTGAAGAAGATCGGGCTGGTCATGTCGTCGATGCGGCGCACGGCACCGAGATCGATCAGCTTGAGCTGGTCGTGGGTCTGCAGCACGTTGTCCGGCTTGAGGTCGCTGTAGAGCAGCCCCACGTTGTGCAGATAACCGAGCGCCGGAAGGACCTCGAGCGCGTAGGCGATCGCCTGCGCGGGCGGCAGCGGAACGGTCTTGCCGCTCTCGTCGGTGTGCGCGAGGGCGAGCTCGCGCAGCGACTGACCGCCGACGTACTCCATGACGATGTAGCCGACCTCGCGCCCGGTGTCCGGATCGGGGTGGCGCACGAAGTTGTAGATCTTGACGATGTTCGGGTGCTCGACCTCGGCGAGGAACTGCTGCTCGGCGACGGCCGCGGCGAGCGCGGAGGGGTCGCCGGTGTCGATCAGTCCCTTGAGCACCACCCAGCGCTCGGAGACGTTGCGGTCCTTGGCCAGGTAGATCCAGCCGAGACCGCCGTAGGCGAGGCAGCCGAGCACCTCGTACTGCCCGCCGACCACCTCGCTCGGGCGCAGCTTGGGCAGGAAGGAGTAGGCGGTCCCGCAGTTCGGGCAGGTGCCGCGGGCACTGGCCCTGGTCTCCCCTTCGGAACGGGCGACCGGCTTTCCGCAGTTGCCGCAGTAGCGCTTGCGTTCGGCGACCACCGGGTTGGACATGATCGCCGAGGACGGATCCCGGTAGGGCAGCCGCGCGACCTCGACCAGCCCGGCCCCGATCCGCATCCGCTTCGAGGTGCGGGTTCCGCTGCCACGCCGTCCCCTGGCCCGGCTGCCGGTGGAACCGCGCGAGGAGGACTCGGACTGCGATTCGCTGCCGCGCCGCGACTGGGATCCGCGCGACTGCGGCCCCTGCGAACCACGGCTCTGCGACTCCCTGCTCTGGGACTCGCGGCTCTGCGAACCACGGCCCTGGGACTCACGGCTCTGGGACTCACTGCCCCGTTCGTGTTTGCCGCGGCCCTGGTCCGGGCGGATCACCGTGGTCGCGTCCGGGGGCTGCGGCTGCTGCCAGGGCGGCGGGACCGGGGCTTGCTGCGGTGCCGGTGGCTGCTGCGGAGCCGCGGGCTGCTGCGGCGCCGGAGCCTCCTGCTGGGGCACATCGGAGCGCACCGGCGGCGCGAACGCGGTCGATTCCGGGGACAGCGGCGCCTGGCGGGGCTGCTGCGGGCGCACGACCGAGGTCGGGCGCACCATCGAGGTCGGGGTCGGCTCGGCGATCGCCGGGCTGCCGGTCCCCTGCTGCGGACCGGTTTCCGGGGTGCCGCAGGAATTGCACACCCCGCCGACGATCTCGCCGAAGCATTCGGCACGGACACAGCGGGCCATCAGGTCTCCTTCGGCGGTTTCCCGGCACCCGGGTAGTGCGGTGCCGGTGGTTCGGGTTGCGGGCCGAGCCGGTCGCCGATCCAGCGGGCGTAACTTCCCGGCCAGGTCTGCTCCCGGAACTGGTCGAGCACGCCGTTGACGAACCGGACCAGGTCCCCATTCTGCTTGCCGACACCGACAGCGTAGGGCTCCGACTCCTGTTTCGGGCCGACGATCGCGGTCTTCGGGTCCTGCGCGGCCATCCCGGCGAGGATGGAGTCATCGGTGGAGATGCCCGCGACATCGCCCTGCTGCAGCAGCACCAGGCAGTCCGCCCAGTCGTTCACCGCGACCGGAACCGGTTTGCCCGGCGTGTTCGCGATGGTGCGCAGCGAGGTGGATCCCTTGGCCGCGCACACCTTGCGCCCGCCGAGGTCGGCGAGCGATTTCGCCCCGCTCGCCTTGTCCACGAGCAGGCGCTGCGCGGCCGTGTAGTACACCGAGGAGAGCCCGATCTGCTTCTTGCGCGCGCAGTTGGTCGTCATGGTGCGCACCACGACATCCACTTTGCCACTGCGCAGCGCGGGCACCCGCTGGTCGGAGTTGATCACCACGAACCGCACCCGGTCGCGGTCCCCGAACAGGGCCTTGGCGATCGCGTGCACGACATCGATGTCGAAGCCCTCGATCACCCCGGAGCGGGGATTGCGGTACCCGAAAAGATAGGTGGTCTGGTCCACGCCCGCGGTCAGATAACCCCGCTGGGCGATCCTGGCCATGGTGGAACCGCGCGGCATCTTGCCCGGCTCGGGCAGCTTGTCCGGCGGCCGCTGGCTCACCGTGGGATCCCCGCAGCTGGTATCGGTGCCACTGTCCGCGGGCACCGCCTTCGCACCGACCAGCTGGCCGAGCGGATCCTTGGCCGGTGGCACCGCGCTGATGTCCACCGGCCGGTCCATCCCGGCGCATCCGGTGACGGTGAGCAGCAGCCCGCACGCAAACGCTCCCGCGAACGGCCGCGCCCTCACCGGTATTCCCGGATGCGTTGCCACAGCCCGCCCGCCGCACCGGCCGCGGCGACCACGCAGAGCACGATCACCCCGATGTCGAGCAGCAGCAGCGAGTTGTGCGCGGAGTTGGTGCTGCTGACGAACTCCTGGCGGGCCTTCTTGATCGCCGAGTCGAGCGCGGCGTCCACCTTGCCGAACTGGGTGGCCGCGCTGTCCGCGGCGGTGCCGACCGCCTGCTGGATGGCCTGCTTACCCTGACCGGAGGAATCCTTGTCCCGCAACGACTTGTGTGCCTTCAGCCAGCTGTTCAGGGATTCCCCCGCGGTGCGCACATCCCGTTCGATGGGGGTACCCGCCGCCTTGCGTTCCGCCGCGCCGATCAGCCCGCCGTTGCCGCCCTCGGTCTGCAGCTTGGCGATCAGGTCGTTGAACTCCTTCTCGTACTTGTCCGCGTCCTTCGCGACCAGGGCCAGGTTCTCGCTGCCGCGGGCCTGCACGGCGAGCAGCCGCACCCGGGACAGGTCCAGCATCTGCCCGGACCCCTGCTCCTTGCCCGTGGCCACGTGCAGCCCGGAAATGGTCAGCGCGGCCGCCGACCACAGCAGCATCGCGAGCACCGCGACGGTGGAGACGACCAGACCCACGTTGAAGGTCCGGTTGGTCCGGCTGCGCAGGTGCCGCTGCACCAGGATCAGCGCGATCAGCAGCAGCACGGTGAGCGCCGCGACCACCCAGGGCACCGCGCCCGCGTCGTCCTCCTCGCCGCTGAGCTGGGTCATCTGCTGGCCGTAGAGGATCTGCGCCGGTTCGATCATCGACTCGTGCAGCAGATTGCTGGCCTGCACCAGATAGGAGGCGCCGACCGGGAGACCCTGGCGGTTGTTCGCATAGGCCGTGGCGAGCTGGCCCGCGTACCGCGGCAGCAGGCTGGCCAGCTTGCGCGCGGGATCGTCCATGCCCGGGGTCTTGGTGGCGTCCCCGGCAGCGATCGCGAGCGCCCCACCGGCGACCTCGAGCGCGTGCTCGTAGTCGTCGTGCATCTTCCCGGCGTCCGCGTCACCGGAGAGGAAGGCCGCCGCCGCGCTCGCCTCGGACTCGGTCAGCGAGTGGTAGATCACCTGGCTCGCCTCGCTCATCGGCTCCCGGTGCTTGACCAGGTCCTCCAGCGAGGACTGTTTGCCGAACACCATCAGGCTGCCGACCACGCCGACCACCAGCGAACCCACGACGAGCCCGATCAGCATCGTGCCGAGCTTGCCGGGACTGGTCGCCGCCCAGGCCCGCACCGCGCGCACGAGCTCGGCGGGGAGGCTGATCAGCTTCGCGCGCTCCCCGGCGGTCGGTTCCTCCTCCGGCTGCGCCTCCGCCGAGGATCCGGGCTGGGACATCCCTGTCACCATTGCCTGCTCGCTGTGCTGGCCACGCTTCAACCCCACCCCTACGCGTATGGTCCCGTTCTTCGACAAACCTGGCTCTGGACAAACTAGTCGATGCTTCGACTCGCGTGGTGCGGACGTGCGCCTTCGCGACATCGAGGTATCGGATTGAGCACGCACTGTATCCAAATCGAGGCAACCTCACCACGGGGCCAGGCGTCCTTTGGGGTGAGTAAGACAAACAGGAGGAGGTCACCATGCGGTACCGCGTACTGCTCGCTGGTGGCGCCGCGGCCGCCCTGCTCGGGCTCGTCGGCTGCGGCCAGCTCGAGAACAACACCGCGTCGTCCCCGTCATCGTCGTCCCAGGCGCCGTCGTCCGCGCCGGCACCACCGAGCATGTCCGCCGAGTCGCCCACGCCCAGTACCTCGCCGAGCAGCTCCGGAGATTCCGCGCAGAACCCCGGCTCCCCGAGCACCTGCAAGGCCCCCGACCTGAAGCTCGCGCTCGGCACCGGGGACGCCGCGGCCGGTACCGCCTACCGCCCGCTGACCTTCACCAACAAGAGCAGCAAGCCGTGCACCATCCAGGGCTATCCGGGCATCTCCTACGTCGGCGGGGACAACGGGGCCCAGATCGGCCAGGACGCCAAACGGGTCGGCGGTAAGGGCGGGCCGGTCACCCTGCAGCCAGGTGCCTCGGCCTCGGCCAACATCGGCTTCGTCCAGGTGCGCAACTTCGACGCGAGCTCATGCAAGCCCACGCCGGTGCGCGGGCTGCGCGTCTACCCGCCGCACGACACCGCGGCCATGTTCGTGCCCACCGAGGGCACCGGCTGCGCGGGTGACACCCCTGATCCGCAGCTCACCGTCGCCACGGTGCAGCGCTAGAAACCCCGGTGGGGTGACCACGTTCCTGCCCTCGCTTTCGTGGTCACCCCGCCGGTCCCTCCTTCAGGACAACCGTCGGTCTGCTGCTGCCCAGAGCTGCCGCTCGGCACGCCAGGTCCAGTTCTCCGGCTTCGGCAGATCGCCGCGCAGCAGCGGGTCGGCGAACGCGATCACCTGCTCCAGAACCCGGTCGAACCGTTCCGGAAGGTGCTGGGCTTCCTGAGCGATTCGCCATCGCTGCCATCTGGCCTGGGCCCGCGACGCGTAACCGTCGAGCAGCTCGGCCAGCGGGAACAGCCGTGCACCACGGTGCTCGGCTACCGCACCGACGGCAAGCCGCAGCTCGCTCTCCGCGATGTCGTGGCGGCGAGTCAGTTGATACATATCGGCATAGTCGCGCCACCGCGTGTTCGTGGTGGACCGTTGCACCGCCGTGACCAGTTTCTCGGCGAGCACCATCGAGAGCGGATATCCGATCACACTGATAGGCGCACCACCCAGCAGCCGGGGAACCGCGATCTCCCGTGCGGGTGGCCGCACTGGATCACCCACGTTGAGATCGATGTGAAAGACCAGACGGGCCCGATCGAGTCTGCCCCGCACGGTGACCCGCACGCCGGTGTAATCCTCTTCGTCCCGGATCTGCCTCGCCACACAGGTCCCGGGTCGGCCTGCGCGCGTCGAAGGCAGCGAGCAGCATGCCGCCCTCGAGCACCAACTGTCCACGATGACGCGAACCCGCCAACCGAGCCAGGAATCCTTCGAGGGCGTACAGATAGAGCAATTCATCGGTGGTACGGCCGGTGGCGCGCTTGCCGCTGCAGTTCCAGGTACGCGCGCCCGGAACGGGAGGCATAGCCCGGTTTCGGGCTCATCGCATGATCTCGATCGTGCGCTCCAGTGCGGGAACGGTTCTCGGCCACCACGTGCTCGCCAACCGCAGCAACGTCGAGGGCTGTGTACCACGATCACGTAACCAGCGCCGGAGGGCTTCGAACGCGAGGTCTTCCCCCTCGGTATGCCGCAGCCGGAACATGTCGATCAGCGAGCGCTCGGCGTTGTAGAGACCGATCTCGGTATCGGCGATGGCGATCGTCTCCCGCCCGACCTGGAACCGTTCCGTATCGAACCGGTGCCAGTGCACCCGGGCCTGCACCGCCGGCGGACGGCGGCTCCGGGGAAGGGCGATGTCGATCTTGGGTGGAATGAAGTCGAGCAGACCATGCCACGCGAGAGCGGTCGCCAGGCACAGGGCACTTCCCGGCGCCCGGTGAGCGAGTTCGGTCAGATCGGGATCGTCGGCGGTGTCCTCGATCCGGCGAAACACCGCACGTCCGATCTGCTCCACCACTCCCTGGTCGCGGAGCCGGTAGACCTGATTCTTCGCCAGGCCAGCAGCACGGGCCTGCACATACGTGAAGCTCACGGGCAATGTTCTCGGCAACTCGGACATGTCTCCTCCTGGGGAGAAGTGTAGCCAGTGACCGCCCTAGTGGCCACATTTCTCCCCAGCTCCTTCAGGACAGCCTGATCCGGAACACCGGCAGCATCCGGCCCGGGATCGAACCCGATGGGGCGCTGCCCGCGGGTTCGGCGCCCATCGCCCGGTAGAAGCCCTCGGCGTTCGGATCGGCGGTCACCACCAGGCTCTGGAAACCGTGCTCCCGTGCCGCACGGACGGCGTGTTCCCACAGCATCCGGCCGAGCCCGGCACCGATCCGCGCCGGTTCCAGCCACAGGTTGCCGAGTTCCCCTTCGGGCGGGGTGCCCTCGATGTTGTAGAAGCCGAGGATCTCGCCGCCCGTCTCGGCGACGGTCATCCGCCGCGGTCCGAGTTCCTCGGGGGCGAAGCTGAACTCGACGGCGAACGCGTCGAGTTGTTCCTGGCTGTATCCCCAGTGCGCTTTCGACCGCAGCGCGAGCGCACCGAGCTGTTCCGCTTCGTCCGCGCGGGCCCCGCGGAAGTTCACCCCGTCCGTACCAAACACCGTCATCCGGGAACCGTGTCAGCTCCGCGGACCAGCCCGCCACCGGATTATCTAGCCGGACTGTTTGCCCGGCGAGGAGATCACCGGCGGCACGAACCGGCAGTCCGGAGTGCGCGCGTGCGCGGGATCGAGCGCGTTGAGCACGAGCTGCTGCGCGATCGGGTCGTAGGTGATCCCGATGTGATCGGTGAAGTCCTTCGCGCACACGTCCTGGAGCCATACGTTGTGCACGTTGGGGGCGGGAGCGAGGAACGCGCTCCGCGGCGGGGTGACCACATCGTCGTACTTGGTCTGGAGCACCGTGTAGTCGACACCGGGAACGGTCTCCCCGCCCTTGTTCAGATCCGCGAGGAACCGCGAATGCGTCTCCTGATCGTTGATCGCCGGCGATGGCAGCCCGATCAGATCCCTGGCCAGCGGGAACTTCTGGACCAGGCTGAGCAGGCCATAGAAGGTGGTCCCGTGGTTCGACGGAGAGAGCCCGATGAGCTTGCCGATCTTGTCCGCCCCGCCGAGGTTCTTGATCCAGTACCGCGGACTCATCCCGCCCTGGGAGTGCCCGACGATGTCGAGTTTCTTCGCACCCGTCGCGCGCAGCACCTTGTCCCCGAATTCGGCGAGCTGGCCCGCATTCCCCGCGACCGGGCCCACGGTCTGGATGAACGCGCCCGGCGAGCCGCCGATGTTCGTGCTGAACACGCAGTACCCAGCATCCTTGAGCCGCTGGGAGAGACCGGCCCAGTCGTCGTAGGAGTTCGCGATGGTGCCGTTCGACAGCAGCACCGGGTTCGGATGCGCCTGGCTCGGCTTGCAGTTCCAGTCATTGGTGCCCGGCGGCATGATCCGCGGATTGGGCAGCGCATAGGCACCGGCCGCGAGGATGTTCGGCTGTGGTGGACCGGTCGGTTCACGTTCCGCCGCGTTCGCCACCGCCCCGGTGCCGAGTGCCAGTCCGAGCGCCGCGGCGACCACCCCGGCGCGCACCACCCATCCACGCATACGCATGAGCCGACCTCCTCGTCAGGTGGTTAACCAACGAGTAGGTCGGCTCTGTGGTTACGCGGAGCTGCTAGGCGGCCACGATCCGGCGGAAGGAACCGGCTGCGCTGAGCTCGTAACGGCCCTTGGCGAACATCTGCGGTTCGCCGTCGAGGCTGCCCATGGTCGAGGTGCGCGCCTCGAGCGCGATCGGCTCGGTGCGCTGCTCCCCTTCGAACACCAGGCCCTCGGCCGAGGGGGTCGCGGTGACGTGGCTGAGCGTTTCCTCCTGGCCGTCCAGGCGCAGCTCGCCGTCCAGGTACAGCCGCCGGGTGACGGTGTCGGTGCTGTCCTCGCGGCGCACCCGCAGCGCGGAGCACTGCTCCTCGGCGAGCTCACCGCCGCCCATGAGCACGGTCGGGGCGATCACCCGCGCGCCCCAGTGCGCCGCGCAGCGCTCGGCACCGGCGAGCAGCGAGTCCCTGGTGACCACGACAAGGCCGACGTTCTCCGCGGCCGGGATCTGACCGAACGGCGGAAGCGGCGCGATGTCGACGAGGCCACCGGCTTCGGCGCGGGCGAGCTCGGTCAGCGCGGCACGCACCGCGCGGCTGCCCTTGTCGAAGCCGCGCACGATCGCGATCCGGGAGCTGGGATCGAACGGCGCGATGGCGCTCGACCGCGCACCGGTGAACAACCCGGCGACGGCGCCGACGAAGTCCTCGACGAACCGGTCGGCGGAAGCGCTTGCCATGACCGGGGATTCGCTGATCGTCAACTCCAGCTCCTGTCCTCGTACTCGTTTCCTCGACCCGACCCTAGCCAACGGGCTAGTCGCCACGCCGTACGGTCCGTCCTGGTGTGACGCGGATCAAGTCGGACGAGCCGGTAGATTCGTCACGGGGGTTCGGTCTTTTCGCGAAGGGATGTGTCGGTTTGTCGGCGAGTCAGGACGTTGCCGTATCCAAGGTCGAGGTACGCGACGAGGCGCACCGGCGCAGGACGTTCGCCGTGATCAGCCATCCGGACGCGGGTAAGTCCACACTCACCGAGGCACTGGCGCTGCACGCGCGGATGATCTCCGAGGCGGGCGCGGTGCACGGCAAGGGCAACCGGGGCGGGGTGGTCTCGGACTGGCTGGAGATGGAGCGCACCAGGGGGATCTCGATCACCTCGGCGGTGCTGCAGTTCTCCTACGCCGAGAAGGTGATCAACCTGCTGGACACCCCCGGCCACGCGGACTTCTCCGAGGACACCTACCGGGTACTGGCCGCGGTGGACTCGGCGGTGATGCTGCTGGACTCGGCCAAGGGCCTGGAACCGCAGACGCTGAAGCTCTTCGACGTGTGCCGCTACCGGGGTATTCCGGTGATCACCTTCATCAACAAGTGGGACCAGCCGGGCCAGGAGGCTCTGGCACTCTGCGATGAGCTCAGCGAACGGATCGATCTGCAGCCGATGCCGCTGACCTGGCCGGTCGGGGTCGCCGGCCAGTTCAAGGGGGTGCGCGATCTGCGCACCGACGAGATGGTGCGGTTCCAGCGCGCCCGCGCGGCCAGTGAGGCGGCGAGCGAGGAACGGCTGGACGCGGACACCGCCCTCGCCGAGGAGGGCGAGGAGTGGACCCGCGCGGTCGAAGAGGCCGAGCTGCTGCTCGAATCGGGCGGGCAGTTCGAGATCGAGCGCTTCCTGGACGGTTCGGCGACCCCGGTGCTCTTCGGTGCCGCGCTCGCCAACTTCGGCGTCCGCCACCTGCTGGACCTGCTCGTGGAACTCGCCCCGGAACCGGTGGAGCGGGTGGACGAGAAGGAGAAGGCCCGCGAGCTCGACGCGCCGTTCTCCGCGTTCGTGTTCAAGGTGCAGACCGGGATGGACCGCGCGCACCGCGACCAGATGGCCTTCGCCCGGGTGTGTTCGGGACGCTTCGAGCGCGGCATGGTGGTCACGAATGCCACCACCGGACGCCCGTTCGCCACCAAGTACGCGCAGCAGATGTTCGGCCAGCGCAGGGAAACCGTGGACATCGCCTACCCGGGAGACGTGATCGGGCTGGTGAACGCGAGCGCGCTGCGCGTCGGGGACACGCTCTACTCGGGAAAACCCACCGTGCGGTTCCCCGGACTGCCGAGCTTCGCGCCCGGTTTCTTCGCGGTGGCCAGGGTGCGCGATCTGGGCCGTGCCAAGCAGTTCCGCTCCGGGGTCGAGCAGCTCGCCTCCGAGGGCGTGGTGCAGGTGCTCCGTTCGGACAAGCGCGGGGACGCCGCCCCGGTGTTCGCCGCGGTCGGGCCCATGCAGTTCGAGGTGGCCTCCGCGCGGATGGCGGCCGAGTTCAACGTGGAGATCGAACTGTCCCGGCTCTCCTACAGCGCGGTGTGCCGCCTGACCGACCCGAAACAGCGCGCACTGATCGATTCCAGTGGCCGCGGCGAGGTGCTCACCCGTACCGACGGCACCGAGCTCGCCCTGTTCAACGACGACATCGCGATCAACGTGTTGCGCCGCCAGCATCCGGAACTCGCGGTGGAACCGTTGGTCGGCGCGGGTTCTTAGCTCCCTGGTCGAGCGGGAGATTGACGAAACTGGGTGCGTTCGGGTCGAGCCGCAGGTGTTGCGGTTTCGATTCGGGGTTGAACAGCGGCCCGAACATCTGCCCCTTCGGGAAGTTCCCCGCGAAGACGTCGATGCGGATCCGGTGTCCGGGCTGGATCACGGCATCGGTGGCGTTCAGCCCGACGTCGAGGCTGGTCGGTTCACCCGGTTTCGTCGGCTGGCGGTCGGCCAGATCGAGGGTGTAGTACGGATCGGTGTAGTCGCCGTTCGGTGATTTCTGGCTCTTCGCCTCGTCGATCTTGCGCAGTGACGCGGTGAGCTGGCCGGTGGTCAGTACCCGGGAGGCGCCATCGGGCGCGACATCGTTGACGGTCGCGGTCCAGTAGCCGTCGCGGGTGTCCTGCACGGTGTTGAGGTGCACGTTGACCGGACCGGAAAGCCGGGTCGGCGCCGTGGCCTCGGCACCGGTGAAGGTCAGCGCGGCGTGTTCGGCGATCCGGGAATCCTTGCCACACGCGTCGAGCACCCCGAGCACACCGGCCAGTTCCTGTGCCGAGTCACGGGAACACAGGGTCAGCGGGGTCGGCCCGATGGTGAGTTCGCGCGCCGTGGCCGGTTTGCTCGCGGTAAGGCTGCCGTCGTGCACGCTGCCCATGGTGGTGCCGCTGGCCCGATCGCTGAGGTACAGGCGCCGATACGTCATACCCTGGCGGGGGAAGGCCGGCGTGGTCGACCATTTTCCACCCTGTTCCTGCAGGGTGATCGGCCCGTATTTCTCGATGCCGTTGTCGATCCCCTTGAGCCAGTGGTCGAACCAGGCGCGCTGCAACACATCCAGGCGCGGCGGTGCCCCTTTCTTCCCGGCTCCGGCGCTGGTGGTTACGTGGTAGGTGTCGCCCATGACGAGTTGCTTGACGCCCGGCTTCAGCGGAATCCTGTTGTAGGTCCGGGTTTGGCTGTCGACGAACAGGTCGTGCCAGCCACCGGAGATCATGGTCGGAACATCGATCTTGTCCACCGGAGTGGCCAGATCCCTGCGCAGCGGGCTGTTCGGATCGACGACGTCCTTGAGCAATCCCGGCGGATTGTTCGGATCGCCGCCCGGCCAGGTGATGTCGCCGATGACGGAATCCAGGAAACTGGCCGGATCGGCGAGGCGGTCGAGCAGCCAGCGCACATCGAATTTCCCGTGCAGAATATCCTCGATATTGGGCGCCCATTTGATGGCATTGACCGCGGCCAGCCAGAACGGCAGGAAACCGACACCGATGCCGCCGCCGGGAATCACCACATCGCGGATCACATCCGAACTCGGCACCACGGGGAAGATCGCTTTCAGCGCCGCCGGACGTTTGCTCGCGGCCTGGAGCTGGTTGATACCCGAATACGAGATACCGGTCATCCCGACCTTGCCGTTCGACCAGGGTTGTTTGCTGACCCAGTCGATGGTCTCGATGCTGTCCTGCTGTTCGCGTTTCTGCAGCAGATTCCATTTTCCTTGGGAGCCACCGGTTCCCCGCACATCGACCACGACCTGCGTGTAGCCGCTGCCGATGAGTTTCGGATCCGGCCCGAACGAGCCCGCCAGCCCACCGCTGACGATCCGGAGCTGATCACCGAGCCCACTGAGCGGGGTCTTGTCGAGCCCATCGGCGACCTTGTCGGCCAGTTTCCCCAGCCCGGGATTCGCGTTGATCGCACCGGCGAGCGTATTCACGAACTTGGAATACGGCGTCATGTTCAGGATGACCGGGGTGCGGGTGTCCACCGGGCGCCCGGACGCGTCGGCCGGGCGGTAGACATCGGCCTTGAGCACCACCCCATCGCTCATCCGGATCTCGAGGTTCGACTGCTCGTGCATGCGCGGATATTTCTGCGGCCCATCGGCCGTCGCCGCCCACCGCGCGCCCTGGGCACCACCGTCCGGTGGCAGCGCCGCGGCACTCGGGGAGACCAGCATCGGGGCGACGAGGACCGCCACGAGCGGCGCCGCCAGAATCGTCCGCATCCTCGAGCCCACCGGGACCTCCTCGTCGCACAGGCGTTGCTACTCGGGAGTTAAACACGGGTGCACATTTCCGACAAGCGTTCTTGTCGGAAGATGCTCCAGAAAGGGGAGGACCCCTTCAACAGCGTGTTGTGCCGACGCAGCAGGAGAAACCGGCAGGAAAGCGCGGAGCTCTCGGTGAACCGATCGCTAGGCGCGAGCGGCGAGCAGGGTGTGCAGTGCCTCGGTGACCGTGGCACTGTCCGGAACCCGGTAGGCGGCCGCGCTCTCCCCCGCGCCGACCCGGACGCTCACATCCCGGTCGCCGCAGCGGGCGAAGGCGGCCTCATCGGGTTCGTCATCGCCGAAGTACACCACCGCCTCGGCCCCGAAATCGGTGCGCAGTCCGGCGAGCGCGTCGCCCTTGTCCTGGCTGGCCACGGTCAGCTCGACCACCTCGGCGCCGTCGATGACCCGCACTCCCTCGCGCAGCCCGAGGCCGCCGCGCATCCGTTCCCGGACCCAGCGCGAACCCGCGGCGTCCACCCCGCGCAGGTGCACGACGACCCCGGCTGGCTTGCGCTCGAACTCCGCACCCGGGGTGGCCGCGACGAGCGAGCGCGCCTCCTCGGCGAGGCGTTCGAGCTGACCGCGGCGCGCCGGATCGAGTTCCCGCTCCAGGTTCGGCCCGGTCTCCGCGCCGTGGCTGCCGATCAGCGCGACCGGGAACGGCAGCCGGGAGGCGAGCGCCAGATCCCGCAGTGCGCGCCCGGAGACCACCGCGGCCGCGGTGTGCCGCACATCCGCGAGCGCGCACAGGGCATCGAGTGCCCGCCGGTCCGGAGCCGCGCCCTTGTGCGGCGTGAGTGTTCCGTCGAAAGCTGTCGCGACGAGCAACCGGTCCACCCGCGCGGCCCGCCGCAGGGCCCCGTCGAGCCCGAGATGCGTGACTGTCGCCGAACTCATGTCAGCATCATCTCGTGCGTGATTCCGCCGAACACGCTGGCCCCTTCGGCGGCCGGGCCGACGGCGGCGCGCAGCGCGGTGAACAGTTCGCGCCCGGATCCCGCCCACTCCTGCTCGGGCGCCTGCCCCGGCACGCGCGCGGCGAGCGTCTCCGCGTCCACCTCCACATCCAGGGTGCCCAGCTCCGCGTTCAGCCGGACCAGATCGCCGTCGCGCACCAGCGAGATCGGGCCCGCGTCACCGGCTTCGGGGGTGCAGTGGATCGCCGCGGGAACCTTGCCCGAGGCCCCGGACATCCGGCCGTCGGTGACCAGGGCGACCCGGTGTCCCTTGCCCATCAGCGAACCGAGCGCCGGGGTGAGCCCGTGCAGTTCGGGCATCCCGTTGGCGCGCGGACCCTGATGGCGCAGCACCACGACCACATCCCGGTCGAGTTCGCCCGCCCGGTAGGCCTCGGCGAACGCCTCCTGGGTGGTGAACACCCGCGCGGGCGCGGCGATCACCCGGTGCTGTTCGGCGACCGCGGACACCTTGATCACCGCGCGTCCGAGGTTTCCGGACAGCATCCGCAGCCCGCCTTCCGCGGCGAACGGTTCGGCGACCGGGCGCAGCACCGCGGGGTTCCCGGATTCGCGGGCCACCGGGCGCCAGCGCAGTTCGCCCTCGCTCAGGCAGGGCTCCTCGCGGTATCGGTGCAGCCCGTACCCGGCGACCGTGTGCACATCCGGGTGCAGCAGCCCGGCATCGAGCAGTTCCCCGACCAGGAAGGGCACCCCGCCCGCGGCGGCGAAGTGGTTGATGTCGGCGATCCCGTTCGGGTAGATGCTCGCCAGCAGCGGGGTGATCGCGGAGAGGTCCGCGAAGTCGTCCCAGGTGATCCGGATCCCCGCGGCCGCCGCGATCGCGACCAGGTGCAGCGTGTGATTGGTCGAGCCACCGGTGGCCAGCAGCGCCAGCAGCCCGTTGACCACGGCGCGCTCATCGATGATCCGGGACAACGGGGTGTACTCCGGCTGTCCCGCACTCAGTTCGAGCACCCGCCGCGCGGCGAATTCGGTGAGCGCGCGGCGCAGCGGAGTACCCGGCGGGATGAAGCTCGACCCCGGCAGGTGCAGCCCCATCACCTCGACGACCAGCTGGTTCGAGTTCGCGGTTCCGAAGAAGGTGCAGGTGCCAGGCGAGTGGTAGGAAGCGGACTCCGCGGCGAGCAGTTCCTCGCGATCCGCGCGCCCCTCCGCGAAGGCCTGACGCACCCTGGCTTTCTCATCGTTCGGGATCCCGGAGGGCATCGGGCCCGCGGGGACCAGCATCGCGGGCAGGTGCCCGAAGGACAGCGCACCGATCAGCAGCCCGGGCACGATCTTGTCGCACACTCCGAGCAGCAGCGAGGCATCGAAGACCTCGTGTGCCAGCGCGACCCCGGTGGCCATCGCGATCACCTCGCGGGAGAACAGCGACAGTTCCATACCGGGACGGCCCTGGGTGATCCCGTCGCACATCGCGGGCACCCCGCCGGCGAACCGGGCCACCCCGCCGTGCTCGCGCACGGTGTCCTTGATCCAGGCGGGGAACTCCTCGTAGGGCTGGTGCGCGGAAAGCATGTCGTTGTAGGCGGACACGATGCCGACACAGGGCACCTGGGTGCCGCGCAGCGCGCTGCGGTCGGAGCCCGCGCAGGCGGCGAAGGCGTGCGCGAGATTGCCGCAGCCGAGGTTGGCCCTGCTCGGCCGGTCACTCGCCGCACGGGCCATGCGGTCGAGGTAGGCAGCGCGGCTCGGCGCACTCCTGGCGATGATCCGTTCGGTCACCTCGGCGACCACGGGGTGTATTGCGGGCTGATCCGTCACGTCAGCTCTCCTCTGCCTCGATCGGTCACGAGATCGATTCAGGGTAAAAGTATACCTAATCAGCGGGGTTGAAGACAGCGTCGCTTCTTTATCGATTGATGAAGATCGCTGGTACCCGCGGTGTACTCGGGCACCCGATCAGGGGCGCACCCAGATCTGGTGCCTGCCGGTCTCCGCGCGTGCCTGCGGGGCGCGGTCCTCGGTGCGCACCTGCCGGTACCCGAGCTTGCCCGCGATGGCCGCGCTCGCGTGATTGGCCGCATCGCAGTGGATCTCGACGCGCTCGATGTCCGGCATGGCGAGCGCGGTCTCGGTGAGCACCCCGGCCGCGGCGCTGATGTTCCCCTTGCCCGCGTGCGCGCTGTGCGACCAGTAGCCGAGCTCGATCGCGCCGGGTCCGATCCGCCGGTGCAGGCCGAGCACCCCGAGCAGCGCCCGTTCCGCCGCGTCGAACAGGACGAACTCCAGCACCTCTCCGCTGTCCCAGGTGGAGTCCGCCTCGGTGAGCCGGGTGCGCTGACTCTCCGGCTTCGCCGCTTCCGGCCCGGCCCACGGCATCCAGTCGGTGAGCTCGGCCAGGCTGGCGGCCACGGCTCCCGCGATCGCTTCGGCGTGGGCGGGACGGGCGCGCAGCAGCACGCGCCCGGGCAGTTCGATGCGTTCGGGTGACGGCATGCTCCCACTCAAGCACCGCTGTCGAACCAATTACCAAGAAGGCCGAAAAGGGCAGCCTCGAGACGGCATCCGGTAGCGGAAGTACCTTTCGGCCGGATTGGTATCTACTGACGCAGCTGGAGTTGCGGCAGATCGTGGCCGAGCCGGTCGCGCTTGGCGCGCAGATAGGCGAGATTCCCCTCGTTCGCCGCGATGAGCAACGGCACCCGTTCGGTCACCGTGATCCCCGCGGCGGCCAGTGCCGCGCCCTTGTCCGGGTTGTTGGACAGCAACCGGACCGCCCCGATCCCGAGGTGGCGCAGCGCGGTCCCGGCGGGGCCGTAGTCGCGCACATCCACGGGAAGCCCGAGCGCGGTCGCCGAATCCACGGTGTCCAGCCCCTGTTCGTCCTGCAGGATATGCGTGCGGATCTTGGCGATGAGCCCGATTCCGCGGCCTTCCTGTCCGCGAAGGTAGACCAGCACCCCGCTGCCCTCGGCGACGATCGCGTCCAGCGCGGCATCGAGCTGGTCCCCGCATTCGCAGCGGGTGGCACCGAACACCTCACCGGTCAGGCATTCCGAGTGCACCCGGGCCAGCACCCCGTCTCCCGGTGTGCCGTGCACGAGTACCAGGTGCTCCGGTCCGTCCGCGTACTCCCGGAACGCGATCGCCCGGAACGCCCCGCGCCTGGTGTTCAGTGCCGATTCCGCGCTGTCCTGCCACCCCGTGGCTTCCTCCCGCATGCACCGACTATCGGTGTCACACGGGAGGGAAACCATCGGGGTTCTCCCTGATCTCACCCCGAGTCACACCTTCAGGGTGCGGATCTTCGGCCAGATCGCGGCCCAGCTGTCCCGCTTTTCGGTGCACAGCCACAGATCCGGGCCCAGCCGGCGCACCTGGCCGAAGTAGGGCCGCAACGCCTTCGGCCCGGGTTCGCCGCCGACGTAGAGCACGCTCGACTTGTCCTCCTCCGGCGGGGCGAAGTAGCCGTAGGCGCGGCCGGGGCTGTGGATCTCCGGAAGGCCGTACTGGGGCGCGTAGGCGTCGAGGTATCCGGCGACGATGTAGCTGGCCCCGAGCACCGCGGTGTGCTCGCGCTGTTCGGCGGGCAGGGCGCGCAACGCGTTCGCGGTGTGGCTGGCGAACCGTTCCCCGGTCGGCATTCCCGGGGTGTTGACGAAGATCTGCGAGGCGTACAGCGCGCTGGCCATGCAGGCGGCACTGAGTACCGCGGCGGGCCAGATGAACCAGCGCATCCCGGTGTGCCCGGATTCGCGGCGCCGCTGCAGGCCGAGCGCACCGGCCGCGAACACCACCGCGTAGCAGCCACCGAGGTAGTACGGGCGCCCCGAGGTGATCACGAAGAACACCCACAGGCCGAGCACGGTGACCGCGATGAACCGCAGCCCCGGATCGCGCAGCAGGCGCCACAATCCGTACCCGAACAGCACGACCCCGACCACCCCGGCCAGCCCGATCATGCCGAGCGCGGTTCCGCCCCTGCCACCGGAGAGGATCGCGTTCTCCGTGGTGACGATCGATCCCATGCGCAGCTGCGGCCAGCCGTGCAGCGCCTGCCAGATCAGGGTCGGCGCGGCGATCAGCACCGCGATTCCCGCCCCTGCCCAGAATTTGGGCGTGCGCAGCAGTTCGCGCGGGCCGAAGATCAGCACGGAGACCACGAGCAATCCGCACAGCAGGAAGATCTGGAACTTCGTCTCGGCACCGATGCCGATCACCACGCCGAGCCAGAGCAACAGCCCGTCCGAGCGGGTGCGGATCCAGCGCAGCAACACGAAGAACAGCAGCCCCCAGATGAGCGGTTCGAGCGCGTACGGGGAAAGCCAGTGCCCCGCCATGGCGATCCACCAGGTTCCGGCCTGCGTGAAGGCGGTGATCACCTGGGCACGCCGGTCCCCGCCGAGTTCGCGGGCGATGAGCGCGGCGACGACCACGGTGGCCGCGGTGGCCAGGATCGCGGGCAGGTGCAGCACGAGCATCGAACCGGGCGCGATGCTGTCCATGGCCTTCGCGAGCAGCACCGCGACCGGCGGCTGGTCGGCATAGCCGAACTGCAAGGGGTGTCTGCTCAGCCCGAGCATGGCCACCTCGTCGAGCCAGTACTCGTTGCCGAAACTGGCCACGAACTGGGCAACGGCCACGATGCCCGCGATGAGCCGTACGAGCGGTTTGGCGAAAACGGGCACCGCCCGAGTGCTCGTTTCCTGCCGTGCCAACGTTCCCAGCATCTCCCCGCCTCCCGCGTGTGTCGTCCTTACCTGTTCATTCCACGGCAGGACGGCGGCACCGCGCGAGGGCGGAACGGTTCCGGCTACTCAGCCAAGGTTGTCCGGCGATGCAACTTTCGTATCATCGGCTTTCGCACGCCTGCGATACCGCACCAGGATGCGGAGCAGCACCGCGGCGAGCACCACGAGCACGAGCACGAGCAGCACGGTCAGGTTGGAAACCCCGCTCGCCACGCTCTCCAGCCACTTCTGCACCGCGAACTGGCTGTCCACCCCGGAGATGCTGCCGAGATTCGCGGTTCCCTCGGTGAACAGGAACAGCAGTCCGATCGCGATGAACAGCAACCCGGAGATCAGGCTCGTGCTGTGGGTGCGCAGCGGGCCGATCCGGATTTCCCTTCCCCGCAACCAGGATCGCTTGCCGAGCTGGAATTTGTCCCACAGCAGGGCGATCACGAACAGCGGGACGGCCATGCCGAAGGCGTAGATCGCGAGCAACAGCCCGCCGTAGAACGGGTCACCGCCCGCCGCGGACACGGTGAGCACACTGCCGAGCAGCGGCCCGGAGCAGAATCCGGCGAGCCCGTACACCAGGCCGAGCGCGAACACCGAGGCGGCCGAGGAGATCTTGATCCGCCCGGACAACCGGCCCGCGGCCGTGGAACCGAATCCCTTGCCCAGCACGGTGAGCACGCCGAGCACGAGCAGCACGACCCCGCCGACCATGGTCACCGTGGTGCGGTACTGGGTGATCAGCGAGCCGATCAGGCCGACCCCCGCACCGAGCGGCACGAGCACCACGGCGAGGCCGAGGTAGAACACGAGGGTGCGCATGGCCAGCGTGCCGATCCGGTCGAAGGCGTACGCGAAAAAGGACGGCAGCAGCAGCGCCGAGCACGGACTGATCAGCGAAAGCAGCCCGCCGAGGAACGCGCCGAGGAAACCGACCTGGGTCATCATTTGCCGCCGGCGGCGTCGATCATCTTGGTGAACTCCTCGATCGGCTGCGCGCCGAGCAGCGGTTTGCCGTTGATCACGAACGCCGGGGTGCTCGGTATCCCGAGTTCATTGCCCTCGGTGGCGTCGAACTGCACCTCGTCCTTGTGCTCCCGGCTGGTCATGTCCTTCTCGAACTTGGCGAGGTCCGGAACCCCCGCGGTGCGGGCGAATTCCAGCAGCTTCTCCTTCGGCAGATCCGGGTGTCCCTTCTGCGGCGCCGCCTCGAAGACGGCCTTGTTGAACTGCCAGAACCGGCCCTGCGCCGCCGCGGCCCGCCCGGCCATCGCCGCCTGCTCGGACTGCTCGCCGAAGATCGGGAAGTCCCGCCATTCGATGCGCAGCTTCCCCTTGTCGACATAACGCTTCACGAGCTCGGGTTCGGTGCTGCGGCCGAACTGCGCGCAGAACGGGCAGCGGTAGTCGGAGTACTCCACGAGCACCACCGGGGCATCCGGGCGCCCGATCGCGAGCGGGTCCCCGGGAGTGCGATGCGCGAGCCCGGCCAGCGGCCCCTGCGAGGGCGCGGTCGAGGAGGGCGCCGCGGAGTTCACCGTGTCCGCCCCGGCCGGCTCGCTCGGTGCTCCCGGGCGCAGCACGAGATAGAGCGCGAGCCCCACCGCGACCACGACCAGCACGGCGATCAGTACGAACTCGCGCCTGCGCACGAGCGGTTTTGTCCGGCTCACGACTACTCCTCACGATCTACTAAGCATGATAGTAGTAGCTCGTGAACCGCGCGTGAACCTGGGGCTCCTGTCCGGGATTCCCGTTCAGTGCCGCGCCAGTTCCGCGCGCAGCCGCGCATAACCCGGTGCCAGCCGGAGCAGCCCGGCGGCCAGTGCCGCATCGTCGCCGGTGCTGAGCGGATACTGCAGGCTCCCGGCGATCCGGGCCTGTTCGTCGGCGGTCGCGGAGGCGCCGTGCCGGTCGATCATCGCCAGGCACCGGGCCGCGTCGACGAGCCTGCGCGCCCCGAGCCGGATCGAGAATTCCCCGAGAAAACCCCGGATTTCCGGATCGAGCCCACCGCGCACCGCGGCGGCGAGCGCCTCGAGCGCTTCGGGCCCGCTCAGCGTCCCGGGCGGCATGGGCCGGTCGGTGCGGCCGTCGAGCCAGCGGATCGCCTCCGGGATCGCCGCACGCAGCGCCTCGGTTGCACCGATCTCGCGCTCCCGGACGAAATGCGCGCGGGACACGAAGGGAACCTCGGTGTAGTCCACGGTTTCCGCGCGCCAGGAGTCCACAAAGGACTCGACGGGCAGGTGTGCATAGGGATGACCGTGCGGATCGTGTACGAGCACGGTTTCCGCACCGACCTCGAGCACCACGAGGTAATGGTCCGCGGTCGGCGGATGCGGCTGATAGCTCAACAAACCCATATCAACCGGACCGGCGAGCACCGGGCCGGACGCGCAGTCGGCACGCAACCGGGAAAGCGCCTCCTCCGGTGTTCCGCCCGTGGTGCGCGCACACCGCCAGCCGAGCGCGGCGATCGCGGTGTCCAGACCGAACTCGGGATCCCAGCCGTAAGGGTCGAACAGCGGGAATTCGCCGCCCAGCAGGGTGAAACCGAACGGTGCCCCGGTCAGCGTCTCGAGCACCGCCGCAGGGGGCGCGTCCGCACCGAGCAGCATGGCGAGCGAGTGGGTGTAGCAATAGGGTCCGGAGCCGAGATAGCCGGGCATGATCAAACTCTCCTTCAGCGTGGATTCCAGCAGTCGAGGGGGTCCTGGAGTTCGGTCACCCAGTCATCGGGATCGTCCGGGCAAGCGAGGGTGTGTTCCCTGGGGTAACCGCTGCCCTGATAGCCGTTCGCGGCCACCCAGCGGGCGAGCGCCTGCGCGGTCGGCAGCACCTCGTCCATACTGCCGTGGTGCACGACGGTCGCGGCGCGGTCCACACCGGGAAGCTCCACGATGCTCAGCCCGGCCACGGCATCGGTGACCGGCAGTCCCGCGCGCACCAGGACACCGGAACCCCGTGGTTCATAGCGGGCCAGCCCGCAACCGCGCGGGGTCACCCCTGCGGTTTCCAGTGACCGGCACAGTTCCCCGAACAGCGGCCGGATCACCGGGCCGATATCGGCGGGCGCGTAGCCGGGCGCGATCGCGGTCAGTTCGGCCAGCCGCACCGGTTCCAGCGGCTTGACCACCACCTCGGCCTCGGCACCGCTTTCCTCGATGGTGCGCAGCCGAGCCTCGACCCGGTTGAGCCGCGCGGTTTCCTCGTGCACGGTCTGTTCCAATTCGGCACGGCGCAACCGGAGCATGCCGCGCAGTTGCTCGGCATCGAGCTCGTCCGCCAGGATCGCCCGCACCTGGCGGAGTTCGAAGCCGAGATCCTTGAGCGCGATGATCCGGTTGAGGGCGCCGAGCTGGTCCGCGGTGTAGTACCGGTACCCGGTCCCGCCTTCCACTTCGGCCGGGGTGAGCAGGCCGAGCGAATCGTAGTGCCGCAACATCCGCACCGATACCTGGCCGTATCGGGCGAACTCGCCGATGCTGAACATGCCATCCAGTACACCGCCTGACACGGTGTCAGGGTCAAGTTCGCTCACAACACGCCGCA
The DNA here is from genome assembly GCF_000737195.2 of Sciscionella sediminilitoris. Lineage (GTDB taxonomy): Bacteria > Actinomycetota > Actinomycetes > Mycobacteriales > Pseudonocardiaceae > Sciscionella > Sciscionella sediminilitoris. Next base: position 62,152 of record NZ_JALM01000022.1, read on the forward strand.
CAGGGCGAGGATCCCGATACCGCACAGGGCGATGCCCGCGCCACGGTCGATGGCTTGCCGCACCGGTTCCGCGCGAGCAGCGGGCGCAGGAAACCGATCGCGGTGACGTAGCAGCTCCACCAGGCCGCGGCGCAGGCGACCGTGACCGCCCCCAGCAGCAGGATCTGGGCCAGTACGGGAGCCTCGGGACGAAGAAACCGCGGCAGGAAGGTGAGGTAGAAAATCAGCGCTTTCGGATTGAGCACATTGTTGAGAAACCCTTGCAGCACAGGGGATCGCCGTGCCGCGGGTTCCTCGGCGCGCCCGCGCCAGGCGGGAACGAACAGCAGGAGACCGAGCAGGATCAGGTAGCTTCCGCCGAGGACGCGCAGCCCGAGCAGCACCGTCCGGTTCACCGCGAGCAGGGCCGCGAGCCCGGCCGCCACCGCCACGGTGAGCACCGCGAGTCCGCCGCAGATTCCCAGCGCGGTCCGGTAGCCCGCCCCTCGGCCACCGGCGAGCGCATTGCGGGTGACCACGACGAAATCGGGTCCCGGTACCACCAGGATCAGCACGGTCGTGGCGAGGAAGACGGGCAGCTGGCCGAGCATGATCAGCAAGTCTTGCCGAGAACACGGCATGATTGGCCAGATCCCGGATAGGATTCGCCCGATGCCCGAATCGATCGAACTGGATCCGGTCGACCTGCGGATCCTCACCGCGCTGCAGAACAACGCCCGGCTGACGAACAAGGAACTGGCGGCCGCGGCCGGTATCGCGGCATCCACCTGTCTCGACCGGGTGAACCGGCTCCGCGAGTCCGGGGTCATCCGCGGCTACCGGGTCGATGTGGACGCCGAACGACTCGGCCGTCCACTGCGCGCCCTGCTGCACGTCCGTGTGCAACCGCATCGGCGGCCGTTGGTGGATCCCTTCGTGGAACACGTGCTCGCGCTCCCGGAGACCCGCGAGCTCTACCACCTCACCGGTCCGGACGATTTTCTCGTACACGTGGCCGCGAAGAACGCCGCGGATCTGCAGCGGCTCGTGCTGGACGAGTTCACCGCCCGCGATGAGGTGGCGCTGGTGCACACCGACCTGATCTTCCAGCACTGGGACGGCGGACCGCTGCTCCCGCCCGGTTAACGGCGCGCCGTCGATTCGCGCAGCCGCAGCACCGGATCCACGGTCACCGGTTCCTCCGGTTCCGCGGCCCCGGAAAGGCGCGCGAACATCAGCTCCACGGCCTGTTCGGCGAGCACTTCGTGGTTGAGGTCCATCGCGGTGATCCGCGGCGTGGCCACCCGCCCGTGCTCGCTGTCGGTGAGCGCGGCCAGCAACAGCTCGCCCGGAACCTCGATGCCCAGTTCGGCGGCCACCTTCGTGAAAACCGCGGCGCCATCGCAGGTGCACACCACGAACGCGTCCGGGCGATCGGCCGCGGTGAGCAGTTCGCGGGCCCGTGCCGTGGTCTCCTCCCCGCTGAGGCCTTCGCTGAGCAGACCGGTGCGCGACCGCATCCCGATCCGGGCGCACCAGTCCAGATAGGTCTGCCTCGGGCGCCGGTTCCATGCGTTGTCCTCGGTCCCGGACAGCAGGGCGATCTCCCTGGCGCCCTGTTCGCGCAGGTGCTCCAGCAGTTCGGTGACCACCCGCGGATAGTCCAGCCGCACCGCCCAGGACAGCTCCGGCCGGTCCGGGTCTTCCTCGACGGTCACCGTGGGAATCCCCCTGCGCTGCACCTCGGCCAGCACCTCATCGCTGCCGTAGGGGTGCGCGACGAGGCATCCGTCCATCGGCACACTGGCCACCGCGGGGTCGTGCAGATCGGGCACGTGGATGAGCCCGGTCTTGCGGCGCAACATCTCCGTGGCGACCGAGCCGACGAGCCGGTTGAACGTCTCGGCGCGGTCCGGGGTTCCGGCCACGGCATAGCGCGGGCGCAGGAACAGCCCGACGAGCCCGGAGCGGCCGGTGCGCAGCGAGCGGGCGCTCGGGTTCGCGTCGTAGCCGAGTTCGCGCGCGGCGGCCAGTACCCGTTCCCGGGTCGGCGCCGAGATCGGCCTGCTCCCGGAGAACGTGTGCGAGACGGTGCTGATCGAGACCTGCGCCCGCTCGGCGACATCCCGGATCGTGACCGCCCTGCTGCTCACCCCGCGCCTCCCTTCACCTGCGTCCAGTATCGCCCACGCACTGCCTCTTGACGCGCGGGCAGGTTTCGTGAGCCAATCATCAAAACGTTTCGATAGCCAGTGGAGTCACCGATGACACCTCAGGGCGAGACAGCCGCGCATCGCTCGGTCGGCGAGTTCTGCGATGAAATGCGGCTGAGCAGGGCACACGTCCTCGCGGGCGCCGTACTGTTCTTCACCTTCGTCGTGGAGGCCTGGGAACAGGTCGGGCTCGTCTACGTCTCGAACGGGATCGCCGCGGACTTCGGGGTGAACAACACCCAGCTCGGCTGGGCCCTTTCCGCGGTGGCCTTCGGCATGGTGCCCGGGGCGCTGGCCTGGGGCGGGCTCATCGACCGGATCGGGCGCCGCCGGGTGACCGTGTTCAGCCTGCTGCTCTATTCCGTGCTCGCCCTGCTCGCCGGGCTTTCCCCCGCGTTCTGGCCGTTCCTGGTACTGCGCTTCCTCTCCGGGGTCGCCTTCGGCGGGGTGTACGCGGTGACCTTTCCGTATTTCCTCGAGCTGCTGCCGACGCGCTGGCGTGGCCAGGGCGCGGTCGCGCTCTCCATCGGGTTCCCCATCGGCACCCTGTTGTGCATCGGAGTGAGCCAGACGCTCGGCCCGGTCAGCTGGCGCGCGGTCGCGATCGTGGCCGCGCTCGCCGGACTGTGGGCCTTCGCCGTGCTGCGCTGGGTTCCCGAATCCCCGTACTGGCTGGCGAAGCAGGGCAGGCACGGCGAGGCGGCGCGGGTACTGCGCAGGCTCGGCGGCACGGTTGCCGAGCAGACCCGGTTCGCGGTGACCGATGACGCGGCGGGCGGGCACATCCGGGGCCTGTTCCGTCCCGGGGTGCGGCGACGGTTCCTGTTGCTGCTGCTCGTCGCGTTCACGTTCAGCTGGGGCTACTGGGGGCTGCAGACCTGGCTGCCGATCCTGTTGCAGGGCAAGGGACTCAGCGTGTCCGGCGCGGTCTGGTTCGTCGCGGTCACCCAACTGGTCTCGATTCCCGGCTATCTGCTCGCCGCATGGCTGACCAGAAGGTTCGGCCGCAAGAAGGTGTTCCTCGCGTTCGTGTTCGCCTCGGCGGCGGGCGGGGCACTGTTCGGCTTCGCCACCGGGGCGGGCCAGATGTACACGGGAAACCTCATCCTCGCGTTCTTTTCCCTCGGCGCCTGGGGAATCTGGAACACCTGGTCCGGGGAGATCCTGCCGACGAGCCTGCGCGGGATCGGCTACTCCTGGAGCACGTCCGCGGTGCTGCTCGCGAACACGGTCTCCGTCCCGGTGATCGGGGCGATGATGGACGGCGGGATCGCGTCCTCTCTCACCATCGGCTCGATCATGCTCTTCCTGATCATCGCGCTCGTCTCGGTCTTCCCGCTGCCCGAGACCGAGGGCCGCGCACTCGATTAGATCGCATTCCGCTGACAGCAAGGAGTTTTGTATGAGTTACCGGGTCGCCATGGACATCGGCGGCACGTTCACCGATGTGGTCACCTACGAGGGGAACGCGCGGAAACTGCGCGCGGGCAAGGTGCTGACCACGCCGGAGGATCTGGCCCGCGGCGTGTTCGACGCGCTGCACGAGCTGCCCTTCGCCGAGATCGAGTTCTTCGTGCACGGCACCACCCAGGGGCTCAACGCGCTGCTCGAACGGCGCGGCGCGAAGGTGCTCATCCTGACCACGCAAGGCATCGGTGACGTGTACCAGATCGCGCGCGGGAACCGGGAGCGGCTTTTCGATCTGCACTACCGCAAGCCGGTCCCCCTGGTGCCGCGCGAGCACATCGCCGAGGTCGGCGGGCGTTTCGACGCGAGCGGCACCGAACTCGAACCGCTCGACGAGGATGCCGTGCGACGGGTGGCGAACCGGGTACGCGAGGAGGGTTTCGACGCGGTCGCGGTGTGTTTCCTGTTCGCCTACCTGGATCCGGAGCACGAGCGCCGTGCGGGTGCGCTGCTGCGCGCGGAACTCGGCGAGGAGGTGCTCGTGGTGCTCTCCCATGAGGTGGCCCCGGAATGGCGGGAGTACGAGCGCACATCCAGCACCGTGATGGAGGCGTACACCGGACCTTCGGTGCACCGCTATCTGGACCGGATCGAGTCGCGCTTCGCGGAGCAGGGGCTGCCGGTCCCGGTGCACGTGATGCAGTCCTCGGGCGGTCTGGTCAATGCCGATTTCGCGCGCAGGCATCCCTTGCAGACACTGCTTTCCGGCCCGGTCGGCGGCACCATGGGCGGGGTGGCCGCGAGTAAGCTGCTCGACCGGCCCAATCTGATCTGCGTGGACATGGGCGGTACCTCGTTCGATGTGTCCCTGGTGCTGGACAACGCCCCGGATGTGTCCCCGGACGGGGAATGCGAGGGATTCCCGCTCTTGATGCCCTTGGTCAATCTGCACACGGTCGGCGCGGGCGGTGGTTCGCTGGCCTATGCCGAGGGCAGCGCGCTGCGGGTCGGCCCGGAATCGGCGGGTGCGGTCCCCGGTCCCGCCTGCTATGGCCGCGGCGGAACGCAGGCCACGGTCACCGATGCGAACTGTGTACTCGGCAGGGTGGATCCGGATTCCTTCGCCGGTGGCGGGATGGACCTCGATCTGGATGCCGCACGTGCCGCGGTCACCGCGCTGGCCGGGCAGCTCGGTATGGATCCGGTCGAGCTCGCCTCGGGGATCTGCGATGTGGGCAATGCCAAGATGGCGCAGGCGATCCGCACCCTCACCGTGGAGCACGGTCTCGAACCCGGCGAGTTCGCGTTGCTGGCCTTCGGCGGGGCGGGCCCGATGCATGCGGCGTTCATCGCCCGCGAGATCGGAGTGACCGAGGTCGTGGTGCCGCGGTTCCCCGGGGCGTTTTCCGCCTGGGGCATGCTCGAGGCGGATGTGCGCCGCGATTTCACCATGCAGTTCTTCGCCACCAGCGCCGATCTGGACACCGCGGCGCTCGCGCGTTCGCTGGACGAGTTGCGGGATTCGGCCTGGGCCGCCCTCGCCGAGCAGGGCATCGCGGAGAACGAGCGATCCGTGGCGCACGGCATCGACATGCGGTACGAGAGCCAGGATTACACGCTCACCGTGCCGATCCTGGCCGAGGACACCGTGGACAGCCCGGATTTCCCGGCGCGCATCGAGGAACGGTTCGCCGAGGCACATCACCGCCGTTACGGGCATGCCACCCCGGGCGCGCCGGTTCAGTTCGTCACCATCCGCACCACAGGGCACGGCGTCGTGCCCCGTCCGGAGGCCGAGCCCGAACCCGCGCCGCCCGCGCGCGAACCGGTCAGCAGGGATGTGGTATTCGACGGGAAGCCTTGTCCGACAAGCATTGTGGCGCGCGCCGAGCTCGCCGTGGGTGCGCGGCTGACCGGACCGGCGATCGTGCACGAGGAAACCGCGACCACCGTGGTTCCTCCGGGCGCCGAACTGCGCGTCGACCAGAACGGTTTCCTGATCATCGCTATCGAGCCAGTGCAGGCATGAGGAGTCGAGCTATGAGCATCAGCCCGGTCACCACCGAGATCATCCGTTCCGGCCTGATCCAGGCCGCCGAGGACATGAACATGACCCTGATCCGGTCCTCGTACACCCCGACGATCTACGAGGGCAAGGACTGCGCGGTCGCCCTGCTCGACCGCGAGCACCGGGTGCTCGGCCAGTCCTCGGGGCTGCCCATCTTCCTCGGCAACCTGGAGGAGTGCACCCGGTACACCGAGGAGCACTTCGGCGCGGACGTCTGGGAACCCGGCGATGTCTGGGTGCTCAACGATTCCTATATCGGCGGCACCCATCTCAACGACTGCACGGTGTACGCGCCGATCTTCGTCGGTGCGGAACTGGTCGGGTTCGCCGCTTCCCGGGCGCACTGGATCGACATGGGTTCCAAGGACCCGGGCGGTTCCATGGATTCCACGAGCATCTACCAGGAAGGGCTGCGCATGCGCCCGACCAGGATCGTGGCCGCCGGTGTGGAACGGCCGGACATGCTGAACCTGATCGAGACCAATGTGCGCTTCCCGTATGTGACCCTCGGCGATATGCGCGCCCAGATCGCCTGCGCGCGGATGGGGGTGCGCAGGCTCGGTGAACTGTTCGCCCGCTATGGCGCGGAAACGATCGCCGCGGCCCGTGCGGAGATCTTCGCCCAGACCGAGCGGATCGAACGCGAACGGCTCGCCGCGATCCCGGACGGCGAGTACACGGCGACCGGGTATCTGGACAACGACGCCATCGATCTGGGCACCCCGCTGAAGGTGACCGTGCGGATCACCGTGTCCGGGGAGCACATGACCATCGACCTCACCGACTGCGCCGATCAGGCCACCGGTCCGGTCAACTGCGGCAGTTCGCAGGCGGTTTCCGCGGCGCGGGTCGGGTACAAACTGCTGATCTCGCCGACGGTCAGCCTCAACGGCGGTTCCTTCGTGCCACTCGAGGTCAAGGTCCGCGAGGGTTCCATGCTGGGCGCGCGCGAACCGGCCGCGTGCCAGTACTACTACTCGAGCCTTGGCATGCTCATCGATCTCGTGGTGAAGGCGCTCGCCCCGGCGATGCCCGAGCGGGTCGCGGCGGCGAGTTACGGCGATTCGATGATCGTGCAGTTCGCCGGGGACAATCCGCGCACCGGGGAACCCTTCGTCACCCTCGAGGCCACCGTCGGGGGTTGGGGCGCCTGGCAGGGCGGGGACGGTGAGACCGCGCTGATCAACAACGTCAACGGTTCGCTGCGTGATCTGCCCATCGAGGTCGTGGAAACCCTCTATCCGGTGCGGGTCAACGAATACCGTATCCGGGAGGGTTCGGGTGGCGCCGGGAAATGGCGCGGCGGCGATGGCGTGATCCGCGAGTACATCATGGAGGCCGATCAGGATCTGTCCCTGTGGTGGGAGCGTTCGCTGACCCCGGCCTGGGGCGCATTCGGCGGCGAATCCGGTACCCCGCCGCGCGTCACACTCAACCCGGGGACCACGCAGTCCCGGGAAATGCTGAAGGCCAACAGCTTGCGGGTGCGCAAAGGCGATGTGCTGCGCTGCGAGTCCGGCGGTGGTGGCGGCTACGGTGACCCGGCGGAGCGGGAAACCGCGCTATAGCCGAGTTTTCGGTAGTCGGGTGGGGTGAATGCGGGTTTGCCGTGGTGTATTCGGACTTGCCATTCGGTGTGGTGGATCAGGGCGTGGTGGTGGGCGCAGAGCAGCACCATGTTGTCCTCGACGGTGAGTCCGCCGTTGGCGTGGTGCTGAATGTGGTGCGCCTGGGTTAAGGCGGGTGGTTTGTCGCAGTCGGGGTGGGCACAACCCTTGTCGCGGACGATGAGTCTTCGGCGCAGTTTGGGTGGTGCGGTGCG
>NZ_JALM01000023.1 GCF_000737195.2 Sciscionella sediminilitoris
GCGTCATTGGCGGTAGGCGGCCGCCGCGAGCCGGACGAACGACCGGATCAGCGGATTGGAGTCATGCCGTTTCCAGGCCAGCAGAACGCGGCTGGGAGGCATGTCGGTCACCGGCACGACGGTGAGCCCCGTGGTGGTCTCGTGGTCCAGGAGTGTCATGCCGACCGTGCCGTTCCAGAGCACGGCCTGGCGGCATTCCTGCACCGCGCGCACCACCGCTCCCTCGCGGGTTTCTCCGCCGTTCCAGTACGACTGCCAACGTGGATCGGTTCCTTCCGGGAACCGGAACCAGCGGCGATCGGCCAGATCGGCCAGCTTCAGCTGCCGGTGGCGGGCGAGCGGATCATCGGAGCGCAGCAGCGCACCGACGGGATCGGCACGCAGTTCGCGCACGGCAAGACCGGTCTCGTCGAACGGCGCCCTGGTCAGGGCGATGTCCACCAAACCGGCGTGCAGCCCGCAGGTGGGATCGGCCAGATCGGCCTCGCGGATGCGGACCTCGGCGTGCGGATGCCGGTCACGGTAGGCATCCGCCAGCCGGAGCACGCCCGGATCGGTGCTGTCCGCGAGGATGCCGATGGTGATGGTCGCCGCCCCCGCCGCGGAAGCCACCCGCAGGCGCGCCCGGTCGGCCCGGTCGAGCAGGGCACGCGCCTCCTCGAGCAGTACCGTCCCGGCCGGGGTGAGCGCGACACCCGCCGGGGACCGGTCGAACAGTGTGGTGCCGATCTCGGTCTCCAGCTGTCTGATCGCCCGGCTCAGCGGCGGCTGGCTCATGTGCAGCCGGGTCGCGGCGCGGCCGAAGTGGAGTTCCTCGGCGACCACCAGGAAATAGCGCAACGTTCGCAGCTCCACGATGCGACGATACCCGCACGGTATCGAGTACACCGGATGGATCTTGGACAGCTCTGGTGCGCGGGCGGTGCAATCGCGGTATGACCGATGAACCGGAAACCAGTCCGGCCGCCGATCCTGCCGTTTCGGTGGTGCGGCCGGAAGATGGCGAGCTGATCGCCCTCGGCGCCACGCGGATGCGTGTCCTGGAGGACGGCGGCACGACCGGGCACCGTCTCGGGATCACCGAGTCCGTCATCCCGCCGCACACTCCCGGACCACCGCAACACCGCCATGCCGAGCACGATGAGGGCTTCTACGTTCTCTCCGGGACGATCCGGTTCACGGTGGGCACCGAGGAACACGACGTCACGGCGGGCACCCTCGTGATGGTGCCGCCGGGGGCGCCGCACACCTTCGCCAACATCAGTGACCAGCCCGCCACCATGCTCACCACCTTCAGCCCGGACCGGTATGTGCAGTACTTCCGCGACTTGCGGGACATGAGCGCCGATGGCCAGACCTTGTCGCCGCAGGCACACATCAGCGTCATGCGGCGGTATGCCACCGAACCCGCCAGCGACTTCGCCGAGCGGTGACCATGAACATCGGGTACTGGATCCTGGCCGGATCGCTGGCGCTTTTCTACCTCTACGCCGGTGGGGCGAAGCTATTCCGCAACCGCGAACAGCTCCAGCCGATGATGGCCTGGGTGGACCGCACTCCGATGCCGGTCGTCCGGCTCCTCGGCACGCTCGAGGTGATGGGCGCTGTCGGGCTGATTCTGCCGCCGCTGACCGGAATCGCGGCCTGGCTGTCCCTGGCCGCCGCCGGTGGGCTGGGCATTCTGCAGATCGGCGCCACCGCCGTGCATCTGGGGCGGGCGGACCGCCGGATCGGGCTCAACATCGCGCTGTTTCTCGCCGCAGCCGGGACCGTGTGGCTGTCCACGACGTGGTGGTGAGTCCGCCATCCCGGCGCGGCCGTGACCCTGCTCAGGCCCCGGCGGCCGGGGTGATCCATTCGCCGGTCAGGTCGATGCCATCGGCCGCGCTGGTGTCGAAGTAGCGCATGATCCGTTCGCGGAAGAGCACGACGTGCCGGGTGGACACTTCCTCGGCCTGTGCGGCGTTCCGATCCCGGTAGGCCTTGATGATCTCGGCGTGATCGGTCCGCACGGCGTCGAAGTGTGTCTTGATGTCCTCGCTGTAGCCGCCGAAGGAGATGAATCCGAGCCGCTGCCCCTGATCGTGGATCTGCCCGGCGAGCCGTTCCAGGTATTCGTTGTCCGCGATCCGCGCTTCGATGCGGTGCAGCCGGGAGTTCGCGGCCGAGACCCCGGCCGGATCGCGCCGTTCCATCTCCTGGTTCACTTCCCGTTCCGCGGCCTCCAGCTCACCGAAATCGCCGTCGGTGATCCGCGCGACCACCAGGTGCGCCACGGCTTTGGCGAGCACGATGTGTGCCTCGAACAAGCGGCTGATGTCGACCAGGTCCAGGGAGCGCACCAGGAAACCGCCGCCCGGTTTCACCAGCACCAGTCCTTCGGAGGCGAGCAGGAACAGGGCCTCGCGGACGGGGGTCCGGCTCAGCCCGAGTTGCTCGGCGAGTCGCAGATCGTCGATCCAGTCCCCCGGCCGGAGCGTCATGGCCATCAACAGCTCGCGAATGTGCTGGTAGGCGGTCTCCATCAAGGTCCGCTGCCGACGTGCCATGCGCTCAGTCTGCCACGCTCCGGAGCGCGCCGGACACGGCTGCCGGACGACAAGGGGGCCTTGCCAAAGCCCGTCCGAACTCTGTATAACAAAAAAATACAAAGAACGGTCCCACTCGGGCCGGCATCGTTCCACGGGACGCGCGACCGCCGGCCGTAACCCGACCTGACGCTCTCCACCAGCGGCGTTTCCGAACGATGGAGGCATTTCATGCCCGACAGCGAGGTTGCCGAACACCCCGATTCCGCTCTGTTACGCCGCGTGGTGATCGCGGCAGCGCTGGGCAATTTCCTGGAATGGTTCGACTTCGCCGTCTACGGCTTCATGGCCACCCTGATCGGCAAGCATTTCTTCCCCTCCGATGACCCGACGACGAGCCTGTTGCAGACCTTCGCCGTGTTCGCGGTCGCCTTCGCGCTGCGCCCGATCGGCGGGCTCGTCTGCGGCGTGCTCGGCGACCGGATCGGCCGCAAACGGGTGCTCTCGCTGACCGTGCTGTTCATCGGCGCGTCCACCACTGTCATCGGGGTGCTGCCGACATACCAGGAAATCGGGATCACGGCGACGCTTCTGCTGTGCCTCGCGCGCGCCGTGCAGGGTTTCTCCGCCGGTGGCGAATATGCGGGCGCCTGCACCTATGTCGTGGAGCACGCCCCCGCGAAACGGCGGGCCCGCTATTCCAGTTTCCTCCCCTCCGGCACCTTCTTCGCCTTCGCGGTCGCGGCCGGGGTTTCCTTCGCCGTCTCCTCGTGGATGTCGCCCGCCGCGCTCGATTCCTGGGGCTGGCGCATTCCGTTCCTGGTCGCGGCACCGGTGGCACTGCTGGGTTTCTACATCCGGCACCGGCTCAGCGAGACCCCGATGTTCCGGAACCTGAGCGCGGACACCCCGGAATCGGCCCCGTTGCGCGGTGCTTTCCGCACCCAGTTGCGCACGATGTTGTTGCTCGGCGGGGTGATCAGCGCCTCCGGGCTGTCGTTCTACACCCTCACCACGTACATGAGCACCTATGTGGAAGTGGTCGGGAAACAGTCGGCCCCGGTCGCGCTGCTGGCCAGTGTGCTCGCGCTGACCTTCAGTGCGGCGCTTTCTCCCTTCGCGGGCCGGATCTCGGACCGGGTGGGCCGGAAGGTGACCGCGGCCGCTGCCGGGATCGCCATCCTGGTCACCGCGATCCCAGCGTTTCTGCTCGCCGGGCAGGATTCGCTCGGCCTGATCGTGCTCGGTCAGTGCCTGCTCGCGATCGGTGTGGTGCTGTCCCTGGTCGCGGTCGCCGTGCTGCTCTCCGAGCTGTTCCCGACCCGGATCCGGTACACCGCATCGGCGCTGACCTACAACATCGCCTACACGCTGTTCGGGGGCACGGCACCGTTCGTCGCGACCTTTCTCATCTCGCAGACCGCGAACCAGCTCTCTCCCGGTTTCTATCTGATGATCGTCAGTGTTCTCGCCCTGGTCTGCGCGCTGTTCATCCCGGAGACGGCGGGCAGCCCGCTGGATCCGCGATCGGAGCGCCGACAGTCCCTCGCACAGCACTGAGCACCGCACTGAGCACCGCACCGATTTCACCGAACACCACCGCAAAGGACTGCCTATGTCCACCGAGATACCCGTTCCCGTCACGGTCGACCCGGAAAACGGGCGCTGGTCCGTCGAGGGAATCCCGATGGTCCTCGTTCCCCGTCACATGATCACGAACAACCTGGCCGCCGCCGAGGAACGACTGGGGCACAACGGATCGGCGAACCTCATCCGGGACGCCGGGTACCGCTCCGCCCAGCAGTGGTGCACCCAGCAGCGCGGCTTCCACGGCTTCTCCCCCGATCGCGTCGTGGCGCACTACCTGGAACAGCTCGGCAACCGGGGCTGGGGACGGTTCCGCATCGAGGAACACACCGGTGAACGGATCCGGGTCACCCTGCGCCATTCCGCGCTCGCCGATCGCACCACGGGCAACGGGACGGGAACCTGCTACATGTTCGCCGCCTGGCTGGAGGGGGCCTTCGACTTCGCCGCCGCGGAAACCGGCCGCCCCCGCTGGTTCGCGTTCACCGAGACCGGCTGCCGCAGCACCGGGGCACCGCACTGCACGTTCCATGGCAAGCCGGTCGAGCAGCACTGATTCGTCACCAGCAGGAAGGACAACGCATGTCACCCACGATCACCGTGTACCCCGCCCGCCGGATCCACACCATGGACCCTGGCCGTCCGGTGGCCACCGCGATCGCCGTCATGGACGGGCGGGTGCTCTCCACCGGAACGCTGGAGTCGATGCGGCCCTGGCTGGACCGGCATGAGTACACGATCGACGATTCCCTGCGGGACAAGGTGATCCTGCCCGGATTCATCGACCCGCACACGCATTTCGCCATGTCCTCCGGTTATCTCGGCGTGCCCTATCTCGGCCCGCTCGAATCGCCGGGACTGTGCTGCTCGAATCCCGGGCTGCCTGCCCGCGAGGACGTGATCGGGAAACTCCGCGAGCTCGACGCCGAAACCCCGGCCGGGGAACCGATCGTGGCCTGGGGCTTCGATCCGGCCATGCAGGGCGGGCATCTGCACCGCGACGAGCTGGACGCGATCGTCCCGGAACGCCCGCTGTTCGTCATCACCTACGCCCCGCACGTCCTCTACACCAACTCCGCCGCGCTGCGCGACCGCCAGGTGCCCGATGACCTCGACGTGCACGGGGTCGGCCGCTATCCGGACGGGCGGCTCGACGGCCGGTTCACCGAATTCGAGGCACACAAAGCGGTCGTGGGCAGTTCCGCGGTCGATCTCGTGCAGGACGCCGGGGAACAGGGACTGCACGCGATGAACCGGCTGGCCACCTCGGCGGGGATCACCACCACCGCGGAGCTGTTGTTCGGGCTCACCGACCCGGACCGGGAATGGCGGCTGCACGATGCCGTGTACAACGCCGCCGATGTTCCGGTGCGGATGGGCCTGATCTCCTATGAGATGACCATGCACGACAACTTCGGCGAACAGGCCGCCGCGACACTGCGCACCTGGCACGAGCACAACAGCCCGACCTTGTTCTTCCACGGCGTGAAGTTCCTCGCCGACGGATCCTTCCCGGCGATGTCGCTGCGCACCAGGTTCCCCGGCTACCTCGACCTGAGCAACGGGGTGCGCAACGACATCCCGTGGCCGCAGCTGCACGAGCGGATGCGGCCCTTCTGGGACGCGGACATTCCCATCCACTGCCACACCAACGGCGACGAGAGCATCGATGCCGCACTGGATGCCTTGGCACGCCTGCAGCACGACCGGCCGCGGTTCGACCACGGGTTCACCTTCGAGCACTACTGCATCAGCAGCACCGACCAGGCCCGCCGGGTCCGCGCCCTCGGCGCACAGGCCAGTGTGAACGCCTACTTCGTGCACTACCGCAGCCAGTTGCACGCCGACCAGGGCTACGGACCCGATCGCAGCGAAGCCGTGGCGCGCCTGGGTTCCCTGGAACGCGAAGGAGTGACGTTCGCGCTGCACTCCGACTACGCGCTCGTCCCGGTCCCGATGAGCCCGTTGACCGCCGCCTGGGTCGCCACCACCCGGATCGGCACCGACAACGCGACCGTGCTGGCCCCCGGTGAGCGCATCGACCGGTACCGGGCGATGCGCGCGATCACCGTGGACGCGGCGCGGATGCTCGGGATGGACCGCGAACTCGGCAGCCTGGAACCCGGGAAGTTCGCGGACTTCGCCGTCCTCGACGCGGATCCCTTCGATGTGCCGGTCGAACAACTGCGGTCCATCCCGGTGTGGGGCACCGTGCTCGGCGGCACCCCGCACCCGGCCTGAGCTCAGGCGGCGCGGCCCTTGCGGGCGAGATAGGCGGGCTGCTCGACGACCCGGCCCATGAACTCCAGTGCGAGCTGGGCGCCGAGCAGCGAGGTGTTGTTCGAGCGCACGTCGAGCATCGGGTTGATCTCCACCACGTCCAGCCCGATCACGTCGGCGTGCCTGGCGATCGCGAACATGGTCTGGCGCAGCTCCTCGAAGCCGAATCCCTCGGGCTCGGCCGAGGCACAGCCGGGCACCAGCGGCATGTCCAGCACGTCGATGTCGACGCTGACATAAACCTTGCCTCCCTTGGGCAGTTCGCGCAGGATGCTCTCCACCCCGGCGCGCCGCAGCCGGTTCACGGTGACCACCGCGTTGCCGCGATCCAGCGACTGCTGCAACGCGGACTTGCTCGTCCGGATGCTCCGGATGCCGACCTGCACCATCCGGTCGACATTGGCGAGGTTGCCAATCTTGAGCATGGGGCTGCCGTTGGCGTTCTCCACCCCGTGCACGAACGGGCGGTAGTCCAGGTGCGCGTCGAAGTGCACGATCGACACCGGTTCCTCATAGGCGCGCACCACGCCGAACGAGACCGCGTGGTCCCCGCCGAAGACCACCGGGATCGCACCGGACTGCAGGATCTCCGAGGTGGCATCGGTGACGTTGCGCATCGTCCCCTCGGGATTGGTGTACAGGATGTCGACATCCCCGCAGTCGACGATGCGCTGATTGCGGCGTTCGTACCGCAGATAGTGCTTGTCCTCGTCCACGTCGTAGAGCCCGGCCGCGTGCTGGATCGCGCCGTATTCGGCGAACCGCACCGACATCTCCCGGATGGCCCGCGGCGCCATCCGGGCACCGGGGTACCACGGCGAGCCTTCGTCACTGGGCACCCCGAGCACCGCGATATCGGCGTCCATATTGCGCATATCGGTCTGCACCGGACTGCGCAGGAACGAGGGGATTCCGACGAAGGGCAGGTTGAGCCTGTCTTCATTCATGATCGGCGGGGATTCCTTTCGGTTGAGTGGCAAGCGTTTTCGCCTTGCCGAGCGGTTCGATACGGCCGACGAGGAACAGGTAGACGAGACAGCCGGCGATGGCCACGAACGCCGCGGACAGCAGCCCCCAGCTGAAGCTGCCGGTCACGCCGTAGAGCCAGCCGATGACCGCGGGGCTGGCGATCCCGGCGAGGTTCGCGATGCCGTTCTGGAACCCCTGGATGGACCCGGCGAGCGACTGGCTCGTCTCCGGCGCGATGTCCACCGGGAGTGCGACGATCGAGGAGGTCGCGAACGTGACACAACCGAAGGACACCGACAACAACACCAGGGCCAGTACCGCGCTCGGGGTGAGATCGGCGAACCCGATGAGCGTGGAACCGAGCATCCCGCCGACGATGCAGGCCTTCCTGGCGAACGTGACCGAGTGCCCGCGCCGGATCAGCGCATCCGAGGCCCAGCCGCCGAGGAAATTGCCCAGAAACGCGACCAGGCCCGGGATCGTGCCGAAGATGCCGAGTTCCAGGAGATTGAAATGCCGCTCGTCGACCAGATAGGAGGGGAACCAGGTGATGAAGAAATAGATGACATAGCTCTGGCAACCGAATCCGATCGCCATCCCCCAGACCGTGCGGCTGCGGAACAGATCGCGCCAGCGGATCCGTGGGCCCGCCTCGGTTTCCGGGCCCGCCTGCTGCCTTCCGGTCCGCGCGCCGCCCTCCTCGATATAGCGCAGTTCCCCTTCCGAGACCCAGCGCTGCGCATGCGGGCTCCGGTACACGTACAGCCACACGGCGGCCCACACGATGCCCAGTGACGCGGTGGCGATGAACGAGCCCTTCCAGCCGAGCCAGGCGATCAGGGCGGTCACCACCGGGACCGCGAGCATGGTGCCACCGCGGGCACCGCTGTCGTAGATGCCGGAGGCGATACCGCGTTCCCGTTTGGGGAACCACTCCTCCACCACCCGAGCGCTCGCGGGGAACGCGCCCGCCTCGCCGATGCCGAGCAGCAGCCGGATGCCGAACAGCGTTCCGATGCCGCGCGCCACAACGGTCGCCGCGGTGAACACCGACCACCACACCACCGCGACCGCGAACATCGCGCGGCTGCCCACCTTGTCGACCAGCCAGCCGAGCGGGAGCTGGAACAGTGAATACGTCCAGAAGAACGCCCCGAGTACCAGTCCGGAAAGTGCCGGATCCAGGTGCAGTTCAGTGTTCAGGTACGGCAGGGCGACCGAGAGATTCGCCCTGTCGATGTAGTTGATGCAGATGGCCAGGAACGCCAGTCCGATGATCAGCCACCGGATCCGTCCACGGCGGCGCGGCGCGGTGTTCCTTGTCGGCGTCATCGAATCCTCCGATGCTGCGAGGGGCGCTGCGGTGCGCCGCGTGTCCGGCGGAGCATGGCGCAGTCCGCATGTGTTTGTCAATATTGACGTACATACGTCAGATATGACCGTGGCTTATACTCATCGTCACCGTGATCGCAGGACAGGGGGGCGGATGGACCGGCTCGACGTCGATACCGCCGTGCTCCGCATGCTCGATCACGCCAGCGGACCGGTCGGCGCGCGCGAGATCCGCAACGGGCTGACCCAGGCCGGGTTCGAACTGTCCGAGGCCACCGTCAGCAGGCGGCTCCGCGAACTCGACGCGCGCGGGGTCACCGAACCCGTCGAACGCAAAGGACGCGTGCTCACCGAGGACGGCAGGGCCCAGGTGCGTGCCCGGCTGCGCGGACTCGAACACACCGACCTGCTCGGCCGCGCCATCGACGTGCGCACCGGGCAGGACGTGCTCAACCTGCTCCGGGCCCGGCGCGCCGTGGAACCCGAGGCGGTGCGCGGGGCGGCCGGATTCGACGCCGAGGTCATCGATGCCCTGCGGCAGAGCCTCGCCGAACACCGGCGCGCACTCGAGCACGGCGGGCCGATTCCCCGCCAGCTCGTGCTCGACTTCCACCGCACCGTCACCGAGGCCAGTGCCAACCCGCTGATCTCCGCCATGATCCGGATGGCGCTCGATCCCGCGCTCGATCACGTCGAGGCCGCGCTCGATGTCATCCTCGAAGCACGGCACACCAGTGCCGAGAGCATCGCCGAACACGCTCGGATCGTCGAGGCACTTGCCGCGGGCGAGCACGACCGCGCCGCCACAGTGATGACCGAACACCTCGACCGGCTGATCAGCGAGACCGCCGCGTTCATCGACCGCTACGAACCGGACCTCGTGGACCGCCTGCTCGCCTCGGCCCGTAAGCCCTCGTAATCCCCACCGAAGATCGAAGAGGTTCCCATGAACTGGAAAAGAATCCGCATCGCAACATTCTCCGTCGCGATCCTGTTGCTGATGACCACCGGCGCATCGAGTGCGGCGGAAGCGGATTCGCCCTCTTCCGATTTCGCGAACAGTTACTCGATCATGAACTACAACATCCAGCAGCTGCCCCGGATCGCCGACCCGAGGCCTGCCGTCAAGGACCGGAACGCCCGGGCTGCCGAACAGGTCATCCGGGACGAAGGCAGCGATGTCGTGGTGCTGAACGAGGCCTTCAGCGTGGAAGCAGCGAAGCTCGCCGAGCGGTTGCGCGATGTCTGGAAGTACCAGACTCCCCTGGTCGGGCTCAGCTGCACGGACGACGGGCAGTGGACGTCGATGGAGGGGAACTGTTCCAGGAGCCTGATCGTCACCAGCGGCGGGGTCAGGCTGCTGAGCAAGTACCCGATCACCGAACAGCACCAGCTCGTCTATGTGAACTCCAACTCGAAGACCTGGGACTACAAGGCGAACAAGGGTGCCGCGCTGGTCCGCATCGAGAAAGACGGCGGATCGTTCTGGGTCGCGGCGACGCATCTGCAGGCCGACGAGAATGACCTCGAAGCCACCAGGAAAACTCGAAGCGCCCAGCTGGCCGAACTGAAGGAATTCATCGGAAAACACGCGGAAAACGAACCGGTGACGGTTTCCGGTGACCTGAACATCCCTTACCGGGCCGACCTGGAAAAGAAGTACTCGGACACCGAGTACAAAGAGGCACAGCGGACACTCGGTGCCGCATTGGACACCGCCAAGAAACCGCCGTACACCTACGACGCCACCATCAACGAAACCGTGCGCAAGGGCTACCCCTCGACCCACGAAAGCCTCGACTACATCGGCGGCATGACCGGGGCCCGTTTCGCCCCGGAAAAGGTGAGCGGCACGCACATCCTCGGCTATCCCGAGGGTTCGGCGCCGTCCGATCACCAGCCCCTTGTCGCCACGGTGCGGTACTGACCGCGGCCGGTTCACCGCTGGCGTAATCCCTCGCGACCGCCGCCGGTTCCGCGGTGCAATGGTCCGGTGGCGGCGGGATACGACGAGATAGCGGA
This sequence comes from Sciscionella sediminilitoris, assembly GCF_000737195.2. Classification (GTDB taxonomy): domain Bacteria; phylum Actinomycetota; class Actinomycetes; order Mycobacteriales; family Pseudonocardiaceae; genus Sciscionella; species Sciscionella sediminilitoris. The sequence continues at coordinate 10,719 of NZ_JALM01000023.1, forward strand.
CTGGTACGCCGAACAGTTCCACGACACCCAGCACGGCGAGCCCGGGCACGACCCGCTCGGTATCGGCCGGGCACTGCGTGAACTACTCGGGGGCGGGGACGGCGGGATGTGCCTGGAAATCGGCTGTGGCACCGGGATCCACGCCGCCCTCGTGCGAGAACTGGGCTGGGCTCCCCTCGGCATCGACCTGTCCGCCGGAATGCTGCGCCATGCCCGCGGGCGGCTGCCGATCGCACGAGCCGATGCCGCCCGGCTGCCCATCCGGGACGACAGCATCCCTGCCGCACTCGCCGCGATGGTGCACACCGATATGCCCGGATACCTCGGCGTGCTCACCGAAGTGGCCAGGGTGCTGCGGCCGGGCGGGGTTTTCGTGCACATCGGGGTTCATCCATGCTTCTGCGGCGGATTCGCCGACCGCAGCGACCCCGAGGCCGTGGTGCTCCGTCCCGGTTATCTCGACGTCCACTGGACCAGGGAATCGTGGACCGACAAGGGAATCCGCGACAAGGTGGGCGCGGCACACCGGCCACTGCCCGAACTGCTGAACGCCTTCCCGGCCGCCGGGCTGACACTCGAACGGTTCACCGAGGGCGGATCCCCGCTCCCGGTGACCCTGGCGGTCAGAGCTCGCAACCGCGGCACCGAGGGCATTCAGACCGGCTGATCGACGCGGCCGGTCGCCGATTGCCGCCGCAGCGCCCGGGAAAGCTCCACCATCTCGTCCAGCGCATCGGTCCAGCTCTGCGCGTGCAGGAAGACGGCACCGACCGGATGGCTGCCTTCGGATTCGGCGTTTTCCGCCGCACGCGACAACTGTAGCGCTCGCTGGTCGTATTCCTCGCGGGCGAATTCCTCGGTATTGGTGATGTGCGGGGAAAGCCGGACCAGACCGTCGAAGCATTCCACGACCCGGCGGGTGTGCGCGAGGTGCGCGCCCGAGGGCAACAGCAGCATCCACCTGCCGGTCGGTGTGCTTCGCCGGTCGTGGGTGGACGGGAAGGCCTGGTGCAGGAGCTGCCACAGGGGTTCGAGCGCGCGATAGCTGCTCCGGCAGTGGTACCAGTACCGGATCTTGCGAGTGACGATGACCAGACCGATCACGAGCAGCCCGAGCACGAAGACGGTACCGGACACCGATTGCCCGAAGTCCGCGATACGAGCCAACGAGGCCGGATACACCCCGCTCTGCATCATCACGCGCACCACGCACAGCACGACGTCGTCCACGACGAGCAGAGCCAGCCCGAGGATCGCTATCACGAGCCCGATGGTCTGGACCCGCGCGGTCCGGCGAACCAGACGAGCAGCTTCCCGGATCGCGAACACGCATCCGATCGCCGAATAGGCGCGGGGCACCAACGGGTCCTGCACCGCTTTCGGAAGATTCGGTACATCGGCCGGGGTAGTGGTCGGCAACACGAAAACGAGGACCACGGCGATGAGGAACAGTCCCGCCTGCGCGAGCAGGTAGTTGCGGACACCGTCGCGAGCCGCGAGCGCGAAGCCCACGATCGCGGCGAAGACAACGGCCATCAGTACGATGCTCTGCCACCGCACGGACAGCCCGGCCGTGGCTGAACCAACCGCGGCCACGAAGAAGATCGCCACGAAGGCGCCCAGGATCCGGTTGCGCGGATTCCGGATCAACCGGATCGTCAGCCAGATGAACCCGATCCAGCTGACCGCCAAGAAGACCATGGAGGGCACGCTCATCGGATGGCCAGCTCCCCCAGCAGCGCCTTGTCGAACTCGCGCACCGTGGCATCCGATGGCGGGGCCACCCGCATGACCCGCTGATCCCACTGCCCGATCATGTCGGCGAAGACCTCGGCCTCGTGTTCGTGCGCATCGTCGTAGCAGGACCGGCGGAGCACCGCCTGAATGAAGCTCGCCGGTACCGCGGGGAAAATCGTCTGCAGTGCCTCACGATCCACTTCATCGCTGGTGTGTTCCAGCAGCACGTGCCCGAGTTCGTGCAGCAGGATCGTCCGCTGGTGCGGTGGAATCGTCGCCGACTGGTACAGGATCCAGTCCTCGTCGTAGCTGAGCCAGAGCCCGAACACATCGGTGCGCAGCGGATAGGCGACGAACTTCAGCGGTTTGCCCCTGCGTTTCTCGATGGCCTGGCGCAGCTGTTCGAAATCCAGCGGCGGATGCACGTCGAGCCGTTCGAGCTCGGCACGGCACCAGCGCGCCAGCTTCCGCCTGTGCTGCCTGTCCTTCGGTTCCACGCCCGGCTACTCCGTTTCCTTCCGACGTCTGCCGTGCCGTTCCTGCTGCAGCCGTTCGACGTGTTCCATCGCGTCCAGCAGCCCCTCGGGGGAAAGCTTGTCCGCGCGCCCGGCCACCTTCCGGAGCCTGCTGTCCCGGACCTTGGCCAGTAACCTCAGCTGTGCCGCGATATCACGTGCCGCGTCCTCGTCGACGAACCACGAGACACTGACCCCGAAGAACTGCGCCAGGATCGCCGCGTTGTTGAGGCTCGGATTCCGGCTGCGCCCCTCCCGCAGCTGCCAGACACTCACCCGGCTCACGTAGTTCCCGTGCTCCCCGCACCAGTCGGATACTTCCTGGTTGGTGTATTCGCGCCCTTCGGGGTGCCGGTAGAGATGGAAAAGCAGGTTCAGCAAGACCGAGAACGGCGGCTTGTCCGGTCCGGCCGCCGTGTCCGCATTGGCTGCCATCACGCCACCTCCCTCGCATCGCCGGTCACGGTACGACACGAAGCTCGTTAACTCCAGTTACGGAACCCGATTCCACACGATCGCACTCCCCCACCTGAGGTGAGTGCCCTATCGGCTCTTGCCGCCCTCGTTAACTGGATTTACATTGCAGCTCAGCGCACATTCGGAGGGAGTTCATGTCATCTGACCATGTGATGCTGGGCAGCTGTTGTGGCACGTGCGGGCAGATCGTCGGCATCGACAGCCGCACCGGACTCCTCAATTGGGACGCCTGGCGCGAACGGGCCGAACAGACCCTGAACCGGACCCAAGCCCCCGTCGCACTGCTGTTCTGCGACGTGGACAACTTCAAAGCCGTCAACGACACCTTCGGACATCAGGCCGGGGACACTCTGCTCCGCTCCATCGCCTTCGGCATACAGCACGCTACCCGGCTCAACGACCTGGCGGGACGCTACGGAGGGGACGAGTTCGTGCTGCTGCTTCCCGGTGATGACAACGGAACCGCGGTCGCGCACCGGATTCGCGAACACGTGCGGCGGATCTCGGTCGGCCCGCCCAAGGCGGAAAGCGAGGCCCCTGCGCTCGGCACCGGACTCTCGATCGGAGTCACCACCCGCGCGCTGACCGAGCAGACCTCGCTGGACGAGTTGATCCGGCGCGCGGATTCCGCCATGTACCAAGCGAAACGGGCCGGTGGCGATCGGGCCGTGACGGGATCGGCCGCACCGCCCCGGGAGGGAAACCTGCTGCTGCACCCGGTACGGGAACGGTTCTGACCCGTTCATCCGATCAACAGCACGCCATCCCATCCGCTCGGTGGCGGGGCACCGTTGCGGTAGGTGTGCAGGGCGAGCGCGGCTCCGGCGGTACCGGTCAGCAGACCGGGATCCTGTTGCCCGTCGTGGGTCAGCGTTGCCGCGGTCCGTTCGGCGAGCCGGTCCGCCGCAACGCCGAGCGCACAGGCGGGATCATCGGCCCGCATCCGGACGGCGAGGTGCAGCAGACCGGCCGTACCGTGGCACAGCCCGGTTTCGGGTCCCGGTTCCGGCAGTTCCCGCATCGCCTGCCTGGCCAGCGCGAGCCAGTCCGGCCGGTTCGCGGCCAGCCCGGCGAGCTGCACCGCGCGAGCCACACCGGGGGCGCCGTAACACCACGCCGTCCGGGAACGCGGCAGCTCGGCGGGACCTTCGGTGTAGTCGGCGAGATCCAGCGCGGCGGGCCAGTATCGGCCGTGTTCATCGATTCCCGACCAGGCGCGCAGGAACTCGACGATGGTCTCGGTGGCTTCGCCGTGCCCCGGCACGCACACCCCGTGCCGCCAAGTGAGAGCCAACAGCGCGAGCGGACCGGGAATACCGTGCGCCATACCGAGATTGGCGTGCCCGGAACCGGGCGGCGCGCCAGGATCCGGCGCACAGGCCACCCACCAGCCAGGCAGGCGCCGCTCGGTGATCGGCCGCAGGAGCAGGCGGTAGTACTCGAGAATCTCCCGCAGCAGCGCCTCCGCCTCCGCGCTGACCAGGCACCTGCGCAGCAGATACCTGCCCAGTCCGGTCAGCCCGGCGACCAGATCGAAGCGCGTGCTGTCCCACGCCATCGCCCCGGCGGCCAGCCGATCGTGTTCCTCGTCGAGCAGTACGCGGACGATCCGGAACACCGCGGTGTCCAGCCCGGCGAGCAAGGCAGCGTACTCCCCCTCGTGCTGCGCGGCGGCACTCGCGGCGAAGGCCAGTGCGGGCACACCCGCGGCCAGGGTGTGCCTGCCGGTACCGGACAGCGCGGCGTTGGCGGCCGCGAGATACCGGTGGGCGACCGGACGCAGTTCCGGCTCGAAGTGACCGAGTTCGGCGTAGCACAACGCAATCCCGAGCTGACTGTCCAGCGTCGGCCAGCGGGCACCTTCCGGACCGGGCGGGCAGGTGGCCGCCGGATCGGCCAGCCGCTCGGTGGCAGCGGCGAGTGCCACGTCGAACCGTGAGCTCATGCGCGACCGGCCCGGGCACGTCCGCGATAGGCCGCGATCACCCTGTTGGCAACGGAATTGGCCCGCTGTTCGGTTTCCCGGTCGATCCCTGCCAAGCGGTTGTGGTGCATGTGCAGGATGCCGTCGACCGCGCCGCGCTGCCGTTCGCCGTCCGCTTCCGCGCGCAGCGCCTCGGCGTAGTCCCGGATGGCCGGTGCCCGGTCCGCGCAAGCGGCACGGATCGCGGCGGCAGGGGTTCCCGGCGGTGCCGCGGAAAGCCCGAGCGCCAGTTCGGTCGCCTGGCGGACGTGCCGGTGCATGCCCTCGTAGTGCTGGACGGCGCTGCCGCGATACCAGTCGGTCCAGTCCGGGTCCATCGAGCGGAGCAGATCCACGAAGTTCACCGCGACCAGCACCTCGGGTGGCAGCGGCTCGGCCGGACCGTCCAGCAACGGAAGCTGGGCCAGCACGGCCGCGCTGTCCGCGCCGAACGCGTGCTCGGCGGCCGCCAGCACGGCGGGGCCGCCGTACCGATCCTGTTCCGGTTCATAGGTGTCGATGGTGAGCTTGCGGAGCAGGCCGCAGGTGCGCAGTTCCGCGGCCCAGTCGTGCAACCGCGGGAGCAGCTGCCGGTTGAGCGATTCCGCCGGGCCGTGGAACCGCAACCGCACATGTGGATCAGGATCGGCGTAGCGGATGAAGAACCAGCGCGGTTCGCCCACTCCGGTAAGCAAGCGCGGCAGCTGCGCGGTGAGCAGTTCGTGGTGCCGTTCCGGCCTGCTGTACAGCTTCGCGAACAGCCACTCACCGCCGGGCGGGGTGGCTGTCCGGGTGCTCGCACGCCGCCCGGCGCAACGGGTTTCGGCCCGGGCGCCGCGGCGGGCGCGCAGTGGCACCACGATCTCGCTGGCATGGCCGTGCAGCCAGTCCAGTTCGGACTCGTCCCGGTGCGCGGTCTCCACGAGGACCAGTTCGGGTTTGCGGCGCAGTTCATCGCACAGCAGCCGCCGGTGCAGCGGCCGGCTCAGGTCCAGTTCGACGCCGTGATCGGACTCCCGGACCTGCACCTGATCCGGAACACCGAACTGCTTCCGCCAGCGCGCGACCTCGGCGTCCCAGTCCGTCCCGTTCCGCGCCGCCTCGGCGAGACCGGGCGAGGGCCGCCAGCGCGCGGGCGCGAGCACCGTACGGCCGTGGCGCACCCTCGGCAGGTAGGGCAGGCAGTCCAGGCCGCCCCAATGCCAGGGCGAGAGGGTGCGGGTGCCGTACCGGGAGAGTTCGCGCACCAGGCGGACCGCGTTCGGAGCGTGTTTGTCGGTGTCGAGCATCTGCGGGCACACCACGGTGATCGGCCGTCCATCGCGCAACGAGACCACGAACAGTCCATTGTGGTCGGCGGCGATCCCGATGTCCTCGACGCCGAGCACATCCGGACGGCCACGATCGTCGAAGGTTCCGAACGCCAGGGTGTGTTCCACCGCGCGGTCCACCCGCAGGATGTTGACGTGCCGGGCCGCCGTCGGTTCGAAATTCGGCTGACCGTACAACCGCCCGTTCCCGTCCCCGGCCTGCACCGCGGCGGGTTCGCCGCCTTCGGTGAGATAACCGAACCGGCCGAACAGCGCACCCGTCCCGTTGGCCATCGCGGACGCGCAGACCAACCGGAAATCGCCCCGCTCGATCGCGGCCACCGACGGGGCGAGCAGTTGGAAGGTCAGCTCGGCGGTATCCGGTCCGGGAGCCGGATTCCCGTTCGGGGCAAGGGTTTCCATGGTGTCCTCGTCCAGCACGATCTCCCCGGAGCCGGAGAACAGCGCCTGCTGCACGAGCTCGCCACAGAGCCGGTCCCAGCGCCGGTCCTCCTCGGCTCCGGGCACGGTGAACCGGCTGACCGGCGGTTGCCGGTACCCCGCGGGCGGGCCGATGCCCCGCTCCGGATCGAGCACCTCCTTGACCGGGACACCACCGCCGATCCCGTATGCGTCGACGAAGGCGTAGTACCACTGCGTGAGGTGCGCGGGTGCGCCCTCCGGCGGAGACAACCGCAATAGCGTCGCGGCCGCCGATTCGGCCTCCCGGGCCACTATCGGCGGCAATCGCAACCGCGCGTCGGCGCGCAGATCGACCTGGAGCGGGGTGGCGCGGGCCGGGTGCAGTTCCCGCGCCGCGGAGCTCGCCGCGTTCCAGGCTGCCCGTCCCGCACCGAGTGGTGCCGCGGCGTAGTCCGCGAACAGGCCGGCGATCCGGTGCAGCTGCCCGGTTTCCGGTGCCGGGGTACGGTCCAGAACCGTCAGCGCCGCGCGCATCGGGTCGGCTGCGGTGACCGTCGCGGACAGCTCCGTCCGCAGCAGCCCTGCCTCGACAAGGCCGAGCACCAGAGCCTGCGCCCGGTCCGCGCCCGCGCCAGGAAAGGCCTCGGTGATCCGGTCGAGCAGCGCGGCGCACTCGATCGGGGCGTGCGCCGCCGACAGTGCCGCCCGCACGGGTGGAGTGGCCCGCACCGACTGTTCCTGCGCCGGCTCGGTACCGGGACCGCGGCATCCGAGGTACGGCAGCACGAACCGCCCGGCCCGCTCGAAAACGAGATCGTTCGCGCACACGCGCAGACACCGCAGCACTTCGGGCCGCCGCTGCAGTACGGCCAGCACCGCGGTGAACCACTCACCGTCCGGCCGAACCCCCTTGTGATGGGCCGTCCCGATCTCCGCCTCGGCCCGCTCGGCGAACTCCCCGACCGCTACTCCGGCGAGCACCCCGAACGGCGTCGGGCGCCCGCTCATCCGCAACAGGTACCGGCACGCGGCGTACGCGGCACGGCGCAGCTGCCCGGAACTCACCTCCGCGCCCGCGTCCAGCCTGCGCAACACGGTGGCCAGCGACTCGCTGGAGACCTCGACCGCCTCCCGGACCACCGGATCTGCGACCACCGCGCGCAGCAGCCGCTCATCCTCGACCGGTTCGTCATCGCCGTACGGCAACCTGCCGCTGCTGTGCGGTAATACCGGTGTCCGCAAGTAGACGACCCCGAATGCGGAAAACCGTTCTTCCGTGCGCACCCAATCCCCTCACGAACCTTCGGCGCCGCCATGGCGCTCCTCTCGCAATACCGAACCATTCTTGTCAAGGGGACCGAATCGAGCCGATAGCGAATCCGGGATGCTCGTGCCATCATGGCGAAGCCATCGCGATCGGCACGACAAGAACACCTGCGATGAGAGGTTGGGGATATGCAAGACACACTCGATTCCCGTGCTCAGGGCGAACTCGACATGTTCGACCTCGAGCTGAAGGTCGTTCCCGCGGACGTGCAGCAGGTCGGATCCGCCTACGCGGATCCCTCCTTCAGCAGCTGTCCGGAGTGCAACAACCCGAGCTGGAAGTGCAGCCCGCCGTTCCGCGGCTGACCGGGTAGAAAACCCCGGCAATAACGGGCCGATCGCCCGTATTCCGATCCGTGCCTGATGCCGGAATCGAAACCGGGGAAAGTTCTAGGGAAATCCCGCAAATCCGCGGGCGGACGACACAGTTGCCGGTGGCCGGGAAATTCCCGGCCACCGGCGGCTTCGACTGGGAAACCATCCGGATGCAGACCGAGGAACACCCCACCGAGCGGGATCTCGTCGACGGCTGGGCGATCGGGCCCACGGTCCGGATACGCCAGGCCCGGCCGGAGGATCTGCCCGGGCTTCCCGGGATCCTGGCGCTGGCCGGGGTTCCGCTGCTCAGTGGTGTCCGGCGAGCCGTACAGGATGGCCTGGCCGGGTCCGCGCTGCGTGCCGGGCTGCGCGGCGGAACGCGGGCATTCCACGCGGCAACCGGCCCGGTGCTCGGGGACGCCGAACGGGCGGTCAGCGAGGTGACCCCGGCGGTGAGCCTGGTGCTGGTCGCGGAATCCGCGCGGCACGGCCTGGTCGGCGGACTGATGGCACTGCCGCCGGTCTACCTGCTGCCGTACCTCTGCCAGGGCACCGGAGCCGAACGGGATCGCGAGCAGTGCCGCACCCTGTTGCTGCGCTGCGCCAAGATCCAGGCCATGGCGGTCACCGAGCGGGCACGGGGTAGCCGCATCGGCGCCGCCATGCTGCACCGTTGCAGCGCCGTGTACCGCGCCTGCGGGCACCGGTTCGTCTACGGTCAGACACCACCGGACCGCGATCCTGGCGAGTACTACCGCCGGGAAGGATTCCGCGTCCTCGAACCCGGCGAGCCGCTGGACCTGGAACCCGCCTGTGGCCTCCGTACCCGGCTCGAGCCCGGGGCCACCGAACGCATTTGCCTGTTCCTGCGATCGCCATCCGATGACCGGACCCGGTCAGGCCCGGGAAGCGGTGCGTAGCCTGGCGAGTGCGATGGCCTGAACGCCCGCGAAAGCCGCGACGTCCACGGCGATGGCCACGAGCGCGAACACGGCGAGAAAACCCGGCGCGGTCAGGGAAATCCCGGCCATCGCGAGCGCGGCGGCCAGATTGGCGATCAGCACCACGCGCAGCGCGCGGTGCAGCGGGAGCCGCGCCACCATCCAGATCACCGCCGCCGACCAGGCGATCACCGCGCCGCCGAGGATCGCGATGGCGGTGACCGGAAGCGGGATCACATCGGCGACGTACGGGGCGGCGAACAGGAACGCAAGCCCGAGCAGCAGGCAGTATCCCGCGTCCAGCCGGAGCGTCACGACCCCGAGAGTGCGACCAGTCATACCGCCCAGTCTAGGAAGAACCGCGCCTACGGGTAAAGATCACTGTTGCGGACACGGCAACAAGGATTGTGCTCATGCGCACGGCGGGTCGATGATCCCCCGCCGTGAGCGAGGAGCACACCGATTCCTCGCACGACAGGAGGATCCCGTGACCACCCGACCCTTGCCGTTCTTCTCGAGCGGACTACGCCTCGACGCCGATCTGCACCTGCCCGAGGACGGCGGCGAGCACGCGCCCTATCCGGTGGTGCTCGCCTGCTCCGGCTATCAGGGGCAGAAGACCATCCACCCGGAACGATTCGCCCGCGCCCTCAATCCCCTCGGTTACGCCGTTCTCGCGTTCGACTACCGCGGATTCGGGCTCAGTGAAGGGGAACGGGGCAGGCTCGTACCGCAGGAATGGGCCGAGGACGTGCGTGCGGGCATCGACCGGATCGGCACCGTGTCCGAAGTGGACGCCGGACGCCTCGCACTCGTCGGCTGGGGACTCGGCGGTGGCGTGGTCGTCGCCGAGGCCGCCGAGGATCCGCGGGTGCGCGCGGTCGCCTGCCTCAACGGGATCGCGGACGGAACCCGGTCCACCCGCAATATGCACGACGAGGCGAGCTGGGCGGACCTGCTGCACCGGATCGAGGCCGATCGGGGCAGGCGGGCCAGCACCGGACGTTCCGAGCTCGCCGACCCGTGGGACATCGTGCGGCTCAATCTGGACGACCGCACCGATGGCTACGTCGGCGCCGAGCTGTACAAGACTCCGGGATTCGGCAGCGGAGTCACCCTGGAATCGGCGGATTTCCTGCTGCGGTTCGCTCCGGAACAGGTGGTCGAGCGGATCTCGCCGCGACCGCTGCTCGTACTGCACGGTGCGCACAACGACCTGCACAAGCCGGTCGAGGCACAGGCGATGTACGAGCACGCGCGCGAGCCGAAACGCCTGGAACTGCTCGAAGGGCGCGGGCACACCGAGTGGATGTTCGATGACGACCCCACCTTCAAGCACGTGGTCGATGTGCTCGACGAATTCCTCGGCACCGCGCTGATCGCCAGCTGAGAACCCGGAAAAGGAGGTCGCAATGGCCGCGACCCGGCGAATGCTGCGCAAACTGACCACCGCAACCGTGTGGGGCCAGGGACTCGACGGCTATGACCTCGGGGTGATCAGTGTGGTCATGCCCATGGTCGTGCTGCACCTGCACATGTCCCCGGTGTGGGCCGGGCTCATCGGCGCCTCCTCGCTGATCGGGATCTTCTTCGGTGGGCCCGTTTTCGGCATGCTCACCGACCGGTTCGGCAGGCGTACCACCTTCACCGTCGATCTGGTGCTGTTCCTGATCACCGCGCTGCTGCAGGTTTTCGTCACCGATCCGGCGCAGTTGTTCGTCATCCGGCTGGTCATGGGGATCGCGATCGGCGCCGAATACGCCATCGGGGCCACGATGCTCGCCGAGTTCTCCCCGGCACGCGGGCGTGGGCGGCGCATCGCCGGACTCGAGGTCGCGTGGTTCGCCGGTTACCTGGCCGCGGTCGCGATCTCCTACGGGTTGCTCGATCTGGCCGGTGTCTCGTGGAACTGGGTGCTGGCCACCGGGGCACTGCCCGCGCTGTACTGCCTGATCGTCCGGCGCGGACTGCCCGAATCCCCGCGCTGGCTGCTTTCCCGCGGCCGGACCGAGGAAGCCCGCGCGATCATCGATACCTACCTCGGCGGGCAGGCCGCCTACCGGGGCGAGGACTTCCACGGCGAACGGCCGAGCCTGTCCAGGGGCACACTGCACGCACTGTTCGCGCCCGGGCAATGCGCCCGGACGGTGTTCGCCTGCGTGTTCTACGCCTGCCTCGTCGCACCGTACTTCGCGATCTTCACCTTCGCCCCGAGCGTGCTCGCGACACTGCACCTCTCCGATCCGGCCGCGGGCACCATCACCGTCAACGCCCTCGCCGCCTGCGGAGCGCTGGCCGGGATGCTCGTGATCGAACGGATCGGCAGGCGCAGACTGCTCATCGGCCCGTTCTGGATCATGGCCGCCTGCCTGTGCCTGGTCGGAATCTGGGGCCAGGCACCGGGAATCATCGTCGTCGGCTGCTTCGCCGTGTTCGCCTTCTTCAACGCCGCGTCGAGCGATCTGACCCCGGTCTATCCGGCCGAACTCTTCCCGACCGAGATCCGCACCACCGGGACCGGGCTCGCCGCCGCGGCCAGCCGGATCGGCGCGGCATTGGGCACCTTCGCCCTGCCGAGCGGGCTCAACACCATCGGCGTCGGGCCGAGCATGCTGATCGCGGCGGGAATCTGCGTCATCGGCGCGGTGACCGCACAACTGCTCGCCCCCGAGACCACCGGGCTCACCCTGACCAGGGCGACCCGCCCCGGCATGCAGCCGCTGACCACCGAACCGCCGCACAGCACGGATTCCCGCTCCGCGAACCACTGAGCACGGTCCTCAGGACTCCCCCACGACGAACGGCGAATACCCGGGCGCGAGACGGTCCACCGACAGGTCAGCGAAGACGAGCCTGATGCTGTGCGCATTGGCTTCGATCACGGCCTCGCGGACCGGTCGCCCCAGCCGGGCGGACCACGCGGTGGTCTCCGCCGTGGCGGGCAGCAACTTGGGACCCGGGTAGAGCTCCTGCCAGCGAACGCCCCAGACATAGCCGTCCAGCTCACGGCCCTGCTCGAAATCGAGGAGACGATCGTCCAGCGACCGGCCCCAGATTTCCGGGGTCACCGTCGAGGTGACCGTCGCGCGGACGCAGCAACTGAAGCGGTAGCGGAGGTACTCCGGCGGGATCCCTGTCCGTGGATCGGCGGTCGCGTAGATGATGAGGTCGTAATCGCGCATCGAGTCGGTGAAACCGTGAAAGACGAGCGCCTGGTCGAAGGCGTCTTCGAAGGCTTCGGTGATCTGTTGAGCGTCCACAACGGAGATTTTCGCAGCGGGCGGCACGGGCGGAGCAGCCACCGTATCCGGCCTCGGAAGCACTTGGCGCGGTCGCCAGTCCGGCCTTCGGACTCGAGACCATGTGTCGAAGCAAGCTGCCGAATGACAATCAAGGGCATCGGCGCTTTGACTCAACCGTGGTTGAGGTCAGTAGGTTGATTTCCGGAATCGAGCGAACGCACACCATGGGGGTGGCATCTTCGTGATCCTGGTGACCGGAGCAACCGGGAACATCGGCGGCGCACTGATCGGGAAACTCGGCAAAGCAGGCGTGCCCGTCCGCGCGCTGAGCCGCAGCCCCGACCGGGCTGCGTTCCCCGCCGGGGTCGAGGCCGTCGAGGGCGACCTCACGGATCCGGACTCGCTGCGCTCGGCCCTGCGCGGAGTCGATGCCCTGTTCCTGTTACAGCCCGGCACCACGGACACCAGCCAGATCCTGGAATCAGCAGCCGAAGCCGGGGTGCACCAGGTCGTGACGGTGTCCTCGCTGTTCGCGCAGACTCATCCGGAATCGTTCATCGGCCGGAATCTGCTGCACAGCGAGCAGATCGTGCGGGAAAGCGGCCTCGAGTGGACCATTCTGCGGCCGTGGGAGTTCGCCTCGAACACCCTGGCCTGGGCGGCCGCGATCCGCGCGGAAGGCGTGGTTCGCGCCCCACGCTCGGGTGTGCCCTCCCCGGCGATCGATCCGGACGATATCGCAGCGGTCGCGGCCAGCGCGCTGCTCGAGGACGGCCACTGCGGCGCGGTCTACCCGCTGACCGGGCCCGCGGCGGTGACCCCCGCAGGAGAAGATCGAGGCCATCGGCGCGGCGATCGGCCGCGAGCTGAGTTTCATCGAGGACTCCGCCCTTGCCACCGAAGAGATGCCCGACGAGGTCGCCGCCGCCGTCTCGGTTCCCGGGGTGTGCGCGGTGGAAAGCCCCGGCGTGCTGCCCACGGTGCCGGAGGTGACCGGCACTCCGGGCCGGAGCTTCGCGCATTGGGCCCGGGATCACGCCGCAGCCTTCCGGTGACGGTCTCCGAGCAACCGGATCAGCACAGGTCCTCGGCCATCAGCTCGGCGGCACGCCATCCCATCGCCATGACGGGGCCGTTGAGGTTGCCGGAGACCATCGTCGGCAGGACCGAACAATCGACAACGCGAAGGCCGTCCACGCCGCGGACCCGTAACCGCGAATCGACGACATCGCCCTGGTTCGGCCCCATCGCACAGGTCCCCACCGTGTGATAGCCGCAGTACCCTTTGGTCAGTGCGGCATCGACGATCTCCTCGTCACCGTCCACATCGGAGCCTGGCAGGGTTTCCTCCGCGATGTGCCTGGCCACGGGCTCGCGGGCGAAGAGCTCCCGCATACGGCGCAGCGTGTCCGCGGTGATCCGGCGGTCGCGGCCCGTGGCGAGGAAACCGGGCTCGATGACGGGCGCGGAGTCCGGTGCTGCCGAGACGACGGCGATGCGCCCTTCGCTGTCTGGTTTCAGCACGTATCCGATGCCCTGCATGCCCGCGGCGTCCTCCACCTGCGCCGTCCCGCCCGCGGTCATCGGCTTCACCGACCAGGGCGCCAATTGAACCTGTGCATCCGGCCGGGGCGCGTCCTCGCTGGTCTTCAGGAAACCGAGGATGTCGTGCGCGGGAAGGGCGAGTGGCCCGGCCCTCGTGCGCAAGTACCGCGCGGCCGTGCGGACCTGCGCGGCCGGTGCGGCCAGCTGCCGGTTGTATCCGAGCTCGGCGGAGAGCCGGAACTGCAGCGGTACGCAGCGGTGCTCACGCAGGTGCGCGCCCACCTCCGGCCGGTCGATACGCGTATCGATCCCGGCCCGGCGCAGGACTTCGGCGGGGCCTATCCCGGACCGCTGCAGCAGCACCGGGCTGCCGATGCCGCCCGCGGAGAGCACGACCTCACGCGTGCACCGGTGTTCGACCATGCGACGGCCTTCGCGGGTCCGAACCCCCACCGCACGCTCCCCGTCGAACAGCAGCGATTCCACGGTGGCGCCCGTGATCACCCGGAGGTTCGGCCGCCCGGCCGCGGGACGCAGGAACGCCCGGGCGGCGCTGACTCGCCTGCCATCGCGGATGGTGGCGGGTGCGTAGCCGATGCGCTCGCCGTCGGAGTCGTTGACGTCGGCGCACCGTGGCAGCCCCGCCTCGGCACCTGCCCGGAGTAGGTCCTCGCACAGCCGGTCATCCGATCCGGGAACGCTCACCCCGAGTGGTCCGCCTGCCCCGCGGGTGTCCGAGGCACCGAGCGCATGGTCCTCGATCGCGCGGAAGATCCGCAGCATCTCCGGCCAGCCCCATCCGGGGTTTCCCAGCCGGACGAGCTCGTCGTAGTCGGCAGCGTGGCCCCGGTTGTAGACCATGCCGTTGATCGAACTGGACCCGCCGAGCACCCGCCCGCGCACCCACTGCTCCGCGCGCCGCTCCGAGCCGACCGGTTCGGTGGGAAACTGCCAGGTAAGCCGGGGATGGCCGAGCAGTTTCCCGAAACCTTTCGGGACGTGCAACAGCGGATTCCGATCCCGCGGTCCCGCTTCGAGCAGCAGTACCGAAAGCGCAGGATCCGCCGACAAGCGGTTCGCCAGCACACATCCGGCCGAGCCCGCGCCGACGATGATGACGTCGTTTCGGTCGCCCATGGCAGTCCTCCCTGGTTCACTCCCGCTACCGGTTCGCGCGTGGCCTGCGGCCGTGCCGGATGCTCGTTACCTGCGGGGTGTTCTTCGCCGTGGTCCCGCGCGCCGCGGCCCATGCGAGAACGGTCTGCAGCGATGCCTCGGTCCGCGCCGGATCGTCGCCGAGGCCGAGCAGGAGGTTCTTCGCGTGCGGCGCGAGAACCGTGGTGACCCCCTCGCCGTTCTGGCCGAAGAAGCCCGACATCTCCAGGAGCACGAAGCCGTGGACCAGGCTCCAGAACTGGCCCGCGATCGCGACCGAATCGTCGCCGTGGATCCGCCCGGCATCGAGGGAACGCCGAACGGCCCCGTGCAGCTGCTCGAATGTCGCCGAGGCCTCCGCGATGCCGCTGGGGGAGCCCTCGGTAGTCAGGTCCCGAGCCACCGGGTTTTCGCTGCCGGGTGCGGTCATACCGAACATCAGCCGGTACCGCTGCGGGCTGGCCAGGGCGAACTCCCGATAGGCCACACCGAGCGCGAGCAGATCCGTGACGGGATCCTCGGTGCGCTCGATCTCCGCCAGTGCCTCCCCGAACTGCACGAACACCCGCCGGATCAGCGCCTCGTACAGTCCCGCCATTCCGCCGAAGTGGGTGTAGACGGTCATCGTGGAAGCGCCGATCTCCCCGGCGAGCTTGCGCGCGTTCAGTGCTTCGGGCCCATCCGACTCGAGTAGTCCGAGTCCGGCTTCGATCAAACGATCCTTCGTGCTCACCTGGTCAAGGGTGGCGTAACTATGTTATACAGGCAACATAACAACGTTATTCGTGCCGTACGCAGGCAAGGAGGCCGTCGATGCGGATTCATGGCGAACACGCGATCGTTCTCGGCGCCGGGATGGGCGGATTGCTCGCCGCCCGGGCGCTGTCCGAGCACTACGCGGCCGTGACGGTCGTGGATCGCGACACACTCCCCGAGGAGGCACACCCGCGGCGCGGGGTCCCGCAGGGCGCACACGGACACACCCTGTTGCCCCGGGGCGGCCAGCTCATCGAGGAATTCTTTCCGGGACTGCTCGCGGATCTGGAGGAGCGCGGGGTTCCGGTCGTCCGGGACGATGCCGAGGACATCCACTTCGAACCGCTGGGACACCATCTGCACGGGGCCGTGCCGGGTCCCGGGGCCGCGATCCACGTACCAAGTCGCCCGATGCTGGAGCACCGGGTGCGTGCGCACCTGAGGCGGGTACCGACCGTCCGGATCGTGCAGCGGTGCGCCGTGGACGGATTGCGGACGACAGAAGGGCGCGTGACCGGGGTCCGGGCCACCGGGCCGGACGGGCCACTGGATCTCGACGCCGACCTCGTCGTCGATGCGCTGGGGCGTGGCGCCCGCACCCCGGTGTGGCTGGAGGAGCTCGGATTTCCGCGCCCGGACGAGGACACCGTGAAGGTCAGGGGTGCCTATTCGAGCCTGCAGATGCGCATCGATTCCCGCGCGCTCACCGAGAAGATGGTCCTGATCAGCGCCACCCGTACGCGCCCGAAGGGCCTCGCGATGTTCCGTCACGAGGACGAGATATGGGATGTCTCGGTGTTCGGAGTCGCCGGGAACAAACCGCCATCGGACACCGTCGGCATGATCGATTTCGTGGCCGATTTCGCGCCACCGCACGTGGTCGCCGCGCTGCGCTGCGCCGAGCCGTTGACCGAACCCGGTTCGCGGACGTTCCCGGCCAGCCGCTGGCGCCGGTACGACCGGATGCGCGCGTTCCCCGAGGGGCTGCTCGTGCTCGGCGACGGGGTGTGCAGTCTGAATCCCACGTACGGGCAGGGCATGACCACGGCCGCGATGCAGGCCGAGGCGCTCGCGACGACCCTGCGCGACGGAGCGCACGACTTGCCGCGCCGGTACTTCCGGGCCGCCGCGAAACCGGTCCGGGACACCTGGAATCTCGCCGCCGTCGCCGACCGCGCCATCCTGGGGCCCGCGGCCGGACCGCTCCCACTGCCGATCCGCGCTCTCGCACCGCTGGGCAACACGTTTCTCGGTGCGGTCGCCACGGATCCCGTCCTCAGGGACCGGTTCCTGCGAGTGTTCACCCTGTTCGCCCCGCCCGCCTCGTTGGGCACACCCGGCACCGGACTGCGGCTGGCCCGTGCGATCCTCGCCGCCGCGCCGGGGTCCACGGCAGACGGCGCCCCGGACATTCCCGGTGTGGTGCGCCGTTCGGTCACGGCGCGCGGGGTGCGGTTCCACGTCACCGAGTCCGGTTCCGGGGTTCCGGTGCTCGCGCTGCACGGTTGGCCGCAGCACCACTACGCCTACCGGGAGCTGCTCGCCGATCCCCCGCGCGGCCTGCGCGTCATCGCGCCCGATCTGCCGGGCTACGGATGGTCCGGCGCGGCACCGCACCGGTGGGCCAAGGAGGACGTCGTCGAGGATGTGCTGGCGCTGTTGGACGAACTCGGCTTGTCGCGGGTACTGCTGATCGGGCACGACTGGGGAGGATGGATCGGGCATCTGCTGGCGCTGCGCGCGCCCGACCGGATCTCCGGTCTGCTGGCGCTGAACATCGCCCACCCCTGGCAATCTCCCGCCACCCTGCGCCGGCACCTGTGGCGGTTCGCCTACCAGCCGGTGGTCGCGTTCGCCGGTGTTCCGCTGCACCGTCGCACCGGTCTCGTGCGCAGGTTGCTCGTCAGCGCCGGAGTCACCGACTCCGCGGCCCGCGTCTACGCCGACAGCTTTCGTGATCCGGTCAGCGCACGCACAGCGGCCCAGACGTATCGCAGCTTCCTGCTGCGCGAAATGCCCGCTCTGGCGCGACATCCCGAGAAGCGAAGGGCAAGTGTGCCGATCCGTGCGCTGTTCGGGGTGAACGATCCCGCGATCCATCCGGCACTGGCCGCCGCCGAAACCGCCCGCGCGCGGGATTACACCCTCGAACGCGTGCCCGGCTGCGGACACTTCATCACCGAGGAACGCCCGGATCTCGTTCGCGCGCGGCTCCTGGACCTTGCCGAGGAGACCGGACTAAGCGCCGAGGCGGCCTGATCCGGATCCTCGCGATGTTCAACGGATCGGTGCGGCACCGTCACCTTCGGCGGGCAGGACGCGACCGCGTACCTCGCCGAATCCGAGCCGCCCGGTTCCGGTTGGCGCGGTGGCGGTGATGGCGACGGTATCGCCGTCCAGGAGGAAGGAACGCTGCTCGCCGTCGACGGTCACCGGTTCCGCTCCGCCCCAGGTCAGTTCGATGAACGCGCCCCGCTGCCGCTTGTCCGGGCCGGAGATCGTGCCGGAGGCGTAGAGGTCGCCGGTGCGCGTGGACGCTCCGTTACTGGTCATGTGTGCGAGCATCTGCGCGGGCGACCAGTACATTTCCCGGTAGGGCGGCTGGGCCACTTCCTGTTCGTTCCAGGCCACGCTCAGCTCGATGTCGAGTCCCCACGGTTCGGTGTCCCGCAGATGCGGCAGCGGCGCGGGATCCTGCACCGGGGTGGGAACCCGTGCGGCCTCCAGGGCGAGCAGCGGGACCACCCAGGGCGAGATCGAGGTCGCGAAGCTCTTACCGAGAAACGGTCCGAGCGGCACGTACTCCCATGCCTGGATATCGCGCGCGGACCAGTCGTTGACCAGGACCGCGCCGAACACGTGCGTGGCGAACTCGCCCGTGCCGATTCCCGCCCCGAGCGGGGATCCGGTGCCGACGAGGAACCCGAGTTCGGCCTCGATGTCCAAGCGGCGGCAGGCGCCGAAGCTGGGCGTGTCCTCGTCGGGAGCCTTACGCTGGCCGCAGGGGCGCACGATATCGGTGCCCGAGACGACCACGGTGCCCGCACGCCCGTGATACCCCACCGGCAGGTGCTTCCAGTTCGGCATCAGTGGTTCGGCGTTCGGCCGGAACAGCCGTCCGAGGTTGCTCGCGTGATGCTCGCTGGCGTAGAAGTCCACGTAGTCGCCCACCTCGACGGGCAGGTGCATGGTGACCTCCTCGACCGCGAACACCGCGGCCTCGGGCACCTCACCGCCCACCAGCGCGGTGATCCGCTCCCGCACCTGGACCCACCACTGATGGCCTTGTGCCATGAACGCGTTCAGGCTCGGCCGCGCGAACACGTCCTCGCCGAGCGCCGCCGCCAGGTCCACCACGGAATCACCGACCCGGACCCCGACGCGCGGCGCGCTGTCCCCGACGGAGAACACGCCATAGGGCAGGTTGTCCAGTCCGAACAACGAGCCTTCCGGGATGTCGATCCTGGTCATATCGTCATTGCCCCTTCATCGATGCGGGAATCAGTCCCAGATCCGCCAATTCGGTCACCGGTTCGGTGATGCTGCAGGTGCCGAAGGAACGGAACACCGCGCGGACGGATGAGTCCACTGTGGATATCGCTTCGGCGATCCGAGCGCCGTCCCGTTCCGCCAGTACGGTGATCAGTTCCTGGAGCGGCGCCCCGCGTACGGCGGCTGCCGTGGCCAGCAGCAGGTTCAGGAAACCGTGCTGTTCGAATCCGGTGTCCTTGTCGGTGTTGCGCAGCGCGTGGTGCAGCCCGGCGGTGGCCTTGAACGCGAGCCCGGCGCGTACCACCGCCAGCAGTGCCGCGGCGAGCTCCGGCTCGTCCGGATACAGCTCGGCGCGCACCCCGCCGGTGCGGAATTTGGCGTGGTGCCCGGCACTGGCGCAGTTCGCGATCACCTCGGCCTGCCGGGCATCGCGCGGGATCTCCACGAACACCGGCACCTCACCCGCGGGTTCCAGGCCGGTGAAGAACTCCGCCACCGGCAGGTCTTCGGGCACCGCGACCTCGAAGGCGACCACGCGCACCGGCAGATCGGCGGCCCGGCGCAGCGCCTCGGGCAACTGGGCCGGGCCCCGCGGCGCGGTGATCGCCAGCTCGAGCGGGACGGAATCAACCGGAAGCGCGCCCAATTCGGCAAGCGCGGGTGCCGCCAGGATCAGCGGGCCGACCAGCTTCCCGTAGCCCGCGCCGCGATGCACCGGATGGTCGGAGACCGCCCGCGCCAAGGGTTTCAGTCCGGGTGGGAACACCGCGGCATCATCGAGGAATCCGTGGAAGAGGCTCACCGCGGCCCCCGGCCCGCCCAAGTCCACGCGTAGCCCGGATCTTCGGCGGCGCGGCCACCCTCCCCGAGTTCCAGTGGCCGGAAGGTGTCGACCATGACGGCGAGCTCATCGAAGAACTCCACACCGATGCTGCGTTCGTAGGCGCCGGGCTGCGGACCGTGCGAATGCCCACCGGGATGCAGCGAGATCGAGCCCTGGCCGATGCCGGATCCCTTGCGTGCCTCGTAATCCCCGCCGCAGTAGAACATGACCTCGTCGGAGTCCACATTGGAGTGGTAGTACGGAACGGGAATGGACAGCTCGTGGTAATCCACCTTGCGCGGGACGAAGTTGCACACCACGAAATTCTCGCCCTCGAAGACCTGGTGCACTGGCGGCGGCTGGTGCACCCGTCCGGTGATCGGTTCGAAGTCGCGGATGTTGAAGATGTACGGATACAGGCAGCCGTCCCAGCCGACCACGTCGAAGGGGTGCTGCGGGTACACGAGCCGGGTACCCACGATTCCCGTACTGCCACGGTGTTTCACCAGCACCTCGACATCGGTGCCCTCGGCGAGCAGTGGCGCCTCGGGCCCGCGCAGATCCCGTTCGCAGTAGGGCGCGTGCTCCAGCAGCTGGCCGTACCGCGAGAGATACCGTTTGGGCGGGGTGATGTGCGAGTTCGCCTCGATGACGTAGGCGCGCACTTCCCCATCGGGCACCCAGCGATGCGTGGTGGCGCGCGGCAGGATCACGTAGTCGCCCTCGCCGAACGTCAGCGCCCCGAACACGGTTTCCACCGTGCCCGCGCCGGATTCGATGTAGACGCACTCGTCACCGATCGAATCGCGGTACAGCGGGGAGGTTTCCCGCGCGAGGACATAGGAGATCCGCACATCGGCGTTGCCGAGAACCAGGCGCCTTCCGGTCACGATGTCCGCTGCCGCCTCCGGGAACAGGCCGTGCAGTTTCAGGTGCCGGGGTTTGAGCGGATGATTGGGTTCGGTGGCCGGATCCGGGAGTTCCCAGACCGTCGAGTCCACGATCGCGGACGGAATCGCGCGGTGATACAGCAGCGAGGAATCACTGGAGAAGCCTTCCTCGCCCATCAGTTCCTCGTAATACAGGCCGCCATCGGGATCGCGGTGCTGGGTGTGCCGTTTCGGTGGCACCGCACCGATCCGCCGGTAATAGGCCATGCTCTCGCCTCCTCGGTAGTGGAAACTATTTCGTGAGTTCGGGGACCTCGGTACGCCGTTCCCTGCTGACCTTCAGGAAACACAGCAGCACCGCGCAGATCACCAGGCAGGCGATCGGAAAATACAACCCGGCCGACACGTCGTCCACGCTCGCGTTCTGGCCGATGACATAGGGTCCGAAAAACCCGCCGAGCGCGGCGATCGAGTTGATCGTGGCCAGCCCGACCGCGGTGTGTTCCTTGGACAGCACCCGCGCGGCCAGCGCCCAGTACGGGGCGAGATAGCCGAGCACCCCGACCGCGACCAGGGAAAGGCAGATCAGCGCGGCCACCGGGTCGTGCCGGAACTGGATGGTGCCGAACAGTCCGATCGCGGCCAGCAGCATCAGCGCGACGACGTGCCAGCGCCGTTCCCCGGTCCGGTCGGAGTTGCGCGCCAGTAGCAGCATGCCGATCGCGCCGACGATCCACGGGATCACGCCGAGAAAGCCGATATTGGTCGCCGAATACGCGGGGTCCAGCTGTTTGATGATCTGCGGCAGGAAGAAAGTGAACCCGTAGAGCCCGCACGCGGCGAAAAGATTCGCCACCGCGAGGAAAAGCACCCTGCCGTTCTTCATGACGCGCAGCTGACCCAGGAAGGTCTCCCGCTGTTCGGGTACGTAGTCGGCGTCGATCTCCGCCTCGAGCCAGTCGCTCTCCTCGCGGGTCAGGAACCGCGCCTGGCTCGGTTTGTTCGGCAGATAGGCCAGCACGACGAGCCCGATCAGCACCGCGGGCAGGCCCTGCAGGATGAACACCCAGCGCCAGCCGGAGAGGCCGAACCAGTGGACGTGGTCCAGGATCACCCCGCCGGTGAGGCTTCCCAGGATCATCGCGACCGGCTGGGCCAGCGCCAGCGTGGCGATCGCGCGGCCGCGCTCCTTGGGCCGGAACCACAGCGTCAGATACAGCAGCAGCCCCGGATACAGGCCCGCCTCGGCGATACCGAGCACGATCCGCGCGATGTAGAGCTGCGGGATGTCCTGGATGAACCCGGTGATCGCGGTGACGATGCCCCAGCTGATCGCGATGCGGGCCAGCCAGATCCGGGCGCCCACCTTCTTCATGATCATGTTGCTGGGGATCTCGAACACCACGTAGGCGAGGAAGAAAATCGCCGAGGCGATGCCGAAAACGGCCGTGGTGATCATCAACTCGTGCTGCATGCCCAGCTGGGCGTAGCTGATGTTGGACCGGTCCATGTAGTTGAACACGTACAGCAGGGCGATCAGCGGCAGGATTCTGCGGCTGACCTTCCGCACGGTGCGGCCGGCGAGATCACCGGCTGCGATGGTGGCACTCATGGCTCTCCTCGTTGAGTCGACCAGAAAAGGGGCGCTCAGGGCGCGGCGTTCGCACCGGCGATCCGGCCCATGGTCAGGGCATTGGCGACGGCGTTGCCGCCACCGACATAGCGCTGCCCGAGCACACCGGCTCCGGCCTCGCCCGCGGCGAACAGGCCCGCGATGACCTCACCGCGTTCATCGCGCACGGCGGCGCGCGTGTCGATAGCGAGTCCGGCGTGGGTGCACACCAGCTCCGCGGGCAGCAGGCGCGCCGCGTAGAACGGCGCCTCGGCGATCGGGGCCGGGGACCCGGTCGCGCCTTTGCTGGCCAGGCTCCGATGCCGCAGAAAATCCGGATCGTGGCCGTGTGGCAGCGTTTCGTTCCACCGGCGCACGGTCGCGGTCAGTGCCCCGGCCGGAATTCCCGTCATACCCGCCAGTCCCTCGAGACTGTCCGCGCGCAGGGTGCGCCCGGCTTCCGCCTCGGCCAGGACGTGCTCGGCGGCCCAGTGCGCGTACCCGGCCGGCAGCTCGCGGCGGGCCCGCTCGTCGAAGACCAGCCACGCGGTACCGCCCTGGGCTTCGATGATCCCGCCGGACACCGCGTAGGAGACGTCCTCGTCCATGAACCGGCGGCCCGCGCCGTTGACGTGGATCCGGGATTTCGGCGGGAATCCGGACTGCCAGTGGTGCAGGCGCTGGAAATAGGCGGTGGGCAACAGCAATCCCCAGCCCGCGCCCGCGATCCCGGCACCAAGCTGCGCACCGAAGCGCAGATGATCACCGCGGCTGCCCTCGGCGGCCACCACGAACAGGTCCTCCCCCGCCCGCAGCGCCGCCGGGTAATGCCGGGCCAGCAACTCCCGATCCCGAGCGAACCCACCGCTGGCCACCACGACCGCCCCGGCGGACACCTCGATGCCGTCGGCGACGACCCCGGTCACCCGGCCGTCCCGATCGAGCAGGCGCTCCACCCGAGTGTTGAGCACGACCTCGATCCGGTGCGCGCGGGCCGCCTTGGCGAGCACGGAAACGATCCCGTAGCCCTGATCCTTGGGCACGTGACCGCGCCACGCATCCTCGACACCGGCCTGGCACAGCCCCGGCTCGTGCGCGTTCCCGGACACCTTCGCCGGGATCTCCACCCCGAGGCCGATCAGCCATTCCAGCGTCGGGCCGGATCGCGCGCAGAATTCCGCGATCAGCCCCGGCTCGAGCTGCCACTGGTTGAGATCCATGTAGTGCTGGAAAAACCGCTCGGCCGAGTCCTCGATACCCAGCGCGGCCTGCACACTCGTCCCTGCCGCGGTGAACAGGCCCGCGGACAGTTGGGTCGAACCGCCCAGTTCCTTCTCCGCTTCGAACAGCAGCACCGAAGCGCCCCGTTCGGCCGCGGTGACCGCGGCGGCGAGCCCGGCACCGCCACCGCCGATGACGATCACATCCCAGTGCTCAGTCATGCGCGCTCCCTGTGCTCTCGGCGGTGATCCGGTGATACAGCCCATTGGAGACCAGCCCGCCGTCCACGGTGAGCTCGCTTCCGGTCAGATAGCTCGACCGCGCGGAAAGCAGGAACAGCACGGCCTCGGTGATCTCGGCGGGTTTGGCCATGCGCCCGGCCGGGATACTGGCCACCGCCGAGGCGACGAACGCGTCCGCACCGGCGAGCAGCTCGGTTTCCACCAGCCCTGGATGCACGGAATTGACCCGGATTCCCCACTTCGCGAAATTACCGGCCGCCGATTTCGACAGCCCGGTCAGCCCCCATTTGCTGGACGAGTATGCGGGCGAGAAATAGCCGATCTGACCGGAGATCGAGGAAATGTTCACGATCGAACCGCCGCCGGAATCGCGCATCAGCTCCGCGACCGCCTTCATCCCGTAGAACGGGCCGGACAGATTGACCCGCAGTACCTTCTCCCAGATCTCATCGGTGGTGTCCAGGAAGTCCAGCCGCCGCGAAATACCGGCGTTGTTCACCAATCCGGTCAGCCGTCCCCGTGCTTCCCGGACCTCGGCGACCACCCGGGCCCACGCCGCCGGATCGGTCACATCCAGCTCGTGCGCCTGCGCTGAACCACCCGCGGCCGTGATCTCCTCGACAACGGGCGCGGAATCGGCGATATCGGCGAGGCAGACATGCGTTCCGCGCGCGGCGAGCGCGCGGGCGTGGCTCGCGCCCATTCCGGCGGCGGCCCCGGTGATCAGCACCGTGTCCGGGTACTCGTCAGCGGGCTCAGACATGCCGGGAACCACCGTCCACGGCGATGCTGTGCCCGGTCACATAGCGGGCGCTGTCGGAAAGCAGGAACAGCAGCGGCCCCACGACCTCCTCGGGCGAGCCGAGCCGGTGCAGCGGCACGACATCCAGGGCATGCCGCAAGGCGTCCGGATCCTCCTTGACCCAGCGGGTCATCTCGGTGTCGATGTAGCCAGGGGCGATCGCGTTGACCCGGATCCCCTGGTCGCCGAGTTCCACCGCGAGCGATTCGGTCAGGTGCGCGACGGCCGCCTTCGAGGTGCAGTAGGCCCCACGACCACGTCGCACCCGAACAGCCGAGACCGAGGACATGTTCACGATCGCGCTGCCCGGGCTCATGTGCCGCGCGGCTGCCTGCGCCCCGTAGAGCACCCCTTCGACATTGACCGAGAGGGTCGCGTTGAGCTGTTCCGGCGTGATCTCCCCGGCGAGCGCGAACGGGAAGATCCCCGCGTTGTTCACCCAGAAGTCGAGACGCCCGAACCGTTCGATCGCCAAGGCCGCCACGGTTTCGTGCTCACTCGCATCGGTGACATCGATGCGGGCACCGAGGATCCGGCCGGGCTGCGTGCTGCCCGCGACCTCCTGCTCGAGCTCGGCCGCCGTGGCACGCATCTGCTCCTCGTTGATGTCCGCGCCGACCACATGCACTCCGCGAGCCGCCAGGGCTGCGGTGAACCGGGCACCCATTCCGCGGGCCGCTCCGGTGACGACCGCGACCTTGCCCGCGAATTCCGGGTAACCGGCCGTCATCGGCTCGTGCTGGGCAAGCGTCTCGCTCATGAGTTCTCCGTTTCCGTGGATTCCTGATCATCCCGGCGCACCGTGCGGCGCCGGATACGCCAGCCGTCCGCGGTGTGCACCAAGTGGTCGGTGATCGTGGTCTGCCGAAGCAATTCCGCCGGCCCGCCCGGCATCGTGCGCACGATCTGCAAATAGGCGCGCACCATCAGGTCCTGACCGGCCGGGACGGCATGGATATTGGTGAGCACATGGCGGGTGATTCCCTCCTGTGCCGCGAATTCCTCGACGAACCGGGTCAGCTCGTCCGTCCCGGCGACCGGTGCCGCATAACTGGGCGAGTGGAATTCGCCGTCCGCGGTGAAGGTCTCCGCCCACGCCCGCGCGTCACCGCCGTCGATGAAGTGGCTCTGCGCGCCGTACAGCTGGTGCACGAGCGCGAGGGTCTCGACGTCCACGCTGACCTCCGGTGGGTTCCACAACCTCAATGTGTGTGCTATTATCGCACGCAGCGTGCGAAGTACGGAAAGACTAGGTCGGACTGCCACCGGCCGTCAAGGGAGCGTCATCGTGTCCGAACTCGACTCCGGAATGTCGAAGACACTGCACAACGGACTGGAGATCCTGGAACTGCTCGTCACGCACCCGAAAGGCCTCACACTGACCGAGATCGCCGAAGCGATCGGTACCCATCGGACAGTGGCCCACCGGCTGGTGCGCACCCTCGAAGCACACCAACTGTGCCGGCGAGACCGGTTCAAGCGAATCTCACTCGGCACCGGACTCGTCCGGCTGGCCGAACCCGTCGAACAGGACCTGCGCACCCTCGCCAAACCCGTACTGGAAGAACTGACCGACCTCACCCAGGCCACCGCGCACCTCGTCGTGCGCGAGAACGACAAACAGGTGCGGATGCTGATGATCGTGGAACCACGCCAGGCGCGGATGCACGTCAGCTTCCGGCCCGGCCAGGTCGACCCCATCGACCGCGGCTCCGCGGGGCTGGCGATGCTCGCCGCCGCACCACCGATCGAGAACGAACGCGAAGAAGTCACCCTCGCACGCGAACGCGGATTCGCCGTGTCCTACGGGGAAATCGCGCCCTCGATCATCGGGATTTCGGCGATGGTGCCCGGGAAGGAGATCAGCATCGGGCTGTCCCTGTTCTCCGCGCCCGACGACTCGGCCTTGGGCAACACCGTCGCCGAAGCCGCCGCACGGCTGGGCTCCCTGCTGCGCTGAACCGGAGCAACATCAGTCAGACCGGTTGCCGTCGTTCGGCGGTGCGGTGCGGCGAACGGTCGCTCTTGCTCCCCCACAGGAGGGATCGCGGGCTGTTCGAGTCGACACCGCCGACGCGCATGCTTACTGTGCCGAACATCACCTGCACGACGGCGAAGACAATATCGGCTAAGGGGGAAATATGCGGGAATTCCAAGAAAGCGAGAGACAGCCGGAACAATCGCGAACAGCACAGGATTTTCCGCTCCCACAAGGCCCAGCGCCGGGTTCGGTTCCGTCCGGCTACGGCGCGCCATCCGGAGCCACGGCCGACCAGGCGCGGGAGGCAGCCTTCTTCGCCGAGCTGGACCGGCGGGGAATCCCCATGCTCGACCGCCCGCGCAAACTCGTGGCCGGGGAAGTACTCACCTGGATCGGCAGCGCCGTCGTGGTCCTCGTCGGCATCGTCTTGGTCGTCGCGGGCGCGGTCGCCGGACCCAGCACCCTGTACGATTTCGGTGTCGCCCCTTCACTGGCCATTCCGATGGGAATCGGCTGCCTCGTCCAAGCGATCATCCAACTCATCGGCGCCTATTGGCTGCACCGCGGTCACCACGGCGGGCGCATCACCCTGACCGTGATCGGCGCGCTCAACATCGTCTTCGATATCGGACAGATCATCAGCGGCCAACCCATCATCCTGCTCATGTGCCTCTACATCGCGATCACCGTGCTACTGATGTGGGGCCGCGACTGCACCGCCTACCTACACTCGGAACGACACCAGCGCGAAGTCGCCGAATTCGTCAACAAGACGCACACCGGGCACTTGAGCTTCCCCTTGAATCGTGGAGGCTGAGCTTCCCCTTGAATC
>NZ_JALM01000024.1:0-91464 GCF_000737195.2 Sciscionella sediminilitoris
CAACACAACCACTCACAAGCTGTTCGTGACTGAGTGACTACTGAACGACGCCGAGGCGGGCGAGCAGACCGGCTTCGACGATGTCGAGTTCTTCCGCGACGGCCCGGTGCGCGGCGCGGCGGCGGGCCGTCGGCATACGTTCGGCGGCGCGCACGGCGGTGGCGAGCTTGTCCAGGGTGGACGCGGACCGCGTGGCGAACCGCAGATCGTCCTCGGTGCGCTCGGCGGATTCGGCGAGCTCGCCAACGGCCGAACGCAGCCCGTTGATCCGAGCGTGCATGGCCGCACCCCGGCCGGTGTACTCGCCGAGCTGGTCGACGGCGATCCCGAGGCGCCGCGCGCGCAACCGGTCGTAGCCGTCGCGGGCATAGGCGGCGGCCTGGGCGGCGTACGGCGCGACCACGGGCAGCACGCTCGGGGCGAGCACCCTGACGACCTTGACCGCGTTCTTCGCCTTGCCCGGGGTGATCCTCGGCGTCTGCTCGGCCTCACCGGTCTTGTCCTTGCGTGCCATGCGGCTAACGTACCGCGCTCGGCGATTGTCAGTGGGTGCCCATACTCTGGCCGGGTGAGTTCGTCCCCAAGCACGCCGCTGCTGGACGCCGGAGTGATCAACCGGTGCCGGCATCGCGTGCACCTCGAGCACGACCCCGAGGCGGTGCGCCCGGAAGTCCCCGCCGATCCCGCGGCCGAGCAACGGCGCGCCGATCGCGCGGCCCATCTGGCCACGGTTCTCGGGGTGCTCAGCGAGCGGTTCGGCGCGCAGCTGGCCGAGGGTGGGCCGGACGGCACACTCGACGCCCTGCGCGAAGGGGTCGCCCTGATCTCCGGGGCGGTGCTGCCCGCGGACCGGGACGCGGGCCGCCGTGGTTCGGTGCCGCTGCTGATCCGGACCGGCGAGGGCTACCTTCCCGTGCTCATCGCGCACCACCGGATCACCGATCCCGGAGAGGGCGCCCGCACCGCACCGTTGACCAGTCCCTGGTACCGCTGCGCGGGCACCGATCCGCACCGCAAGGCGCGCGCACACTCCGGTGACCAGCTGCGCCTCGCCCACGCCTGGCGGCTGCTCGAGGCCACCGGATACGCCGCGCCGGGCCGGGCCCGCGGCGGGGTGATCGGGCTCGACGCGGATGTGGTGCTCTGGCACGACCTCGAGGCGGCGACCTGGCCAGGCGGGCACACCGCGCTCGCCGAGTACGACACCAGGTTCGCCGACCGGCTCGCGATCGCGAACGGGTCCAGGGACACCGCACCCTCCCGGATCATGGCCTGCCGCCGCTGCCCGTGGTGGTCGCAGTGCAGCGAGCAGCTGACCGAGCAGCGCGATGTGAGCCTCGTGACCAGCGGAAACGATGCCGATCAGCTGCGCGCGGCCGGAGTGCGCACCATCGATGAGCTCGCCGCGACCCACTACACCGCGCGAATCGAGGGGTTCACCGGCCAGCTGCGCGAGGCGATCGCCCTGGCCAGGGCCTGGCTCGCGGACGCGACGGTGATCCGCAAGGTCGGCGAGGTCCAGGTGCCCCGCGCGGATGTCGAGGTCGACGTGGACATGGAGAGCTTCGGGGACGCGGGCGCGTACCTGTGGGGCTGCCTGCTCACCGGGGAACCGATCGGCATCGAACCCGGCTACCACCCGTTCGCGACCTGGGATCCGCTGCCGAGCGGGGACGAGGGGCGTTCCTTCGCCGAGT
Source organism: Sciscionella sediminilitoris (assembly GCF_000737195.2). Lineage (GTDB taxonomy): Bacteria > Actinomycetota > Actinomycetes > Mycobacteriales > Pseudonocardiaceae > Sciscionella > Sciscionella sediminilitoris. Next base: position 1,698 of record NZ_JALM01000024.1, read on the forward strand.
TCTGGGCATGGTTCTCCGAAGTGCGCAGGCGTTGCGCCGAACGCGGGTTCAGTTTCCGCGCCTACTGCTACAACGAGCGCGCGGAGAACCGCTGGCTGCTCTCCTCCCCCGAACGCTTCCCGGATGTGGCGGGGATGCCGGGCCAGGCGCAGGTGCGCCGGTTCATCGAATCCGATCAGTGGGTCGACCTCTACGCCTGCGTCTCCGAACAGTTCCTCTGCGCGCGCGGCAAGGGACTCAAGGTCGTCGCCCCGGTCGCCGGGTTCAGCTGGCGCGATCCGGAGGCGGGCGGGGAGAACTCGATGCGCTGGTATCGCGAGGCGGTCGGATACGGCGGCGGGGAGACGCATCCGGACCAGCGGGACCGGATCCTGCGCTACAACGAGGACGATGTTCGGGCCACCCAGGCCCTGCGCGAGTGGATGTCCAAGGAGGCGAACGGACTGCCCCATCTCGACGAACTCTGAGGCTCAGCACCCACAGGACTTGCGGCCGCGGAACTCCGCGGGAAAGCGCACCGTCTCCGGTTCGCGTTGCGGGTCGGCGAGCCTGCGCACCAGCATGTCCACCGCGGCGCGCCCGATCTGATCGACCGGCTGAGCCATCGTGGTCAGCGGCGGATCGACCAGTTCGGCCCAGTCCATGTCGTCATAGGCGGCGATGGCCAGATCCTCGCCGATGCGCACCCCTTCGGCCCGCGCGGCGTGCAGCACCCCGGCGGTCATCACGTTGTTGCCGGTGATCAGCGCGGTCGGTGGCGGGTCGAGGATGCGCAGCTGGCGCAGGGCGTCGCGGGCCCCGAGGTTGGACGAGTTCCCGCTGATCACCAGCGCGGGATCCCAGGCGAGCCCGGCACGGCCGAGTCCGAGCCGGTACCCGAGCACCCGCTCCTGACTGGTGGTCAGTTCCTCGGCACCGCTGACCATGCCGATCCTCGTGTGCCCGTGCCCGGCGAGATGCTCGACGAGCTTCGAGGTCGCCTGCACGTTCTCCGGTCCGACCTGGTCGAGCGCGCGCCCCGCGGGCAACCGGTCCACCAGCACGGTCGGCATACCGAGCCGGATCAGCTCGGGAAGCACCGAACTGCGCGCGGCCGAGGACGGGGTGAGCAGCAGGCCGTCCACCCGGCGCGAGCGCAGCGCGCGCACCGCGGTCCGCTCGATCTCGGTGTCGTCGTGGGTGTCCATCAGCAGCAGCGTGTACCCGGCGGCGGTGGCCTGCGATTCGATCGCGGCGAGCAGTTCGGCGAAGTACGGATTGGTGACCACCGAGATCGCCACGCCAAGCGAACGGGTGCCGCCGGTGACCAGCGAGCGCGCGATGGCGTCCCCGGTGTAGCCGGTCGACTCGATCGCGGCGAGCACCCGTTCGCGGGTGTCCGGGGCGACCTTGCGCGTCTCGTTCAGCACGTGCGAGACGGTCGTGATGGAGACCCCGGCGAGTTCGGCGACCTGTTTCATCGTCACCATGACAACGCCCTCCGTACACAGTCCGCATTCGTTTGCGCAAACGCTTGCCTAGCGTACAGGGCCGTTATTACGGTGCGCACCGACCACGCAAAGCCCGAGCGAAGGAGCTCGTCGTGCGCGTTCCAAGAAGGCGGTCGGTCCGCGTACTCGCGGCCGGCTGCGCATTCCTCATCCTGGCCACCGCCTCCGGCTGCACGAGCAAACGCTACTGGGGCGGCAACACCTCCAGCGGTGGCCAGGCCACGATCGGACTCGTCACCAAAACCGAGAGCAATCCCTACTTCGTGGCCATGCGCAAAGCGGCCGAGGCGGAGGCGAACAAGCTGGGCGCGAAGCTCTACGCGCTCGCGGGCAAGTTCGACGGGGACAACGAAGGCCAGGTCACCGCGATCGAGAACCTCATGCAGCGCGGGGTGAACACCATCCTGATCACCCCGAGCACCGCGACCGGGGCCGTCGGCGCGATCCGTGAGGCACGCAAACGCGGCATCATGGTGCTCGCACTCGACTCCGAGACCGAACCCAAGACCGCGGTGGACGCCACCTTCGCCACCGACAACTACAAGGCGGGCCAGAAACAGGGCCAGTACCTGCGTGCGGCGGCCGGTGACGGGCAGCAGAAGGTGCTGATGATCGACGGCACCGACGGATCCTCGGTCAACACCCAGCGGCGCACCGGGTTCCTCAACGGGTTCGGGATCGCCGAGAACTCCCCGGCGATCCTCGGTCACCAGTCCACGAACGGCGACCAGAACAAGGCCCAGCAGGCGACCGAGAACCTGCTGCAGCGCGACGATTCGGCCACCGTCGTCTACAACATGAACGAGGCCAACGCCCGTGGATCCGCGGCCGCGCTCGCCTCGCGCGGACTGCTCAAGAAGGTCAGCTTCGGCACCATCGACGGCGGCTGCAGCGGGGTCGCCCAGGTCGCGGCGGGCGGCTACAACGTCGACGTCATGCAGTTCCCCGCCAAGATGGCCCGGCTCGGCGTCGACGCGGGTGCCGAGTTCGCCCGCAGCGGCAAGAAACCGTCCGGCTTCCACGACACGGGCTCCGAACCCATCGCGGCACAGCCCGTTCCCGGTGTGCCCACCAAGGACCCCGCATGGGGCAAACAACACTGCTGGAGCGACAAATGAGCAGGTCAAATGCTGTCGTGCGTGGTTGTGTTGGTTCTAACCAACACAACCACGCACGACCGGGAATCGGGGGTGCGCGGTGGCAGCGGTGACGCAGGATCAGGCGAAACGGTTCGACCCCGGCGAGATCTTCCGGCGTTCGCCCGTGGTGGGCCCGCTGCTCGCGCTCGTGGTCGCCATCGTGGTGTTCTCGGTGTCCACGGACACGTTCCTCAACCTGGACAATCTCTCCCTTGTCGTGGAGCAGTCGCTGGTCATCGGCACCCTCGCACTCGGACAGACGCTGGTGATCCTGACCAACGGCATCGACCTGTCGAACGCGTCGAACGCGGTGCTCGCGACCCTGATCATGGCGATGCTGGTGGCCTCCGGGACGACCTCGGGCTGGCTCGGCCTCGTCACCGGCATCGTGGCCTCGGTGCTCATCGGGTTCCTCATCGGCATGCTCGTGACCAGGGCGAAGCTGCCACCGTTCATCGTCACCCTGGGCTTGTTCACGATCCTGACCGCGCTCGGCAGGCTGTTCGCGAGCGGGCAGTCCGTGCCGGTCAAGGGCGGGGTGCTGGCCTGGCTCGGCACCGAGAGCTACCTGTTCGGCGGTATTCCGGTCACCTACGGCATGACCTTGGCGCTGATCATGTTCATCGTCGTCTGGTACGCGCTGGTGCGCACCTCCTGGGGCAAACACGTGTACGCGGTCGGCAATGCTCCGGAGGCCGCGCGGCTATCCGGGATCAACGTCGGGCGCACCGTGCTCTCGGTGTACATCGTTGCCGGGCTGATCTACGGCATCGCCGCCTGGCAGGCGCTCGGCCGGGTGCCCAACGCCGACCCGAACGCCTTCGAGACCGGCAACCTCGAATCGATCACCGCCGTCGTCATCGGTGGCACCAGCCTGTTCGGTGGCCGCGGCGGAGTCACCGGAACCCTGGTCGGCGCGCTGATCGTCGCGGTACTGCGCTCCGGACTCACCCAGCTCGGGGTCGACGACCTCTACCAGGAGGTCGCCATCGGTGTCCTCGTGATCGCCGCGGTCGCGGTGGACCGGTTCGCACGACGGAGGCAGCCATGAGCATCACCGCACGCGGGCTTTCCAAGCGCTACGGGCACGTGGTCGCCATGGACAAGACCGACTTCGATCTCACCGACGGCGAGGTGCTCGCCGTGGTCGGGGACAACGGCGCGGGCAAGTCCACCCTCATCAAGACACTGTCCGGGGCGGTCATCCCGGATGAGGGCAGCATCGAGCTCGACGGGAAACCGGTGCGCTTCCGCGGCCCGCTGGACGCACGCAGGCACGGCATCGAGACCGTCTACCAGGACCTCGCCGTCGCGCCCGCGCAGGACATCGCCAGCAACCTCTACCTCGGCCGTGAACGCAGGCTGGGTGGCTGGCGTGGCCGGGTGCTGCGCCACCTCGACCGCAAGGGCATGCGGGAGCACGCCCAGCAGGTGCTCGATGAGCTCGGTATCGGCATCAAGTCGATCAGCCAGGCCGTGGAGACCCTCTCCGGAGGTCAGCGCCAGGCGGTCGCGGTCGCCCGCGCCGCCGCGTTCGGTACCAAGGTCGTGATCATGGACGAACCGACCGCCGCGCTCGGGGTCGCCGAATCCGCGAAGGTGCTCGAGCTGATCGGGCGGATCCGGGACCGCGGCCTGCCCGTCGTGCTGATCAGCCACAACATGCCGCACGTGTTCGAGATCGCCGACCGCGTGCACGTGCACCGGCTCGGCAAACGCGTGGCCATCGCCGACCCGGGACGGCACAGCATGAACGAGGTCGTCGGCCTGCTCACCGGGGCGCTGCGAATGGACGAGGACGGCGCGGTCAGCGAGGTGTCCGGAGCGGTGCACACCGGACTCGACCCCGACTGACCTGGTCAAACACCGGCTTGTGAGTGCTTGTGTTGGTTCTAACCAACACAAGCACTCACGAACCCAAAGTGACCTGTGCGGGGGATTGACTGGGCCGGTTGGGCGAAACGCCGCACCCGGATCACGAAAATGATCTTGGTGGCGACTACTCTGCGCATGGTGGGACTTCCAGCGTGGTTGTGGTTCATGATCGCCGTACTCGCTGCCGGCGCGGGCGCATATCTGCTGCTGCGCGGCCGCACGGTGCAACATTCGGTCGACAAGGAGCGCCGCAAGTGGGCCTCGCTTCGCGGCTGGCAGTACGTGGACGAGGACGGCCGCCTGCTCGACCAGTGGAGCGGGGGCGCGATCGCGTACTTCGGTGGCCAGTCGGCCGTGGATGTGATCGCGGGCTCGACGTTCACCAGTGACGGCAGGCGCCCGGTCTTCGTGTTCGACCAGGAGACCGAGGGCCAGATCGACACCACCGTGGCTGCGGTCCGGTGCCGTCGCCAGTCGCCGGCGCTGATCGAACTGTGGCTGCCGAACGTGCCGTTCCAGCGCGACCAGATGCCCGATCTGCTCGGCCCGGTCGGCCAGCGCTACGCCTTCGTCTCGGATGTGAACACTGCCCGCGCGATGATCACCAGGGACCTCGTGGACATCGCCGACGGTCTCGGCGAGGACGTCACCGTTGTCTGGCTCGAGGCCGACTGGGTGCTCGCCGCGATCTCGCCGGACGCACCGCCCGCCCGCCTCGAGCGCCTGCTGCGCGACCTCGGCGAACTCGCCGACCTGATCGACCCGGTCGACCAGGCGCCGAATCCCGGCAGGCATGCGGAACCCTCCCAGCAGCAGGAATTCCAGGCACCACAGCAGGATCCGCAGCAGCAACAACAGCCGCAGCCGACCGCGATCCAGCAGCCCGCCGAGCCCGACCAGGGTGCCACCCCGCAACCGCGCACCTCGGACGACGAGGGCAACGAGCAGTCGAACCCCGGTCCGGCGGCCCAGCTCAACGGCAACAACTGAAATCCGCCGAACCCGCGAACACGCGCACCCGAACGCGTTACGGTTGACCCATGCCGACAGCCTTGATCACCGGGGCGACCGCGGGTATCGGTGCCGCGTTCGCCCGCAAGCTCGCCGCCGAGCGGTATGACCTGGTCACGATCGCCCGCACCGAAGCACGTCTGCGGGAGCAGGCCAAGCAGCTGCACGCCGAGCACGGCATCGAGGTCGAAGTGCTGCCCGCGGATCTCGCCGATCCGCAGCAGCGTGCCCGCGTCGAGCAGCGCCTCGCCGACGAGCACCGTCCCATCGATCTGCTGGTGAACAACGCGGGTTTCGGCACCCGTGGTCGATTTGTCGACACAGACCGGGAACGGCTGCAGGAACAGCTCGACGTGAACGTGGTCAGCGTGCTCCGGCTCAGCCACGCCGCGCTCGGCCCGATGCTCCGCAGGGACGCGGGCGCGGTCGTCAACGTCTCCAGTGTCGCCGGGTTCTTTCCCGGGACCGGCGCCACCTACTCGGCGACCAAGGCCTATGTGACGGCCCTTTCCGAAGGACTCGCCGCGAATCTCGCGGGGACGAACGTGCGGATGATGGCGCTGTGCCCCGGATTCACCAAGACCGAGTTCCACGATGCCGCCGGGGACGACATGTCCGAGGTACCCAAGCAGCTGTGGCTCGACGCGGACCGGGTGGTCGCCGACTGCCTCGCCGATCTACACCGCGGCCGCCCCGTCTCGGTGCCGAGCCTGCCGTACAAGGTACTCACCGGATTCGGCCAGTACGTGCCCCGTCCGCTGCTGCGCATCATCACCAAGCAGGCCACCAAGGGTCGCGAGCGGACCTGACCGGAGAACCACGAAGACATGCACAACAACTGGTGGATCTACGTCCTCATCGCGATCGGCGGCCTCGGCTGGGCGTTCATCCAGTACAAACTCCGCGAAAAGCGGGTGCGAGCCGTTTCTGCCTACGCTTCGCGGCACGGATGGAACTTCGTCCGGGTCAACCGCGAACTGGGCAACCGGTTCCGCGGCGAGCCCTTCGGCAAGGGACACCGGCGCACCGGGAACCTCGTGGTCACGGGGGCACACCGGAACCGGTACTTCACCGCCTTCGAGTACACCTTCAAGACCACCGAGGGAAGCGGGAAGGACCGCCGCGAGGTCACCCACTACTACATGGTCGTCGCGGTCACCCTGCCCGCACCGCGGCCGATGCTGCAGGTCAGCACGGAGAACTTCGCCACCCGGATGTTCGGCAATATCGGCATCGGCCGGGATCTGCAACTGGAGAGCGAACAGTTCAACGAGCGGTTCCGGATCAAGACCGACAACGACAAGTTCGCCTACGACGTACTGCATCCGCGCACCATGCAGTGGATGCTCGACGATCAGCGGTTCAGCCAGCAGCCGTTCCGCTTCGAACGCTCCGACCTGCTCACCTGGCGCAAGGGCAAGATCGAGCCGCAGCACATCGACGGGTATCTCAACTACCTCTGCGATATCGGGGACAGCGTTCCGCAGTTCGTCTGGAAATCCTGAGCCGCGCGGGTACCGGAGCCCGTCCGGAGTCCGCTGTGCGAAGATCGCCACCGTGGTGAGCGTGGTGAATGGCGGGGCATACGAGAAAGACCGTTCGGAACTGAGCAGGCTGGTGCGCGAGCTCTCGGTCGTGCACGGCGAGGTCACCCTCGCCTCCGGGAAGACGGCGGACTACTACGTGGACATGCGGCGGGCGACGCTGCATCACGCCGCCGCTCCGTTGATCGGCAGGCTGATGCGCGGGCTTACCGCCGACTGGCACTACGTCGCCGCGGGCGGGCTGACCCTCGGCGCCGACCCGATCGCCTGCGCGATGCTGCACGCCGCGGCCGCCGAGGGCACCGTGCTCGACGCCTTCGTGGTGCGCAAGGCCACCAAGGAGCACGGCATGCAGCGCCGCGTCGAGGGCATCGAGGTCGCCGGCCAGCCGGTGCTCGCCGTCGAGGACACCTCCACCACCGGTGGTTCGGTACTCAGCGCCGTCGAGGCACTGCGCGAGGCGGGAGCCGATGTGGTCGGCGTGGCCACCGTCGTGGACCGGGACACCGGGGCACGCGAGGCGATCGAGGCGCAGGGGCTGCCGTACCGCTACCTGCTCGGCAAATCCGAACTCGGACTGTAAAAACGCGCACTCGGCACCCGAACGCCGGTCCTTACCGGTAGCCTGCCCAATCGTGAGTACTGGTGCAGTAATCGGCATTATCGCCGCGGTCGTCGTGTTGTTGCTGATCATCGCCGTTTGGCTGATCAGCATGAAGAACAAGTTCGTACGGCTGAACGAGACCGTCCGCGAGTCATGGCGCCAGATCGACGTCGAGCTCGAGCGAAGGCACACCCTGATCGGCAACCTCGTCGAGACGGTCAAGGCCTCCGCCCGCTTCGAACAGCAGACGCTCACCCAGGTCGTGCAGGCCCGTTCGGCCGCGATCGCCACCCGCGGTCAGGGCCCGACCATGCAGAGCCAGGCCGAGCAGCAGCTCAACGGCGCGCTCAACCACTTCTTCCAGATCAGCGAGAACTACCCGGACCTCAAGGCCAGCGCCGATTTCCGGGCGCTACAGGACCAGATGGTCGAATGCGAGGACCGGATCGCCGCGGGCAGGCGCTTCTACAACGGCAACGTGAAGACCTACAACGAGCGGTTCGGCACCTTCCCCACCAGTCTCATGTCCGGTGGTTACCAGAAGGCCGACTACTTCCAGGTCGATGATCCGGTGGTGCGCCAGGCGCCCAATATGCGCGGGATGTTCGACGACCTGAACGGTCCGCCGCAGCCGCAGTTCGGCGGACCGCAGCAGCAATACGGCGCGCCACAGGGGATGCCGCAACAGCCGCCGATGCCCCAGCAGGGAATGCCGCCGCAGCAGCTTCCGGGTGGTCCGCAACAGCAGCCTCCGCAACAACAGCCACCGCAGCAGCAGCCGTATGGCCCCGGTCCCGGGCAGCCGTACCCGCAGCAGGGGCAATATCCGCAACCGGGCCAGTACCCCCAAGGTCAGTACCCGCAGCAGGGCCAGCCCGGCTACGGCCAGCAGTGGCGTGGTTGATCGCGATCACGTGAACGAGGTTCCCACCCCAGGGCCGACCGAGTGGGCCGCCGAACAGGTCGGGGTCGGCCCCTGGACCGGTCGCCTCCCCGAGGGCGAACACTACGATCCGCAACTGCTCGCCGAGGGCGATCGGCGCAACGTCGTCGACCACTACCGCTACTGGTCCCGGGAAGCGATCGTCGCCGAGCTCGACACCCGGCGAAACCCCTTTCACGTGGCGATCGAGAACTTCCAGCACGATGCGAACATCGGCACCGTGGTGCGTACCGCAAACGCTTTCCTCGCCGAAGCGGTGCACATCGTTGGCCGGAAACGCTGGAATCGGCGCGGCGCCATGGTCACCGACCGTTACCAGCACGTGTTCCACCAGCCGGATGCCGAGGCGCTCGCCGAGCACGCCCACGAACACGGACTCACCATCGTCGGCGTGGACAACACCCCCGGTTCCACCCGGATCGAACAGACCGAACTCCCCCGCGCCGCGATCCTCCTGTTCGGCCAGGAAGGGCCCGGGCTGTCCGCGGCCGCGCGCGAACACGCGCGGATGTGCGTGTCCATCGCCCAGTTCGGTTCCACCCGCTCCATCAACGCCGGGGTCGCCGCGGGTATCGTCATGCACACCTGGATCCGGCAGCACGCCGACCTGTCCGAAGCCTGGTGAATCCGGGCCCGGCATGGTCGTGCGTGGTTGTGTTGGTTAGAACCAACACAACCACGCACAAGGCCCTGTTTGAGCTGGTCAGCCAGCTTGCTGGGCGAGCGAGCGCATGCCCTGTTCGAGTTCCTCGACGAGTGGGGCGGGCACGTCGAAACCCGCCTGCCGCAGCCAGTTCGCCAGCATTCGGTGCCCGCCATCGGTGAGCACGGATTCGGGGTGGAACTGCACCCCTTCGAGCGGCGCCTCGCGGTGCCGCATCCCCATGACGACCCCGCCTTCGGTGCGCGCGGTGACCTCGAACTCGGCGGGAACGGTCTGCGGGAGAACGGTCAGCGAGTGGTACCTGGTCGCGGTGAACGGGTCGGGCAGCCCGGCGAGCACGCCGTGACCGGAATGGTGCACCTGGCTGGTCTTGCCGTGCATGAGCTCGGCAGCCCGATCCACGGTGGCCCCGTACGCGACACCGAGCGCCTGGTGCCCGAGGCACACGCCGAGCAGGGGGGTCCCGGACTCGGCGCAGGCGTGCACCATGTCGATGCAGACTCCGGCCCGTTCCGGGGTGCCCGGTCCCGGGGAGAGCAGCACCGCGTCGAACCGCGCAGCAGCATCGGCGCCGATCGCGTCGTTGCGCCAGACCTCGGGCCGCACGCCCAGCTGGGCGAGGTACTGCACGAGGTTGTAGACGAAGCTGTCGTAGTTGTCGACGACGAGTACCCGCATGGTCCAACCGTAGCGGGTCGGGCCATCAATCGATCGTGACGTCGTTGAACGGAAGCAGTGGATCCACCGCGGGGAAGATCACGAACAACAGCAGCGCGATGATCCCGAGCACCAGCCCGAGCGCGCACAACACCCGGACGGCGAGCGGTCCGGGAAGGTGGCGCCATATCCATGCGTACATCAGTCGGTCTCCCCGAGCTCCGGCGGCATCGAATCGCCGTTCTTCTCGTACGACTTGACCAGCACACCGTGCAGAATGAGCCGTTCCCGCGCGGAGAACTTCGGATGGCAGGTGGTCAGCGTGATCAGCGAGGCCTGTGCTTGCGGGACCACGGCGTTCGAGGGCTGTCCGGGAATCGGGTCGATCACCTGCCCCTGATCCGGTTGCACGATGTCCCTGCCGTGCACATCCCGGTAGGCGCCGCCGAGCGGTTGCACCCGGGATTTCGCGCACCGTGGTTGCGCACCGCGCCCCTGCGCCCAGCCGCCGACCTCATCGGCCTTGGGCAGCATGCGGTAGACGTACCAGTGATCCGCGGTCTCCACCACGATCGCGTCGCAGGACTGGACGAGGTCGAGATCGTTGAACGGGGCTCCGCGCCCGACCCGGTGCCCGGCGATGGCGAAGTTGCCGCGCTGTCCCGGCATCGCCGTATCCCGATAGTGCCCGGGACCGGCTTCGAGGTCTTTCGCGTTGGTGCCTTGCACGACCGAGAAGTGATAGTCGGGCCCGAGTGCCGGGATGTAGAGGCGCGCAAACGCTTGCCCGTCGAGCGGACCGAGGCCGTTTCCCCGGTTGTTCTGCCACTGCTGCTCGAGCCGTTCGGTGACCTGGCGCTGCTTCTGTGCCGAGAACCAGTCGGTCACGTAGACCTCGTAGAACACGAACAGCAGGACGATCACCCCGAGGGTCACCAGCAGTTCGCCGAGCACCCGCAGGATCCGCGCACCACCGCCACCACGACCGCTCCCGTGCGCAGGCGGGGCCGGAGTTCGTGGTGGCCCCTCGAACGTCCGCCCGTCTTGTTCAGCGGTTCGATGTGTCACGGACACCTCGTCGTGGCGATCGGTTGGCTGGCGTCCCCACGCGGCGCTCCGCACCGGGGACCTGCGCAGCGGTGTTCGGTTACGTTAACGTATTGGCAGGCAGGAGGTCGCGCAGTAGCCGGGACCCGCCGTTGACGTCGTAGGGAAGCTCGAGGATTCCGATGCCGAAATCAAAGGTCCGCAAGAAGGCGGTCTACACCCCGCCCGCAACCCAGAACACGCCGAAGAAGGCGAAAGCGGTAGGACCATCGCATCCCGCGTACGTCGCCGTGATGCTCGGACTCATCCTCATCGGCCTCGCCTGGATGATCGTCTACTACCTGGCCAGCGACCGGATCACGTTCATCGGCGATCTCGGCTCGTGGAACCTGCTGATCGGCTTCGCGCTCATGATCGCCGGCCTGCTGATGACGATGAAATGGCGTTGACCAGCGGAAACACATATCTGTAAGCCAATCCCCAGTGTGGACATCGCCTGTGGACAACTCTCCGATTAATCCACATGTCACCAGGGTCTCGTGGACAACTCCGGTCGGCGCGGTCGTCGTCTCGGTCCTGGCCACGGTGGTGTCCGTGCTGGTCGCGGTGCTCAGTTCGGCACGAGCGGGAGTGCTCTTCTGGAGCCTTGTCGCGATCGTGTTCGCCGCCTACACCGTGCACTGGCTGCGCGCGCGTCCACGGCTGAGCGCGGACCCGTCCGGCATCACCGTCCGGGGAACCCTGCACACCTATCGCCTCGACCACGGCCAGGTCCGGGTCGGGCTGCGGTCCACGCGCCGGCTCGGACGGACCGGTCAGCTGCTCGAGCTCGACGGCATCGACACGCACGGTGAAGAACGGCTCGTCCTGCTCGGCCGCTTCGACCTGGGCGCCGAGCCGGACGAGGTGCACCGCCAGCTGACCGCACTTCGCGCATCCTGACCAGGCCAAACGCTTGCTCGTGAGGTTTGCATGCCTGGGTTCGCTAGCTGCTCGTGGTGCAGAGCCACTGCGCCTGGTTGCAGATCGTGACCTCGGAGAGGGCGGATGTGCGCAGCACGCAGATGAGCACGAGTACCGCGAGGATGGCGATGATGGTGCCGATCTGAATGGCGGTCCGACGTTTCGCGGGCGCGTAGACCATCGCGGCCATGGTGAGCGCGCCGATGATCAACCCGCCGACGTGGCCCTGCCAGGAGATCCCGGTGACCTGGAACGAGATGACCAGGTTCAGCACGATCACGAACAGGACCGATTTCGGGTCGAGTTTGAGGCGTACGACCGCGATGAGCAGCGCGCCCATGAGCCCGAACACGGCCCCGGACGCCCCGGCGACCTGCGTGCCCACCGGGGAGAGCAGGTAGGCCGCGACTCCGCCGCCGAATAGCGCGGTGAAATAGAGAGCGGTGAACCGGATCCGGCCGAGCACGACCTCGACTTCGCGCCCGATGATGTACAGCGACACCATGTTTAGCACGATGTGCAGCAGTCCGAAGTGCAGGAATCCGGACGTGAGCAGCCGCCACCATTCGCCATGGGCGGCGACGAAGGCGGGGAGCAGGTCGAGCTGGACGAACAACGGCGTCCGCGTGTTCTGCATGACGCTCTGTGACTGATACGCGGTGATCACGTACATCAGTACGTTCACCGCGATCAGCACGAACGTGACGACCGGTGGCCCTCTTCGGATCGGTGCCCCGGCGACCGTGGTCGGGGCACGCATGGCCCCGGCCGCCTCGCGTATGCAGTCGACGCACTGATAGCCGACCGGTGCCTCGCGGAGGCACTCCGGGCAGGCCGGCCGACCGCAGCGAGTACAGGAGAGCTGCGTCGGCCGCCCAGGGTGCCGTACGCACACAGGTTGGCCGTGCGCGTCTGGCTCACCCTGGGGATAGCTCAAGTCAGCCCTCGCCGCGCTCGATCTCGACGCGCTCGATCACCACATCGTTGACCGGGCGGTCGCCCGGCCCGGTCGTGGTGGTCCCGATCGCGTCCACGACGTTGCGCGACTCCTGGTCGGCGACCTCGCCGAAGATGGTGTGCTTGAAATTCAGGTGCCCGGTCGGCGAGACCGTGATGAAGAACTGCGAGCCGTTCGTGCCCGGTCCCGCGTTCGCCATGGCGAGCAGGTACGGCCGGTCGAACTGCAGTTCCGGGTGGAACTCGTCGTCGAACTGGTAGCCGGGCCCGCCGCGGCCGGTGCCGGTCGGATCCCCGCCCTGGATCATGAAGCCTTCGATGACCCGGTGGAAGATCGAACCGTCGAAGAACGGTCCGGAGCTGCCGCCCTTGGCGTTCGGTTGGGTGTATTCGCGTGTGCCCTCGGCGAGACCGACGAAGTTCGCCACCGTCTTCGGCGCCTGATCGGGGTAGAGATTCACCCGAATGGACCCAAGCGAGGTGTGCAGCGTCGCGGTCACGTTCACTCCGACAAGCGATTCATTGCTGTCTGCCACGCCGCATATCCTGCCATTCCCCGACGAATCCGACCCGCGCGGGGGATAGCCGCTGGTCAGCGCGCGTATCCGGCCTTTCTTACGGCAGAATGAGCCGCTCAGGTGTATGAAGTAAGCAGCGGAGGCGGTGCGGGCACCGGCTTCGCTCGAGTTCGGATGAGGTGAACGCGGTGGGAGAAGCGAGCAAGACGCTCGAATCCGGTATTCGCGCGGTGCGGAAAAACGCGAAGCGCGCGGAGCGGAAACTCGCCGAGCACGGGCTCGACCCAGCGCAATTATCCGATACGGTCACGGCGGGTGCGGAATTCGCACGCGAGGAACTCGTCGCGACCACTCGCAGGACACAGGACTTGCTCGCCCGCGCGGGCGAGCGGACACGGAAACAGGCCACCAAGGAGGCGAACCACGTGGGCAAAAAGGCCGAAGCCACGTTGACAAAGGCCGAGAAGAAGGCGAAGCAGAAGGCCGACAAGACCGCGGCGAAGCTCGCGAAGAAGGGCAAGCAGGTCGAACAGGTCGCCGGTGAGGTCGCCACGAAGGTCGAGAAGAAGCTGAACGCGAAGCTCGACAAGAAGGCGGCCAAGGCCGAGAAGAAGTCGGCCAAGAAGGAAGGCAAGCGTCGCCGTTGGCCGTTGGTCGTCGGACTCGCCGTGGTCGGCGCCGGCGTCACCTACGCCGTGCGGGCCAAGTCCGCGCAGCAGGTCGCGCTCGACCAGGACCTGCCGGCGAGCAAGCCGACTCCGGTCCCGTCCCCGCAGCCGACCGCGAGCAAGCCCGCTCCGGCCAAGCCGAGCCAGGACTCCGCCGAACAGGCGAAGCCAGCTCCGAAGGCCGAGGCCAAGCCCGAATCGAAGTCGGCAGAGACCAAGCCGGCCTCCGGTCAGGACGAGCCGAGCGGGCAGCACGCGCTGCGCAACGGCAACGCCACCGCGCCCAAGAAAGAAAACTGATCCCTCCTGGTAGGTGGCGCGAGCGCGCCACCTACCAGCCCAGGGCCGCGATCGCCTGCTCCGCGGCCTCTTTCGCCTTGATCGTCTGCCGCTGATTCGTCGTCACCACGACCGCGGCATCACCTTTCGCGACCGCGTAGACCGCCCCGGAATCCGTTGGCTGCGAGCCTCCGCTCCACCCGGCCGGGTCCGTAGCCCTCGCCGAAGTCCGCACCGGCGCCGCCTGATCCACCAAAGCGTGCGCCGTTCCGCTGTCCCCCTTGTACGGCCGCACCGTCAGCTGCAGCCCGCCGTTCGGGCGGTAGAAGAAGCAGGCCGGCGCGGGCTTGTCCGCCGAGATCCGCACCTGCCCGACATGCTGGCCGTTCACATCCTGGGCGGATTCCTTCCGCAGATAAGGACAAGCCGCCGTGCGTGCCGGATGTACCGGTGGTGGTGGCTGCGCCGCGGGCGCCGTCACCGTCCGCGTGCTCGGCGGCGCCTGCCCCGTGCCGCCCGGCTGGCCACATCCCGCGACCACCCCACCCACGAGCACGATCATCACGGCCATCCCGATCCTCATGACCCGCGATGATAAGGACGCCACCCACCGTGTCGGCCCCTCCCCCGACTGTCTGCGTGGTTGTCCACAGCGGCGGCGGTTGTCCCCAGATTTTTCGCGCCCCGCCATTCACTGCCCTGCGCCGATATACTGGATGCGGGGTCGCCCCCCGGTGAGGGCGGGGGATGTCAGGGTGGGAACTTCTTTGTCAGGGCTGGGTTTCGGGATCGCATGTGTTCCTTCGGCTCTCCCCGAGGGCGAAAACCGATGGCGATCACGTCCGGCGGTCCGGCAGGCTCGCCGGGTATGGACATCCGCGACCGGTACCGCCCGATGCTCTGGAACACGCCGTTGTCCGAGCAGCATGCCTCCGTACTGCTCGGCGAACTCGACGCACGCGATGGACAGCGCATCGTCGACCTGGGATGTGGCTGGGGCGAACTGCTCCTGCGCGCGCTCGAACTGGCGGGACCGCGGGCGCACGGTGTCGGCATCGAATCGGAACCCGCGCATCTCGACCGTGCCCGCGAACTCGCCGAGAGCCGTGATCTGAGCGCACAGCTCGAATTTCACACCGGCGATGCGAGCGAATGGCGCGGGACGGCGGACCGAGTGCTGTGCATCGGCTCGACACACGCCTATGGCGGCCTCGGCGGCACACTCCAAGCCTGCGCCCGCATTCTCCCCGCCGACGGCCGCCTGCTCATCGGTGAGGGCTACTGGCTACGCCCGCCCCCTTCGCGGGCTCGGGAGATTTTCGGCGAGGAACTCGGCACACTCGAGGAACTGCTCGCCCGCTGCCGCGCGGCAGGCTGGCGGATCATGCACAGCAGCACGACCGATCAGCAGGAGTGGGACGAGTTCGAAGCCGCCTCAATGCGCGGACCGCAACGGTGGTGTGCCGAGAATCCCGGCGACCACACGGAAATCCGCGAATGGATCACCGAACGGAAGCGGACCTATCACGAGGTCTACCGCGGTGTACTCGGCTTCGCCTATCTCGTACTGGCCGCCGAACAGGACTGATCCGGGAAAACCCCTGGTCATAGATTTTACTACCTCTTGACCTTTCCTTGGGAATATTCATACCTGCTGGCATCGCCTGCCAGTGAAACCCTCTCCCCAAGGAGGCCCCTGATGAACGAGTTGATCGCCAAGATCGCCGAGGACCACACCTGGAGCAAGTGGGTCGCGGAGAACTCCGCGCAGGGCGAAGCGAAGGACGGCTGCATCTCATTGCCGAAGCAGGGCTGCATCAGCTAGCCATGTCCTGTGGGGCCGCGGATGCTCTTCCGCGGCCCCATCACCCATCGCAGGCCCGATGACGAGAAGGCGGGATGCCGATGCACGGCCAGCCGGATGCCAAGACTCGCGAGCGAATCCGCGACATCCCGATCTACCGTGATTCCCTTGAGCGTGGTCATTTCCCGATACTGGAGAAGACCGAGATCGCGCGTGGATTCCCGGAAAACTGGATGACCCCGCGGTTGGCCGAGGCCCTGGAAGCAGGCGAGGCCGAGTTCGTACTCTCCACCGGGACCAATCACGCGCGCATGCAGTTGATCCGCCCGCCCTACTTTCTGCTCAAGTCGTATTACCGGCTCTGGAGCGAACATCCCGATATCGCGCACACCTGGCGGGAACAGTGCAAGCGAGTCTCACTGACCACGGTGCTCGCGACCGAGCACATCGCCCGGGTCAATGCCAAAAAGCACGGCACTCAACCGGATGCACGTCCCGCACTCGCCGATCGCTGGCTCGATGAGCGGACGGTGTACCTGAACCTCGACCTGGACCCGGCACTATGGGACCGGCCGACCGTGGAACGCATGCTCGAGGAGATTTCCCTGGTCGCCGCGAGCCTGCCGAGCGGGAACTACCACCTCGACTGCTCCAGCTACCACCTGGCACATCTCGTCCGCAAGGTCGATGAATGGGGCTTGTGGTCGCGTTTTCCCGCTCCGGCGAGCATCATCCACGCCTACGAGTTCACCCCCGCCAATGTCCGCCGGTTCCTCGGACGGTTCTTCGACTGCGCGATCATCGATCTGTTCGGCAGCACCGAGCTCGGCTATCTGTACTACAGCGACCGGAACGGGAACTATCACCCGTTCCTCGAGGAGATGGGCGTCGAACTCGTTCCGGTGGCCCCAGGCTCGACGATCCACAGCATCATCGTCTCCAGCGTGCGAAACCCTTATATGCCACTGATTCGGTACCGCTCCGGCGATTGCGCACGCACCAGGGACGGGAGCGCCGATCCCGCGCGGATCACTCAGTTCTGCGGCCGCGAGAAGGAACTCCTGTGGCCGGACAACGGTCTGGGGCCGGTCTCCCAAGGCGATCTGGACGGCTGGATCAGCGCGACGAGCCCGGACATCTTCACCTATCGACTGCACACCGACGGGAAATCCGCGGTACTGCGCTACACGAGCTTCGACGGTTTCGCGATCGAGCAGTCGGACATCGAGACGCTACGCGCGAAGTTTCGGAACGAGACCGGAATACCGTGCCAGCTCGAGCATGCGGCGCACATCCCCATCGGCACATCCGGCAAGTACGCCTGGATCGCGAACGAGTAGCAAGGAGAAAGTCATGCCGCACAACGAAACCCCTGACCTCCGGGAATCGCTCGGCGCGCAGCTCCATGACGAGCTGGTCGACTACTTCACCGAGAAAACCGGGCACGAGCCCGGATTCGTGCAACGTCAGGTCCTCGAATGCCTTCGGTACCTTTATCTCGTGTCCAAGTACCGCGAGGAGCTCGGCGGGCTTTTCCTTCCCGTGGAACAGGAAATCGATGAGATCTGGCACTACCTGATCCTGCAGACCAGGGAGTACGCGTCGTTCTGCGCACGGCTGCCGGGCGGGATGTTCATCCATCACCGCAGCATTTCCTATGAGAACTACCAACAGCAGCCGAGCCGCGAACAGCTCGCCGAGCAGGCGCTGCGCTGGCTTCCGCTCTACCGCGCGGAGTTCGGTCCCTTTGACGAGGGCGCGCTACCGCACTGGACCATGGTGCGCTTCCTGCACGAGCAGCTGTCGATGTCGCTCGAGGAGATCGCCGCGCTCGATGCCGCCAACGCCTGACCGTTCGTGCATCTCGGCGATCGGCCTCGGTTCGGCCAGCACGGCCATTCTCGTTCCGATGATGGACGCGTTCATCGTGAACGTCGCCCTCCCGACCATCGCTGCGGAATTGCCTGCCGGTGCGACCGCTCTCGAACTCGTCATCGCCGGTTACGGGATAGCGTTCACCGTGCTGCTGGTACTCGGTGGCCGGCTCGGCGACCGATTCGGGCGCCGCCGGATCCTGTTGCTCGGCCTGCTGGGGTTCACCGCGAGCTCACTACTGTGCGGTCTCGCCGGGAACGCGCCCATGCTGATCGCGGCTCGTCTTGCCCAGGGGGCGTTCGCCGCGCTCATCCCGCCGCAAGTACTCGGCACGATCCAGGCGGCGACGAGCGGACCCCGGCGCACCCGCGCGATCAGCCGCTATTCGGCGGTCACCGGTATCTCCGCGACACTCGGGCTCGTTCTCGGCGGGTTGTTGTTGCACCTGGACCTCGGCGGAACTTCCTGGCGGAGCCTGTTCCTGATCAACATCCCGATCGGTCTGGTCTTGGCCGTGCTGATCCGGCGTACGGTCCCGGAGACACGCGCCGGGGAACCGGCCGGAATCGACGGCAAGGGGACGGTACTGCTCGCCGGTCTGTTGCTCGCCCTGCTCGTTCCGTTCAGCTTCGGCCAAGGTTCGGGCTGGCCGATCTGGAGTCTCCTGCTGTTGGTGGCCGCCGTACCACTGGCCCTCGTATTGTGGCGGACCGAGCGCGCGGTCACCGCGACCGGTCGGCTCGCTCTGCTGCCGCCTGCCCTGCTCGGCGAACCGCGGGTGTACCGCGGTCTGCTACTGCTCGCACCGTTTCTGGCCGCGGGCGCGGGATTCCTGTACGCGTTCCCGATCACCGTGCAGGGCGGGCTCGGGCTCAGCCCACTGGCGAGCGGGCTCGCGGTCGCCCCGATGTCACTGGCCTTCTTTCTCGGCAGCTATGGCGTTCCCCGGCTGGTGCGCGTTCTGGGACCACGCATCCTCGGGGCCGGAACACTCGTCCAGGCCGGTGGGCTCGCCCTGGTTGCCTGCGTCTTCTGGTTCTGGTCCGGACAACCGCCCGGCCTTGCCATCGTGCCCGGCATGATCCTCATCGGTCTCGGGCAGGCGCTCGCCATCAGTGGAACCAACACCCTCGTCCTCGCCGCCGTGCCCACCGAACTCGGCGGCGTGGGCGGCGGCATCCTCATCACCGCCCAACAAGCGGCGATGGCACTCGGCACGGCGCTACTCGGCGGCGTCTACACCGAATCCGCACACAGCAACGGATTCGTTCCGGCCTTCGTTCTTGTCATGATCGTGCAAATCGGCATCGCACTCGTGATCGCCGCACTGATACTGATCAGGCACCCACGAGATGTGACACACCTCATTACCGAGGAGAGCTGAACGAGCCATGAAAAAGAGCCCGTACTCTCTGCGAGTACGAGCTCTTCTCTACGTGGAGCCAAGGGGAATCGAACCCCTAACCCCTGCCTTGCAAAGGCAGTGCTCTGCCAATTGAGCTATGGCCCCTGGCGGCGAGACCGTCCTACTTCGAGGTCGGAGCGGTCGCCTCGCGCCACAGGTCCGCCTCTGCCTTGGCGGCCTTGTTCTTCCGGATAACGAACAGCACGCCACCCACGATGGCGCCCAGTACGAGCAGCTTCTTCATGGTCCTCACCTCTCTGCAGCCCCAGCGCCGTCAAGTGTACCGGCCAATGCCTCGGCCAGGTTCTCGGGCATGAGGTGATGCCGGGGTGAGCCGATACTCCATTGCGGTTCGCCCGGAAGTGTGGCTTTGCCTGGTTTCCCAGCCCCTACCTTGACACGACCATCCTCGCTCGTCAGGATTCGTTGTAAGACCTTTCAAACTCATCAGTAGGGAGGGGCCGATCTCGTGAGATGCGGAACCGGACAGACCGCGAAGGCGCGTGCGCCGCGATGAGTACTTTCAGGCCACGTCACTCCAGCGCAACGCGGACCCGAGTGCAGCATGGATCTGGCTCGAGCACGCTGTTCCGCTCGGTCGCCCCGCCGCTGCTCGGCTTCGTGCAATCGGCCCGGCCGGAACGGGATCCCGACGTCGTGCACCTCACCTACGGAGCGATCAATCCGTTGCATATGCCGGAACAGGCGCCGGTGATGACGTTGTGCGGTGAGCAGTTCACGCAGGACATGGCCCGCAGTCCGGAGCCGGCGGGCGCACCGCCGTGCCCGATGTGCCTCGATATGGCGATGAACGACACGGCGAGCGTGAACTCCGCCAGTTAATTCCTCCGACCGCCTCATGCGTCACAACGGCAACGGAGTACGGTGATGGCCTCATTACCGGCCGCTGCGGCTGTGTGCATGTACTGATCGAGGAGGTTTTCTGTGGCGATGGCCAGTGTCCTTGCGGAAATGCCCGATTTGTGCGATCGAATGCTCAATGAACATCTTCCCGATTCTTCTGGACGCTGCGCCGCCTGCCGGGACGAGCTCGGCACCCAAGCCTCCTGGCCCTGCCTTACTTACACAGTCGCGGAAAAAGCACGTGCGCTCAGCACCGGCGGCAACGTGCAGCCGATCAGCCAGCCCCGCAAGGCCGGCGGCGGCAAACACTCTCGCTGATTCACGAACTCCATAGCTTTCGAGGTGAATTCATCTCGAACCATATGTTTCCACCGCCTGCGCGATTTCACCTGCGGGCGGTGTTTAGTTTCTGTTAGTTTTTCGCCGAAAATAGCGTGAATACGAAATTCGCTGCTTGTTTCACGTTGAACCAGCGACGACCCGGCTGATCAGCTGCCCGTGCGCTCCCGGTGCTTGCACCCCGGCCAGCAGCACGGACGACGCTTCCCTTCCGCAAGCTCCTCCCGGGTCCGGCGGATGCGGCGTTCCCGGGTCGCCTCCTGCTTGGCGTCCTCGACCCAGCAGATGAACTCGTTGCGGGCGAGCGGCGTGATGTCGGCCCAGGCATCGAGCGCCACGGCATCCGCGAGGAGCGCGTGCTCCAGATCCGTGGGCAGTTCGTGCACCACTCCACCGGCCACCCGTGTGCTGCTCACCGCACCAGAATACGGGAGGAACGCGAAAACCCCCGCTGTCGTATCGGACAGCGGGGGTTTGCAGGGTGGGCCTACCAGGACTTGAACCTGGGACCTCTTCGTTATCAGGAAACGGTTGGCCGTCGCGGGCGTCTCATGATCAACAGGCATATGCACACTGACCTGCGCGTGGACCTTCGCACCGTCTCACCCTGCTCGGGTGTTCCGGTCCGTACCAACCCGTCTTGTTAGCAAATCCGTTAGCAGACTCCCCCATCCCCTTCGTCCCTGCTACTCGCTTCGCCTCGCGGTGGCCGGGTCCAGGGTGAGCGTCAGCTCATCGCGCAGCGACGCCGAACGGCGCCCTTGATGCGGCTGCCACGAGGTAAGACGATCCCTGGCGAAGGGCTGCGGTTGATCTACAACCGAGCTTCTGACACTGTTTCGGCGGGGCAACCCTGTCAGTGAATATCAGTGGATATCCGCGAATATTCACTGACTCTCCAGGGCCAGCCTCCCCTTCAGATACCGGGTTTCCGAGCTGAAGGGATCGAGCTCATGTTCATGTGGGCCGTCGTCGCTGGTTACAGTCTCTTGCTGGTTCTCGCCGCAGGTTCTGCAACTGCCGCGATATTCGCCAAGAAGCATCGCCGCGAGCATGCGGTGAAGGTCTACAAGATCACCGCTGCCGTACTCACCAGCGTGTTCGCCTTGCTCTTCGCACTCGCGCGCCTCCACGTCTGGCCTACACCGTGACCCGTTGGCCGCTGGCGCTTGCGTCGGCGGGCGTCGATCGCCCCGACCACGCTTGCCCGCTCGAGCTGCCTCGCGATCGTCCCGTCTGGGGTGGGCTGGTCGCCGTGTCTTGGGTCTGATGGTTCACGTGCGAAGTGAGCAGAGCATCGGCCCGGCCGCCGGGAGCGTCAGCGGGAGGCGGGCCGGGCCTCGGCGGCGCGCAGCGCCGCCCTTGATCCAATAGAGCCGAATTCGGCAAGAAGTCCGCTAAACCCTGGCGGCGCGGGCGATGTTCAGCCAGGTATGCACGCGGTCGGCGGGGCATCCGACTTCGGCGGCGAGCTGGTCGGCCAGGGCATGCGGGGCGCAGTGTAGGGCTGGGGCGGTTTTGAGGGCGAAGACGGCGAGGTCGTAGGCGAGTTCGCCGTTCATGCCGCGTGGGTCGATCCACTGCAACCGGCCGTCCGCGCCGACGAGGATGTTGTCGGGATGCGCGTCGCCGTGGGTCAGTTCGCGGCGTTCGTCCTGGCGGATGTCGGTGAGCTGGTGGGCTGCGCTGCGGCGTTCGTCCTCGGTGACGTTGTAGTCGTCCGGGGGTAGGTCGTCGGGTTCTGGGCCGGTGAGCCGGTCGTGCAGCCACTCGGCGATGTTGGGTGCATTCGGTGCGGGGCTCGGCTGTTCGGCCATCGCGCGGAAGATCGGGGCGACCGTCGGCACCACGTCGTCGCCGAGGTTGATCGGTTCACCGGGTACTACCCGATCCGCGACCGTCCATGTGCCGGTGTCGGTCTGGTTGACCTCGTGGA
Source organism: Sciscionella sediminilitoris (assembly GCF_000737195.2). Classification (GTDB taxonomy): domain Bacteria; phylum Actinomycetota; class Actinomycetes; order Mycobacteriales; family Pseudonocardiaceae; genus Sciscionella; species Sciscionella sediminilitoris. The sequence continues at coordinate 24,280 of NZ_JALM01000024.1, forward strand.
CCGCAGGACCGATCCGGTGCTCGGCGAACGCCTCCGCGAACCGCGCCTGATCGGGTCCGGCCGGGTCAGCCGTCGACCTCATAACCAGCGGGCCGGTCGGTGTGGTGACTGCGACGACGAACCCGGTTCGGGCTGGAAAGACTCTTTCCGCCTGGCCCTCGTAGCGAGCGACAAGCTCGTCCAGCTCGGCGGGTGCTCGACTGGTCCATGCCTCGGCACGCTCGGGCCAGCGTCGCCGAACGTTCACGGCAACCTCGATGGGAACCTGGGCGGCGGGTGTCATACCCGAGCTTCGGGCGCGAGCTTTGCGGCAACGCTGGTGATGATCACGTCCGCGTTCACGAGCGTGCGCTCTTTGCCGGGCTTGTTCGCGTACCCGATCACCGGGCACCCGGCCGAGCGAGCGGCCTCGACGTCGGTCGGTGAGTCCCCGATCAGCACCGCCTCGGCGGGCGCGACGTGGAAGTGAGTCAGGGCCTGGTCGAGCAGCCAAGTCCGCGGCTTGAGCTGTTCCGGGTCCTCGCTGGTCCGCGCGGCGATGTGGTCCACGTACCGGTGCAGTCCGTGCAGATCCAGGTAGGCGCGCACGGCGTGGGCACTGTTGTTGCTGACGATCGCGAGCTCGCGGCCCGCGCGCTTCCATGCCCTGATCAGCTCGTGCGCGCCTGGCGCTGGTGTAGCGGTCGCGATCGCTTCGACCTCGTGCGCGGTAAACGCCGCGTTGACCATCCGCGCGTCCTCATCGGAGACGGTAGCGGCGTAGCGGAACACGTCGAACGGATCGGTTGCGGCGGCCACGGGTTCGGGAAAGTCGACATGTCGACCATCGGCGAGAACGTCGCGCAACTGCTCGGCGACCACATCGGCCGGGAACCCGGCGAACACCGAGCACACCGGGCCGTCGAAGTCGAGCAGCAGCAACCGTGCACGTTCGAGGAGTTCGCGAGCCTGTGCCTCGGTCATCGCACGTACTCGTGGGCGATCGTGGACCAGATGCTTTCGAACCAGGTCCGGGACTGCTCGACGTACTGCGATCCGGTCGAGGTGTCGTCGTCGTTCGCCGAGTGGTGGAACAGGATGGCGTCCTTGCCCATCAGGTCGTACATGGCTTCGGTCTCGCCGTTGTAGCTGATCGCGCGCTCGCGCACCGGATAGAAGCCGAAGAACGCTTCCTCGTTGTTGATCAAGTACAGCTTGAACAGCGGCGCGGCCGGGTGGACCCGGACCTGTGCGGACGCTGTGTTGACCAGGCCCAGTTCTCCGAGTTCATTGACCTCGTCGATCGTGGCGAGCGTGTGGCGACGCATGATCTCCTCGGCGCGCTTGCGGAAGTTCGGGCTGTCCGCGTGTCCGTCCACAGTGCACGGCAGCGACCAGGGCTCGGCCGGATCGGGAACCAGGAGTCGGACCGTGACCGACTCGGGTCGCAGCCTGCCGACCCGGATCTTGTCGAGTGGTTCGGTGAGGATGCCGTGCAGGGTCTCACCGGAGAACCCCGCGAAGTCGATAGTCACGTTCTCGGCCTCGAACGCGCGCTCGACGTGGGGGCGGAGGCCGACCGGGCTTTCCGTGCGCTCGCGGACGAAGACACCGCTCCCCTGCCGCGAAACGATCAGGCCCTCTTCGCGCAGCTCACGTAGGGCGTTCTGCACGGTCATCGGCGCTACGTTGTAGGTCTTCGCCAGTTCTGCCCGCGACGGCAACTTGTCCCCGGCGCTGAACTTCTTGGTCAGGATCGCGGCTCGTAGCGCGTTCGCGACCTGTACATACGGCGGTCGTGGATCGTCCGGGTCTAGCGCCATGATCAACCCTCGCTCGCATTTTCCCTGGTCAGCTCTTGACGAGTACTCGTCAAACCCAGTCTAGGCCAGCTAGCGAGCTAGTCACCACCCCTGTTGCTTGACTTGGCTAGTCAGGCCGGCTAGGCTGTGCATGTCAGGCAAGCTAGGCGGCGGCGAAGAGGGATTCCCCGCGTCGCCGAGGAAGGCAGGAACGCAATGGCTATTCCAGGTGGTTACCGGTTCCCGGTCCCGTTCGATGACGTGTTCCCGGAGGGCGCGTTCGTGCTCGGCGTGGAGCAGGTCTTCGACTACGACAACAACGGAGGCAAGAGTCCGGCGAAGGACAAGCAGTCCGGCAAGCTCGTGTGGGGTGTGCAGGTCACCGACCCGTCCGCGCGGGGCAAGAACACCGGTGTCGTGGTGAAGATCGACGCCGACGTGCAGCCCGTTCCCCCGGAGACCGCGCCCGGCCTGCCGTTCCGTCCGGTCGTGTTCGAGGGACTGACCGCGACCGCGTACGAGCAGAACGGCCGCGTGCAGTTCTCGTTGCGCGCCAAGGAGATGCACGCACCGGGCAAGGCAACGGGTACGAAATCCGCTGCGGCGCAGGGCAACGCCGAGCAGAAGGCAGCGTAATGGCGGGGCGGCCGTCACGGGAGGCGGTCGCTCGGTGGAACACCGCCTATGCCGAGCAGACGACCGCACTATTCACCGCGATGCGTAGCGGCGATGCAGGTGATGTGCGGCGTCTGGCTCGGGCCTACCAATCCGTTGCGGAAGCGTGGCGAATTCTGGCGGGTGACCTCAACGCACCGTTATGGGCACGCCATGCCGCGTCCGTCGCTTCCGAAGAATTCGACCTCCGCGCACAGCTCGAAACCGTTCGCGCGGATTCGGTCCAACGATAGCCGAAGGGAGGTAATCATGCACGGTAGTTGGCGGGTGGCGTGGGCTTCACGAACGTTGCCGGAAGCGTGCCGGGCACTGCTGGGTCTCCTGCCGGATCGGGGCGCAGATGCGACGGTTCTGCGGGACTACTACAAGGAAAGCGCGAAGCTCTACCGGCACATGGTCGAGGTCGACCCGGAGCATAAGCACGAAGCTCGGGCGCTGGCATGGGTTGATACGCAGCGAGCGGAGTCTTACGCGAAACTCGCCGCCAGCGAATCACAAGGCTAGAAGAAATTCAACGCACTGAATGAATAACGCACGTTTCGACGTGTGGCGATGAAACGCGTCCTTGAAACGGTCGCGGATTCCGTAAAGGCGCAGAAGCGGGACATGGCTACCAACCTCGCCGCCTCTGCGCTATCCACTCACTGGAGCAGACAATGAAAACCCTAAACAATTCTCGTGAAGCAATGTCAAGCGGGGTCACCGGAACGGGGTGCCCGTCGGTGGCCGAGTTGGTTCGTCGTGGCCTGGATCGGTGCGAAGAGATTCGACCGAGCTACCGTCCAAACAGGACACCCGAGCAGCGGTTGCGCGATCTGCGGAAGGCAGCGGCCTGCTACCGGCGCGAGGCTCGCTGGTGGGATCTGCTGATCGCTCGGGCGATCGACTCGTCCGAGTTGCCGTGGGCGTATGTCCGGGCCGCGATCAAGGCGAGTTCGGCGGCCGCGCGGACAGCCGACCGGTACGACGAACTCGCGGCGAACGCTGCTGCGCGTCTGTCGGGTGGTGGTCGGTGATGAGTCTGTGGAATGAGGTTGTCGACCGGGATGCGGGTTGGCAGGACATCACCGTCCGCAAGGGCAAGGACCATCCCGAAGGTATCCGCGGTTGGATCGCCTGGGCCGTTCGGCAGGTAGCGAAGCTGATCGGCGTGCTGATCACCTGCGCAGTGCTGTTCGCGGTTGCGTGTCCGATCCTGGCCGCGCCGATCCTCGGTGTGCTGTGGCTGCTGTTCACGGGCATGCCGTGGTCGGCGCTCGTGGTCCTCGGCGTCGCCCTGGTGGGTTTCGGGTTGTGGTTCTGGTTCTCCCCGGACTCGTTCGATGCCCGTGTGGTGTCGGGTTGCCGGTGCTGGGTCCGGCGCCTGCGCTACCGCTACCGGTGGACCGACACCATGGTCGGCGCCAAGCTGACGGTGAAGGACAAGAAACGCCGCGAACTGGCACCCCGGATCACCCGTGTTCGGCAGTCCCGGTTTGCTGATGTGCTCACGGTTCGGTTACCGCTCGGCCTGACCCGCGAGTCCTTCACGGATCGGCTCGCGGCAGTGGTCGAGGGCATGGGCGCGCAGGAAGCTCGGCTTGTTGCTGCTCCGGCTCGCAGTGTTCCGTCGTGGCTGGTGGCCCGGCGTGCGCTGGAGTTCGCCGACACCACGAACCGGTGCGTGTACATGCAACTCTCCTACGGGGATCCGCTGGTACGCACCCTCACCCCGAACGGTCCCGATGACGGCGGCAACGGGGGCGGTTCCCGAACTGCGGACTTTTCCGCAGTACAGATCGGCAAGCGTGATGACGGTCGGCCGTGGTTCCTGTCGCTGCTGGGCACGCACATCTTGTTGGCCGGGGCGACGGGTTCGGGGAAGGGCTCGGTGCTGTGGTCCCTGCTGGCCGGGCTCGGCCCCGCCATCCGTGACGGTCTCGTGCAGGTTGTCGGCGTGGACCCGAAGGGCGGTATGGAACTCGGCTACGGCCGTGAACTGTTCCGCGAGCTCGTGACCATGGACGGTGCGGACGCGCAACAGGGTGCGGTGGAGTTCCTGGAAAAACTCGCCGATGAGGCCGACCGCCGCGCTTCCCTGCTGGCCGGGCACGCGCGCAAGCTCGAACCGAGCACGGACATGCCGTTCATGGTGATCGTCCTCGATGAGTTGGCCTCGCTGACCGCGTTCATCGCCGACTCCAAGCTACGAGCACGCGCGGAGGCTGCCCTCGGGCGCCTGCTGACGAAGGGCCGTGCTCCGGGCATGTGCGTGATCGGGGCGATTCAGGACCCTCGCAAGGAGGTCGTGAAGTGGCGTGATCTGTTCCCGACCCGCATCGCGCTGCGCCTGGTCGAGCGCTCCCACGTGGACATGGTGCTCGGCGATGGTGCCCGCGAACGTGGCGCGAAGTGCGACCACATACCCGAAACAGCTCCCGGTGTCGGCTACCTGGTCGAAGACGGAACCCGCGCCATCACTCGGGTTCGCGCCATGTACCTCTCCGACGCCGATATCCGTCGAGTCGCCACCACCTATCAGCCCGGCCCGGTCGTGGCCGCTCCCCTGCGCGTCGTTGAGGGCGGTGAGGCGGCATGACCACCGAGGAACCGACCCCGATCCGCAAGATCATGGCACCGCTCGCCCGTCAGTTGGCCGAGTCGGCCGCTGAACAGGTCGGTGCCTGCGTCCGGCCGTTCGCGGTGCGCCGGATCGACAACGAGACCGGCGAGAAGATCGTGATCCCGATCCCCTGCGGCTCAACGAGGACGAGCGTGTGCCCCTCGTGTGCGGTGCGGGCGAAGCGGTTGCGGATGCACCAGGCCCGCGAAGGCTGGCACCTCACCGAGGAACCACGGATCGAGACCGAGGAACCGACGGTGCATCAACAGGCGATGCTCGGTCAGATCGCGGATCTCACCGAGGCTCGTGCGCACGCCGACGCGTCCGGGGACACCGCTCGTTCCGCGGCGCTCTCGGCCGAGATCGACCAGGCCGAACAAGTCCTGCGGCACAACGGAATCCGCGGTTCGATGCCGACCGAGGAGAACGAGCGCCAGGAGGAGAAACCGAAACGGGCACGCTCGACGCGCCGTCGTCAGGATGCGCCGAACCTGCCCCGGCAGAAGGTCGCCGACACCACGACCGGGCGCGTGTACGAGGCACCGGACGGGAAAACCTACCGGCCCTCGACGTTCGTCACGCTCACCCTGCCCTCGTACGGGCGGGTGCACGGCGATGGCACCCCGGTTGATCCAGACTCGTATGACTACCGGTCGGCGGCACGGGATGCGATCCACTTCGGCTCGCTGGTGGACCGGTTCTGGCAGAACCTGCGCCGCGCAGCCGGGTGGAACGTGCAGTACTTCGCGGCCGTGGAACCACAACGGCGGTTGGCGATGCACCTGCACGCGGCCGTGCGCGGCACCATCCCCCGCAAGCTCATGCGCCAGGTCGCCGAGGCCACCTATCACCAAGTCTGGTGGCCCGAACACGACGAACCCCTGTACACCAACGAACTGCCGGTGTGGGACGAGCAAGCGGAAACCTACGTCGATCCCCACACCGGTGCCCGTCTGTCCACATGGGACGAAGCGATCGAGGCCACCTTCGACCAGAACGCGCGTCCCGCGCACGTGGCACGGTTCGGGCACCGGGGTATCGACGTGCAAGGCGTAGTCGGCAACTCGGAGAAATCCGGGAAATGCCTCGGCTACCTCGTCAAGTACCTGACCAAGGACATCGGCGAGGTCTACGAACCCGACAGCACTCGGCAACGCCAGCACATGGACCGGCTCGCCGACACCATGCGCTACCAGCCCTGCCACGAGACATGCGCGAACTGGCTGCGCTACGGCATCCAACCCAAGAACGCCAAGGCGGGCATGGTTCCCGGACAGTGCCGCCGCAAGGCACACCGCCCCACGAACCTCGGCTACGCGGGCCGCCGCTGCCTGGTCTCCCGCAAATGGTCCGGGCGCAACCTCGCCGAACACCGCACCCAACGCCGCGAACACGTCCTCCGTGTCCTCGGTGCAGCCGGAGCCAACGTTCAGCAATCCACCGAGGAAGACCCGGAAGGAACCCGCTACCGGTGGGAACCCATCCACACCGGAGATCCCGACCAGCCCAACCGAACCGACCTGCTGCTGCGCAGCATCGCCCAACAACGCCGCTGGCGACACCAATACGACCAAGCCAAACACTCAGCAACCGAGACCGAAGGGAGGGCGGCATGAGTACCAACGTTGCGGCAGCGATGGAGATGCTGGCTCAGGCCCTGACCGAGCAGCAGCAACCAGCACCGGAACCCGTGGTGGCCGAATCGGTGTTCGACGGGCTTCCGGCGTTCGTTCCGGTCACGCAGGTCGCGAGCCTGCTCGGCATCAGCCGGGCCTCGGCCTACCGGTATGCGGCCTCGGGTGAGCTTCCGGCAAAGCGGATCGGGAAACGCGTGCTTGTCGTTCGTGACCAGCTCCGCGCGTGGATGGAGGCCGCGTAATGGCCGAGCAGAAGAAGCGGCGGGACAAGAACGGCATCAACGGCGGCGTCTACCAGCGCGGGAAGAAGTGGGGCTACGTCCTCGATATCGGCCACGACCCACTGACCGGGAAGCGCAAGCAGCAGACCAAGGGTGGTTTCACGACCGAAGGTGACGCCTGGGATGCCCTGGTCGAAGCGAATACCGCGCTGAAAACGAAGAAGTTCGTCAAACCGTCGAAGCGGACGGTCGCCGAGTTCTTCGCCGAGTGGTTCCCCGCCGTGAAGCTCTCGCTCAAGACCACGACGTTCGGCAACTATCAGAACTACGCGAACGCGTATGTGCTGCCGATCATCGGGAACCGTCAACTTCAGCAGATCGAGACGGACACGATCACCAAGCTGTGGTCCTACCTCGCCGAGAAGGGACGGGTGAAGGGCGACTCGAACCAGCGCATGTACGAACACTGGAAGAAGGTCACCGAGGCCGGGCAGAAGGTTGCGCTCGCCGAGCTGGCCGAGGCCGGTGGGGTGACCTACAGTGCGGCGTCCAAGGCTGCGGCACGGTATCGGGCCGGACGTATCCCGAAGGAGTACTCGTCCTCGCTGGACAACACCACGATTCAGAGTGTGCGGATCATGCTGCATCGCGCGTTCGAGGATGCGGTGGCGTGGCAGTACATGGAGGCGAACCCGGTATCGGACGCGGTGCGTGTCCGGCGTACACACAAAGTGCACAGCACCTGGACCCCCGAACAGCTCAAGGCGTTCTTGGCCGAGGCTCGTCGAGAACGGCTGTACGCGATGTGGTTGATGTTCGCCACGACCGGTGTCCGTCGCGGTGAGGCGGCCGGAGCTATGCGGCACCTGCTCGTTCCGGCTCGCAAGATCATCACCGTGTGGGATACGCGTGTGGTCGCGAACGGGAAAGTCGTGGATTCAGACGGCAAGTCGAAGAACTCGCGCCGCCACCTCGCGCTCGACAAGCGCACGATCGCCGAGCTGGCGAACCACACCGCGATGCTCGACCAAGAGCGCAAGGACCATGGTGCGGACTACGAGGACAACGGGCTGTTGTTCTGCTGGCCGGACGGTTCGCCGATCTATCCGGAGACGATCAGCGATCAGTTCGACCGGCTCGTGGACCGTGCGGGTGTGCCGATCATCACGCTGCACGATGTGCGGCACACCTACGCCACCATGTCTCTGCGGGCCGGGGTGAATCCGAAGATCGTCAGTGCCCGGCTCGGCCACGCCTCGGTGTCGTTCACGCTCGACATGTACACCGAGGACGTCCCCGAGCTGCACCACGCTGCGGCCGAGACCGTGTCCGACCTGTTCCTTGAGCCGGATGAGGACGATGAGACGGCCGATCCCCCGATTGACCTGCCGTAATGCGGGTCTTGTTAGCAAATCCGTTAGCAATCGGGCCAGCGCCGCCGACAACCGAATACCCCGGAAAGGCAAGAACCCCGCGACCGTGCTGGTCAGCGGGGTTCTTGTTGGGGTGGGCCTACCAGGACTTGAACCTGGGACCTCTTCGTTATCAGCGAAGCGCTCTAACCGCCTGAGCTATAGGCCCTGGAGACAGCCAACAGCTTAGCGTACGGCTCTCACTCGCGTTCAGCCAGGGTGACTTCGAGTCCGCCGGCGAGATCGGCGGAGACGTTGTACACGAACGCGGACACGGTGGCCACCGCGGTGAACAGGATGATGTTGACGACGCCGATGATCGCGGTGATCCCGAAGACGCGGCCGATGGTGATCAGCGGCTCGGGGCTGGCTCCGCTGGAGGGCGCGACGAGGTCGGTGTAGGTGCCGTTGATCTTGTCCCACACCCCCATTCCGCCGAGCACGGCGTAGAGCACTCCGACGGCGACCATGAGCACGAGGAAGAAGGCGATGGAGAGCACGAAGGCGAGTTTGAGCACCGACCACGGGTCGACGCGTTTCACCTGGAGGCTCGCCCGCCGCGGCCCACGCCCCGGCCTGCGCAGTGCGCTCGGTGTTCCGGTGCGCTCGTCACCGCGGCCGCCGGTCCCGGGAAGGCTCACGGATGTGCGCCCTCCGGCACGGGCATTCGGTTCCGGGGCGAACAGCGGCTCGTGGTCCTCGGCGCCGACTGGCTGCTGAATCATCGTCGGTTGTTCCTGGTACTCGGTTCCGTCTTCGGTCAGTTGGCCGGAGGCAGCGGGCATCGGATGCTCGCCGGTTTCGGTGCGGGTCTGGCTGCTGGCCCGTTGCCACGGTGGCGTACCGCGCTCAGTGGACGCTTTGTCGCCCGACTCGGGTTGGGTGCCGTTGCGCTGCTCGTCGCTCACGGCCTCTCCTTCCGCTCATTCACCGTGTACCCGCTCTCCACCGTGCCACAGACTCACTCGGCCGGCTCGGTCGTGTCTTCGCCGGTGTCTTCCTCGCCGTTGGTTGGGACGTCCATCCCCTCATCGGCGTTGCGCGCGATGGCCACAAGTGTGACGCCTTCGTCCAGGTTCATCAGCCGCACGCCCTTGGTCTGCCTGCCGGCGACGCGCACCTGCTTGGCCTCGGTGCGGATGACCCCGCCGCCGGATGTGATGGCGAAGACCTGGTCTTCCTCGTCCACGATGAGCGCACCGACGAGGCGCCCGCGTTTGCTGTCGTGCTGGATGGTGGTGACGCCCTTGCCGCCGCGACCCTGGGGCGAGTAGTCGGCGAGCGGGGTCCGCTTGGCGTAGCCGCCGTCGGTGGCGACGAGCACGTAGTAGTCGTCGTGCACCAGGCCGATGGTGAGCAGTTCGTCGCCCTCGTTGAACCGCATGCCGAGCACTCCGGATGTGGCCCGGCCCATCGGGCGCAGCGCCTCATCGCTGGCGTGGAAGCGGATGGACTGCCCGCCGGCGGAGACGAGCAGCAGATCGTCCTCTGCGGAGCAGAGCACCGCACCGACGAGTTCGTCGCTGTCCCGCAGGTTGATGCCGATCAGCCCGCCGGAGCGGTTCGAGTCGAAGTCGCCGAGCTTGGACTTCTTGACCAGTCCGGACTTGGTGGCGAGCACGAGGTACGGCGCGACCTGGTAGTCCCGGATCTGGATGACCTGGGCGATCTCCTCGTCCGGGCCGAAGGCGAGCAGGTTCGCGACGTGCTGGCCGCGCGCGCTGCGGTTCTGCTCGGGCAGCTCGTAGGCCTTGGTGCGGTACACCCTGCCCTTGTTGGTGAAGAACAGGATCCAGTCGTGCGTGGAGCACACGAAGAAGTGCTGCACGATGTCGTCCTGTTTGAGGCCCGCACCCTGCACGCCCTTGCCGCCGCGTTTCTGCGCGCGGTACAGCTCGGTCTTGGTCCGCTTGGCGTAACCGGTGCGCGTGATCGTGATGACCACGTCTTCCTCGGCGATGAGGTCCTCGACGGAAACCTCGCCGTCGTACGGAATGATCTTGGTGCGCCGATCGTCGCCGTGCCGCTCCACGATCTCGGTGAGCTCCTCGCGCACGATCGAGCGCTGGCGCTCCGGGGAGGCGAGGATGTCCTGCAGGTCGGCGATGATCTCCTCGAGCTCGCGCAGTTTGTCGACGATCTTCTGCCGTTCCAGGGCGGCGAGCCGGCGCAGCTGCATGTCCAGGATCGCCTGGGCCTGCACCTCGTCGATGTCCAGCAGCTCGATCAGCCCGGTGCGCGCCTCGTCCACCGTCGGCGAGCGCCGGATCAGGGCGATGACCTCGTCGAGCGCATCGAGCGCCTTGACCAGTCCGCGGTAGATGTGCGCCTGTTCCTCGGCCTTGCGCAACCGGTACTTGGTGCGCCGCACGATGACCTCGACCTGGTGGCGCACGTAGTGCCGGATGATCTGGTCCAGCCGCAGGGTGCGCGGCACCCCGTCGACCAGCGCGATCATGTTGACGCCGAAGTTGTACTGCAGCTGGGTGTGCTTGTAGAGGTTGTTCAGCACGACCTTGGCGACCGCGTCCCGCTTGAGCGTGACCACGATACGCATCCCGGATCGGCTGTTCGATTCATCGGCGATGTCCGCGATCCCGGTGATCTTGCCGTCCTTGACCAGGCTCGCGATGTTCTCCACCAGGTTGTCCGGGTTCACCTGGTACGGCAGTTCGGAGACGACGAGGATGGTGCGTCCCTTGTTGTCCTCGTCGATCTCCACCACGGCGCGCATCCGCACCGATCCGCGACCGGTGCGATAGGCCTCTTCGATCCCGGATGTGCCCAGGATCAGCCCGCGGGTCGGGAAGTCCGGCCCCTTGATCCGCTGCAGCATCGCGGCGAGGGTTTCCTCCTCGGAGGCCTCCCAGTTGTCCAGCGCCCAGATGACTCCGTCGGCCACCTCGCGCAGGTTGTGCGGCGGGATGTTCGTCGCCATCCCGACCGCGATCCCGGATCCGCCGTTGACCAACAGGTTCGGGATCCGCGCCGGAAGCACATCCGGTTCCTGGGTGCGCCCGTCGTAGTTGTCCGAGAAGTCGACGGTCTCTTCCTCGATGTCCCGCAGCATTTCCATGGCGAGCGGGTCGAGGCGGCACTCGGTGTACCGCATGGCGGCCGCGGGGTCGTTACCCGCGGAACCGAAGTTGCCCTGCCCGTCGATGAGCGGGTAGCGCATCGTCCACGGCTGGGCGAGTCGCACGAGCGCGTCGTACACCGAGGAGTCGCCGTGCGGGTGGTAGTTACCGAGCACATCGCCGACCACGCGGGAACACTTGTTGTACCCGCGGTCCGGCCGGAAGTTGTTGTCGAACATCGAGTACAGCACGCGCCGCTGTACCGGTTTGAGCCCGTCGCGCACATCCGGAAGCGCACGGGAGACGATCACGCTCATCGCATAGGCGATGTACGAGCGCTGCATCTCCTGCTGGACATCAACCGGTTCGACCCGATCGATCTCGGGGGGCATGGCATCGGTCACGAGAAATCCCTATTCGCAGTCGACTGGCGTGGGCTGTTACCCGCTACAGCGCGGACGATCAGATATCCAAGAACCCAACATCTTTGGCATTGCGGACGATGAAGGAGCGGCGTGCTTCCACGTCCTCGCCCATGAGCACCGCGAACAGCTCGTCCGCTGTCGCCGCGTCGTCCAGGGTGACCTGGCCCATCAGCCTGGTCGCCGGATCCATGGTGGTCTCCCAGAGTTCCTCGGCGTTCATTTCGCCGAGACCCTTGTACCGCTGGATCGCGTCATCCTTCGGCAGTTTCCTGCCCGCCTCGGCACCGGCCTTGAGCAGGCCGTCGCGCTCTTTGTCGTTGTAGGCGTATTCGGGTTCGGCGCGCGGCCACTTGATCTTGTACAGCGGCGGGCGGGCGATGAACACGTGACCGTTCTCGATCAGCGGCCGGAAGAAGCGGAAGAACAGGGTCAGCAGCAGGGTGCAGATGTGCTGGCCGTCCACATCGGCGTCGGCCATGATCACGATCTTGTGGTACCGCAGCTTCTCCAGGTCGAAATCGTCGTGGATCCCGGTACCGAGCGCGGTGATCAGCGACTGCACCTCGGCGTTCTTGAGCACGCGGTCGATGCGCGCCTTCTCCACGTTGATGATCTTGCCACGGATCGGCAGGATCGCCTGGTACATCGAGTCCCGGCCTTCCTTGGCCGAGCCACCTGCCGAGTCACCCTCGACGATGTAGAGCTCGCACTCGTGCGGATCCTTGGAGCGGCAGTCCTTGAGCTTGCCCGGCAGCCCACCGATGTCCAGCGCTCCCTTGCGGCGCACCAGATCGCGAGCGTGCCGCGCGGCCATCCGGGCCTGTGCCGAGGAAACCGCCTTGTTGATGATCGCCTTGGCTTCGTTGGGATTGCGCTCGAACCAGTCGGCGAGCCACTCGTTGCACGTCTTCTGCACGAAGGAACGGGCCTCGGTGTTGCCGAGCTTGGTCTTGGTCTGTCCCTCGAACTGCGGCTCGCGGAGCTTGATCGAGATGATCGCGGCGAGTCCCTCACGGATGTCGTCCCCGGTGAGGTTGTCGTCCTTCTCCTTGAGGAGCTTCTTGTCCTTCGCGTACTTGTTCACCGTGTAGGTCAGCGCGGAACGGAACCCTTCCTCGTGGGTACCGCCCTCGTGCGTGTTGATCGTGTTCGCGAAGGTGTACACGCTCGCGGTGTAGCCGCTGTTCCACTGCATCGCGACCTCGACCGAGAGCCCTTCACCGTCCGCGTCGAAGGCCACGACCTTCTCGTGGATCGGGTCCCTGGCACCGTTGATGTGCTTGACGAAGTCCTCGAGACCGCCCGGGTAGTGGTAGACCACATCCTTGGTCTTGGCCGTCTGCCCCTCGGCGTCCTCGGTGCCCTCGTCCCCGTTCGGCCGCTCGTCGTGCAGCTTGATGGTCAGGCCCTTGTTCAGGAAGGCCATCTCCTGCAGCCGTCGCGAGATCGTCTCGAAGTTGTAGGTCGTGGTCTCGAAGATGTCCGGGTCGGCCCAGAACGTCGTCGTGGTCCCGGTCTCGGTCGTCTCCTCCCCCTCGACCAGCGGTTCCGGCTCCGAACGCTCGTAGTGCTGGCGCCAGACCTTGCCGTTCCGCCGGGTTTCCACATCCAGGGCCGTGGAAAGGGCGTTCACCACGGAGACACCGACACCGTGCAGACCGCCGGAGACCGCGTAGGAGTCCGAATTGAACTTCCCGCCCGCGTGCAGAATCGTGTGCACCACTTCGATGGTGGGCTTCTGTTCCTTGGGGTGCAGCTCGACCGGAATACCGCGGCCATCGTCCTGCACCCGGACACCGCCGTCCGCGAGCAGGCTGACATCCACCGTGGTGGCGTATCCGGCCATCGCCTCATCGACGGAGTTGTCCACAACTTCCTGCACGAGATGGTGCAGACCGCGTTCCCCGGTCGACCCGATGTACATCCCCGGTCGTTTCCGGACCGCCTCGAGGCCTTCGAGGACAGTGATGGACGATGCGTTGTAGTCGTTCGTGTTCGCTGCCACGGGCGGAGGTTCTCCTTGCGCGGATCGAGTGCGCTACACCCGGCTCGTGAGCGTGGCGCACGGTACCCGTCAATTCTACTTGCCCCTTCGCGCAGAAGTGGCAGTAGGACACCCCTAGCGTGTCCACTGACGCGATTTTTTCTTCCTGGACGAGCGGCCCCACGCACCACCGGGGTCCACCGGCTTCTGCGTGCCACTGTGCGTACTCCCCACCGAGCCGGATCGGGGGTTGTGCGTGGTTGTGTTGGTTCTAGGCAACACAACCACGCACGAGCACGTGTTTGTGCTGGTCAGCCGTAGGTGTCCCGGGGTCCGCGGCCGGGAACGTGGCGCGGGCCGTAGCGCCAGCTCGGTGCGGCCGGGCCCGCCACCTTGATGGAGGTGACGACCCCGTCCCCGAGCTTTTCGGCGAACCGTTTGATCAGCTGGCGCTGGAGCAGCCGCAGCTGGGTCGCCCATGCGGTGGATTCCGCGCGCACATGCAGTTCGGTGCCCTTGAGCTGTTCGGGGACCGAGTGCGCGGCGACCTCCTCACCGACGAGTTCGGGCCAGCGCGCGATCACCGAACCACCGGTGAGGTGCTCTTTCCAGCCGCGCTCGGCGATGATCCGCGCGGTGAGCCTGCCGAGCGGCTGCGGATCCCGGTCGTCCGGACGGGCTCCCGACCAGCCTCTGCGCCGGGCGCGTTTGCGTTTGCCGTACACGGCGTGCTTGGCCTGTTGCCGATCGCGGGCCGCGGATTTGGCGCGCGCGGCCTCGAGTGCCTGGCGTGCCAGATCGGGTCCACGCAGTTCCCCTCCACCGTGTGTACCACTTTCGGGGACTGAATCGGACATATTTTCGGGTGGTTCGGGCCCCGAGGCCGACCCTGAGAGTGTCTTGTCCACATTATCCACAGAGTTGTCCCCAGGTGTGTCTGCGCTCACAGCCATCTCCTGTTCACGCTGAGGCGTCCGCGGTAACCGTCCCGTTCGAGACGTGAAACCGATCCCCGTCGAGTTCGGCGGGAACGTCTTCACCGACCGCCGCGGTCACGATCACCTGCTCAGCAGCCGTCGCGACCTCGGCGAGCTTGCCTCTTCGTCTTCGATCGAGCTCGGCGAACACGTCGTCGAGGATCAGTACCGGCTCACTGCCTTCACCGCGTAACAGCTCGTACGCGCCGAGTCGCAGCGCCAGTGCGAAGGACCAGGATTCGCCGTGGCTGGCGTATCCCTTGGCAGGTCCTTCACCGAGCAGCAAATCCAGATCGTCGCGATGCGGTCCGATCAGGCTGACACCACGTTCGAGTTCCTGGTCACGCACACGGGCGATGCCCTCGAGCAGCGCCTGTTCGAGTTCCGTGACATCCGTGCTCTCCGGCAAGTACTCGCCGAGACTCGAGCGATAGCGGATGTCGATGGGCACCGATTCCGGCGCCACCCCCGCGTACGCGGCGGCCACATGCGGGGCGAGTGCCGCGGTCAGCTCGATCCGGCCCGCGAGCAGCGCCGCCCCCTGCGCGGCGAGGTGCCCGTCCCAGACCTCGAGGGTGCTCAGATTGGATTTCGCCGCTCGCGCTGTCTTCAACAGCGCACTCCGCTGTTTGAGCACCCGCTCGTAGTCGGAGCGGATCCCGGCGAACCGCGGTGCGCGCAGGGCGAGCAGGCCGTCGAGGAACGAGCGCCGTTCCCCGGGATCCCCGCGCACCAGGGCCAGATCCTCCGGAGCGAACAGCACGGTGCGCAGGATCCCGGCGACATCCCTGGTCCGGGGAACCGCGCCGCGATTGAGCAGCGCCCGGTTCGCCTTGCCCGAGGTGATCTCGAGTTCGACGGTCACTTCCCGGCCGTCCTGCACGATCGCGGTGCGCACCACCGCACGCTGGGCACCCCGCCGAATCAGCGGGGCATCCGAGGCGACTCGGTGCGAGGACAGTGTCGCGGCATAGCCGAGCGCCTCGACCAGGTTGGTCTTGCCCTGGCCGTTGCGCCCGACCAATACCGTCGGTCCCGGGCGTAAGGGCAGGTCAGCGAGTTCCCAGGAACGAAAATCGGTGACCTGGAGATGCCGGACGTACACCGATCAGCTGGATTCCTCGGCGCTGTGGACCGCGTGCCCGCCGAACTGGTTGCGCAGTGCGGCGATCGCCTTGAGTGCCGGCGAATCGGTCTGCCGCGAGGAGAACCGCGCGAACAGGGCGGCCGAGATGACCGGAACCGGGACCGCGTGGTCGATGGCTTCCTCGATCGTCCAGCGTCCCTCCCCGGAATCCTCGACATAGCCGGTGATCCCGGCCAGGTCCGGGTCCTCCTCGAGCGCACGCACGAGCAGGTCCAGCAGCCAGGACCGCACGACGGTCCCCCGCCGCCATGCCTTGAACACACCCGCGGTGTTCGTGACCTCTTCGGCGGCCTCGAGCAGTTCGAAGCCCTCCGCGTAGGCCTGCATCAGCCCGTACTCGATGCCGTTGTGCACCATCTTCGCGTAGTGACCGGCACCGACGGCGCCCGCGTGGGCGAACCCTTCATCGCGCGGGCCTTCCGGGCGCAGCGCGTCGAAGATGGGCATGGCGCGCTCGACATCCTTGTCCGCGCCACCGCACATCAAGCCGTATCCGACCTCGAGGCCCCAGACTCCGCCGGAAACTCCGCAGTCCACGAACCCGATCCCGCGGGCGGCGAGCACATCCGCGTTGTGTTTGTCCTCGGTGAACCGGGAGTTGCCGCCGTCGATGACGAGGTCGCCGTCCCCGAGCAGTCCGGCGAGTTCGGCGATCGTGGACCGGGTCGGTTCCCCTGCCGGGACCATGACCCACACGACGCGTGGCCCGCTGAGCTTGCCGACGAGGTCGGCGAGCGAACTGCTGTCGCTGACATCCGGGTTCTGGTCGTAGCCGACGACCTCGTGTCCCGCGCGACGCAAACGTTCGCGCATGTTGAATCCCATTTTGCCGAGGCCGATGAGACCGAGTTGCACGGTGCGCTCCCCTTCTAGCTCCCTGATCGTGGTTTCGCGGATGTACTCAGCCCGGAAGCCGGACCGGCATCAACAGGTACAGATAGTCACCCGCTACTTGTCCATCCTCGTCCACCGGCTTGAGCAGTGCAGGCCGGTTGGCCGTGGTGAACGCCATGTGTGCCCGATCGGTACGCACGGCACTCAGTCCATCGAGCAGATAGGTCGGGTTGAACGCGATGGTCACGGGCTCGCCCTCGAACTCGACCGCGATCGCTTCCTCCGCGCTGCCCTCTTCCTCGCCACCCGCGGTGAGGTTGAGCCCGTCCTCGGAGAACTCGAGCCGGACCTGGGTCCCGCGCTCGGCGACGAGCGAGACACGTTTGATCGCATCGACCAGCTTGGCCACCTCGATGATCGCGGTCGTGGTCTGATCATCGGGCAACAGCTGGCGGTACTTCGGGAATTCGGCGTCGAGCAAGCGCGCGGTCGAGCGGCGTCCCGCACCGGAGAGCCCGACCAGGCCATCCCCTGAGGCGAGTGCCAGTTCGGCGGTCGCCCCGGACGCGCCGAGTGTCTTCGCCGATTCGGCGAGGGTCCGTGCGGGCACGAGCACCGCGGTGTCCTCGGATTCCTGGGCCGGGGTCCAGGTGATCTCCCGCATCGCGAGCCGGAACCGGTCGGTCGCCACGAGCGTGAGTTTGTCGCCCGCGATCTCCACTCGCACCCCGGTGAGCATTGGCAGTGTGTCGTCCTTGCCTGCGGCGACCGCGACCTGGGCGACGGCGGTGCCGAGCAGTTCACCGGGCAGTTCACCGACCTTGTCCGGCATGTTCGGCAGCTGCGGATAGTCCTCCACCGGCATCGTGGGCAGGGAGAACTTCGCGGTCCCGCAGACGATCTCTACCCGGGAACCTTCGACGGCGAGCTCGACCGGCTTGTTCGGCAGCGCCTTGGTGATGTCCGCGAGCAGTCGCCCGGAGACGAGGGTGCGCCCGGACGCGGACAGGGTCGCGGGCACGTTGACCGTCGCCGAGGTCTCGTAGTCGAAACCCGAGACCGTGAGCACGTCCTGTTCGGCATCTGCTTCGAGGAGGATCCCGCCGAGCACCGGTACCGGTGGGCGGGCGGGGAGGCTTCTCGCGACCCACGCGACGGCGTCGGCGAGTCCATCACGCTCGACACGGATTTTCATCTGACGTCCTTTCCCGACGACGGTTCCCGCACCGGTCGTACCACCGGGGTCCGACACCCCAGCGCCGATCGCAGCGAAGCGTGACCGGCTCGACGCAGTGGGTGTTGGCGGTGTGTGCCGGTGCTCGATGCGCATCCCGGCGGTGAATGCCAACCGTAGAACGTGCCCGGCGGTAGCGCGAACCGGGCTCCGGCACCCGAGCCGCGTTCCGGGTCTCGGTTGTCCCCAGTTCACAAGCTCGCCTGTTGTTGTTTGTTTTTCTCTTCAAAAGAGAACAAACCGTCGTAACAGTAAGCGTTGTGGGTTGTGTGGACGGAGGTGATTCTCGCAGGTGAACGGCTTGCGTTGGATGTGGACCCGCCCGTGTGCGAGTCCGGGAGGGAGCCTGTGGATGTGTGGACCGAACCGGCTCGGCGGCCGCTGCTCCACATCCGGGCACTGTTTTCCACAGTTCCATCCCCAGCTATCCACCGAGTTGTGCCCAAGCCTGTGGGGATACCCGAACGCGCGCGTTCGGCACCGAATCCCACCCTCGAGTGACGCAGATCACTGCATCCTGGCGGTGTCGAGGCACATCCGAGCCGGTTCGGAGGCGGAATCGGTCGTGCGTGGTTGTGTTGCCTAGAACCAACACAACCACGCACAAGCGGCTATCGGCGCAGGTGAGAGCCCGTTCGGTGGGCAGCATGAGCGAGCGCCGGATGTGGGCGCTGCAGGGGTGTGGAAAGAGCTCCGGGGCGACCGGAGAAGGGAGGCGGATGTGCCGGTTCAGCCGCGAGCGCGCTGCTTGATGCGCGCGGTCAGTTCCTGAACCTGGTCGTAGGTGCGGCGGCGCTCGGCCATCTCCTTGCGGATCTTCTTGTCCGCGTGCATGACCGTGGTGTGGTCACGGCCGCCGAAGGCCTGACCGATCCGCGGCAGCGAGGCATCGGTGAGTTCGCGGCACAGATACATGGCGATCTGGCGCGACTGCGCGAGCGCCTTGACCTTGCCGGGGCCGCACAGCTCGTCGACGGTGACACCGAAGAACTCCGCGGTGACCGACATGATCGTGGTCGCCGAGATCTCCGGCTGCTGTGAATCGGGGATCAGATCGCGCAGCACGATCTCGGCGAGCTGAACATCCACCGCCTGCCGGTTGAGCGAGGCGAAGGCGGTGACCCGGATGAGCGCGCCCTCGAGTTCCCGGATGTTGCGTTCGACGCGCGCGGCGATGAACTCCAGTACATCCATGGGCACGTTCAACCGGTCCTGCGCGGCCTTCTTCCGCAGGATCGCGATTCGGGTCTCGAGCTCGGGCGGCTGGATGTCGGTGATCAGGCCCCACTCGAAGCGGGTGCGCAGCCGGTCCTCGAGGGTGCCCAGTCCCTTGGGCGGGCGGTCCGAGGAGACGACGATCTGCTTGTTCGCGTTGTGCAAGGTGTTGAAGGTATGGAAGAACTCCTCCTGGGTTCCTTCCTTGCCTTCGAGGAACTGCACATCGTCGACGAGCAGTACATCCACATCCCGGTACCTGCGCTGGAACGCGACCTTGCGGTCGTCACGCAGGGAGTTGATGAAGTCGTTGGTGAATTCCTCGGTCGATACGTAGCGCACTCGCATCCCGGGGAACAGGCGTTGCGCGTAGTGCCCGACCGCGTGCAGCAGGTGGGTCTTTCCGAGCCCGGACTCGCCCCAGATGAACAGCGGGTTGTACGCGCGCGCCGGTGCTTCGGACACGGCGACGGCCGCGGCGTTCGCGAACCGGTTCGAAGCACCGATGACGAAGGTGTCGAAGGTGTACTTCTCGTTCAGCTTCGTCTTGGAAGTCTGCGGTTGCGCGGGCGCGGTGAACGGTTGCTCGCTCGGCGTGGACTGTTGCTGGCCGGTGAACCGCGGCCAGATCTCGTTCGCCGCCTTGAGCGCGTCGCCCTCCTCGTCGACCTCTTCGGTCTGCGATTCCTCGAGGTGATGCAGCGGGGCCTGGTCCTCGGATCCGCCCACCTGCGCGGCACTGACCAGGGCCGGTTCCGGGGTCGGCGAACCGTTGGTCGGTTCCGCCTCCTCGGCCGGGGCGGCCTCGGCGGGTTCGTTGTCCTTGCGATGCCGCGCGTCCGCGGTTCCGGTGTCCACCTTCACGGCGAGCGAGACCGGGGCCCCAATGTGCCTGGAGAGTGCTTCGGTGATCGGATCCCGGAGGGCGCGTTCGATCGCGTCCTTGGCGAACTCGCTCGGCGCGGCGAGCAGAGCGGTGCCGTCGAGTAGCCCGAGCGGACGAGTCACCTGCATCCACGCGCGCTGCAACGGGGACAAGGTCCCGTTGGAAAGTTCGGTGACCACCTGGTCCCAGATGAGACCCAGGTCGGCCCGGGTTTCCGACACGCCCCCGCTCACTCCCCTCCCGTACAGGTCTGACCTGGGTCGTTAGCTCACACTACGCGGTTACCGCCCGATTCGCTCATCGAGCGCCATAGCTTGCAAGGCCGGTATCACCCTTCCGTGGGCGCCCGAGAGCAAGGATATCCACAAACTTGTCCACAGCTGTGCACGAGCATGCGTGTTAACGCATCAAACTCCACAACAGTTCGACACTCCAATGGACCGGCGTCCGATGCAGAGGACCAACTCCCACGTTCTCGCCTCTGCGCGATATCCGTACTTCTCGCTCCACGGCATCCAGCAATGCCGGCAGGATGGGAACGCTAACAACACCGGCGCGATGCCACAAGACGTGGTGGTAGATCAAGCACCTTATCGTCCGGCGTGTCGCTGGTCGGTACCCGGTTTTCAGCCCGATCGAGGGACTGCGTAACCTATGAAGGTCTCCCGCCTGCGCGGGTTGTTTCGCATGCCCGCACGCATGGGTAGGACACTAGCGAATGGGAGACGACCGGATTTCTGGCCAATGGCACTGTACGGGAGTAACCAGCCGTGAGTAAGCGTACGTTCCAACCGAACAATCGTCGTCGGTCCCGCAAGCACGGGTTCCGGCTTCGGATGCGCACCCGCGCCGGTCGCGCCATCCTCGCGAACCGCAGGCGTAAGGGACGCGCCAAGCTGTCCGCCTGATCGCGGGCGGATGCCGTGCTGCCCGCGACCGCTCGACTGACGAACAGCCGGGAGTTCCGCTCGGTGACCCGCAGGGGTCGTCGAGCTGGACGCTCCCGGCTTGTTGTGCATGCGCTGCGCGATGAGTCGGTCACTGAGGGTCCCGCGCGGGCCGGATTTGTCGTGAGCAAGGCGGTCGGTAACTCGGTGGTCCGCCACCGGGTCACCCGCCAACTGCGTCATCTGGTGCGCGACCGGATCGATCGGTTGCCGCCCGGGACGCAGCTTGTCGTGCGCGCCCTCCCCGCGGCCGCGGGTTCGCGGAGTTCGGCGCTCGCGGCGGATCTCGATAGCGCGCTCGACCGACTGCGGCTGCCCGGATCGCGTACCGGCGAGTCGTGATGGCTCGCCCGGTCTCCGCGGCGGCGGCACGTCCCGGCGTGCTCGCCAGGGGCCTGATGCTGCTGGTCAAGGGATACCGGAAGGGCATCTCCCCGCTGCTCCCGCCGAGCTGCCGGTTCTACCCGAGCTGTAGCGAGTACGCGCTCGAGGCGCTCCGCGTGCACGGCGCCGCACGAGGGACCTTGCTCGCGGTCCGCCGACTGCTTCGTTGCGGTCCCTGGCATCCTGGGGGTATTGACCCGGTTCCGCCGAGGCGCGGAGCCGGTACGAGCGCACTCGAAGACTTGACCGAACACCCTGCCAAGGAGTAGCCGCGTGCTCGATTTTATTTACTGGCCCGTGTCCTTCGTCATGTGGTGTTGGCACAAGGTCTTCGGGTTCATCCTCGGCGACAGCAACGCTTTCGCCTGGGCGCTCTCGATCGTCTTCCTCGTCTTCACACTGCGTGCGCTGCTGCTCAAGCCGATGGTGCACCAGATCAAGTCCATGCGGAAGATGCAGGAGTTCCAGCCGCAGATCAAGGCGCTCCAGAAGAAGTACGCCAATGATCGGCAGCGCCAGGCGCAGGAGATGCAGAAGCTGCAGCGCGAGCACGGGTTCAACCCGCTCGGTGGCTGCCTGCCGATGATCTTCCAGATCCCGGTGTTCATCGGGCTCAACCACGTCATCCGGAACTTCAACCCGAACTACGGCAGCAACTACTTCTTCCCGAAGTCGGACATCACCTCGTACCTGCGCGCGGACCTGTTCGGCGTGCACCTCAACGACATGGTGTTCAACGCCGGGCTGCTCGGCTCCTACGGCGGCGGTGCTCACGGATTCCACTGGGGTGTGGCCCCGGTCGCCATCCCGCTGATGATCGTCGCCTCGATCGCGACCCACTTCACCGCGCGGCTTTCGGTGCAGCGCCAGCAGGCCATGGGCACCACGAACAACCAGCCCGGCGGCGCGATGATGCAGAAGGTTCAGCTGTATCTGTTCCCGCTCGGTGTGCTCATCTTCGGTGCGGCCCTGCCGATCGGTCTGCTCCTCTACTGGCTGAGCAACAACAGCTGGACGCTTGCCCAGCAGCACTTCGTGTTCCGTCGGATGGACAAGGAAGAAGCTCGCAAGAAGCAGGAGGCTCAGGAGGCGCGCCAGGCGCTCGCCCCCAAGCCGGGGCAGAAGCCCGGCAAGCAGCCGGCCAACCAGCCGAAGCAGCAGGACGAGCCGAAGGCGGAGAAGGCACCCGAGCCGGTCGAGAAGAACGAGACCAAGAAGTCCGAGAAGTCCGGTGGTGAGGCGAAATCCGGTGGCGGTTCGCCGCAGCAGCAGCCGAAAGAAGCGCCGGCGGGAACCACGGCCTCGAACGGTTCCGGAGGCAAGGGAGATTCCGCGCAGTCGAAGTCGAACGGCGCGCTGAACACCTCGCAATCGGTACCCGGCTTGATATCCGACCGAGGGCGGAAGAAGAAGCGCAACCGGAAGTAGCCCGAACTTCGTGCTGGAGAGGAGAACAAGCGTGGCAGGGACATTGGAGGTCGACGGGGCGAGTGCCTCGCCGGACCGTGAGGAAGACGAACAGGCTGAAGCTGTCACCGGCGAGGAGCAGGAAGCCCAGGCCGAGGGTGAGAAGAGCGAAGAGGAACTACTCGTCCAGGAGGGCGATGTCGCGGGCGACTACCTGGAGCGGCTGCTCGACATCCTCGACTACGACGGCGATATTGATCTAGACGTCGAAGCCGGGCGTGCCATGGTCAGCATCGACGGTGGTAGCGACCTGGAGAAGCTCGTCGGCCAGCGCGGTCAGGTGCTCGAGGCATTGCAGGAGTTGACCCGGCTCGCGGTGCAGACCGAGACCAGTTCGCGGAGCAGGCTCATGCTCGACATCGCCGGGTGGCGGGCGAGTCGGCGCGGCGAGCTGACCGACCTCGGCCGGACCACCGCGGAGAAGGTCGCCGAGAGCGGTGAGAAGACCAAGCTTCAGGCGATGACCCCGTTCGAGCGGAAGATCGTGCACGATGCGGTCGCCGACGTGGCGGGTGTGACGAGCGAGAGCGAGGGTGAGGAACCGAACCGCCGAGTGGTGGTCCTCCCCGAATAGTCGACACGAAGACGGAGCGGCCCGGTTTCACGTGAAACCGGGCCGCTTTTCGTGCTCGCGTGGACGGTCCCCTGGCTGTCCGAGGTACCGACTAGACTTGACCTGCCGAGGTCAGGTTGTGTCACGTCGATCGAAAGAGACCGAATGTCCAACGGGACGCTATTGCCCGCTCCCCCGGAATCCGCTGCGGAAGTGTTCGGTGCACGACTGCCGATCGCCCGCGCCTTCGCTGAGCGGCTCGCGAGCGAGGGAGTCCTCCGCGGCATGATCGGTCCGAGGGAAGTGGAGCGGCTGTGGGAGCGGCACATCCTGAACTCCGCGGTTCTCGGTGAGGTGATCCCGGAGCGGGCGAAGGTGATCGATGTCGGTTCGGGGGCCGGGCTTCCCGGGATCCCACTTGCGATCGCTCGCCCGGATGTACGTGTCACGCTTCTCGAACCGATGCAACGCCGAGTGGATTGGCTGGAGCTGATCGTCGGTGAGTTGGAGTTGCCGATTGACGTGGTTCGCGGCCGGGCGGAGGATCGGTCGGTGCGTGACAGCCTGCCGAACGCGAATGTGGTGACGGCGCGGGCGGTCGCGAGTCTGGACAAACTGTCGTCCTGGTGTCTTCCGCTCATCAAACAGGGGGCGGCACTGTACGCCATGAAGGGAGCTTCGGCGTACGACGAGATTGAGCGCGATCGGGAGGCGGTCGCTCGGCTCGGTGGTGGTAACCCGCGGGTACTCACTTGCGGGCAGGGGAAACTGGAACAGTCGGTGAGAGTTGTGCGCATCGAACGGGTGGGTTCTCGTGCAACGGGTAGCCGGCAGCAACAACGGACGAGGAGGAGTCGGTGAGCGTCCGGTCGAAGTTGAAGGTTGCCAAGAAGCGTGTTTCACGTGAAACCAAAGAGACCGAGGATCATGACAACGCAGTCGATGGGTCTGTCGGAGCTGGCGAGGTGCTCAAGCCGATGACCGAACAGAAGCCCGGAGACGGGACGCCGTTCAGCGATTGGACCCCGATAGCCGACGCCGCCGCCCGTGCCACCCAAGTACTTCATCCCCAGGAACTCAGTTTGCCGAAGCCACCGCATCGCCGGGTCATCACCGTCGCCAACCAGAAGGGCGGGGTTGGTAAGACAACGAGCACGGTGAACCTCGCGGCGGCGCTGGCGCTGCACGGCTTGAAGGTGCTCGTGATCGACCTCGACCCACAGGGCAACGCGAGTACCGCGCTTGGGGTGGAGCATCGCGGCGAGGTGCCGTCCATCTACGATGTGCTGCTCGGCGAGATCTCCGTCAAGGAAGCCGCAGCGGTCAGCGATCAGTCGCCGAACCTGTGGTGTGTGCCCGCCACGATCGATCTTGCCGGTGCCGAGGTCGAACTGGTGACCATGGTGGCGCGCGAATCGCGGCTGAAGACCGCGCTCACCGAGGAAGCGCTCGACGAGCTCTCCCCCGACTACGTCTTCATCGACTGCCCTCCCTCGCTCGGACTGCTCACGGTGAACGCGCTCGTCGCCGCCGAGGAGGTGCTCATCCCGATCCAGTGCGAGTACTACGCGCTCGAAGGGCTCGGCCAGCTGCTCAACAACATCGAGCTGGTGCGCGGGCACCTCAATACGAGCCTCGAGGTGTCCACCATCGTGCTCACCATGTACGACGGGCGCACCAAGCTCGCCGATCAGGTCACCAAGGATGTGCGCGACTACTTCGGGGACACCGTGCTCAGCACGGTGATCCCGCGCAGTGTGAAGGTCTCCGAAGCACCCGGTTATGGGCAGACCGTGCTCGCCTACGATCCCGGTTCACGTGGCGCGATGAGCTATCTGGACGCCGCGAAGGAGATCGCCGTGCAGGGTGGATCCGCGGACGAGCAGGAGGCCGGGGAATGACGGAGCGCAAGGGTGGCCTCGGGCGTGGACTCGCGGCACTGATTCCCAGTGCTCCCCCGGAGGACGGAGCTGCGGCACCCGCGGCGGAGTCGTCCAGCACGGCATCGAAGACCACTACGGCGAAGACCAGCACGGCGAAAGCTCCCGCCGCGCAGAGCGAGTCCGCTCCCCCGGCGGAACCGAGCGGCGAGGTTGCGGGCGCGGTCTACCGCGAGGTGCCGATCGATGCGATCACGACGAACCCGAAGCAGCCTCGTCAGGTCTTCGATGAGGAAGCGCTCACCGAGCTCTCCCACTCGATCCGCGAGTTCGGCCTGTTGCAGCCGATTGTCCTGCGGACCCTGCCCGACGAGAAGTTCGAACTCGTCATGGGTGAGCGCCGGTGGCGCGCGGCGAAGCAGGCGGGACTGGACACGCTTCCTGCGATCGTCCGCGGTACCGCCGATGACGCGATGCTGCGCGATGCCCTGTTGGAGAACATCCACCGGGTGCAGCTGAACCCGCTCGAAGAGGCGGCGGCGTATCAGCAGCTGCTCGACGAGTTCGACGTGACGCACGATCAGCTCGCTTCGCGGATCGGACGCAGCAGGCCGGTCATCTCGAACACCATCCGCCTGCTGAAGCTTCCCCTCCCCGTGCAGCGCCGGGTCGCCGCGGGGGTGCTCTCCGCCGGTCACGCGCGGGCGCTGCTCAGCCTCGAGGACCCGGACATCGTGGACGACCTCGCCGCGCGGATCGTGGCGGAGGGGCTCTCGGTGCGGGCGACCGAAGAAGCGGTCATGCTCGCGAAGTCGGGCCCGAAGCGACCACAGAAGGCGCCGCCGAAAAAGATCGAGGTGCCCCGGGCGGGCGAGATCGCGGATGATCTCTCCGACCGCTTCGACACCAGGGTGAAGGTGGATGTCGGGCGGAAGAAGGGCAAGATCACCATCGAATTCGGCTCGGCGGATGATCTTGATCGGCTTCTCGGACTGATCAGCCCAAAAGAGACAAAATAGACCCGTAACCGGGATATCCGATCGTACCGGCGTCTTTTGTCACGGTGACAAATACTCTCAGTGGTCGATATGTTCAGGGTGTGACGGGCTGAGTTCAGGGATTTCACCTGATTCCCGGAGTGCTCCCGGGAGCTAATCTCGGGGACGTGAGCGAACGAGATCTGCGAGTCTCCGATGACGAACGCAACCACGTGGTCGGCTTGCTCGAAAAGGCGACCGGTCGCGGGATGATCGACTTGAACGAGTTCGCCGAGCGGAGTGCCACGGCGACGGCCGCCAAGACCCGGGGCGAGCTCAATGCCGTCCTCGTCGATCTGCCCGGGATGGTGCACAGCTCCGCGCCGGCCGGTGCGCGCGAGGAGACGCTGTCGTCTTCGATGACGCTGTTGAAGCGGGACGGTGCCTGGACTCCCCCGCTGGAGCTGCACGTCCGGAACACGATGGCGACCACGATCCTCGACTTCCGCCAGGCGCGGATCAACTATCCGCGGCTGGTGATCGACTTCGACGTGTCGCTCGGCAACGTCAAGCTACGGCTCCCCGAACACGCGACGATCAATCTCGAAGGTTTCACGTGCACGATGGGGCACGTGGTCGGCAGGGGGCGCCCGGTGGAAACCGCGGAAGCCCCGGGGGATCCGCATTTCGTGATCGCCGGCCAGTTGCGGCTGTGCTCGCTGGTTGTGAACCGGAAGAAGTAGCTCTCAGCGCCCCAGCGCTGTCCTGACGGCCGCGCGTGCTTCCGCCGGGGTTCGGGCCCGCGCAGCCGCCTGTGCGGCCGTCACACAGGCGCTGTGGGCGTGCTTCGCCAGCTCGGCGCCGACGGCGTCGAGTGCGATCGGGGTCATCGAAAGGCTGGTCGCTCCCAGCCCGACGAGGACACAGGCCAGCAGCGGATCGGCGGCGGCCTCCCCGCAGACACCGACCGGCTTGCCCGCTTCCCGCCCCGCGGTGCCGATCAGTTCGATCAGGCGCAGCAGCGCGGGCTGCCACGGGTCACCGAGCGCGGCCAGCGTTCCGAGCTGGCGGTCCGCGGCCATCGTGTACTGGGTGAGGTCATTGGTGCCGATGGAGATGAAGTCCACGATCTCGAGCAGTTCCCCGGCCTGCAGTGCGGCCGAGGGGACCTCGATCATCACGCCGACGCGCCGGATTCCCGCCGCGCGAGCGCGTTCGGCGAACCACGCGGCTTCCTCGGTCGTGGCGACCATCGGGGCCATGACCGAATCCCCGCCCGCGGCGCGGATCGCGTGGAGCTGGCGGTCGAGCAGTTCCGGTTGATGCTGACGGGCCATGCGGAGACCGCGCACGCCGAGCGCGGGGTTCGGTTCAGCTTCGGCGGGCAGGAAGGTCAGGGGCTTGTCCGCGCCCGCGTCGAGGGTCCGCACGATGCATGGTTTCCCGTGAAACACCGCGATGATGGCGCGGTACATCTCGGCCTGTTCCTCGACCGTGGGCTCGGATTCCATTGCCAGGTAACAGAATTCGGTTCGGAAGAGGCCTACTCCCTCGGCTGGGGAGTCCGCCGCTTTGATCGCGTCCGCCGCCGATCCGATGTTGGCCAGCAGCGGGATGCGCACCCCGTCGCCGGTGGACCCGACACCGTTCCACTCCGGCGTGCTCGTACTGGGCGCGGCTTCCGCTTCGCCCTCGGTCACCACCTCGACGAGGCCGGTTTCCCCGTCCACGCGCAGATAGTCCGCGGTCAGGCCGAGGGCGCCGGTACAGCCGACGACGGCGGGAATGCCGAGTGCGCGGGCGATGATCGCGGTGTGCGAGGTGGGCCCGCCCTCCTCGGTGACGATCGCGAGCACCGTGGCCGAATCCAGGGCCGCCGTATCCGCGGGCGCGAGTTCGCGGGCCAGCAACACGTGCGGGGTGTCCAGTTCCGGCACCGCGCTGGACTGTGCGCCGGTGAGCTCCTCGATGATCCGGTCGCGCACGTCCCGGAGATCACCGGTGCGCTCGGCCAGATAACCACCGGCCTCGGCGAGCCCGTCGATGAACTGTTCCGCGGCGTCCCATACCGCGCGGGCCGCGGGCAGACCGTGTTCGGTGACCAGTTCCTCCGCGGTACCCAGCAGCGAGGGATCGGTCGCCATCACCGCGGTCATGTGGAGGATGTCGCGCGCTTCCCCGGTCGCCAGCGCCGCCTTGTCGGTCAGCGCGGCAGCCACCAGGTCCGCGGCCGGATGGATCCGCGCGGCCTCCTCGCGGTAGTCGAGGGGCTTCGGATACCGCGCAGGCTGGCCGATGCTCACCCGCGCGGGTTCCCGGAGGCGCAGCACCGGACCCGCGGCCCGCCCAGGACTCGCCGGGACTCCGTGCACCGCCTGCTGCTCGACCGTCATGCCTGCTGAGGGTACTCGTGAGCGGATGTGTTGGTTCTAGCCAACATTTCCACTCACGAGCAGCTGTAGTAGCGGACTCCCCCGTGCTCCTCGCCGGTGAGCTCACCACGTGCGACCAGCAGATCCAGGTGCGATTTCGTCTCGAGCACGGCCAGCATGGCGTTGAAGACGTCCAGATCGCTCAGGGCGCGCTCGCGGCGGGTCCAGGTGAGCTTGGCCGCCGATTCCGCACTTGTCCTGGCCCCCGCGCGCACGGTGTCGTAGGTGACCTCGAGCCGGGCGCGGTGGTGCTCCAGCAGCTCGTCGACCCGTTCGTGCACGCTGCTGGTCACCGGTCCGTGCGCGGGAAGCAGCCAGGTGTCGGGAAGTTCGCGGATCCTGCGCAGTGATTCGAGGAAGTCCCCGAGTGGCAGCCGCGGGGTGCGCGGTTCGAGCGCGATGGAGGGGGTGATGTGCGGGAGCACGTGGTCCCCGGCGAACAACAGCCCGTTCGCCGCATCACGGAACACGATATGGCCGCTGGTGTGTCCCGGCGTGTGCACGACTTCGAGGTCGTACGCGCCGACCGGGATCCGCTCCCCCGCCGCGAGCCATCGATCCGGGGACGGCCACTCCGCGGGATCCACCGCGGTGTCGCCGACCATCTCGATGAACTTCGCGGTGATCTCGGTGGCGCCGGTGCCGCGGAGCAGGTGTTGCTGGGTGATCATCGGGCTCTTGTCGGCCCGCTGCAGTGCCTCGATGGTCGGGCGCTCCTCCGCACCGAGCGCGATCGGGGTGCCGTGTTCGGCGCGCACGTGAGTGCCGAGGTTGTAGTGGTCCTTGTGCGCGTGGGTGATCAGGAACCGGCGAATGTGCGCGGTATCCGAACCGAGTTCGGTGAGGACCGTGTCGAGCTGGGCGCGCGCCTCAGCGACTCCCCACCCCGAGTCGATCAGCGTGAACCCGTCTCCGTCGCGGATCGCGTACACGTTCACCGCGCGCAGTCCGTCGTTCGGCATCGGCAACGGGATCCGGAACACTCCCTCGGTGACCTCGTACGAACCGGGTTCTGCCCATGCGTTCCTGCTGGCGTTCTCGGCCACTGTGCCGCCCTGCCTTTCTCGCGTCCCGCAAGATACGGTACCTACCAGGTGGTATGAAGGAGGCCACAGTGCGAGATGACCACGTACGGGCATCGGACGAGGAACGCGAAGCCACGCTCGAGGTCCTCAAGGAAGCCATGGCGAACGGCATGCTGGACATCAACGAGTTCGATGAGCGTTCGTCGCGGACCATGGCTTCGCGGACCAGGGGTGATCTCGCCGAGGTCGTCGCCGATCTGCCGATCGCGGGTGGTGCTCCGGCCGCCGAGGACAACCGGACCGTCGAGTTCACCGGGACCTTCAACTCGGTGAAGCGCAAAGGCGACTGGGATGTTCCCCGCAGGATCATGATCCGGAAGAACATGGGGTCAACCGAGCTCGACTTCACCGAGGCGAACATCGCGCACCCGGTCGTCGATATCGAGGTCGAGGTCAACGGCGGATCGCTGCAGATGCGGGTACCGGACGAGGCCAGCGTCGATTTCAACGGTGTCGAGCTCACCCTCGCCAGTGCCGAAGACCACCGGAAAAGGCCGCCACAGCAAGGAAAACCGCACTTCCGGCTCACCGGGGCGATGCGCGTGGGCTCCATCGAGGTGCGTGGCAGGCCATGGCGCCCGTTCGCCCGCAAACGGTGATTTGTCGACATATCGTTTTGTTTTCGCTGGGCGCCGGGGCAGACTGATGCCGTGCCCCAGCTACTGATACCGGCCCTGCCGCCCGGTTCGCTTCGAGACCGGAATCAGCCGAATCTGACCGTTGAAGGGGACGTGGTTTTGCGTCCCTGGCGGGAATCCGATGCATCAGCGGTACGAAAAGCCTTTGACTGCCCCGAAATTCAGCGGTGGCACCAGCGCCGGATGGACAGCGCGGAGGAGGCACGGGACTGGATCGCGAACTGGGAAACCGCCTGGGGACAGGAAACCGGCGCCAGTTGGGCGATCGTGCGTGCGGATCGCGTGCTCGGCCAGATCGGTCTGCGCCGGATCACGCTGCCCCAGGCATCCGCGGAACTCTCCTACTGGCTGCTCCCCGAGGCACGCGGTGCCGGAGTGGCCGGCCGTGCGGTGCGCGCCCTGACCCGGTGGGCGTTCACCGATCGCGGATTCCACCGCCTCACGCTCAGGCACTCCACCGGAAACCTCGCCTCCTGCCGGGTCGCCGCCAAGACCGGGTTCGTGCTCGAGGGGACCAGCAGAGGATCACATCTGCACGCGGACGGTTGGCATGACGTCCACCTGCACTCCTTGCTGTGCACCGATGATGAGGCTTGACCTCGAGAACGCTCGAGGTTTGAGGATGGGGACATGTCGATAATCGAGGACGTTCTCGGGGCGCTCCGGCTGGCATGGGATGCGAACGACGGCGCGGCGTGGGCGGCGAGCTTCACCGAGGACGCGGACTTCGTCGACGTGCTGGGCCGTATGCAACGCGGGCGCGAGACGATAGCTGAAGAGCACCAGAAGATCTTCGACACCATCTATCGGGGCAGCCGGGCCGAGTTCTGGCCGCTGTCCAGCTATCCACTGAGCGGGGACGGCGTGTCGCTGGCGCACACGGTATCGAGGTTGTGGGTGCCGAGCGGACCGCGATCGGGTGTCACGTTCTCCGTACAGACGATGGTGCTGGAGAGGGGGCTCATCCGGGCGTTCCACAACACCATCCGCGCCGACATGGCCGATTTTGCCGAGCACGACGAAGTACTCGCGGCGCAAGCACCGCTGCAATGGCGGCAGAAGACGCCGCCCGTGGGGTGAATGAGAACCATGGGAATCCGGCCGAGCGGCACTACCCTGGCGCGTATGTCGGATAGCGCGGTCTGGCCGGTACTCCACTACGACGACACCCGTGCCGCATTGCGGTTTCTGGTCGACGTGCTGGGGTTTGAGCAACACGTGGCGGTCTGCGACGAGGGCGGCGAACTCGTGCACGCCGAAGTGCGCTGGCCCGAGGGCGGCATGGTGGTGTTCGGCTCCACCACGCACAAGGACAGCGTGCACGGGCGCATGCCTGCCGGGGTGAACGCCGTCTACATCGCCACCGAGGAGGTCGACGCGATGTACGAACGCGCCCGCCATGCCGGGGCGACCGTGGCAGAGCAACCGCAGGAAGCGCGGCTCGGTTCCGGCGAGCGGTCGTATCTGGTGACCATCGAGGACCCGGAGCGCAACCTGTGGACCTTCGGTACTTACCGGGGCACTCGGCGAAGCTGAGGCCCGGACAGCATCACGTTGGCCCCTGCCTTGCAAAGGCAGGGGCCCCGCTTTCAAGTGCGCGCCCTCACCGAAGTGTTGGCGCACTTGGCCAAGTTGACCGATAAAGAAACCGAGAGCTGCTGACCGGGTATCGCACCGGACCCGAAACAGCAGTTGGGGTGCTTCCCGAAACCGGGAAGCACCCCAACTGCACTGCAAGAGCCTTCTGTGGAGCGGATGACGGGAATCGAACCCGCATTCTCAGCTTGGGAAGCTGATGTTCTGCCATTGAACTACATCCGCAGGACGCTCCCGATCATATACCGCTGCCTCGAGCCGGTGAACGGCG
Organism: Sciscionella sediminilitoris; assembly: GCF_000737195.2. GTDB lineage: Bacteria > Actinomycetota > Actinomycetes > Mycobacteriales > Pseudonocardiaceae > Sciscionella > Sciscionella sediminilitoris. The sequence continues at coordinate 56,617 of NZ_JALM01000024.1, forward strand.
GCCCCGCCGCAAGCGGGTGACTACTTAGGGTCAATTTTTTGGTGATTTGATTACAGGGCGATACCGTTTTCGAGTGACGAACCCCAAATGGGGTGGTTCTTCCGAGTACGCCGAGTAAGGTACGGCTCGGAACAGTCACCGCCGGTGTACGGGTCGATGTGAATATTGCGGGTCCGAACCTGATGGACGCGTCGGCCTGAGTGCGTGGCACGAGCGTCCCGCGCTCGAACTGAGGTGACGCCGTAGGAGGCGTCCGGTGCGGGGCACGAGGACAGAGGGAGACCCTTGGCAACTGTTCGAGCAGAGAAGATCTACAAGGTGTTCGGGCGCCGCGCGCGTGATGCCGTGCACCAGCTGGAGTCGGGCGCGAGTCGTTCGGATCTGGCCGCCGCAGGCACGACCGCGGCGGTCATCGACGCGTCGTTCGAAGTGGCCGACGGCGAGATTTTCGTGGTGATGGGCCTTTCGGGCTCGGGGAAGTCGACGTTGATCCGCATGCTGAACGGCTTGCTTCCGGCGACTTCGGGGGATGTCTACATCAACGATGAGGACATCACGAAAATGTCGCAGCGCCAGATCCGGGAAATGCGTCAGCGCCGGATGAGCATGGTGTTCCAGCATTTCGCGTTGTTCCCGCACCGCTCCGTGTTGGATAACGCGGCGTATGCCCTGGAGATACAGGGAGTCGAGAAGGAGGCGCGGCGGGCGAAGGCCAAGGAGGCACTCGGTCTCGTCGGCCTGGAGGGCTGGGAGAACCACCTTCCCGATCAGCTTTCCGGTGGTATGCGCCAGCGGGTGGGACTTGCCCGCGCGCTCGCCGCGGACACCGACATTCTGTTGATGGACGAGGCATTCAGTGCGCTCGATCCGCTGATTCGCCGGGACATGCAGGATCAGCTGCTTTCGTTGCAGGCGGAGCTGGGCAAGACGATCATCTTCATCACCCACGATCTGAACGAGGCGATGCGTCTCGGCGATCACATCGCGGTGATGCGGGAGGGCCGGATCGTGCAGATCGGGACGGCCGAGGACATCCTCAACGATCCCGCGAACGACTATGTGGCGCAGTTCGTCCAGGACGTGGATCGGGCGAAGGTGTTGAGTGCGACCTCGGTGATGGAGCGCCCGACCTCGACCATCGGGACGAACTCGGGTCCGCGTGCCGCGCTGAAGGTGATGCGCGAAATGCAGCACACCGCGGTTTTCGTGGTGGACAGGCAGGGAACGCTGCTCGGTGTCGTCGAGGACGAGGCGGCTGCGGAGGCGGCGCGCAACGGCGCGGAAACCGTCTCGGACATCATCTCGAACGATATTCCCGAGGTGGGCCCGGAAACCGCCGTCTACGAACTGTTCATTCCGTCCGCGGAAAGCAGGCTGCCGCTCGCGGTCGTGGACGAGAACCGGAAACTGCTCGGCATCGTGCCAAGGGCCACGCTGCTTTCCGCGCTCGGCCAGAACACCAAGCCCGTGGAGAACGTGAGGGAGGACGCGGATGCGTGAATTGCTCCTCGCCGACGACACCGGCTGGCATGTGCCGCAGCTGAATGTCGGCGACTGGTTCAACGCGATCGTGCATTGGCTGCAGAACAATGTCGGTCCGCTGCTGGATTTCATCAAACTGGTCGTGCAGTCCTGTGTGGACGCCGTCGTCTGGGTACTCACCCTGCTGCCCAGTTGGGCGATGGTGATCGTGTTCGCGTTGCTCGCGCTGCTGATCCGGGGCTGGAAATTCGGTCTCGGTGCGCTGATCGGATTCGCGCTCATCGACAGTGTTCGCGCGTTCGACAATGCGATGAACTCACTGTCCCAGGTGATCGTGGCCGGTGTGGTCGCGGTGATCATCGCGATACCACTGGGAATTCTCGCCGCGCGCAGTGCTCGGGCGAGCCGGATCATCAAGCCGGTCATGGACTTCATGCAGACGCTGCCGCAGTTCGTGTACCTGATTCCGGTGATCTTCTTCTTCTCGATCGGTGCGGTCCCCGGTGTGATCGCGACGGTCGTGTTCGCCCTGCCACCCGGTGTCCGGTTGACCGAACTGGGAATCCGCCAGGTGGACAAGGAAATGGTCGAAGCCGGTGAGGCTTTCGGCGCACCGAGCGGAAAGATTCTGCGCGGTATTCAGATTCCGCTTGCGATGCCTTCGATCATGGCCGGTATCAACCAGGTCATCATGATGTCGCTTTCCATGGTCGTCATCGCGGGAATGGTCGGTGCACCGGGCCTTGGCAGCCAGGTGTTCGGCGCGGTGCAGCAATTGCAACTGGCGAACGGATTCAACGGCGGACTCGCCGTGGTCATTCTCGCCATCTACTTGGACCGGCTGACCTCATCGCTCGGTGACCGGTCCGCAGTCTCGCGCGCCGCGCGCGTCGCGAGCAAGGTCTGACCGGGCAACCGGATCAAGACCGCTCATGTTGGAAGGAGAACCTGAAGTGCCGAGAAAGAAACGGGTTGGCTGGTTCGCCGGGCTGACCGCGATGCTGCTAGCCGTCGTGATGGTCTCGACGGCCTGCGGTAAGCAGTCGACGAATTCCGAAGGCACCGGCAGCCAAGACAAGAAGATCAACATCGCCTACATCGCCTGGGACGAGGACATCGCTCTGTCCAATCTGTACAAGGCGGCGCTGATGAAGGCGGGCTGGAAGAAGGACGACATCAAGCTCCAGGAGCTGGATGCCGCGCCGATCTTCCAGAGCCTGTCGACCGGTAAGTCGGATCTCTTCCTCGACGCCTGGCTGCCCATCACGCACAAGAGCTACTGGGACCAGTACGGCAAGCAGCTCGAGGACCTCGGAACCTGGTACGACAACGCCACCCTCGGGCTCGCCGTCCCCGACTACGTCAAGGACGTGAAGTCGATCGCGGACCTCAAGGAGCACGCCGGTGAGTTCGGCGGGCAGATCGTCGGCATCGACAACGGTGCCGGTGAGATGAAGGTCGTGCGGGAGAAGGCCATGCCGCAGTACGGCCTCAACGGCCCGATGAAGCTGAGCTCCTCCTCGACCGCCTCCATGCTCGCCGCGGTGGAGAAGGCCGTGAACGAGAAGAAGCCGGTCGTGGCGACCCTGTGGAAGCCGCACTGGGCCTACACCCGGTACAAGCTGCACGACCTCGAGGACCCGAAGGGCACGATGGCGCAGCACGAGAAGCTGCACGCGGTCGGGCGTCAGGGCTTTGCCAAGGACTTCCCGAACCTGGCGAAGTCGCTGAAGGACATCAAGCTCGACGACAAGCAGCTGGGCACCCTGGAGGACATGGTGCACAGCGCGGGTTCGGACGCTGATGCGCAGCTGAAGGCGGCGCAGCAGTGGATGGACAAGAACCCGGACTTCGTGAAGCAGCACCTGAGCAACCTGTAATCGCTGGGTTCGCACAACGGGGCCGCATCCGCACAACGGATGCGGCCCCGATTCGTTTCCATTACGGGAGCACAAAAGGAAATCACGAACCTGGGAGGTGACCTCTCCTCCAGGTCCGCGGTTTCCGGGCACGCGGCCAGCCGGACTTCAACAGCATGGCTTCCAGTAGCGCCGGTACAACGTCGACCGGTCTGCCGTCCGTGGATCCCTGCGCCAGCACCGCGTAGATGTATCCGAGCAGTGAACCATCCCTCGGAACAAGCGAACCGTTCGCAAGCTGCTTCTGGTCGAGTTTGGTCTGTTCGGTCAATCGCGTATCGGGTTCGGAATCCGAATAGTCAGCGTGTTGGTAACGGGAGCAGGTATTGGACCACGCTTCATATATGCCGAAGAGAACGGAAAGTCGAGGATTTCCTGACTTTTCGGCCGACAGTTGTGCAAGCTGGAATAGTTGCATGGCGTCGTAGTGCGCGTCAGTCTGCTGATACGAGCGCCCGACTGCATATATTGCCTCGGCAATAAGCAGTCGATCTTCCAATTGCCTGGCGAACTGGATTGTTTGTGCAAAGTGCTTACGAAGTTTTCGATACTCTCCGTTATCGAAAAGTATCCAGCCAAGGGTGCAGTGCAGGTTGCTAAGAACAAAGTAGAGTCGTTTAGATTCTTCGGTCGAACACTGTCCCGCAAGTAATCGCTCCGCCTCGATTATCGTGCGCTCGATCTGCCGCTGGAAATTCGGATCTGCCTTGAGGTGGCCGAGATCCTTCTCGATATCCGCGATTCTGGACGTCTTTTGTCTAGTTCTATTTATTTCCCGCAGATCGACATTCTGCGGGTGTGCAATCACTGTTTCATGCTTGCAAGCGGCAGCTTTGAATGCGAACCGATTGAAGATGTACCGGTCCATATCGTCGTTTGTGCCCGTGTCGCGATAACATAGATCGCCTCGGTCGAATGACAGCATGGCCAGATACTCAGTGGCTTCGGGAACACCACATGATTCAGCGATTCCGAAGCAATCGATAGCATCCCTGACGTAATCCTCTATCCTATTGAGGTAGTCCTCCGCCTTTTTGGCGCCTGCTTGTTCGAGGTGGGCGATCCCGGCTGCGAAAACATCGTATCCGCGCTCCGCCTCGTCGGCTCGGCTCGCCAGAGCCGCTCGTTGCTCGGCACTCAAGTTTGCATGTTTCTCCATGAGATCGTTCAACCGTGGAGGCGACTGCCTGGGTTGTTCGTTCATTTCGGCGCCCCTAGCCGTTCCGAGTCGCCGGTAATGGCAGGGTCCGTACGCAGTGTCCGCATGGCGGCGCTCAGCAACTTCTTGACACCGTTGACCGTTATGCCCATTAGCTCGGCGACGGTATCGCGCTGGAGGTCATCGATGTATTTCAAGATCAAGGCCTCGCGTTGCCGAGTCGGCAGCCGGGAAATGGCCGTGTGTAGGTCGATGAACGTATCGGGTTCGACATCGGCGGGTAGCGGCAGTGGTATGGCTCGGAGTGCCTGGTCGTCGAGCGGTATCTCGACGACCTTGCTGCTGCGGCGGCGATACCAGTCTTTACAGGTGGTGCGGACGATCTTCATGAGTGGCGCCTCGGGGTTGTCGTATTCCCGATAGCGTTCCCAGCGTTCCAGGAAGGTCATCCATGCTTGGGAGAACAGGTCCTCGACGGCCCCGGCTTCGACCCTGCGCGCTATCACGTTGTAGACCTTGCGCCGATGTGCTGCGTAGAAGTCCTCAAGGTGCATGTGCGGAGCCCGGCTCGACATGCCGATTGGACATGGCCATCACGGTCCCTTCGGTTGGTTGATGTTCGTATATGCCTAGAGGCGCGGCGGGGTGTAAACGGGTAGTGCGCGGGCATGTCCACATGTCTGGCTACAGTCGTTTACGCTGGGCATCGTGTTGCTCAGCGATCGAGATCTGCGCGCCGAATACCAGAGCGGTCGGCTCATCCTCGACCCGTTCGACGAGGCCATGCTGCAGCCGTCGAGTATCGACGTGCGGCTCGACCGGTATTTCCGGGTGTTCGACAATTCCCGCTATACCCACATCGACCCGGCGCAGTGCCAGGACGAGCTGACCTCGCTGGTGGAAACCCCGGCCGAGGAGCCGTTCGTGCTGCACCCCGGGGAGTTCGTACTCGGCTCGACGTTCGAACGGGTCACCCTTCCCGACGATCTGGCCGGCCGGCTGGAGGGCAAGTCCTCGCTGGGGCGGCTGGGGCTGCTGACCCATTCCACGGCGGGGTTCATCGACCCGGGCTTCACCGGGCACATCACCCTCGAGTTCTCCAATGTGGCCAATCTGCCGATCACCCTCTGGCCGGGAATGAAGATCGGCCAGCTGTGCATCCTGCGCCTGTCGAGCGCGGCGGAGGCGCCGTACGGTTCGGAGAGCGCGGGTTCCCGGTACCAGGGGCAGCGCGGGCCGACCCCATCCCGGGCCCATCTGAACTTCCACCGGGTGGACACGAACCGCTAGAGCGGGACCTCCGCGATCAGCGTGTGCCCCTCGCTTCCGGTGATCTCGCCGCCGGACTCGCCGATCGTGCGCAGCCCGGTGCGCGCCTCGGCCGCGGTGAGGTCGATGAGCACCTCGGTGGTCGGCCCCGTGCGGATCCGGTCGAGTGCGCCGCGGGCCGCGTGACCGGTCTCGGTGAGCTGCCCGAGTGCTTCCCGGGCGGTCCGCAACCGTTCGATGGCGGTGTCCAGCAACGGAAACAGCGCCTCCGCGTTGCCCTCGCACATGGCGCGCACCAGTTCCGGGCGGGTTCCGGCGACCCGGGTCGCGTCCCCGTACGATCCCGCGGCCAACCGCAGCGCGAGCGGTCCGGTCCGCTCCCCCAGCTCGGCGAGCACCTCGGCGAACACGTGCGGGAGATGGGAGATCGCGGCGACGGCCGTGTCGTGCGCGTCCACCCCGGAGGGCACCACCCTGGCCCCGCAGGCGAGCGCGAAGGCACACACCTCGCGCAGCAGCTCGAGATCGGTGTCCTCCTCGAGGCACACCACCCAGCGGGCCCCGCGCAGCAGCGTGCCCGAACCGGCGGACCAGCCCGATTCGGCCGTCCCGGCCATCGGGTGCCCGCCGATGTAGCGGGCTCGCGGGGCAAGGCGCCGGACGAGCGCGTACACCGGGGCCTTCACACTGACCACATCGGTGAGCCGCACCCCGGGCGCGTGCTCGTGCACGGCGGGCAGCACATCCTCGAGCGCGGGAAGCGGCACGGCCAGGCAGACCAGCGCCTCTCGTTCGGCCGCCGTGCGCAGTGCCTCGCCGGTGCCGAGCACGGTGAATCCCTCGGCGCGGGCGGCAGCGGCATCGGGTGCCGAAGCGGTCGCCCCCCAGCAGTCGATCCCGGCCGCGGCCGCGGCGCGCAGCACCGAGCCACCGATCAGTCCGAGCCCGAGCACACACAATGGCCGCATGGACCCATCCTGCCCGGCCCTCAATTTGGAGGTTCTTGGTGGCCGGTGCCTTCCCCGATCAGGGGCATGACCAATACGGTGTGCGCATGGTGTCGAGTGAACCGTTGACCGGGTTCGCGATAGCCGCCGTGCGCGAGGACGGCCGGTGGCGATGCAGCGTGCTTGAGGATGGGCTCGAAGAACTCGATGCGGCGATCGACGAACTGCGCAAACTGCGTTCGACGGGCGCCGTGTTCGGGATGCTCGCGGTGGACGACGAGTTCTTCATTCTGCTGCGACCGAGCCCCCAGGGTGTCGCCACGGTGCTCTCCGATGCGGCCGCCGCGCTCGATTACGACATCGCCGCGGATGTGCTCGATCTGTTGCGCGCCGAACCCCCGGATGACGAGGACGACGAGATCTGGCCCGCGGGGGATCTCGCGCTGCTCGCCGACCTCGGTCTTCCCGAAGCGGAGATGCAGGTGATCGTGGACGAGGTGGACCTGTATCCGGACGAGCAGCTGCGCATGGTCGCGCAGCGGTGCGGGTTCGCCGACGAGTTCGACAACGCCCTGGAGCGCATCAGTTCGTGAAGCCGAGACCGGAGGACGAGGCGCTGCTGCGCGAGGCCATCGAGGCCGCGCGTGCGGCCGAACGCACCGGGGATGTGCCGATCGGTGCGGTGCTCGTCGACTCCGCTGGTACCCGGCTGGCCCGCACCTGCAATGCCCGTGAGGCACTCGGGGATCCCACCGCGCACGCCGAGGTCCTCGCGCTGCGCGAGGCCGCGCCCGCGCACGGGGACGGCTGGCGGCTCTCCGGGTGCACTCTCGCGGTCACCGTCGAACCGTGCACGATGTGCGCGGGCGCGATCGTGGCGGCGCGGGTCGAACGGGTGGTGTTCGGCGCCTGGGAACCGCGCACCGGGGCGGTCGGCTCGCTCTGGGATGTGCTCCGGGACCGGCGGCTCAACCACCGCACCGAGGTGGTCGGCGGGGTGTTCCAGGACGAATGCGCTGAGCTGCTCGAACGGCACTTCGCCGCACACCGGTAGGGGTGCTCGGCGCGCATCGGTCCTCCGGTACCCTTGTCGGCGGTAGCGTGTCCGAGCGGCCGAAGGAGCTCGCCTCGAAAGCGAGTGAGGGGAAACCCTCCGTGGGTTCAAATCCCACCGCTACCGCAGCAAACCCCCGGCGGAACATCCGCCGGGGGTTTTTACTGTGCCGGGTGCCCCGCTTCGGCTAGGTTTGGGCGATATCGACCGGGAGGAGCTGGGGTATGTCGATCGCGAACCTCGCCGACGATGAGTTCCTCCGGCTTGCCGATCCGTTCCGGAGGGAACTGTTCGCGCACTGCTACCGGATGCTCGGTTCGGTGCACGATGCCGAGGATCTGGTGCAGGAGACCTACTTGCGGGCCTGGCGCGCCTATGACCGGTTCGAGGGGCGTTCCTCACTGCGCACCTGGCTGCACACGATCGCGACCAAGGCCTGTCTGAGCGCACTCGATGGCAAGCGGCGCAGGCCCATGCCGGTGGATCTCGGTGCGCACGCCGATCCGGACCGGGTTCCCGTGCAGGACACCGAACTGCCCTGGCTCGAACCGGTCGCCGATGCGCGGGTGGCCGATCCGGAGGCGGCGGCGACCGAACGCGAGGGGCTTCGGCTCGCCCTGATCGCGGCCATGCAGTACCTGCCGCCGCGCCAGCGGGCCGTGCTGATCCTGCGCGAGGTGCTGCAGTGGAAGGCCGCCGAGGTCGCCGAGCTGCTGGACACCTCGGTGGCCGCGGTGAACAGCATGCTGCAGCGCGCCCGTGCCCAGCTGGCCGAGGCCACACCGAGCTACGACGGGGTGCGCGAACCGGCCGAACGGCAGCGCCGCGAACTGCTCGACCGGTATGTCGCCGCCTTCGAGCGCAAGGACATCCCCGAGCTCGTGGAACTGTTCAGCGCGGACATCGTGTGGGAGATGCCGCCCTATCCGGAGTGGTACCTCGGCCCCGAGGCGGTCGGCACCCACCTGCGACTGCGCTGCCCCGGTGGCCCCGGACTGATCCGGATGGTGCCGATCGCGGCGAACGGACGGCCCGGGTTCGCCCAGTACATCCACCTCGATGGCGCATTCCGAGCCTTCAACCTGCAGGTGCTCACCCTGGGCCCGAACGGGATAGCCCATGTCGCGAACTTCCGCTCCCCCGAGCTGTTCGCCCACTTCGAACTCCCGGAGACCCTGGACTGACCAGGGCAAACGGGTGCTTGTGAGTGGTTGTGTTGGTTCTAACCAACACAACCACTCACGACAGTTTCTGCAGGCTTGCCCGGCCACCGGCGCCGACCGGAGCGGAGGACTCCGCCCCCCGCTGCTGTACATCGGCGAGCGCGTCGGCGTCGGCCTTGGGAATGAACCGGCCGCCGAGGGTTTCCACGACCGGCGGGAGCAGGGACCGTACGAGTTTGACGGCGAGTAGCCACGGCGGGACGTGCACGGTGCGCGAACGCCGCTCCACCGCATCCGCAAACGCTTGCACGGCTACCTTGAGTGGATAGGTCTTGCTGAGTGGGCCGAGCGCGTTGCGGCGCAGGGGCCCGAACACGGGGTGCTCGTCCGCGCCGGACACGATGTCGGTGGCGATCCAGGTCGGATGGGCGACGCCCACGCTCACCCCGAAGTGACGGACCTCGGCGCGCAGGGTGTTCCCGAACGCCTCGACACCGGCCTTGGCCGCGTTATAGGGCGCGTTGCCCGGAATGTGCAGTACGGCGGCCATGGAGGACACGATCAGGCAGTACCCGCGGGAGTCGATCAGGTGCGGGAGTGCGACCCGGACCGTGCGCCATACGCCGAGCAGATCGATCTCCACGACCCGTTCGAAGGCGGCCGGATCGATGGAGCGGATGAACCCGGCGGCGGCGATTCCGGCGTTGGCCAGCACGACATCGATGCGACCGTAGTGCTCGGCGATCTCCCCGATGACCCGTTCGAGCGCTGCCCAGTCGGTCACATCCGCTTCCCAGGCCCGCGAGTCGCGCCCGCAGCGGGCGGCAACCTCGCGCAGCTGCTCGCCCTCGAGCCCGACGAGCGCGAGCTTGGCTCCGCGCGCGGCGAGTTCCTCGGCGACGCCCGCGCCGATCCCCCGGGCCGCGCCGGTGATGAGCACGACCTTGTCGCGCACGTCTGTCTTCTTGTCCAGCAGCATGACGCCCTCCTGCCTTCGGATGGGGCAACCATAGCGGAACTTACCGCCAGTAAGCTACTGGCCGGTTATGAAATGTGTGCGGAACCGGTGGTGTTGGCCTGGACATGACCAACGCAAACAGTCCGGCCCTCGGCCGGGTCGGCATCTTCGGATTCTGGTTCAACTTCGAGCGCTACGAGCGGACTGAGCTGGGTGAACTCGCCGCCGAACTGGAGGACCTCGGTTACGGGGCGCTGTGGCTCGCCGCGGCCAAGGCCGAACTCGGGCTCGCCGGCCCGGTGCTCGAGGCCACCAGGAAATTCGTGTTCGCCACCGGGATCATCAACGTCTGGAGCGAGCAGGCGAGCACCCTGGTCAAGGCGTACCAGGAGGAGCCGCACCGGGACCGGCTGCTGCTCGGTATCGGCGCGGGGCACCGGGAGAGCAACAGCGCGCAGGGATACGCCACCCCGCGGACCGCGGTGATCAACTACCTCGACGAGCTCACCGCGATTCCGTCCGGTCAGCTGGCGCTGGCCGCACTGGGGCCGCGCATGCTCGCCCTCGCCGCGGAGCGCACGCTCGGCCCGCACCCGTACCTGATCAACCCGGAATACACCGCGAGCGCGCGCGAGGCGATCGGTTCCGGTCCGGCGCTGCTTCCCGAGCAGAAGGTGGTGCTGGAAACCGATCCGGAACGGGCGCGCACGATCGCGCGCTCCGGGATCGCGATGTATCTCGGACTGGAGAACTACCTGGCGAACCTGCGCAGGCTCGGGTTCACCGAGGAGGACTTCGCCGATGGGGGCAGTGACCGGCTGGTCGACGCTCTTGTCGGCTGGGGCGACGAGAACGCGGTCGCCGAGCGGGTCCGCGCCCACCTGGATGCGGGCGCGGACCACGTATCGGTGCAGGTGCTCACCGAGGACGGCGACCCGCGGCCGGGGTACCGGGCGCTCGCGCCCGCGTTGACCGAGCTCTAGCCGGACGCTTTCGTCAACTGGTCGAGCTGGGTCTCGGTCAGCGTGATCCGGGTGCTGCGCAACAGTTCGGGCAACTGCTCGAGGTTGCGCGCACTCGCGATCGGCGCCGTGATCGACGGCTGAGCGCGCAACCAGGCGAGCGCGATCGCGGTCGGCGTGCAGCCGTGTTCCGCGGCGACCTCGTCGAGCGCGTCGAGGACCCGGTTGCCGCGTTCGTCGTCGTATTTGCTCGCCGTGTCGACCCGGCGCTGTGAACCGGAAGTTCCGCTCTTGCGGTGTTTTCCGGTGAGGAATCCGGCGGCGAGCGCGTAGTACGGGAAAACGGCGAGTTCTCGTTCCGTGGCGATATCCGCGAGACCGGATTCGTATTCGGCGCGCTCGACCAGGTTGTAATGCGGCTGCAGCGCCACATACCTGGCCAATCCGTCACGCTCGGAAATGTCGAGTGCGGAATTCAGCCGCTCCGGAGTGAAATTGGATGCGGCGATGTACCGGACCTTGCCCGCGCGCACGAGTTCGTCGAACGCGGACAGGGTTTCCTCCTGCGGGGAACCTTCGTCGTCCCGGTGCGCGTAGTACAGGTCGATGTAGTCGGTTCGCAGTCGCCGTAAGGAATCCTCGACCGCGGCGTGGATGTTCGCCTTGCCGAGCCCGCGATGGTCCGGCAGCTGGCCGACCTTGGTCGCGAGGATGACCCTGTCCCGGTTCCCCCGGCTCTCGAACCATTCGCCGAGTACGGTTTCGGATTCCCCGCCACTGTTCCCGTCCGCCCATGCGGAATAGACGTCGGCGGTGTCGATGAAATTGCCGCCCGCTTCCAGGAATGCGTCGAGCACCGCGAAGGACTGCTCCCGGTCAGCAGTCCAGCCGAAAACATTGCCCCCGAGATTGAGTGGAAATACGTCGAGATCGGTGCGTGGTATTAGCGCCATATCCTCGAACCTACACCGGACTCCGGGGGCTGGTCGCGCGAAATGGCAGGCAGGGGAAGCTCGCGGCGCCGAATACGCTCAGTCTTCGATCTCCACGGGACCGCTGAACAGAACGTGGTCGGCGAGCCGGGGATCGGGAACCTTGCCATAGAGCTCGGCACACTCGGTCGTATTGCCGTCGATCGTCACGGCATAGTGGCTTGCGCCGTTCTCGTCGGAGCGGACTGGACGGAAGTAGCCGGATCGGACGGACCGGCGAGGGAAGTAATGCTTCCCGTCCAGCACAAGGGTTTCGGAGCTTTCGGCGAGAACCTCGCCATTGAGGCGCGCTATGGTCATACTCACACGTTATCTCGGTCACGTAGCTGTTCGCCAGTGGACTTTGACCCTGGGTCGATGCGCTGGGCCTCCGGGTACGATCTGGCCAAAAGACCCATTCTGAAGACACTGTCGGCCGCCCGAGGAGGACGTTCGAGATGCCCATCGCAAGCCCCGAGGTCTACGCGGAGATGCTGGATACGGCGAAGCGCGGTCAGTTCGCCTTCCCGGCCATCAATGTCACATCCTCGGAGACACTGAACGCAGCGCTGCGCGGGTTCGCCGACGCCGAAAGCGATGGGATCATCCAGGTCTCCACGGGCGGCTCGGAATTCGCGTCCGGGACCAAGGTCAAGGACATGGTCGTCGGCTCCAGTGCGCTCGCCGAGTTCGCGCACGTGGTCGCCAAGCAGTACCCGGTGAACATCGCGCTGCACACCGACCACTGCCCCAAGGACAAGCTGGACGGCTTCGTCCGCCCGCTGATCGCGCTGTCCGCCGAGCGGGTGCGCGCCGGGCAGAACCCGCTCTTCCAGTCGCACATGTGGGACGGTTCGGCGATCGACCTGGACGAGAACCTGGAGCTCGCCAAGGGCCTGCTCGCCGACTCGGCCGCCGCGAACATCGTGCTCGAGGTGGAGATCGGTGTCGTCGGCGGTGAAGAGGACGGCGTCGCGAACGAGATCAACGAGAAGCTGTACACCGCCGAGGGCGACTTCGTGAAGACGATCGACGCGCTCGGTTCCGGAGAGAACGGCCGCTACCTGCTCGCCGCGACCTTCGGCAACGTGCACGGGGTCTACAAGCCGGGCAACGTGAAGCTGCGCCCCGATGTGCTCAAGCGCGGCCAGCAGGTCGCCTCGGAGAAGCTCGGGCTCGCCGCCGATTCGAAGCCCTTCGACCTGGTGTTCCACGGTGGTTCCGGCTCGCTGCCCGAGGAGATCACCGAGGCCGTCTCCTACGGCGTGGTGAAGATGAACATCGACACCGACACCCAGTACGCGTTCACCCGCCCGATCGCCGGGCACATGTTCGGCAACTACGACGGGGTGCTCAAGATCGACGGTGAGGTCGGCAACAAGAAGGCCTACGACCCGCGCAGCTACCTCAAGGTCGCCGAGCAGGCCATGGCCGACCGGGTCGCGCTCGCCTGCTCGAACCTCGAGTCGGCGGGCCGCACGATCGCCAAGTAGGCGCGTACACCGATGATGTCGAAGCGGTTCGTCGGCGCGGTCGTCGTCGTGCTGCTCCTGCTCGGGGTGTGCAGCGGGCTGCTGGCTCTGCTGTGAGCCGGTTGGGGCAGGATTGCCGGTATGACACACGGCAACCTGCTCGGACCGGACCCGACCCTGCTCCCCGCGCGAGAGGAGCCGACGGCGCGCCTTGCCGGCGGTGAGGACCCTGCCGCCGTGGTGGCCGCGTACCCGGATTTCAGCGCGGCCTGGGCACAGCTCGCCGAGGGCGCGCTCGAACGCGGTGAGGTGGTCGCCGCGTACGCCTATGCGCGTACCGGTTACCACCGCGGACTCGACCAGTTGCGCGGCTCCGGGTGGAAGGGCTTCGGCCCCGTGCCCTGGTCGCACGAACCGAACCGCGGATTCCTGCGCGCGGTCGGTGCCCTCGCCAGGGCCGCGCAGCGGATCGATGAGGTCCACGAATACGACCGCTGCCGCGAACTGCTCGCCGACTGCGACCCCGAAGCGCTCATCGAACTCGACCTGTGAAAGCTGCACCATACAGCTAACCCACAAGTCCCTGAGCTGGTAGAACAACCCCTCGTGAGTGGAAATGTTGGTTAGAACCAACACAACCACCCACGAGGGGTTTAGTCTATTTTGTCCGGATCAACCGCTGATCGGGTGAAGGTGTCTACGGGACGACGTTCACCAGGCGCCCCGGGACCACGATGACCTTGCGTGGTTCACCGTCCAGGCACGCCGCGATCTTCTCGTCGGCCAGTGCTGCCGCGCGCACTTCGTCCTCGCCCGCCTCGCTGGGCACGATGATCCGGGAGCGGACCTTGCCGCGCACCTGCACGGGGTACTCCACGGTCTCGTCGACCAGGTAGGCGGGATCGGCCGCGGGGAACGGGCCGTGTGCGAGCGAGCCGTCCTTGCCGAGGATCGACCACAGTTCCTCGGCGATGTGCGGGCACACCGGCGCGAGCATGAGCACGAGCGGTTCCACGAGCTCACGTGGGGTGGACTCGGTCTTCGCGTACACCTTGGTGATGTGGTTGTTGAGCTCGATGAGCTTGGCGCCCGCGGTGTTGAACCGCATGTTCGCGTAGTCCTCGTGCACCCCGGCGATCGCGCGGTGCAGTGCCTTACGGTCTTCCTCGGTGGCCGGTTCCTCGCTGACCCGGTGCTTGCCGCTCTGCTCGTCGACGACGTTGCGCCACAACCGCTGCAGGAACCGGTGCGCGCCGACGACATCCTTGGTCGCCCACGGCCGGGAGGCTTCGAGCGGGCCCATGGACATCTCGTAGAAGCGGAAGGTGTCCGCGCCGTAGTCGGCGCACATCTCGTCCGGGGTGACGACGTTCTTCAGGCTCTTGCCCATCTTGCCGTACTCGCGCCGGACTTCCGCGCCGTTGTGGAAGAACTTGCCCTCGGACTCGGTGACCTCGTCCGCGGGCACGTACTGACCACGGCTGTCGGTGTAGGCATAGGCCTGGATGTAGCCCTGGTTGAACAGCCTGCGATACGGCTCGTGCGCGGAGACGTGCCCGAGGTCGTAGAGCACCTTCTGCCAGAAGCGGGCGTAGAGCAGGTGCAGCACCGCGTGCTCCATCCCGCCGATGTAGAGGTCCACCCCGCCGGGATCGTTCGCGCCGTGCTCGTTCACGCGCGGGCCGAGCCAGTACCGCTCGTTGACCGGGTCGCAGAACGCCTCGGAGTTCACCGGGTCCGCGTAGCGCAGGTGATACCAGCAGGAGCCCGCCCAGTTGGGCATCACGTTGGTGTCCCTGCGGTACTGCTTGGGCCCGTCCCCGAGATCGAGGGTGACGTACATCCAGTCCGTGGCACGGGAAAGCGGCGGCGAGGGCTCGGAGTCCGCGTCCTCCGGGTCGAAGGTGCGCGGCGCGTACTCCTCCACCTCGGGCAGCTCGACCGGCAGCTGGTCCTCGGGCAGCGCGACCGGCAGATCGTTCTCGTCGTAGACGATCGGGAACGGCTCGCCCCAGTACCGCTGCCGGGCGAACAGCCAGTCGCGCAGCTTGTACTGCACGGTTCCGTTGCCGTGCCCGTTCGCCTCCAGCCAGGCGATGATCTCGGCGATCGCCTCGTCCTTCGGCTTGCCGTCGAGGTCGATGCCCAGCTCGGGATTGGCCGAGTTGATCATCGGGCCTTCCCCGGTGTACGCCTCGCCTTCGAAGTCCTCGGGCGGGGCGATGGTGCGCATGATCTCCAGCCCGAAGGCGGTGGCGAAGTCCCAGTCGCGCTGATCCTCGCCGGGCACGCCCATCACCGCTCCGGTGCCGTAGCCGGTGAGCACGTAGTCGGCGACGAACACCGGAAGCTGCCGCCCGTTGACCGGGTTGCGCGCATAGGAACCGGTGAACACCCCGGTCTTGTCCTTGTTCTCCTGGCGGTCCAGGTCGGACTTGCGCGCGGTCGCGGCACGGTACTCGGCGACGGCGGTACGCGGATCGGCGGCGCCACCGGTCCACGCGCTCGCGGTGCCCTCCGGCCAGGCATCCGTGACCAGTTCGTCGACCAGCTCGTGCTCGGGGGCGAGCACCAGGTAGGTGGTGCCGAAAATGGTGTCCGGCCGGGTGGTGAACACCTCGACCGTCCGATCCCCGGCGGCGAACCGGACATGGGAACCGTGCGAGCGCCCGATCCAGTTCCGCTGCATCGTCTTGACCTGGTCGGACCAGTCGAGCAGTGCCAGATCGTCGATGAGCCGATCGGCGTAGGCGGTGATCCGCATCGTCCACTGCCGCAGGTTCTTGCGGAACACCGGGAAGTTGCCGCGCTCGCTACGCCCGTCCGCGGTGACCTCTTCGTTGGCCACCACGGTGCCCAGGCCCGGGGCCCAGTTCACCGGGGCGTCGGAGATGTAGACCAGCCGGTAGGAGTTCAGCAGGGCACGCCGTTCGGTGGCGGAGAGCTCGGACCAGGCGCGCCCGTCCTCGGCGAGCCGCTCGCCGCGCTCGAACTGCTCGATCAGCTCACCGATCGGTCGGGCCTTGTCCTGCTCGGTGTCGTAGTAGGAGTTGAAGATCTGCAGGAAGATCCACTGGGTCCAGCGGTAGTACTCCGGATCGGTGGTGGCGAAGGAGCGCCGCGGATCGTGGCCGAGGCCCAGCTGACGCAGCTGGCGGCGCATCGTGGTGATGTTGTTCTCAGTGGTCGTGCGCGGATGCTGCCCGGTCTGCGCCGCGTACTGCTCCGCGGGCAGGCCGAAGGCGTCGTAGCCGAGCGTGTGCAGCACATTGCGCCCGGTCATCCGGTGGTAGCGGGCGAACACATCGGTGCCGATGTAGCCGAGCGGGTGCCCGACATGCAGCCCGGCCCCGGACGGGTAGGGGAACATGTCCTGCACGAAAAGCTTGTCCTCGGGAACCGGCGCACCCGTGGCGAGGGAGCCCTCCGGGTTCGGCGCGTGGAAGGTCCCCTCGCTCTCCCAGGTGTCCTGCCAGCGCGTCTCGATCTCACCGGCAAGGCTCGCGGTGTACCGGTAGGCGGGTGCTTCCTCGGTACGGTCCTCGCTCATCACAAATCCCTTCGGCGCCTTCTCACAAGAAATCCCCTCCGTCCACGAGCGGACGTGAGGGGATGGCCGCATCGGCGGTCGCTGTTCGCCGATGCGGCTAGCTAAGCAGCAACCGCATGGTGCTCATATCACTCGAGGCTACCCCACGTGCGGAAAGCCGGAAATCCGGCCAACTATCCTCGTGGGGTGACCGTTCCGATCTGGCTGCGCGTTTTCGCTCTCGTGCTCGGGCTTCTGCTCGCGAGTCCCCTCGTCGTCTCCGGGATCGCCGGGCTGCGCGGCTCGCTGCGCCGCGGCGGGGTGCGTACCGCGGAGGCCCAGCGCAGCGAGCAGGCGTTCCGCCTGGCCAACCGGGTCGCCGGGATGCCATGGCTGATCGGCGGGGCGATCGCGGCGGTCGGCGGAATCCTCGGCCTGGTGCTGCCGGGTGTGGGCGCCGTGCTGACCGTGCTGATCATCGCCGTGGTCGGGGCGCTGGTGATCGCGGCGGCGGGCGGACTGCTCGGGCACCGGGCGGCCGCGGCGGTCCCGGTTCCCGTGGCCACCTCGAGCCCGTGCGCGGAATGTCTGTGCGGCGGTGGCGCCGGCGGCTGCTCGGTGCTCAGCGGCAACTAGTTCCGCGCCGTGTCCACCGGATGGGTGGCCAGCAGCGCGGTCGGCATGCCCTGGCGGCGGAGCACGCGTCCCCACAGGTCCGCGTTCGCCGGGGTCATCACATCGTGCGGCAGCGCGGGGAACACCATCCAGTCCTCGCGCTCGATCTCGCGGTCGAGCTGGCCGGAGTCCCATCCCGCGTAGCCGACGAACACCCGCATGCCGCGGGTTCGCGGGGCGATCGAGTCCGGATCGGTGTCCAGGTCCACGAGCGCGACCGGGCCACGCACCCCGATGACCCCGCTCACCTCCTCGGGATCCTCACCGGTGCGCAGCGCGGCGAGGCAGATCGCGGTCTTCTGCTCGACCGGTCCGCCGACGAACACCGCCTGCGGGCGGCTGACGTGGGGTCCCCAGCTGGGCAGCACATCGTGCACGGCGATCTCACTCGGCCGGTTGAGCACGACGCCGAGGGTGCCCGAATCCCGGTGATCGATGACGTAGACGACGGTGCGCCGGAAGTTGTCCTCGGTCAGTGTCGGTGCCGCGACGAGCAGGGTGCCGGGCTCCACCGTGGGTTCGACATGCACGCCGTCCATGATCGCATTATCGACTGACAGACCCGGGATCCGGAAACGGGTTGATCAGGGGCAGGCACGTCCGGTCGCCTCTCGGCGGCGTGGCGCGACGTGGTTCCAGCCGGACGGTATTCCACGAAGGCTCTTCTCTAGTGGGCCCGGGGGACACGGTGACGTGCCTGCCGCGGGGTACAACGAGCACGGGCCCGCCGGTGTTCCCGTTGTGCGCGGAAATGTTGGTTCTCACCAACACAACCGCGCACGAGCATCGTTTGACCTGGTCAGGACGGTGGATTCAGGCCTTGCTCGCGGGCCCAGTCGAGCAGGGCGGCGACCGCGTCCTCGTATTCGAGCGGCCCGGATTCCAGGCGGAGCTCCTTGAGGTGTTTCCACGCCTTGCCCACCATCGGCCCCGCGGGGATGCCGAGCAGCCGCATGATCTCGTTGCCGTCCAGATCGGGGCGGACCTTCGCGAGGTCTTCTTCCTCGCCGATGCGCGCGATCCGGGCCTCGAGGTCGTCGTAGGTGCGCTGCAGCGCGAGCGCGCGGCGGCGGTTGCGGGTGGTGCAGTCGGCGCGCACGAGCTTGTGCAGGCGCGGCAACAGGTGTCCCGCGTCGGTGACGTAGCGGCGCACGGCGGAGTCGGTCCACTCCCCGGTTCCGTAGCCGTGGAACCGCAGGTGCAGGAACACCAGCTGGCTCACATCGGAGACGATCTCCTTCGAGTACCGCAGGGCGCGCAGCCGGGTGCGGGCCATCTTGGCGCCGACGACCTCGTGATGGTGGAAGCTGACCCCGCCACCGGACTCGAAGCGGCGGGTCTTGGGCTTGCCGATGTCGTGCAGCAGCGCGGCCAGGCGCAGCGTCAGATCGGGCTCGCTGTCCTCCTCTTCGAGGTCGATGGCCTGTTCGAGCACGGTCAGCGAATGCTGGTAGACGTCCTTGTGCTGGTGGTGCTCGTCGATGGCCAGCCGCATCGCGGGCACCTCGGGCAGCACGTATTCGGCGAGCCCGGTGTGCACGAGCAGCTCGATGGCCGCGCGCGGGGCGGCCCCGCAGAGCAGTTTCGAGATCTCCACCTGCACGCGCTCGGCGGTGATCCGGGTGATCTGCTCGGCCATCTCGGTCATCGCGGTGACCACGCGGGCCGCCGGGGCCAGGCGCAGCTGGGAGACGAACCGGGCGGCCCGCAGCATGCGCAGCGGGTCGTCGGAGAAGGACTGCTCCGGTGTGGCCGGGGTGTCCAGTTCACCGGCGAGCAGCTGGGTCATACCACCGAGCGGGTCGACGAATTTCTTTGTCGATAAATCGACCGCCATTGCGTTGACGGTGAAATCGCGCCGGACGAGGTCCTCTTCGAGCGAATCGCCGAAGGTGACCTCGGGATTGCGGCTGACCTTGTCGTAGCTGTCCGCGCGGAAGGTGGTCACCTCACAGGTCTTGCCCTCCTTGCTCGCACCGACCGTGCCGAACGCGATCCCGGTGTCCCACACGGCGTCCCCCCAGCCGGAGAGCAGCCGTTTGATCTCCTCGGGGCGGGCGTTCGTGGTGAAGTCGAGGTCCGTCCCGAGCCGGCCGAGCAGGGCGTCGCGCACACTGCCGCCGACCAGGTACAGATCGAAACCGGCCTCGTGGAACCGCGCGGCGAGCGAGTCGGCTACCCCGGAGATCCGGGTCAGCTCGGCTACCGCGTTCTGCTGCGCGCGCTGCGACGTTGATCGTGGTCCTGACACGGCGAAATAGCTTATCGCAACGCGATGTGGCGATCTGCGATTACCATCGAAGCTATGTCCGCCTCGCCGTCTCGCCGCAGCCGATCACGTGGCGGACGCCGGGCGAAGCGTAAAGGCGGCTCCGGACGACTGCGCACGGTGGACGAAACCTCGGCCGGTGGACTCGTCGTCGACCACGCGCGCGAGCAGGCCGTGGTGATCGGCAGGCTCGACCGCAAGGGACGCCTGCTGTGGTCCCTGCCGAAGGGGCACATCGAGGAAGGCGAGAGCCGGGAACAGACCGCCATCCGCGAGGTCGAGGAGGAGACCGGGGTCAGCGCCAGGGTGCTCGGCCCGCTCGGCAGCATCGACTACTGGTTCATCGCGGACGGGCGGCGGATCCACAAGACGGTGCACCATTTCCTGCTCGAATGGTGCTCCGGAGAACTCTCCGATGAGGACGTCGAGGTCACCGAGGTCGCATGGGTGCCCATCGTGGAGCTGCTCGGGCGGCTCGCCTACCCTGACGAGCGCCATCTGGTCCGGCAGGCCGCCGAGGAGCTCGGTGTCGACATCGAGCGCCTCGACAGTGAGTGAGACAGGTAAGAGGTTGCGTGACCTCTAGATTCGACAGGTCACCCGCGCGCAGCGCACGTGCGGTACCGGCGTTCGTGTGCGCGCTCGTGGTCATGCTGTGCTCCGTGCTCGTCCCCGGCTCCGCGCATGCCGAGGACGGTGGCGGACGTCTCTATCTCGCGGTGGACAGCATGCAGCCGCGCGTGGTCACCGGCACCTCGGGCAAGCTCGTCGTCTCCGGGAGCGTGACCAACACCGGGGACCGCAAGGTCAGCGATATCGCGCTGCGGCTCCAGGTCGCCGATCCGGTGCGCAGCGAGCACCAGCTGATGACCGCGATGGCCAAGCCCCCGGTCACCGCGCTGTACAAATCCGGTTTCCATCAACTGCGTCGCCAGCTCGAACCGGGCCAGTCCACTCGTTTCCGGGTTTCGGTCGATCTGCACACCAGCAGCCTGAAACTGCCGACCGCCGGGATCTATCCGCTCACCGTCAACGTCAACGGGCGCCCGGACTACGGCGGGGACGCGCGGCTGGCCTCACTGAACACACTGCTTCCGGTGAGTTCCCCGCCGGGGCAGCTCAGCTTCAAGAGCGCCCCCAACCCCGGCAAGAGCTCCGGGTTCACCATGCTGTGGCCGTTCGCCGGGACACCGAGCCAGCTGGGCAGGACACCGAGCGGGAAACCGATCATGGCCGATGACTCGCTCGCCGTCGCCCTGCGCCAGGGTGGCCGGTTGTCCGCGCTGCTGGACGGGGCGCGGCGGATCCTGGTGGATCAGAGCCTGCGGCAGAGCACCTGTTTCGCGGTCGATCCGGAACTGGTCCAGGCGGTCGCCGGGATGCGCGGCGGGTATCAGGTGCGCACCAGCGATGGCACGGTCGCCGGAACCGGGGCGCAGGCCGCGCGCCAATGGCTTGCCGGGCTCGCCGAGGTCACCAAGGGCCGCTGCGTGGTCCCGCTCCCCTATGCCCAGGCCGATCTGGTGGCGCTGGCCAGGGCGGGCGCGGTCGATCTGGAACAGCAGGCGCTCGGCGTGAGCATCCTGCACGAGTATCTGCCAGGGGCCCAGCTGCACGACGAGATCGCGGTGCCCGATGCCGGGATGCTCGATGCGCGCACCATGTCCGACCTCACCGGGATGGACAAGAAGACCGCGGTCGTGTCCCCGGCCAATATCGGCAAGGGCACGGGCACCGACATCCAGGCGGTGAGCGGGCTCGAATCCGGCGGTAAGGACCGTCCGAAGGCGATCACCACCGATGCGCTGCTCACCAGGGCACTGCGCGGGCAGGCGATCAAGGCCGAGGACGGCGCGCTCACCCCGGCCAGTACCCCTGCGGTGGCCAGCGAGAACGGGATCGCCGCGCTGGTCTACCGGGATCAGTTCGACCCGGATCCGCCCAAGCGCATGCTCGTGGTCCCCCCGGCGCGATGGAACACCAGCGCCGAGGATGTGAAGGCCTGGCTGGACATGGTCGACGAGGTGCTCTCCGACGGGACGGCCAATCCGGTCCCGCCGAGCACCCTGTTCAGCGCCGAATCGAACCAGCCGCCGAGCTCGCTGCACTATCCGCCGAGCGCGGCCGCCGCCGAGACACCGCGCTCGGTCACCGCGAAGGTCACCGAGGACAACACCGAGATACGGGATCTGCGCGGCGCGCTGAGCAAGGACTCGGCCGGGAGCACCGCGCCCGAGGAGGCGATCACCGGACTGCAGCAGGGCCTGCTCCGTGCCACATCCGGTGCCTGGCGGGGCAATGACGATGCCGCGCGCACCGCGGCGCGGGAGGGAACCAACCGGCTGCGCGCGTTCACCGAACGGGTCCGGGTGAGCTCCTCGGGACTGCCGCTGTCGCTCGCGTCCAAGGACAGTCAGATTCCGGTCGCGGTGTCCAATGAGCTTCCGGTCAACGTGACGGTGCGGATCTACCTCGAATCCCCCGGTCTGCGCGATGATCAGCGATACACGGAAAAACGGATCCCCGCGCACAACTCGCGCACCGTGCTCATTCCGGTCAAGGTGCAGCGTTCCGGGCGGTTCAACGTGGACATCAAGCTGACCACGCCGGGGCAGACCCCGCTCGGTAAACCCACTCGGGTGGATGTGTCTTCGAGCGCGTTCGGCATGGTGACCGTGGCGATCACCATCACGGCCTTCGTAGCGTTGATACTTCTTGCCGGGCGTCGGATCTACCGGAGGATCCGGGCCGCCCGGACATCGGCGACAGCGAGCGGGAGTAAGTAGCAGGCGGTGCACCCCAACGACCCGAACCATCCGCGGCGAAGGCAACCTCCCCCGAGGCAGGGCGGTGGGCCACCGCGTCAGCAGCCCCCGCGCGAGCAGCCCGTGCGCCAGCCGCCGAGGGAACAGCCCCCGCGCGAGCAACAGCGGCCCCGCGAGCAAGCGCCCCGGGAACAGCAGCGTCCGCGCGAACAGCAGCAGCCGCGCCGCCGTCCGCAGCAGGGGCAGCAACCACCTCAGCAACCACGCCAGCAACCCACCGGCGGGCAACCGGCTCAGCAGGCCCGCAGGCAGCCAACGCGCCAGCAGCGCAGGCCACAGCAGCCCTCAGGCCGGAACTACGGCTCCTCGACCGTGCTCGGCCCGCCGTCGATGGACGAAACCCAGATCGTCCCGACGCGCACCGCCGACCAGTGGGCGCGCCAGCCGACCAGGAAGGTCGAGGCTCCGGACCCGCCGTCCGGTCCGATTCCCGGCGCGCCACTGGAGCAACAGCCGGGTGCACCGCGCACCGCGAACGAGCGCAGGGCGGCCGCCCGCAGGGAAGCCGCACTCGCCGCCGCCGCGAGCGCGACCAAACGCCGGGCCGAGCGCCGCGGCGGGATGCTCCAGGCGGCGGGGACATCGATCGCCAAGGCCGGCGGTTCGATGGCGATCGCCACCCTGGTCAGCAGGCTCACCGGGTTCCTGCAGAAGGTGCTACTGGCCGCAGCACTCGGGATCGGCGCGCTCAACGACGGGTTCAACGCGGCGAACAACCTGCCGAACATGCTGCTCGAATTCGTGCTCGGCGGCGTGCTCACCTCGGTCGCGGTCCCGGTCATGGTGCGGGCGCGCAAGGAGGACCCGGACGGCGGGGAGGCCTATACCCAGCGGCTGCTGACCATGTCGATCGCGGTGCTCGGCGCCGCGACGATCGTCTGCGTGATCGCGGCCCCGCTGCTGATCAAGCTGACCGTGAGCAGCGGGCCGAGCTCGGATGTCGCCAGGGTGCTGGCCTACCTGCTGCTCCCGGAGATCTTCTTCTACGGCCTCTCCGCGCTGTTCAACGCGATCCTGAACGCCCGGGACGTGTTCGGCCCGACCGCGTGGTCCTCGGTGGCGAACAACATCGTGGCGATAGCGACGCTGGCCATCTACATGGCGATGCCCGGCAAACCGAGCCTGGACCCGGCGAGCATCTCGGATCCGAAGCTGCTCGTGCTCGGTGTCGGCACCACGCTCGGGATCGTCGTCCAGGCGTTCGTGGTGGTGCCCTCACTGCGCCGGTCCAAGTTCCGGTTCCGCTGGCGCTGGGGGCTCGATTCGAGGCTGTCCGAGTTCGGCAAGCTCGCCCTGTGGTCGATCGCCTACGTCGGGATCAGCCAGGTCGCGGTGATCGTGCTGAGCAGGGTCTCGACCACGGGCTCTCCCGGTGGGCTGACCATCTACAACCTGTCCTGGCTGCTCGTGCAGCTGCCGTACGCGGTGATCGGCTTCTCCCTGCTGACCGCGATCCTGCCGCGGATGTCGCGCGCGGCCGCGGACGGGGACACGATGGGCGTGCTCGGCGACCTGTCCTTCGCGACCAGGATGACCACGGTCATGCTCGGGCCCATCTCGGCCGTGATGACCGTGCTCGGCCCGCAGGTCGGGCTCGCCATGTTCTCGCTCGGGCAGTCCGACCCCAGTCAGGCCGCCCGGCTCGGTCTCGCGCTGACCACCTCGGCGTTCTGCCTGCTGCCGTACACGATCACGATGGTGCAGATGCGGGTGTTCTACGCGATGAAGGACTCCCGCACCCCCACGCTGATCATGGCGATCATGGTGCTGGTGAAGATCCCGCTGTTCCTGCTGTGCCTGCTGCTGGACAGCGACCACCTCATCTACGGGGTCACCTTCGTGAACGCCTTCGGGTTCGTGATCGGTGCCGTGGTCGGCCAGGTCTGGCTGCGCCGCAGGCTCGGGGACCTCGACTCGAAACCGGTCCTGATCACCATGGGCAAGACCCTGTTCGCCACCATCTGGGGCGCCGCCGCCGCACTGCTGATCGTGAAGCTCTTCCACAACTTCGGCAGCGCGCTGTCCGTGGCCTGGCCCACCCTGATCATCGGCGCGATCGTCGGGCTCGCCGTCACCCTCGGCGGAATGTGGGTACTCCGCGTAGCCGAGCTCACCCCGGCCATCAACCGAATCGTCCGCCTCGTCAAACGCTGACCTGGGCAAACGGGTGCTCGTGAGTGGTTGTGTTGGTTCTAACCAACACAACCACTCACAAGCCTTTCGGTCACGGTCAGCGACACGCGGTCGCACGAGTACGCACACCTGCGAAGTCGCGTACCCTAGGATCGAACGTCTCGCAGGAGGAGGCAGTCGACCGGTAGTGGGCGCCGGCGAGTGGGAGTGTGCGCATTGACCAGGCCAACTGAATCTTCGTCGCCCGGTGGACGTGGGATGTCCCCGAACCAAGGGCAGCTCTCGCCTGGCGGCGTGATCGGCGACGGCCGCTATCGGTTACTCGCCCAGTTCGGCGCCGACGAACAGGCGGGGGCGTTGTTCTGGCGCGCCCGGGACAATCAGCTCGGCCGGGATGTCGCGCTCTCGGTGCTGCTCGGCAACCCGGCGGACCGGAACGCCGCCAGTCAGGCGCGCCGGACCCTGGACCGCGCCATGCATTCGGCGACCTTCTCGCATCCGACCGTGTCCCGCGTGATCGATGTACTCAGCCTCGGCAACGGGATCTCCCCGAGCGAGGGCGTGCTCGGCATGGTGGTCGCCGACTGGTCGCCGGGCACCGATCTGGTGGACCTCGTCGCGGACGGGGCGGTCCGCCCGAACACCGCTGCCGCCCTGCTCGAACCGCTGACCAGCGCCGTCGAACAGGCGCACCAGACCGGGATCGTGCTCGGTGTCGGCCATCCGCAGCGGGTGCGGGTCACCAGGGACGGTGCGCTGCGCCTGGCCTTCCCGGGCGCCCAGCCCGATGCGACCCTGCGCGATGACGTGCGCGGCCTCGGTGCGCTGCTGTACCTGCTGCTGACCGGGCGCTGGCCGTTGCCGGAAGGACCGAGGGCACTGCCCGCCGCGCCGACCGCGCCGGACGGCAGCGTGGTCGCGCCGAAGACACTGCAGCCCACGGTGCCCTCCGAGCTGTCCAACCTCGCGGTGCGCTGCCTCGCGGACAATCGCAACACGGTCAGCGGCATCCGCACCTCGGCCGCGATCCTCGCGGTACTCGAACGGGTCGCCGATGACGATGCGGCGAGTCACGAGACCGGGCAGATCCCGGTCACCCAGGTCGTGGAACCCGAGGACGGCTCGGACGACACGGTGTGGACCACGCGCAAACCGCAGCGCGATCCGGTTCGCCGCAAACGTTTGGCAATCGCCATCGGCATCCTCGCGATCGCCACCGTGGCCATCCTGATCTGGCTGGTCACCGGGGTGATCGGGTTCTTCTCGGACGGTGGCAGCGCGCCGAGCGGGCCCCGGCTGACCGCGAGCGCACCAGCACCACCCAAACAGCAGGCCCCGCCGCCGGCCGCGCCCTCGAGCCAGGCGCCGGGCCCGGTGAAGCCCACGGATGTGCAGATCTTCAACGTCGCCGATGACCCGGACAGTCCGGGCACGGTGGCGCGGGTCAACGATGGCGACCCGGGTACCGAGTGGAAGACCTACACGTACAAGCAGAACTTCCCCTCGCTCAAACCGGGCGTGGGCATCATCGCGAAGTTCGACAAGCCGGTCACGCTGTCCCAGGTCAACATCGACTCGCCGAGCGAAGGCACGAGCGTGCAGATCCGCACGGCCGATTCCCAGGACCCCTCCCTCGGCGACACCAAGATCGTCGGTGGCGGTGACCTGGCCAATGGACAGAGCCAGCTCAAGCTGAACGACTACCCGCCGACGCAGTACCTGATCGTGTGGGTCAACAAGCTCGCCAGCAACGATGGGCAGTACGCATCGAAGATCAGCGAGATCAGCTTCCTCTCCGGGAAATAGTGTCGCGGGTGCTCGCTATTCTGTCCGGGTGACCACGGCCGCCCCAACCGACGCCGAGCTGCTCTCCGCGCATGTCGACGGCGACCCGCACGCGTTCAACGAGCTCGTCCGCAGGCACCGGGACCGGATGTGGGCGGTGGCCATGCGGACCATGCGGGACCCGGAGGAGGCCGCGGACGCGCTGCAGGACGCGTGCATCTCGGCGTTCCGCGGTGCCGATCGCTTCCGCGGACAGTCCCAGGTCACGACCTGGCTGCACCGCATCGTGGTGAACGCCTGCCTGGACCGGATCCGGCGCCGTCAGGCCCGGCCGACCGTTCCGCTCCCCGAGCACGACGCCGGTGAACCCTCGACCGGGACCGATGACATGGCCCAGCGCGAGACCACCCTCGAGGTCCGCGCGGCGCTCGCCGAACTGCCCGAGGACCAGCGACTGCCGATCGTGCTGGTCGACGTCGAGGGGTACTCGGTCGCCGAAGCGGCCGAACGGCTCGGCCTGGCGCAGGGCACCATCAAGAGCCGCTGCGCGCGTGGCAGGGTCAAGCTGGCAAAACTTCTCGGTCACTTACGGAACCCGGACGACCCCGCGAACGTCACAGGTCCGAACAGTTCGACGGGCGTGGTGGGGGCACCGCGGCGTGGAGAGGGGCCACGATGACAGACACAGTGGGGCGCGGCGGCCATGATGGCGGCGCGTGGTCTGTCGACCTGCTCTCCGACCTGCACGCGGGCGCGCTCGACGAGGGGACAGCCGCCGAACTGTGGCCGAAGGTCAACGCGGATCCGCAGGCGCGCGCGATACTCGAGGCGCTCGAATCGACTCGCGGCTCGCTGTCCGCGTTCGCCGAGGCGCCACCCGCCGAGCCGATGCCGGAAAACGTGGCCGCCCGGCTGGATGCGGTCATCGGCCAGGAACTCGCCCAGCGCGCAGGCCCTGCGGAAACCGGCCAGGGCAAGGTGGTCGATCTCGCCGAGGCGCGCCGGAAGCGGAACAAACGGGTCGGCTGGATCTCCGGGGTGGTCGCCGCGGCCGCGGCGGTCGCGGCCATCGCCGCGGTCGGGGTCACGAACCTCGGCGGGAACACCGAAGAAGGCAAACCGGTGGCCGAGGGGCCGGCGAAGCCGGGTGTGCTGCATCTGGACCGAGGTGAACTCGGTAAACGGGGTCTCTCGGCGGCCCTCGGCGCGCGCGACTACGGCCCGCTGGAGAAGCCGGAGCGGCTCGCGGGCTGCCTCGCGGCCAACAACGCCGGTTCCCCCAGCTCGGTCGCCGGGATCAAGCAGCTCGAGCTGGACGGCAAGCCTGGCGTGCTGATCCTGCTTACCACCGGGAAGAGCGCACAGTTCCGGATGCTCGTGGTCAGCCCGGAATGCGGGGCGGGCAAGCCGGAGACCATGAGCAATAGCCTCATCGGGTCGAGTGTGCCCGTCCCACCCACACGCTGAGTAGCGCGAACTCGACAGCTTTCTTTCATACCAACGGATCTGCTGATCTTGAGCTACCGCGCGTAAACCTGTCCTTTCGCATGACGGCAATGCTGTGAGGACAAGGAGCGCAACGGTGCGAAACAATCGCTCGAAGACAGTCGCCGGAATCATCGCCGTGGGCGTGGCCCCGCTGGCCCTCGTGTTCGCCTCATCGGGAAGCGCGCTGGCACATGGATATACCCAGGACCCGCCAAGCAGGTCGTACCAGTGCAAACTCGGCAAGGTGCAGAACTGCGGGCCGATCCAGTGGGAACCGCAGAGCGTGGAGGGCCCCAAGGGGTTCCCGAAGGCCGGTCCGGACGACGGGAAACTGTGCGCGGCCAACCATGCGGACTACAGCCAGCTCGATGATCCGCGCGGTGGCAAGTGGCCGGCTACCGACCTGCCCAGCGGACAAAAGACCAAGTTCACCTGGACCCTGACCGCGGCGCACGCCACCACCGACTTCCGGTACTTCATCACCAAGGACGGCTGGGATCCCACCAAGCCACTGACCAGAGCGGCGCTGGACCCGCAGCCCTTCGCCAGCGTCGACTACGGCGGTAAGCAGCCGCCGAAGACCGTCGATCACGACGTCCAGCTGCCCGCGGGCAAGACCGGGCGACACCTCATCTACGCGGTCTGGGACATCGCGGACACCGGGAACGCCTTCTACTCCTGCGCCGATGTAAACCTCTCCTGACCTGCTGAAACATCCCTTGTGAGCGGTTGTGTTGGTTAGAACCAACACAACCGCTCACGACGTTTCACGGCGCGACGGGGCGCACACACCGGCATGGAACATCCACCGCATACGATCGCGTTGACACCGGTACGTGATGAGCTCGACCGGGGTGATCCGAGAGCGACTGGAGGGTGAAGTGGCAGGGCAGCACGAGGTACGCGATCTGATCATCGTCGGATCCGGGCCCGCGGGATACACGGCCGCGGTGTACGCGGCGCGCGCGCAGCTCGAACCGCTGGTGTTCGAGGGCACCCAGTTCGGCGGCGAGCTGATGAACACGACCGAGGTGGAGAACTACCCGGGGTTCCGGGACGGAATCATGGGCCCGGACCTGATGGAACAGTTTCGTGCCCAGGCCGAACGGTTCGGCGCCGAACTGCTCGCCCGCGACGTGGAGTCGGTCGAGCTCGAGGGGCCGATCAAGTACGTCACCGTCGGTGGTGAGCGCTACGCCGCGCGCGCGGTGATCCTGGCGACCGGCGCGGAACCGCGGTACCTGCACGTCCCCGGGGAGCAGAAGCTGCTCGGCCACGGGGTCTCCGCCTGCGCCACCTGCGATGGCTTCTTCTTCCGCGACCAGGACATCGCCGTGGTCGGCGGCGGGGACTCGGCCATGGAGGAGGCGACCTTCCTGACCAGGTTCGCTCGCTCGGTCACGATCATCCACCGCCGCGAGGAGTTCCGCGCCTCGAAGATCATGCTCGAGCGCGCGCGGGCGAACGAGAAGATCCGCTGGCAGCTCAACTCGGAAGTGACCGAGGTGCGCGGCGAATCGAGTGTTTCCGGTGTGACCTTGCGCGACACGGTCACCGGTGAGGAATCAAACCTGGACGTCACGGGGTTGTTCATGGCGATCGGCCACGATCCGCGCTCGGCCGTGGTGCGCGGGCAGGTCGACACCGATGAGGACGGCTACGTGCGCGTGCAGTCCCCCACCACCTACACCAATGTGGCCGGGGTGTTCGCGTGTGGTGACCTCGTCGACCACACCTACCGCCAGGCGGTCACCGCCGCGGGTTCGGGTTGCTCGGCCGCGATCGACGCGGAGCGCTGGCTGGCCGAGAACGCGGAGCCGGAGGCCGCCGTGCTGGCGGGCTCGACCGGACCAAGCGCGGGCTGACCCGCTCGCGCATCGAGAAGAACGGGTAAGGAGCAAACATGGCTGGAAACACCGTCGAGGTCACCGACCAGTCCTTCAAGAGCGATGTGCTCGACAGCGACAAGCCGGTGCTCGTGGACTTCTGGGCGACCTGGTGCGGCCCGTGCAAGATGGTCGCGCCGGTGCTCGAGGAGATCGCCGACGAGAACTCGGACAAGCTCACGATCGCCAAGCTCGACATCGACTCGAACCCCGAGGTCGTGCGCGATTACCAGATCATGTCCGTGCCGACGCTGATGGTCTTCAAGGGCGGCGAGCCGGTGAAGCAGATCGTGGGCGCGAAGCCGAAGGCGGCGCTGCTCTCGGATCTGTCCGAGTACATCTGATCACTCGATAACGTTTCGGCGTGGTTTTCGCCACGCGGACAACAAGGCCCGGCGCTCCCGCGTGTTGTTACCGTCCCAGTCACGGTGCGCACGAGCCGAGTGCCGGGCCTTTTCGGGGTTCCTCACGTGCGCCGACGCACGGGGTCACCCTTGCGTCACCGGCGCGGGGCCACAAGGCACAATAAGTGGATATCGGGGTCAAGCATGGGTGAAGCCGGCCGTGTATCCCCCGGTAGAGCGAGATGACGACCGCGCCGCGTGCGATGCATCGGTGCCTGAGCGAAGCGAGGAGTGCATGCCGCAACTTCACCGCGGTGACGCTGGCCCCGCCGTTTCCGAAGTGCGGTCGATCCTTGTCAAACTCGGCCTGCTCACCGAGTCGCACAACGGCTCACACGAGGTGTTCGACGCCGCCTGTGAGCACGCCGTGCGCGAACTGCAGCAACGCAAAGGCCTGATCACCGACGGCGTGGTCGGCCCCGCGACCTACCGCGCGATGCTCGACGCGACGTACACGCTCGGCGCGCGCCCGCTCGCTTACACCGTCTCGGCCCCGATGAGTGGGGACGATGTGCTCGCGCTTCAGGAGCGGCTGCTCGAGCTCGGGTACGACGCGGGCCGCCCGGACGGGGTGTTCGAGGGGCAGACCGAGCACGCCCTGCGGGATTTCCAGCGCGATATGAAGCTCACCGTGGACGGCATCTGCGGCGCGGTGACCGTGCGCACCCTGCGCCAGCTCGCCCCCAAGGTGCGCGGCGGGAGCCCGGTGCTGCTGCGTGAGCAGGAGCGGATGCGTACCGCCGGTCCGCGGCTGCGCGGCAAACGGATCATCATCGACCCCGGGCACGGCGGGCCGGACCGGGGCGTCGTCGCCGAGGATGTGTGCGAGGCCGACATCGTGTTCGACCTCGCGCGCCGGCTCGAGGGCCGGATGCAGGCGACCGGGATGGACGCGCTGCTGACCAGGGGACCAGAGCACTGCCCGACCGAGCCGGAGCGGGCCAGGTTCGCCAACGAGACCGGGGCGGACCTGTTCCTGTCCCTGCACGTCGACGGGCACCGTTCACCGCACGCGCGTGGGGTCGCTTGTTTCCACTTCGGCGCGGGCAATGGGCGCACCGGATCCACCATCGGGGAAGCGCTGGCCGGGTTCATCCAGCGCGAGGTCACCGCGCGTACCGGGCTGCTGGACTGCCGTTCGCACGGGCGCGGCTGGGATTCGCTGCGGCTCACCCGCTGTCCCGCGGTGCGCGTCGAGGCCGGGTACCTCACCAATGCCAGTGACCGGGCGAACCTGCGCGATCCCGCGTTCCTGGACCGGATCGCCGAGGGCATGCTCATCGCGGTCAAGCGGCTCTACCTGCTCGGTGAGGGCGACCAGCCGACGGGCACGTTCACCTTCGCCGACATTCTCCGGCACGAACTCGCCAAGGCCGAGTAACCACCTGGCTGTCGCCCGGGTCAGCGCTCCGAACGGAAGGGCTGACCGAGTGCGGGCGCGCCCTGCTGGATGGTCACCGTGGACAGCAGGCGCTCGAGTGCCGCTTCGACGTCTTCCTTCCAGGAGATCGCGCTGCGCAGTTCGAGCCGCAGCCGCGGCCACTTGTGGTGCGGGCGCACCGTCTTGAAACCGACCGAGAGCAGGAAGTCGGCGGGGATCACACAGGTCGCCCCTTCCACCGGGTCGGCGTCCCCGAAGGCCTCGATCGCCTTCACTCCGCGCTTGGTGAGGTCCTTGGCGACCGCCTGCACGAGCATCCGGCCCACTCCGCCGTCCCCGAAGTCGGAGAGCACGCGCAGCGCGGTGAGCAGTACGGCGTCGGCACTGACCGGGGCGGTCGGGAAGGCGGCGGCCCTCGGCACGATGTTCGGCGGGCCGTAGAGCGCGTATCCCGCGGGGACCTCGTCCACGTAGGCGATCCGTCCGCAGGAGCCCCAGTCGAGCAGCACGCTCGAGATCCAGGCTTCCTTCTCGAACTCGACATCGCCGTACTGCTCGGCCTCCTCGCGCAGGTGCGGGGCCAGTTCCCAGAACACGCACCTTCTGCACTGTTTGGGGAGCCCGTCGAGATTGTCGAGCGTGACGCCAACCACGCGGCGAGTCAACAGACCTCCCTTTAGCTGCACGAATGAGGTGATACGAGCTTAGCCGGGTGTGCTCGCGGCGCCGTTCCCCCAGGCACGACGGTTACACTCGGCCGGTACCACTGTATGCCCGCCAATCTCGAAGCGCGACCTTGGAGCGCCGGATGACCGAACAGCGGCCGGCAAGACCGGACTCGAGCCAGCACGATCTCGACCCCCACCTGCGCCGGTACGCCGCGCGCACCTCGGGGATGACCGCATCGGAGATCCGAGCTCTGTTCGCCGTCGCCAGCCGTCCCGAGGTGGTCTCGCTGGCCGGTGGCATGCCCAATCTCGCCGCGCTCCCCCTCGACTCGTTGTCCACCGAGATCGGGGACCTGATCGCGAACGAGGGGCTCACCGCGCTGCAGTACGGCTCGGCCCAGGGCGTGGTAGCCCTGCGCGAGCAGATCTGCGAGGTGATGGGGCTCGAGGGGATCTCGGCGCACCCGGACGATGTCGTGGTGACCGTCGGTTCGCAGATGGCCCTCGACATGGTGACCCGGTTGTTCTGCGATCCCGGCGATGTCGTGCTCGCCGAAGGGCCGTCCTATGTGGGCGCGCTCGGTTCCTTCGCCGCCTATCAGGCCCAGGTCGTGCACGTGGCCATGGACGACGACGGCCTGCAGCCCGAGGCTCTGCGCGCGGCGATCGAGTCCTGCCGCAAGTCCGGGCAGCGGATCAAATTCCTGTACACGATCCCGAATTTCCACAATCCGGCCGGGGTGACGCTGAGCATCGAGCGACGTGCCGAGATCGTGGAGATCTGCCGCAGCGCGGGAATCCTGATCATCGAGGACAACCCGTACGGCATGCTCGGCTTCGACGGCCAGGTGTACCCGGCGCTGCGCACCCTCGATCCGGAGAACGTGATCTATCTCGGCTCGTTCTCGAAGACGTTCGCCGCCGGGCTGCGCGTCGGCTGGGCGCTGGCCCCGCACGCGGTGCGCGAAAAGCTGGTGCTCGCCGCGGAATCGGCGACCCTGTGCCCGCCGACCTTCAATCAGCTCGTGGTTTCCCGGTACCTGGCAACGCACGACTGGCAGGGCAACATCAAGCAGTTCCGCCGGAACTACGCCGAGCGCAGGGACGCGATGCTGCATGCGCTAGAGCAGTATCTGCCGCAGGGGTGCACCTGGACCCGCCCCGAGGGCGGGTTCTTCGTCTGGCTCACCGTCCCCGAAGGTGTGGACACGAAGGCGATGCTTCCCCGTGCGGTCACCGCGCGGGTCGCCTACGCTTCGGGAACCGGTTTCTACGCGGACGATTTCGGGAGCAGGCAGATGCGGCTCTCGTACTGCTATCCGACCCCGGATCGGATCACCGAAGGGGTGCGTAGGCTCGCCGGGGTGCTCGAGTCGGAGCTCGAGCTCTACGAAACCTTCGGGCCGACGGCGCGGCGCGAGATCAGCGGGCCGCAGTCGCCTTCGCCCGACACCGCATAAGGAGTCTTCCCTCAATTGTCCGATCACGTGGTCGCCGTGCTCTCCGGCGGCCTATCCCATGAACGCGAGGTATCCCTGCGCTCCGGGCGGCGGCTCTCGGCCGCACTGCGTTCGGTCGGCATCACCACCATGGAATGGGACGCCGACTCCGCGCTGATCGGCCGGCTGGCCAGTGAACGCCCCGATGCCGTCGCGATCGCGCTGCACGGCGGCCAGGGCGAGAACGGGTCCATCCAGACCATCCTCGAGATGCACGATGTCCCGTTCGTCGGCAGTGACTCGCACGCGTGCCGGCGCGCCTGGGACAAGCCCACCGCGAAGTCCGAGCTGCACCGCGCGGGCATCCGAACCCCGGACTGGGTCGTCCTGCCGCACAGCACCTTCCGCGAGCTCGGCGCGCAGGCGGTACTCGACGCCATGGTCGCGAAACTCGGACTGCCGCTGATCCTCAAGCCCGAGCAGGGCGGTTCCGCGCTCGGGGTCCAGGTCGTGCACGAGGCAGGCGAACTGCCCGCGGCCATGGTCGGCTGCTTCGCCTACGGCGACACCGTGCTCGCCGAGCAGTACATCACCGGAACCGAGGTCGCCGTCACCGTGCTCGACACCGGCGAGGGCCCCGTAGCCCTGCCACCCGTCGAGATCGCGCCACAGGGACCGCTCTACGACTACACCGCCCGGTACACCGCGGGGCTGACCACCTTCCACGCCCCCGCCCGGCTCACCGAGACCGACGCGGACGCCGTGGTCGAACTCGCCATCTCCGCGCACAAACAGCTCGACCTGCGCGACGTCTCCCGCACGGATGCCATCGTCACCGCCAAGGGCGAGGTCTACTTCCTCGAGGTCAACGTATCCCCAGGGCTCACCGAGACATCCCTGCTGCCCATGGCGGTCCAAGCGGCGGGCCGATCCCTCGGTGACGTGTTCGCCGCCCTCATCGAACAATCCCTGACCCGCTGACCTGGTCAAACGGGTGCTTGTGCGTGGTT
>NZ_JALM01000024.1:91481-91566 GCF_000737195.2 Sciscionella sediminilitoris
CACAACCACGCACAAGGGGTTCGCTGCCGGTCGGCGAGCTCGAGTGTCTGCGTGATTGTCCACAACGGCGGCGGTTGTCCCCAGA
>NZ_JALM01000025.1 GCF_000737195.2 Sciscionella sediminilitoris
GGTTACGAGACACCCCTTAGTCACCGGAACAGCTGCGTTCCAGCCTGTCGTAGGCGGCCTCGGTCTGGGCGACCGCGGCGGGGTAGATGTCCTCGGCGCTGCGGCCGGAGCGTATTTCCTCGGCGTTGTGCGCGGAGAGGATGCGCTGGATTCCGAAGATCTGCGCGGCCAGGATCCGGGCGGTGAGTTTCTCGCTCGCCCCACCGGTGGCGCACAGTTCTTCGGCGAGTTTTCGTTCTTGGTCGAGCATGTATCCGGTGAGCCGGGCCATCAGGGTGGGCGTGGAGTACAGCAGCTTGTGGAAGGTGATGGCGGGCGCGCTGTCGTCGAGTCCGGTGAGGGTGTCGCGGCGGGCGAGTCGTCGGAGGAAGTCTTCTCGCAGGGCCTGCAGTGCGGATGTGCCTGCTGCACGGTCCCGGACGATGATCGCCGGTCCGCTGTCGTCGTCGAGGAATCGGCGCAGGACGAGGTCTTCCTTGGTGGGGAAGTAGGCGAACAGGGTGGGTTTGGACACCTCGGCTGCGGCGGCGATGTCGATGACGGAGACGTTGTCGAACCCGGATTCCTGAAACAGGGTGAAGGCGGCCTCGGTGATCGTCTCGCGGGTGCGGCGTTTCTTGCGTTCCCGCAGTCCTGGTTCGGCCATGGCCTCAGCGTAGCTACGCCTGCCCTGGTTAGCAAATTAACCAAGTTGTATGATTAACCGGGTAAAGTTTAATGTCGCCGAGTGAGGCCAGCCACGAGCATGCATCAGACCGACCAGAAGGCTGTCGAGCCGGAGATCCGTGCGGAACGCGATTACCTGGACGCTTGCCGTGCGGAGCTGAGCCGTATGCGTGCGGAGATCAGCACCGCGCTCGCCACGGGGGCGGGCGAGGCAGGGGACGCCGTGGAGAACAAGTACTTCTTCCACGCGTTGCGGCAGTTCCGCGCGCAGCGGGTCGAGGAGCTCTCGGACCTCGAAGAGGTGCCGCTGTTCTTCGGCCGCCTCGACTACCCGCCGGGACGGATCTACGAGCGGGACGGGGGTGGCCCGCACACCCGCACTCCGGAGGGCGACCGGGTCTATATCGGCCGCCAGGGGGTCCGGGATGTGCGCGGGGAACCCTTGATCATCGATTGGCGTGCCCCGCTGGCCCGCGCCTTCTATGAGGCCGACCACCAGGATCCGATGGGAGTCCGGGTGCGCCGCCGGTACGGCTTCGATCACCATGGTGTGCTGACCGCGTACGAGGACGAACCGATCGATCGCCAGGACGCACCCGAGGGCAGTGGTCTGCTGGCCGCCGAGATCGAGCGTCCGCGCAAGGGGCCGATGCGCGACATCGTGGCCACCATCCAACCCGAACAGATGAGCCTGGTGCGTGCCCCGCTGGAGCGCACCCTGTGCATCCAGGGCGCACCCGGAACGGGAAAGACCGCAGTGGGCCTGCATCGGCTCGCGTATCTGCTCTACGCCGAGCGGGAACGGTTGCGTACCGACGGCGGGGTCGCGGTGATCGGGCCCAACCGCTCCTTTCTGTCCTATATCCGCCATGTGTTGCCCGCCCTCGGTGAGGTGGCGGTATCCCAGACCACGATCGACGAGCTCGCCGGTTCGGGACACACCGTCGGGCATGTCGAGGATCCGCGGGCGGCGCGGGTCAAAGGCGATGCGCGGATGGCCGAGGTCATCCGGCGGCACCTGTGGTCCCGGATCCAGCCGCCGCCGGAGCCGCTGGAGCTCAAGCACCGGCACCGGATCTGGCGGCTGTCCGAGGAAGAGCTGGCCGAACAACTCGCGCTCGTGCGCGGCCGCGAGATCGACTACGGCTCAGGTCGGGAACTGCTGGCCCAGCGTCTGGCACAACTGGTGCTGCGCCAGATCGAGCGGGCCGGGGGAACCATCACGACCACCGCGGCGCAGCTGCGCCGCACTACGGCGATCGGCCGCGCGGTCCGGCAAATGTGGCCGACGGCCGATCCGGACCGCCTCGTGTTCGAGTTGCTCACCGAGCGGGCCCGGCTGGCGCACGCCGCGGACGGAATCCTTTCGCCCGAGGAACAGCATGCCATCCTGCGCACCCCGCGCCCACGCAGCCGGAAGGCGATGGCCTGGAGCAGCCTCGACCTGGCACTGCTCGACGAATGCGCGGCGCTGATCGCGACGCCGGACAGGCTCGGGCACATCGTCGTGGACGAGGCGCAGGATCTCAGCCCGATGCAGATCCGGGCGATCGCGCGCCGTATGACCGGTTCCTGCACGGTGCTCGGCGACCTGGCCCAGGCCACCAGCCCGGCCGCGGTCGAGGACTGGGCCACCGTGCTGGCCCACCTCGATCGGCCGGAGGGCCGGATCGAGGAGCTGACCCGCGGCTACCGGGTACCGGCACAGGTCATCGACTACGCCGCCCGGCTGCTTCCGCGCATCGCCCCGGAACTGCGTGGCCCGGCCTCGTTTCGCCAGTCCGCCGATGCCTTGCACATCACCGAAACCGCCCCCGGGGAAACGATCGGAACCACGGTCGCCGCCTGCGCTGCCGCCCTGTCCGGGGAAGGCTCGATCGGGCTCATCGCCGCGGACGAGGATGTCCCCGAGCTCCAGCGCGCCCTTACCGGAAACGGGATCGGACACACCGTGCTCGGTGCCGATGAAGGCAGCCTCGAAGCCGAGCGCCTCATCCTGGCACCGGTGACCCTGACCAAGGGACTCGAGTTCGACACCGTGCTCGTCGTTGAACCTGCCCGCATCGCCGCGCTGGAGTCCCGCGGCCTGCAGCGGCTCTACGTCGCCCTGACCCGCGCGGTCAGCGAACTGCACGTCATCCACGCGGATCGGCTTCCGGAACCCCTGAACGGCTGCCGGTCAGCTCAGCGCCCGGCCTGGAGCAGCCGCGAAGCCGGTTTCGGGAGGGCCGCGCCTTCGGGCAGGGGCGCACCGCGATAGTGCTCGATCAGTGCCGCCGCGGAGTGATCCTCGACGGTGGTGAACCCGGCCGAGCTGAGCTGCTGCTCCATTTCGGTGGGCGGGAACATGCTCAGGAACGGTTCGCCCGCGTTCATGAGCCGCTCCATACGGTCCCGCAGTGCCGCCTGCTCGTCCGCGGTGGCCGGGGCGGGCAGGTAGTCGAGGACCAGTCGCACGGATCCCCGTTGTCCGGTGATGTACCGCAGCGTCTCCTGGAACGCATCCTGTGTCAGGTAGAAGACGACGCCGAGCCAGACGAAGATGGCGGGTTCGCCGCGATCGAATCCGGCAGCCGCCAAACCGTCCGACAGCGAATCGGTCTCGAAATCGACCGGGGCGAAGGTCACCGAATCCGGGACCGGGATGTCCGCTTCGGCGAGCTGTTGTCGTTTCCACGACTGAGTAGCGGGGTGATCGACCTCGAACACCCGCAGTTCCGGGAACGGGTTGCGATAGGCGAACGTGTCGAGGCCCGCCCCGAGGAATACCACCTGCCGGGTTCCCGCGCGCACGGCTTCACCGATCACCTCCTCGGCGAAGCGGCTGCGGGTGGCGAAGAACAGTCGCCTGCCGAGCTGGCTGCCGCTGGTGCCACCGAACCGACTCCACGGCTCGGTGTCCTGATCGGTCAGCTCGTCCGGGGACAGCCGCAGGATCCGGAGGGCCAGCGGGTCCTCCAGCACCCGTGGCTCATCGAGCACCTGGTGATACGCGCGCCAATAGCCGGTCGCCAATGCCGTCTTGCTGGGCTGTCCCTGCTCCATCGCCTCAAGTTAGCAGCGATCGGGAATTCGGGCCCCGCGCGAAAAATCACGCGGGGCCCCGGCTCAGTAGCGCACGCGGTAGCGGATGTGGGTGGCCAACGGGGTGTGTTCGGCCTCGATGGGTTCGAGGGTGGCCGCGGCGGTGGTTTCGTCGAAGAGGCGTTCGCCCTGACCGAGCAGGACGGGGGCGATGTCGAGGCTGAGCTCGTCGAGTTCACCGGAGGCGAGTGCCTGGCGCACGGTGGAGGCACCGCCCGCGATGTCGACGTCCCCGTCTCCGGCTTGGCGGGCGAGCCGCAGCGCTTCGGCGAATCCTCCGGTGACGAAGTGGAAGGTGGTTCCGCCCGCCATCTCGATCGGCTCGTGTTCGTGATGAGTGAGCACGAAGACGGGTGCGTGGTACGGCGGTTCTTCGCCCCACCACCCGCGCCATCCGGGATCGTTCTCCCAGCCGCCGCGCACGGGCCCGAACATGTTCCGGCCCATCACGTAGGCGCCGCGAGGCCGCAGCAGCCAGTCGCGCCAGCGGATGTCGATCTCGTTGTCGGCGAGCCATTCACCGTCGAGGTGCCACCGGTGCAGTGCCATGGCCCCGCGGCCGAGTGGGTTCTCCCGGGACTGCTCGGGCCCGGCCGCGAAGCCGTCCAGCGAAGTGGTCATGTGTGTCGTCGTATGGGTCATGACCGTACGGACCGGTGCCGCGGCGGAAACTCATCGCGCGCGCCGGAACCGCTCACTCGTCGTCGAAGCGGCGGTACTGGCGGGCGGTGTAGATCAGCACGGCGCCACCGGCGAGCACGATGCCCGCGGCGAAGAGGATGAACACGGCGAAATCGACGGGCACGGTGCTGAACAGGGCCACGATTCCGAGCAGGGCGAGGACCGCGGTGACGATGGTGGCGGTCCGGTGATTGTGGACGGTTACCTGGCTGGTGGACATGTTCAACATTGGTGCACTCCCCGAATTTTCTCTGCGCACCCATGAGATCGCCCCGCGCGGGCCGATCGTTAGCGTCCCGCGCGGGCCTGTGATCAGCGCTTCATGCGGGCTTTATCCGAAGGAGGCGAGCACCTTGTCGATCTCGGTGGCGAGCCGGGTGTCCTTCTCGGTGAGTCCGCCCTCGGAATGGGTGGCACAGGTGAAAGTGAGTGTGCGCCAGCGGATGTCGATATCGGGATGGTGGTCGGCGCGCTCGGCGATCTCGGCGATGCGGTCCACGGCGGTGATCGCGTCCGGGAAGCTGGGCAATTTCGCGGAACGGGTGATGGCCTCGCCCTCGCGGTGCCATTCCGGGAGTTCGCCGAGTGCGTCCGATATCTGCTGTTCGGTCAGTAGTGCAGTCATGCGGCCATGGTGACGACTCGACGCCGTTCTGGCCAGACCCGGCAGGCGGTAGCGCCTGGACGAGCCGAGGAATGGGCCCGGTCGCTCAGCGTGGACGGTTCGGTTCGTGAGCGACCGGGCCCCGGTCGTGGATCGCCTCGGGAGAAGTGGCTCAGCGGGGATTGACCATGCGGATCGCGGTGACCGAGAGCCCGATGACCGTGTAACAGGCGGCCACCAGCATGCTCTGGCCGTACGGGCCGAGGTCCATCGGTCCGCCGAGCAGCCCGGGAATCGCCCCGCTCATGGTGCCGTTGGTGATCAGCAGCGGGTGGATGGCCGAGAGCTGCGAGATGTTGTTGAGCACGCTGAACACGATCACCCCGGCCAGGGTCGAGGCCATCACGACGAGCGGGTGCTCGGTGAACGCGGAGATGGCCAGCGCGACCGCGCCGATGCCGAACAGCTGCACGGTGGTCCACAGCACGGCGAGCCCGATGCGTCCCAGCGCGCCGCCGAACCCGACCGGGGTGCCGGAGAAGCTGAGCATTCCGGTGCCACCGAACAGGATCTCGCCGATGATGATCGAAGTGATCGCGACGACGAGCACCGCGACCAGGGAGGCGACCGCGACCCCGAAGGCCTTGACGCCGAGCAGGCGCAGCCGCCCGATCGGGGCGACGAGCAGCCCGCGCAGTGTTCCGCTCGCGGACTCGCCCGCGATGGCGTCCGCCGCGAACATCGAGGCGACCAGCGGCAGGAACAGGTTGGCGAGCAGCAGGAGGGTGAGCATCGGCAGGATCAGGCCGTTGCCGCGCAGCAGGGTGTCCAGTCCGCCGGCGAGCATGCCGGATCCGGTGGCCACGGACAGCCCGATCCCGATGATGATGGGGATCAGGGCGAGCCCGCCGAGCGCGAACACGGTCCTGCGGCGCAACAGCATCCAGCGCAGTTCGGAGCCGATCAACCGGCCGAGCGGGGCCCGGGTGGCTTCGGGACGCAGGGTGAGGCCGCTCGCCGGTTCGGCCAGGGTGGCTGTAGTCATGCCTGCGCTCCTTCCTCGGTCAGCTGGGCGAACAGGTCCTCGAGTCCGGTGCGCTGCTTGCGTGCCTCGGTCACCGCGACCTCGGCCCGCACGAGTACGCGCAGCACCTGCTCGGGGCGGGCGGTGGTGAGGTCCACGAGCACCCCGCCCTCCACCTCGCGGGCGGCTATCCGCTCCGCGCCGAGTGCCTCGAGCGCGGCGGGCGCCTCCTCGGTGCGCACCTCGAGTCCGGTGTTGCCCGCCTCCAGCAGTTCGTCGAGTTGTCCTTGTGCGACAAGGCTTCCGCGGTTCATCACGGCCACGTGCGTACAGGTCGCCTCCACCTCGGCGAGCAGATGCGAGGAGACGATCACGGTGGTTCCCTCGCGGTGCAGCTCGCCGATCACCGCGCGCACCTCACGGGTTCCCGCGGGGTCGAGCCCGTTCGTCGGCTCGTCCAGGATCACCAGTTCGCGCGGGACGAGCAGGGCGGCGGCGAGCCCCAGCCGCTGCTTCATGCCCAGCGAGTAGCCGCGGTAGCGCCGATCGGCGGCCTCGGTGAGCCCGACGCGTTCGAGCGCGGAGTCCACGGCGGCCTTGATCGACCGGGTGGCCAGCCGGGGTTCGGCGGCCGCGCACCGGCGCAGGTTGTCCCGCCCGGAGAGAAAGGAGTGGAAACCGGGGCCCTCGACCAGTGCGCCGACCGTGGACAGCACGTGCTGTGCCTGGTCGGGCATGCGCGCCCCGAGCAGCTCCACGGTTCCGGTGCTCGGCGCGGTGAGCCCGAGCAGCATCCGGATCGTGGTGGTCTTGCCGGAACCGTTCGGCCCGAGCAGCCCGAGCACCGAACCACGCGGCACCTCGAGGTCGAGCTCGGAGACCGCGTCGACCCCCTTGAACCGCTTGCCGAGTCCCCGCGTCGCGGCGGCGAGTTCCTGGTCCTGCCCGGCCCCGGGCCCCGGGAGCGTTTCCGCCCCCGGGCCCGGAGTGGGTCGCATCGTGGTGGTCACTTGGTGCCCAGCGCCTGCTCGAGGACCTGCTGCGGGACCAGGCCCGCGGCGAACCGGCCGTCGTCGGTGATCAGCGCGGTTCCGATGGAGGTGCTGATCAGGTGGCCGTTGCCGTAGGCGCCGTGCACCGGCTTGGCGAACCGGTCCATGATCCCGGCCGGGGTGTTGCTCTGGCCGGGCTCCTGCTTGCCCTGCTCGCCCTGGGGCAGCTTCGCGTTCTTGGTGTCCAGCTTCCCGGTGAGCACGGTGTCCCAGCCCTCGCCGACGGTGTTCATCTGCTGCTTCGGCTGCTTCTTGAGCTTGTCCATGTGCTTGCTCGGGTCGACCGTGGTCACCTTCGCGCCCTGCGGCGGGGTGAACGAGAACAGCGCCGGGTCCTGCTGGCCGACATCGAGCTTGGTGAAGCCGAACTCGAGTGCCGGATCGGCGGAGCCGTTGCCGAAGGCCTCGAATCGCAGCGGCATCCGCGTCTGCGCGTCCACGGCCACCCGGACCTCACGGACCAGGGTCTTCTCGCTCGGCTTCGGGGTCAGGACCAGCTCGTAGGCATCGCGGTCGGCGACCCGCGCGGTGCCGTCCACGGTGAGGTCACTGGACTCGCGCAGTTTGCCGACCAGCTGCTTGCTCATCGCGACCGGATCGCCCTTGCCGCGCTCCTGCATCGCCTTTTCGTGCGCCTTGGCGTGCTGCATCGGCAGCTTGCTGACCTCGCGGCCCTTCGAGTCGTAGTTCCACAGCGTCGACCCGTCCGAGACCGTGGTGTGCTGCGAACCGCCCTGCTGCGCGCTGGTCAGCCGGAACTTGTCCGCGCCGCCGTAGTAGACCTGCGCGCTGTAG
This sequence comes from Sciscionella sediminilitoris, assembly GCF_000737195.2. GTDB lineage: Bacteria > Actinomycetota > Actinomycetes > Mycobacteriales > Pseudonocardiaceae > Sciscionella > Sciscionella sediminilitoris. Next base: position 7,907 of record NZ_JALM01000025.1, read on the forward strand.
TCGCCGTCGGTGCCCTGCTTGAGCTCGGGTAGCGGGATCCCCAGGTTGCTCGTGGCGCTCATGGTGCCGCCGAACTGGGCGGGCTTGGCCTGCAGCACCGAGCTGACCAGCGACTCCGGGCTCACCTTCGGCAGCTGCGGGGCGGGATCGGCGCCCGCGGGGACCGTGACGATCGCCAGCCCTGCCGCGCCCGCGAGCACGCCGACGACCGCGATGCCGGTGGTCACCTTCTTGGTCTTCATGCGGTTTCTCCTTCGGTTCTCCCCGTCCACACCACTGAGCATGCACCCCGGAAACTGAGACCGCACTGAGAGCATCCGGCAGCGGGGCCCGGGACAAGGCATGCTGAGCCCGTGAAACCGAGAGTGCTGGTGGTCGACGACGAATTGGGTGTGCGCAGGGCGCTGCAGCGCGGGCTGACCGCGGAGGGGATGGATGTGGTCACCGCCGCCGACGGACCCAGTGCCCTCGAACTGGCCGGGACCGGGAGTTTCTCGGTGATCCTGCTGGACATCATGCTGCCCGGGCTCTCCGGCTACCGGGTGCTCGAACGGTTGCGCGCGGACGGGGTGCGCACCCCGGTGCTGCTGGTCTCCGCCAAGGACGGGGACTACGACCAGGCCGACGGGCTCGATCTCGGCGCGGACGGATACGTGGTGAAACCCTTCTCCTTCGTGGTGCTCGCCGCCCAGGTGAAGGCCCTGCTGCGGCGCGGGGCCGACGAGGGAGCGGGCGTGCTGCGGGTCGGCGAGCTCGAGGTGGACCGCGGTGCCCGGGAGGCCCGGTTCTCCGGCGAACCGCTGCCGCTTTCCCCGCGGGAGTTCGCGGTGCTCGAAGCGCTCGCGAGCCGCCCGGGTTCCTCGGTGAGCAAGGACGAGCTGCTGCGCGCCGCCTGGGGGGACGAGCAGGCGGCCACCCGCAACGCGGTCGAGGTCTACGTCGGCTACCTGCGCAAGAAGCTCGAGGCTGCGGGGGCGGGTGAACTGCTGCGCACGGTGCGCGGACACGGCTACCTGGTCGCCGCACCGTGAAGGGGTGGTGGCTGCGCCGTTCGCTCGCCTTCCGGGTGAGCCTGGTCGTCGCGTTCGGCTCGCTCGCGCTGTTGCTGGTACTCGTGCTGTTGTCCGGGAACCTGCTCGGAACGCTTTCGATCAGCGCTGCCGACGAGGCCATCGCCCCGCGGCTGAACGCCGCGCGGTCCGCGGTCGCGCACGGTTCGGCGGTGGCTCCGCCCTCGCCGGGGATCACGGTGCGGGTACTGGACACCGCGGGCGATCCGGTCGACGGCGGCGCGCGCACCACGCTCGACCGGCACGAGCTGGACGCGCTCAAGGCCGGTGAGCCGGTCAACGAGAACGGCGAGCCGATGCTGCGCTGGCTCGGCGGCGTGGTCACCGCTCCGGACGGGGCGCAGCGCCTCGTCACCGCCGCGGTCCCGCTGACCGGCTATGGCTACCTGGTGCACACCGCGCGGCAGTGGATGATCGGTGGTGCGGTGCTCGGTGCCGCCGGGGTGGGCGTGCTGTGCTGGCTGGCGATCCGCTTCGTGCTGCGCCCGATCCGCAAGATGCGGGCCGCGGCGCGGGAACTGCCGACCGGGCAACGGCTCCCCGAACCCGTCGCGCACGACGAACTGCACGAACTCACCGCCGCGCTCAACGGGCTGCTGCAGCGCCGCGACGAGGCCACCGCGCGACTGCAGCGGTTCACCGGGGACGCGGCGCACGAGCTGCGTTCCCCGGTCACCGCGATCCGCGCGCAGGCCGAGGTCGCGGTGCTGCATCCGGATCCGGAGGACGCCCAGGAGGTGCTCGCCGAGATCGAGGCCGAGGCACAGCGGTTGTCCACCCTTGTCGAGGACCTGCTGGTGCTCGCCCGCTCGGACGCCGGGCGGATCGCGCAGGCGCAGGCGGTGGACCTCGCGTTCGCGGTGCACGCGGCCATCGAACGCCTCGGCGCGGGGACCCCGGTGTGGTTCGAGGCGCCCGCGGGGGAGTGCAGCGTGCTCGCGGCCGCGCCCGAGGTGAAGGTGGTGCTGGACAACCTGCTGCGCAACGCGCGCCGGTACGCGCACGCGCACATCCGGGTCAGCGTGCTGCCCAGCGGTCGCTCGGTGCGGCTGCTGGTGGACGACGACGGACCGGGGATCGCGGCCGAACACCGCGCCAAGGTGTTCGACCGGTTCTACCGGCTCGCCGACGACCGGGCGCGCGATTCGGGGGGAAGCGGCCTCGGCCTCGCGCTGGTGGCCGAGCTGGTGCGGGCCCGGCGCGGCAGTGTGCGGGTCACCGACTCCCCGGAGGGCGGGGCCCGTTTCGACGTGCGCTGGCCCGCGGCACGGTAGCGTCCCGCCCGTGATCGTGGTCGCGACCGCGCTGCTGCGCGCGGATTCGGTGCTCGCCCAGCAGCGTGCCTATCCGCCCGAGGACGCGGGCGGCTGGGAGTTCCCCGGTGGGCGGGTGGAACCAGGGGAGACCGAGGCGGGCGCGGTGCGCCGGGAATGCCGCGAGGAACTGGCCGTCGAGGTGCTGCCCGGCGCGCGGATCGGACCCGCGGTGGCGCTGCGCGAGGGGCTGGTGCTGCACCTGTGGACCGCGCGGCTCGCCGATCCGGCCGCCGAACCGGTCGCCACCGAACACCTCGGCGTGCGCTGGGTGCGCGCACCGGAGCTGGGCGAGCTCGGCTGGCTGGCCACTGACCGGCGATTCCTGCCCGCGCTACGGGAACACCTGGACGGTTAACGCGCCGTGGCCGAACGCAGCTGGTGCTCGTTCGCGACCGGGCCGTGCACCGGGTACGGCGTGTTCAGTACCGCGCGTGTGTCCCCGCCGAGCAGCCGGTAGGCCAGCCCTGCCTCGGCGACCATCGCCTCGCGGAACGGGTGATAGGACATCGCGGCGAACGGGTTGAGGGTCTTGCCGTTGATCCACGGCTGCTTCGCGCAGACATCGTGGCCCTCGGTCGGGGTGAACGTGTCCACATAGGAGGCGTTCCCGTCCTGTTCGGTCGCCGCGCGAATCGCGTCGTTGAGCGAGATCTCGACCGAGCGGCCGAAGGGGTAGTCCCCGTCAGCGAGCGGGAGCCGGTCCGGGCAGGTCCCGGTGGCGGGCACGATGTCCGGGTAACCGAGCACGAGCACCTTCGCCTTCGGGGCGCGCTGGTGGATGCCGCTGAGCACGGTCGTGATGCGCTTGCTGATCTCCGGGTAGGCCTTGGCGAAGGTGTCCGCGTACTTCGCCTGGCAGGGTGCGCCCTTCGGGTCGTTCTCGCGCAGTTTCGGGCATTCGCCGGTGACGGTGCCGAACACGCTGAAGTCGTTGCCGCCGATGCCGAGGGTGACCAGATCGGTGTCGCCGGACAGCGCGTCCAGCTGCGGGGCGTTCGTGCCCGCGAACACCTTCTGTTCGGCTGTCATGTGCTCCGTGGTCGCCGCGGAACAGCTGACATCGGTGAAGTCATCCACACCGAGTTTGCCGGCCAGCAGCGAGGGGTAGTTGTTCGTGGACCGGAAGCAGCCGAGCGGGCTCAGCCGCTGCATGGGGATCAGCGGGCCCGCGGTGTACGAGTCACCGAGGGCGACGTAGTGCTGGTAGCGGGGGCTCGGCAGGGCGCTCGCGGATGTGGCGAGCCCGAGCAGCAGCACGCCGAGCAGACTGCACAGCGTGATGACGCGTGTTCGAAGCATGCACAACATAGTGCTCCGGCCCGCCGGTGGCCGCGACGCCCAAGCGGGTGGTGATCCGGTGCGGTGCGTAGACTCGGGCGAGGTAGGAAACGGTGCGAGGAGTAGGAGTCGAGGTGCCGCGCGAGGACCCGGCCGTGCTGGACGAGCTGCGCGTGATCGAAGCCGAGCTCAACACCCGCTGGCCCGAGTCGAAGATCGACCCGTCACTGGCGCGGATCGCCGCGCTCGCCGACATCCTCGGCCAGCCGCAGCGCAGCTATCCGGTGCTGCACGTCGCGGGGACCAACGGCAAGACCTCGGTCGTGCGGATGATCGACTCGCTGATGTCCACGATCGGACTGCGCACCGGCCGGTTCACCAGTCCGCACCTGCAGTCGGTCACCGAGCGCATCTCCATCGACAACGCGCCCATCGAGGCGAAACGCTATATCGAGACCTACCGGGAGATCGAGCCCTATCTGTCCATTGTGGACAAAAGCGCCGAGGTGCCGCTCTCCAAGTTCGAAGTGCTCACCGCGATGGCCTACGCCGCGTTCGCCGATGCCCCCATCGAGGCCGGGATCGTCGAGGTCGGACTCGGCGGCAGGCTGGACTCCACGAACATCGCCGACGGTCAGGTCGCCACGATCACCCCGGTCGGCATCGACCACGTCGAATACCTCGGCAGTGATCTGGCCGGGATCGCCGCGGAAAAGGCGGGCATCATCAAGGAAGGCGCCACCGTCATCCTCGCCGAGCAGGAACCGGAGGCGGCGCGCGCGATCCTGGAGAAGGTGGCCGAGATGGATGCCACCGTCGCCCGCCAGGGATCGGAATTCGGTGTGCTGCAACGGGATGTGGCCATCGGCGGACAGCGCTTGCTGCTGCAGGGGCTCGGCGGCGAGTACGAGGAGATCTTCCTCCCGCTGCACGGCGCGCACCAGGCCGCGAACGCCGCGCTCGCGCTCGCGACCGTGGAGGCGTTCTTCGGCGCGGGCAAGACTCACCGGCTCGACATGGACCGGGTGCGCGAGGGATTCGAGAACGTGCGGGTCCCCGGCAGGCTCGAACGGCTGCGCTCGGCGCCGACGGTGCTCACCGACGCGGCGCACAATCCGCACGGCGCGGCCGCGCTCGCCTCGGCCATCGAGTCCGAGTTCGCCTTCCGCAAACTGGTCGGGGTGGTCGGGGTACTCGGGGACAAGGACGCGACCGGCATCCTCACCGCGCTCGAACCGGTGCTGTCCTCGATCGTGCTCACCACGAACTCCTCCCCGCGCGCGCTGCCCGCACACGAACTCGCCGACCGTGCCGAGGCGATCTTCGGCGATGAACGGGTCGAGGTCGTCGGGCGGCTCGACGACGCGGTGGAGCGCGCCGTCGCGCTCACCGAGGACGAGGCCGACGAACAGTGGTCCGGCGCCGGAGTGCTGGTGACCGGCTCGGTGGTGACCGCGGGTGAGGCACGCGCGCTGTTCGGGAAGGATCCGGCATGACCTCGGACGGCTCGCAGCCAGAGAAACCGCAACCAGGCCAGGCGCAGGACCAGCAGCCCCAGGCCAAGGATCCGGCGCGGTCCTTCCGTGGCGTCATGGCCGGTGCGCTGGTCATGGAGGCGATCGTGATCGCGCTCGCGCTCCCGGTGGCCGCGAAGCTCGGCGGCGGGTTCGCCAGCGGCGCGGGCTGGGTGGTGCTCGGTCTCGTGGTCGCCCTGCTCGCGCTGTGCGGGCTGCTCGGTTTCTCCTGGAGCCCGATCGCCGGGCTCGGCCTGCAGGTCGTGGTGGCCCTGTGCGGGCTGGTGCTCGGCGCGCTCGCGGTCATCGGGGTGCTGTTCCTGATCATCTGGGTGATCATGCTGCGGCTGCGCGCGGATGTGCTCCGCCGATACCGGCAGGGCACCCTGCCGAGTCAGCAACCGGGCGACGGGCAGGGGTCTTAGGGCATGTCTGACGGTCCTCTTCCGCGCGAGCGGGGATCAGATCGGATGAGATGCAAGGCGGACGACGACAGCGCAGCGGCGCTGCAACGTCGAAAGCCCAGCGGGAGGAGGACAACGTCAGCCATGCCTGCCGGCATCGGAGGCAATGCCAGCGCCGATCTGGCCCCGCGCAGCCGGTACACGGGGGCCGTCAGGCATGCCCAGGTGCGCAGCAGGGTGCTGCTCGCCCTCGGCCTGGTGCTCGCACTGGCCGTCGGTGCCCTGTTCGGCCTGCTCTCCATCGGCATGGGCAACAGTGCGGAGGTCGCCGGGCACGCCCTGCCGAGCGGGGCCGGTGGCACCCCGTTCGCGGTCGGTTCCTGCTTCTACTCGGATCACCCGGGATCGCTGCGCCCCGCCTCCTGCACCGGGGACGAGTCGGTGTTCGTGATCAACGCGGTCGGGCGCACCCCGCAGGACTGCGCGGCGGTCGCGGACTTCGCCCGCTGGGGCGCGGTGCAGCGGGACGACTCGGCGGACGCGGTGTACTGCGTCTCGCTGCTGCTGCACACCGGGGACTGCGTGGTGCTCGGTACCGGCAAGGGCGCGCACCGGGTGGACTGCGGCACCGATCGGGACGCCTCCCGGGTGGTGCGCATGGCGTCCACGGCCACCCCCGCATCGGCGTGCACCGATCTGCCGGAGGCCGATGTCTGGTATTACCGTTCCCCGTCCTCGGGGCAACTGGCCTGCCTGGCGAAAGACGGTGGCTGACCACCCGTTACGGTTGTGCGCGGGTAATTCTTAATCGAAGGAGTAATCAATCGTGAGTGAGCGCACCCTTGTCCTCGTCAAGCCGGACGGCGTGGAGCGCGGCCTGGTCGGCGAAGTGATCAGCAGGATCGAGCGCAAGGGCCTGCGGCTGGCCGCGCTCGAACTCCGTGACGTCGAGCGCTCGGTGGCCGAGGAGCACTACGCCGAGCACAAGGACAAGCCGTTCTTCGGCGATCTGCTCGAGTTCATCACCTCCGGCCCGGTCGTGGCGATCGTCGTGGAGGGCACCCGCGCCATCCCGGCTTTCCGCCAGATCGCCGGCGGCACCGACCCGGTGGAGAAGGCGGCCCCGGGCAGCCTGCGCGGCGACTACGGCCTGGAGACCCAGTACAACCTGGTGCACGGCTCGGACTCCCCGGAATCGGCCGCGCGCGAGATCAAGTTGTGGTTCCCCGAGCTGGGCTGACCTCCGTGCGCGGGCCGATCCGGATCACCGCGGGCTCGGACGGGCTGCTCGATGAGCTGTCCGGGCTGTGGGTACGCATCACCGAGGCCGGTGGTGCGCTCGGCTTCGACCGGGGTGATCCGGAGGCGGCCGTCCGCGGGGCGGCGCGCGCGGTCGTGGACGGTCTCGGCTCGCCGGATCACTACCTGTTCGTGGTCTTCGACGAGTCCGGGGTCCGCGGGTTCGCGCACTTCCGCCGCGGTCACCGGCCAGTGCGCAGGCACACCGCCGAGCTCGAATGGCTCGGCGTGCACCCCGGGCTGCAGGGGACCGGCTGGGGCACCCGCCTGCTCGAACACGGCCTCGCCGCGCTGGCGAAGGACGGTGTCGAGGCGGTGTTCCTGCGCACCCGTTCGGGCACCGGCCTCGGTGGGTTCTACCGCGCGCACGGCTTCACCGAGCGCGGTCGCTGGCCACGCGCGGTGCGGTTCGCTGACGGCGGATACCGTGACGAGGTGTGGTTCACCAAGGACCTGCCATAGTGGTGTCATGACACGGGTCGAGCTCGCGCGGACCCTCGGCGATGGCTTCGCCGAGCGGCTCACCGCGCTCTGGACCGAGGTCACCGAGTCCGGGGGAGCGGTCGGATTCACCGCTGCCGATGATCCGGAACTGATCCGCTCGGCCACCGATGCGGTGCTCGCCGCGGTCGCCGAGGGACAGGAACTGCTGTTCACCGCGCATGAGCAGGAGCGGCTGCTCGGTGTGGTGTTCCTGGTCCCCGCCGATGTGCCCGCGGTCCAGCACCGCGGCGAGGTGCGCAGGCTCATGGTCAGCCCCGCGGCGCAGGGCCTCGGCGTCGGCGGTGCGCTGCTGAACGCCGCGGTGACGCACGCCGGGGAGATCGGGCTGCGCACCGTGTCCCTCGGGGTGCGCTCCGGGGACGGGCTGGAGCGCTTCTACACCGAGCACGGCTGGACCGAACGCGGCCGCTGGCCTGGCGCGGTGCACCTCGGCGACGAGGACTATCGCGACGAGGTGTGGTTCACCATCGATCTGACCGGGTACCCACAGCGCACCTCGCGCTGAGGGCGCGCGGGTCTCGGTCTGCTTCCCCTTCCCCGCGGGCCCGGCGTGTTCCAAGGTGATCGGCGACCTCGCTCACCTCGGATCGGAGCGTGCCAATGGCGGTATCGCGGCTGTCCACCCTGTTCGGTACCGGCCCCGGTGGCGTGCTGCGGCGAACGCTGCCCGCCGAACCGCCCGGCGGTTCGCGAATGGTGCGCACGCTCGGGCTCACCCAGCTGACCATGATCGGGATCGGCGCGATCATCGGCGCTGGAATCTTCAGCCTCGCAGCCTCCGTGGCCAGGGACACCGCGGGGCCCGCCGTGCTCGTCTCCTTCCTCGTCGCCGGGCTCGCCTCGCTGTTCGCCGCGTTCGCCTACGCCGAGTTCGCGGGCATGGTGCCGCGGGCCGGTTCCTCCTACACCTACTGCGCGGCCGTGCTCGGTGAGCTCGTCGGCTGGATCGTGGGCTGGGACCTGTTGCTGGAGTACACCGCGATCGTGGCGGTCGTCGCGATCGGCATGTCCGGGTACGTCGGTTTCCTGCTCGACGGGCTCGGCGTGCACCTGCCGCAGTGGGCGCTCGGCGCGCCGGGGACCGGGGCGGGGCACCGGGTGGACCTGATCGCGATGCTCATCTGCCTCGCGGTCGCCTGGCTGCTCACCAGGGGAACGCGCACCTCGGCGCGGGTGGAGACGGTGCTGACGATCATCAAGATCCTGATCGTGCTGGTGGTCATCGTGCTCGGGTTCACCCGGCTCGATCCGGCCAACCTGCATCCCTTCGCCCCGTTCGGCGTCACCGGGGCGCTCACCGGCGCGTCCACCGTGTTCTTCGCGGTTTTCGGCTACGACGCGCTCTCCTCGGCCGCCGAGGAAAGCGTTTCCGCGCGCCGCCATCTGCCCAAGGCGATGCTGATCTCGCTGGGCGTGTCCATGGTGCTCTACGTGCTCGCCTGCATCGTGCTCACCGGGATGCAGCACTACTCCCGGCTCGACCCGAAAAGCGGGTTCTCCAGCGCGCTGCGCAGTGTCGGCTTCGCCGGGGTGGCCAATATCGTCGCCCTCGGCGCGATCATCGGCATCGTCACGGTGACCTTCTCGTTCATGATGGGCGCCGCGCGCATCTGGTACGCGCTCGGCCGTGACGGGCTCATGCCCGCGACCTTCGCCGCGCTGCATCCCAAACGCCGGATCCCGCACCGGGCCACCTGGGGGATCGGGATCATCGCCGCCGCGCTGGCCGGGCTCTTCCCGATCAACACCGTCGCCGAGCTCACCAATATCGGCGTGCTGCTCGCCTTCGTCCTGGTCTCCGGGGCCGTTCTGCTGCTGCGCTACCGCAAACCCGGGCTGCGGCGCGGCTTCCGCTGTCCGGGGATGCCCGTCGTGCCACTGTGCAGCATCGGGTTCTCCATCTGGCTGATGTCCTATCTGCACTGGGAGACCTGGGCGCGGCTCGGTGGCTGGCTGCTGCTCGGGCTCGCCGTGTACGCGGGCTACGGCTATCGGCGGGCGCGCCGGGTGCGCCCTGGGGGCTCGGTCGAACTGGAATCGCTCGACGCATCCTGATCCGGGCGCGGCCCCAGCCGGTCCCCGTACACCAGCGTTCCCGACTGCTTGACCTGCCGATGCACCGGGGAGAGCTCCATGCTCTGCACCCCGGAAAGCGCGCCGATGCGTTCGGTGCTGAACTCGAACAGTTCGTCCAGATCCCGGCAGTGCGCGACGGCGTTCAGGTTGTACGGCCCGGAAATGGCCGCAGCGAACGCGATCCCGGGTTCCTCGGCGAGGGTCCGGCCGACGCTCTTGATCGCCGAGGGATGCACGCGCAGCCACAGGTTCGCCCGCGCGTGATAGCCGAGCGCCGCGGGAGCGATCTCCACATCCACGTGCACGACCCGGTGCCGCAGCAGGGTCTGCAGCCTGCGCCCGGCCCGTCCAGGGGTGAGGTCGGCGGCCGCGGCCAGTTCGACCAGGCTGGCCCGGCCGTCCGCGGCGAGCAGGTCCAGCATCTGCTCGTCCGCCTCGGTGAGCCGCACCGGATCGGCGGCGACCACCGGGGATTCCGGGAACGGCGTGTCCGCCCCGCCCAGTGCCGATTCCTCTTCCGGGCTCAGCGTTCCGCGCAGCGCCGCCCAGTAGTGCGCCCGGCCGCCGAGGAACTGGCGCAGCATCACGGAGGCGTTGACGTCCAGTACCGCGGCGGTGCGCGGAAGCCGTTGCCCGAGCAGGTTCTCCCGCTGTTCGGCGCTCCGGGGCCGGACCGCGCAGGTGATCTCCGAACCCGCGGCGGCAAGGGCAACCCAGCTGACATCCGCGCGCTTCGCGAGTGCCTCGGCGATCGCCGCGGCACTGCCCGGACGGCAGCGCACCCGCACCAGCCAGCGGCTCTGTCCGGACGCCCCCGGGTTGACCACACCGGCCACGCGGAGCACGCCTTCGGCGCACAACCTGCGATAGCGACGGCGAACCGCGGCCTCGGAATGGCCGAGCGCGTGCGCGATCGTGGCGAACGAGGCGCGCGGCGCGATCTGCAGCGCGCGAATGAGACGCACATCCTCGGGCTGTACAGCGACGGATTCACGCAGCACGGGACCGGACATGGTCGTGATCCTACGAATCCGGGCCGGAAACCCGCACCGAAGACCGCGCGGTGGGAAAACTCGAAGGGCAACACCGGAATGCGAAGGGACTCCTCCATTGACCGAAACGACAGGACACACCCCGGCCGCGCTGATCATCGGCGCCTCGCGCGGACTCGGGCACGCGATGGCGGCCGAACTCCGCGACCGGGGATGGCACGTCATCGGTACCGTCCGGGATCCGGAAGCGCGGACCCCGCTGCACGAACTGGCCGAGCGCTCCGCGGGGCGCATCCGGATCGAGCAGCTGGACATCAACGAACCCGATCAGCTGCCCCCGCTACACGACCGGCTCGCGCACCGGGAACTGGACCTGTTGTTCGTGAACGCGGGGACCACGAACAACGAGCAGACCCCGATCGGCGCGGTTTCCACGGACGAGTTCGTCGAGGTCATGGTCACCAATGCGCTCAGCCCGATGCGGGTCATCGAGGCCCTCGAAGACCTGGTGTCCGCGACCGGGCTCATCGGGGCGATGTCCTCCGGGCAGGGCAGCATCACGAACAACGTGGCCGGGTCGCGCGAGCTCTACCGGGGCAGCAAGGCAGCCCTGAACATGTTCATGCGCGGCTTCGCCATCCGGCAGTCCGGTACCGGGCGCGCGTTCGTGCTCCTGGCGCCCGGCTGGATCCGCACCGCCCTCGGCGGGCCGGACGCGCCGTTCACCATCGAGGAGAGCACCCCGCTCATGGTGGATGTGCTGCTCTCCCGGCTGGGGCAACCCGGTCTGGCGTATCTGGACCGCTTCGGAGCAGGCGTCCCGTGGTGAACCGGGGCCGGTCGCCGACCGGCCCCGGTGCCCTGCTCAGCCGAGCATGCCGCGCATCGTGTCGATCTCCTTGCGCTGAGCGCCGATGATGTCCCGGGCGAGCTGCTTGGCCTCCGCGGCGGAACCGTCCTTGAGCTCGGTGTTGGACATGTCGACCGCGCCCTGATGGTGCTTGATCATCATGTTCAGCCACATCGTGTCGAAGGGCTTCCCGTTCACGGTGCCGAGCTTGGACATGTCCTGCTCGCTCATCATCCCGGTCATGGCGTGGCCCGAGTGCTCCTTCGCCTTGTCCTCGGCGCCCCAGGAATCGAGCCAGCCGGTCATCTTGTCGATCTCGGGCTGCTGGGCCTTCTTGATCTGCTCGGCCAATGAGCGCAGCTTCGGGTCCCCGGTGTGTGCCGGGACCATGTCGGCCATGCTCACGGCCTGTTTGTGGTGCGGGATCATCTGGCTGGCGAACATGACATCCGCCTCGTTGTGCTCCGGTGTGCCGCCGCACGCGGACAGGGTGAGCACGGCGCCGAGAGCGGCGACGGTGAGCGCGCGAATGCGCATGGTGATTCCTCCTGGTCAGTAGCTATCGCTGGACGTTCCGAACGGCATACGGCGGTGCCTGATAAGCACCGCGGCCTCTCACGTCCGCGAGATACAGACCAGGTTCAGCAGCGAGCGGCCCGCGGGTCTCGGCGGGCGATCCGGGGCAGCGGTGCGGTGCGGGCTCCCGCGCGCGGGGCTCAGCGTGCCGGGCCGGACGGTGCCGGACAGCACGAACAGCAGCACGAGCCCGAGGAAGGTGAGCACCATGAGGCACAGGTGCTGAAAGGAATGGCTCGCGCCGTGCTCACCACCGTGTTCGGCGGGTGCGGTCAGCACCGGCCCCTCGTGCTGCACCATCGCGTGGTGGCTCGGCTCCGGGGCCGCGACCGCGGTGACCGCGTGCATCCCGACCAGACCGAGCGCGAGCAGCGCGCCGAGTAGCGCGCGCACGATCGCCCGGTTGCCCATACCGGGCAGATTACCCGTCCCGTTTACCCTTGTCGGTGTGAGTGTGTCATCGGTATACCCAGCGCTCGAGGAGCTGCTGCCCCGCGTTTCGAAGCCCGTGCAGTACATCGGCAGCGAGCTCGGCGCGACGGTGAAGGAGTGGGACTCCACGACCGTGCGCTGGGCCCTGATGTACCCGGACGCGTACGAGGTGGGCCTGCCCAACCAGGGCGTCATGATCCTGTACGAAATCCTCAACGAGATCCCGGATGTGCTCGCCGAGCGCACCTACGCGGTGTGGCCGGACCTCGAGGAGCTGATGCGCGAACACGGGGTCCCGCAGTTCACGGTGGACGCGCACCGCCCGGTCGGGGCCTTCGACATGCTCGGTGTCTCCTTCGCCACCGAGCTCGGCTACACCAATCTGCTCACCGCGCTGGACCTGGCCGGGATCCCGCTGCACGCCGGTGACCGTGACGACTCGCATCCGCTGGTGATCGCGGGCGGGCATGCCGCGTTCAACCCGGAACCGATCGCCGACTTCGTGGACGCGGTCGTGCTCGGCGACGGTGAGGAAGCGGTCATCGAACTCACCGCGATCGTGCGCGAACACAAGCACGAGGGCCGCGATGCGCTGCTCGAACGCTTCGCCGCGACCGGGAACGTGTACGTGCCCCGGTTCTACGACGCGAGCTACGACGCCGAGACCGGTCGGCTCACCGGCACCACACCGAACCGCGCCGCCGCCCCGGAGCAGGTGAGCAAGCGGACCACCATGGACCTGGACCAGTGGCCGTACCCGCGCAAACCGCTGGTCCCGCTCGCCGAATCGGTGCACGAACGGATGAGCGTGGAGATCTTCCGCGGCTGCACCCGTGGTTGCCGGTTCTGCCAGGCGGGGATGATCACCCGGCCGGTGCGCGAGCGCTCGCTGCAGGGCATCGGGGAGATGGTGGACACCGGGCTCAAGCACAGCGGGTTCGAAGAGGTCGGGCTGCTCTCGCTGTCCTCGGCGGATCACTCCGAGATCGGGGACCTCGCCAAGCAGCTCGCGGACCGCTACGAGGGCACGAACACCGGGCTATCCCTGCCCTCGACCAGGGTGGACGCCTTCAACATCGACCTGGCCAACGAGCTGACCCGCAACGGCCGCCGATCCGGGCTCACCTTCGCCCCGGAGGGCGGCAGCGAACGCATCCGGAAGGTGATCAACAAGACGGTCTCCGAGGAGGACCTGATCCGGACCGTCTCCGCCGCGTACGCCCAGGGCTGGCGGCAGGTCAAGCTGTACTTCATGTGCGGGCTGCCCACCGAGACCGACGAGGATGTACTGCAGATCGCCGAGATGGCGCGCAATGTGATCCGGGCCGGCCGGGAGGCGGCCGGGCGCAAGGACATCCGGTGCACCATCTCGATCGGCGGGTTCGTGCCCAAACCGCACACCCCCTTCCAGTGGGCCGCGCAGTGCGATCCGGACACCGTGGACGCGCGGCTGAAGAAGCTGCGCACCGAGGTCAACGCGGACCGCTCGCTCGGCCGCAGCATCGGCATGCGCTACCACGACGGCAAGCCCTCACTGATCGAAGGACTGCTCTCCCGCGGGGACCGCAGGGTCGGCGCGGTGATCGAGGCGGTGTGGCGTGAGGGCGGCCGGTTCGACGGCTGGCACGAGTACTTCTCCTATGAACGCTGGATGCGCTGCGGGGACGAGGCGCTGCGCCCGCACGGCGTCGACGTGGCCTTCTTCACCACGAGGGAGCGCGCCGAGGACGAGGTCCTGCCCTGGGACCACCTCGACTCGGGCCTGGACAAGCAGTGGCTCTGGGACGACTGGTGCGATGCCCTCGACGAGCAGGAGCAGGACGACTGCCGGTGGACCCCGTGCTTCGACTGCGGTGTCTGCCCGAGCATGGGCACCGAGATCGAGATGGGGCCGACCGGCCGCACCCTGCTGCCCATCACCCCCGTCTAAGGAACCCTCGTGGCCGACGATCGCCCCAATCCGTCCGCGCCTACGGCGTGCAAACTGTGGCTCCGCTACGCCAAGCGCGGCAAACTGCGGTTCGCCTCGCACCGCGATCTCGCGCGCCTGTTCGAGCGTGCGGTGCGCAAGGCGGAGCTGCCGGTCGCCTATTCGCAGGGCTTCAGCCCGCACCCGAAGCTGTCCTGGATCGGCGCCGCGCCCACCGGGACCGCGAGCGAGGCCGAATACGTGGAGATCGGCCTCACCGAATCGGTCGATCCCGATTCGGTCGCCGAACGCCTCGGTTCCGCGCTGCCCGCGGACGTGCCGGTGCTCCAGGTGGTCACCGCGGGTGAGGGCGCACTCGCGGACCGGATGCGAGCCAGTCGATGGCGGATCACCCTTCCCGTTCCCGATGGCGCCTCGCTCGAGGACGCGGTCGCCGCGCTGCTCGACACCGAGGAGGTGATCGTGCAACGCCGCACCAAGAGCGGGCTCAAGGACATCGATGTCCGCCAGGCTTGTGTTTCGATCAAGGTCGAACCTGTGTCGGAGTCGTTCCCGCAGGTGAGCGGGCATGTGGCGAAACAACCTCCGGGCGAGGGGGTCCCGAAGACGCCCGGATATGGGATACTCGAGGTGGTGGTACGGCAGATGACACCGACCGTACGACCCGACGATGTGCTGCGTGCGCTTCACGTTGTCACAGGTCACGAGTGGTTCGGCGGCCCCGCGAAGGCGAGCCGGATCGCACAGGGGCCGCTCGACGACGCAGGCCAACTCGTCGATCCGCTCGTCGGAGACCGGACGTCTTCCACGTAGCTGGTCGCAGGAGGCCAGGAGGCAAGGGCGCTGGACGGCGCCTCGTCGACCGACCTCGCCTGCCCAGGAACATGGGTCGGCGGAAGGCAAGGTTTCCCGCTGCTGGGACGCAGAAGCGGGTACAAACGAACACCGAAAGTGCCCCTGCGCGGCCGCGACCTTCCCTGTCATCGGGAACGGGTGCGCCCGGGGGCGAAGGAGTTGTATGTCGAACACGGACAACCCCGCCGAATCCACCGGCGGGGATAACGTCACACCGTCCACAGCCGAGGCGCTGCCCGCGAAACTGCGGGTGCACGCGCTCGCCAAGCGGCTGGCGACCTCCTCGCGGGCAGTGCTGACCGCGATCACCGAACTCGGTGGTTCCGCGCGGACGGTGCAGTCGAGCGTGGACCGCGAGCTCGCCCAGCGGGTCGCCGATCACCTGGGCAATCCGGTCGGGGAGCAGCAGGAGCAGCCCGCGACGGAACCGGTCGCGGCGGCGGCCCCGGCCGAGTCCGAGGCGACCGCCACCACGGAACCGGAACCGGCCGAGCAGCCAGCCCAGCCCGCCCAGGCCGAGAAGGCCGAGAAGGCCGAGAAGACTGAAACGTCCGAGCGGGTCGTCGCGGAGGAGATCGAGCAGGCACGTACGGTCCCGGAGCTGTTCCTCGGGCCGAAACAGAACGCGCAGGCCGAGACCGAATCCGGCGGCGCGCTCACCCTCGCCCCCGCCAACCAGCTGGTCAAACACCAGCCCCCGGCCGCGCCGGTGTTCGCCGCGGCCTCTCCGCTGTTCCTGCCGCCCGAGCCCAAACCGGCCGAGGTGGCCCCGGAACCGAAGGAACCCGACGCCGCCGACCCCGAGCCCGCGGCGGACACCTCGGTGACCGAGGACGAGGAAGACGCCGACAGCGAGGACGCCAACCGCAAGCGCCGCCGTCGTGGCCGTCGTGGCCGTGGCCGGGGCAAGGGCGCCGAGGCCGCCGAGGGCGGGGACGGCACGAACGATGAGGCCGAGACCGACAAGCAGGACGGCGAGAAGCCCGGCCAGGGCAAGCAGAACCAGCCCAAGCAGAATCAGCAGAAGCAGAACCAGAACAAGCAGGACGCGCCCGCGGATCAGGAGACCGAGGACACCGACGCCACCGAGGACGGGGACGAGGACGGCGGCTCCCGGCGGCGCAGGCGCAGGCGCCGCCGCAAGGGCACCGAGGACGGTAACGGCGGGGCCGCGGGCGATCCGCCGAACACGGTCACCCACGTGCGCGACGGCAACAACGGGTCCGGCGACGAGGTGCGCGCGGTGCGCGGCTCCACCCGGCTGGAGGCCAAGCGCCAGCGCCGCAGGGACGGGCGCGAGGCCGGGCGCCGTCGCACCCCGATCCTCTCCGAGGCCGAGTTCCTCGCCCGCCGGGAATCCGTGCAGCGCCGCATGGTCGTCCGGGAACAGGGCGAGCACACCCAGATCGGCGTGCTCGAGGACGGCGTGCTCGTCGAACACTTCGTCACCGCGCACGGCTCCGGCTCGCTGGTCGGCAACGTGTACCTCGGCCGCGTGCAGAACGTGCTGCCCTCCATGGAGGCCGCGTTCGTCGATATCGGCCGCGGCCGCAACGCGGTGCTCTACGCGGGCGAGGTCGACTGGGACGCGGCGGGCCTCGAAGGCAAGTCGCGGCGCATCGAACAGGCCCTCTCCACCGGCGACGCGGTGCTCGTGCAGGTCACCAAGGACCCCGTCGGGCACAAGGGGGCGCGGCTGACCACCCAGATCTCGCTTCCCGGCCGGTTCCTCGTCTACGTGCCCGGTGGCTCGGCGACCGGGATCTCCCGCAAGCTCCCGGACAACGAACGCCGCAGGCTCAAGGACATCCTCAAGCGCATCGTGCCCGAGGACGCGGGCGTGATCATCCGGACCGCCTCCGAGGGCATCTCCGAGGAAGACCTCGAACGGGATGTGCGCAGGCTGCAGGTGCAGTGGGAGGCGATCAACGACCGGAGCAAGTCCAAGTCGGCCAAGGCCCCCGAGCTCGTCTACGAGGAGCCCGACCTGCTGGTCAAGGTCGTGCGGGACCTGTTCACCGAGGACTTCGCCGAACTCGTCGTCGCCGGGGACACCGCCTGGGAGACGATCAACTCCTACATCGAGCACGTGGCGCCCGAGATGACCTCGCGAGTGCGCAAGCACGTCGCGCAGAGCGATGTGTTCACCGAATACCGGGTGGACGAGCAGATCGCCAAGGCACTCGATCGAAAGGTCTGGCTGCCCTCCGGCGGTTACCTGGTCATCGACCGTACCGAGGCGATGACCGTGATCGATGTGAACACCGGGAAGTTCACCGGCTCCGGCGGCAACCTCGAGGAGACGGTGACCAGGAACAACCTGGAGTCGGCCGAGGAGATCGTGCGCCAGCTGCGGTTGCGCGATATCGGCGGCATCATCGTGATCGACTTCATCGACATGGTGCTCGAGTCGAACCGGGACCTGGTGCTGCGCAGGCTCACCGAATGCCTCGGCAGGGACCGCACCCGGCATCAGGTGGCCGAGGTCACCTCGCTCGGGCTCGTGCAGATGACCCGTAAGCGGGTCGGTACCGGGCTGCTCGAAGCCTTCTCCACCCCGTGTGAGCACTGCAAGGGTCGCGGCGTGGTGGTCTCGGCGACCCCGGTGGACGCACCGGCGCCCAGCGCCCCGCCCGCCTCGAACGGTAACGGCCGCAAGTCGCGCAAGAACAAGGACCGCGGCGAGCAGCAACCGCAACAGCAGCAACCACAACAACAGCAGCAACAGCAGGACCCCGAGGAGGCGCAGCGCGCGGCGCAGCGCATCGCGGCGACGGCCCTGCTGCACGCCAAGGCGGCCGAAGCGGCGCAGAAGGACACCGGGAGCAAGGACTCCGAGGAATCCGAGAGCACCGGGGCCGCCGCGGCCGAGGCGGCGCCCGCGGCTCAGGCGGACTCCGGGGCTCAGGTGGACTCCGGGGACAAGGGCGCCGAATCGGCCTCGCGCCCGGCAGTGAACGGGGCCAACGGGCACGAGCGGCCCGAACCGGTCGCGGCCTCGACCCCGGTCGAGGACCCCGGCGCCGAAAGCCGTGCTTCCGCTGAGCCGCACAGCCCGGCGCAGCGGCCGGCGGGCCCGCCGCAACCGGCGAGCGTGCCGGAGAACAACGGCCACGTGCCGACCGAGACCGGCAGCGCGAGCGTGGTCGCGGGGACCCAGACCCCGCGCCGCACCCGCAGGGTGGTTTCCCGGCCGAGCGGGGCCCCCGAGGCATGAGTCCTCCGGCGGGCCTCGCGCTCGCCGGCCGGGCTCGGCAGACAGTGAAGTCGACCCGGGTACATCCCCGCGGAAGTCGGGGGTGTACCCTCGATTGCGGCCCACCGTCCGGTGGGGCACGAACGTGCGGCCTCGGAAATGAGGCCCGAGAATCAGCAGTCCGTTGATGGAGTAGGAGACATCCGCCCGATGTACGCGATCGTCAAGACCGGCGGCAAGCAGTACAAGGTGGCCGTCGGCGATGTAGTCGAGGTCGAGCGCCTCGCAGGCGAGTCGGGCGCCGAGGTCGAATTCCCGGCCGTGCTCCTCGTCGACGGGGCCGATGTGGTCACCGATGCGAGCGCACTGTCCAAGGTCGCCGTCACCGGCAAGGTGGTGGAGCAGACCAAGGGCCCCAAGATCCGCATCCACAAGTTCAAGAACAAGACCGGGTACCACAAGCGCCAGGGTCACCGCCAGCAGCTGACCCGCGTCGAGGTCACCGGAATCAGCAAGTAGGGGAGTTCCGCCATGGCACACAAGAAGGGTGCGTCCAGCTCCCGTAACGGTCGCGACTCGAACGCCCAGCGGCTCGGGGTCAAGCGCTTCGGTGGTCAGCAGGTCAACGCGGGCGAGATCATCGTCCGGCAGCGTGGCACCAAGTTCCACCCCGGCGTGAACGTCGGCCGTGGCGGCGATGACACCTTGTTCGCGCTCACCGGCGGCGCCGTGCAGTTCGGTGCCAAGCGTGGCCGTAAGACGGTGAACATCGTCGAGGCGGACGCCTGATCGAATAGCCAGTTTTCGGGCTTCACGCCCATGGCGGGCCGGGATTCACGTCCCGGCCCGCCTTTTTTGTTGAAGAACCTCGAGCTGTTGAAGAGCCTTGAGCTGTTGAAGACGCTCGAGCTGTCGGGAATCGTTGAGGAGGGTGAGGATGTCGCGGTTCGTCGACCGGGTGACCATCGATGTCACCGGTGGGGACGGTGGGCACGGCTGCGCATCCGTGCACCGCGAGAAGTTCAAACCGCTCGGTGGCCCGGACGGCGGGAACGGCGGGAACGGCGGCAGCGTGAGCCTCGTCGTCGACCGTGGTGTGCACACCCTGCTCGATTTCCACTTCCATCCGCATGCCCGCGCGACCAACGGCAAGCAGGGCAAGGGCGCGCACCGCAACGGGGCGAACGGGGAGGACCTGGAGCTCGCCGTACCGGACGGCACCGTGGTGCTGGACGAGAACGGCGAGGTGGTGGCCGACCTCGTCGGTGAGGGCACCCGGTTGCTCGCGGCGAACGGCGGCCGCGGCGGGCTGGGGAACGCCGCGCTCGCCTCCAAGGCACGCAAGGCGCCGGGGTTCGCGCTGCTCGGTGAACCGGGGGAGCACCGGGAGCTGGTGCTCGAGCTGAAGTCGGTCGCCGATGTCGGTCTGCTCGGGTTCCCCTCGGCGGGCAAGTCCTCACTGATCTCCGTGCTCTCCGCGGCGAAACCCAAGATCGCCGAATACCCGTTCACCACCCTCGTGCCGAACCTCGGCGTGGTCACCAGCGGGGACACCGTGTTCACCATGGCGGATGTACCCGGTCTCATTCCGGGGGCGAGCGAGGGCAAGGGGCTCGGCCTCGACTTCCTGCGGCACATCGAGCGCTGTGCGGCGATCGTGCACGTGGTGGACTGCGCGACCGAGGAACCGGGGCGGGACCCGAGCTCGGACATCGACGCGCTGGAGTCCGAACTCGCCCGCTACACGCCTTCGCTTTCCGGGAACCTCGCGGACAAACCCCGGATCATCGTGCTGAACAAGATGGACATTCCCGATGCCCGCGATCTCGCCGAGCTGGTGCGCGGGGATCTCGAGGGCCGCGGCTGGCCGATCTTCGAGGTGTCCACCGCGAACCGTGAGGGGCTCGCGAAGCTGGGGTATGCGCTCGCCGAGATCGTCGAAGGCCAGCGTGCCGCGGTGAAACCGGCCGAGCCGACCAGGATCGTGTTGCGCCCCAAGGCAATCGGTGGCGCCGAGTTCACCATCGAGAAGGACCCGGACACCGAGGGCGGGTTCGTGGTGCGCGGCGAGCGCCCGGAGCGCTGGATCAAGCAGACCGATTTCACCAACGACGAGGCCGTCGGTTACCTCGGCGACCGGCTGGCCCGGCTCGGTGTGGAGGAGGAGCTGGCCCGGCTCGGCGCGGTGCCCGGAAGCCCGGTCACGATCGGTTCGGTCTCCTTCGACTGGGAACCGTCCACTCCGGCCGGGGTCGCCGTCGCCATGTACAGCAGGGGAAGCGATCCGCGCCTCGACGAGGGGCCGGACCGGCCGAGCGCGGCGGAACGCAAGCAGGCACGCAGGCGCAGGCGCGGTCTCGAGGAGCAGGAAAACCAGTAACCGCGGCGGTTCTTTTGTGGCAGCGTTTCCTTGCGGCGAAAGGAGCGTGTGGTGTCGGAAGCCAGGGAAGCGATCGTTGCGGCGAAACGCATCGTCGTCAAGGTCGGTTCGTCCTCGTTGACCACGGCCCGCGGAGGCCTGGACGCCGCCCGGCTGGACGCGCTCGTGGAACCGCTCGCGGCGCGCGCGAACGCCGGTGGCGAGGTGGTGCTCGTTTCCTCCGGCGCCATCGCTGCGGGACTGGCCCCGTTGGGCATCCCGCGCCGCCCCAAGGACATCGCCAAACAACAGGCGGCGGCCAGCGTCGGACAACTCGCGCTCGTACACGCCTACGTCGAAGCGTTCGGCCGCAACGGACTCACCGTGGGACAGGTCCTGCTCACCGCCAATGACGTGGTGCGCCGCTCGCACTACCGCAATGCCCAGCGCACACTCGCCACCCTGCTGCGGATGGGCACCATTCCGGTGGTCAACGAGAACGACACCGTGGCCACCGAGGAGATCCGGTTCGGGGACAACGACCGGCTCGCCGCCCTGGTAGCGCATCTGGTCGGCGCGGATGCACTGGTGCTGCTCTCCGATGTGGACGCGCTCTACGACCGCAACCCGGCACTCGTTGGGGCGCGCGTGCTCACCGAGATCACCGATCCGGCCGAGCTCGACGGGGTCGGTGTGGAAACGGTTGCCGCATCCGGGCTCGGCACCGGTGGCATGGCCTCCAAACTGGCCGCCGCACGGCTCGCCTCGGGTGCCGGGATCCCGGTCCTGCTCGCCGGGGCCGAACAGGCGAAGCAGGCCCTGGACTCGGCGAGCGTCGGCACTGCCTTCGCGCCCGGCAAGACCAGGCTTTCCGCCCGCCGGTTCTGGCTCGGCTACGCCGCGGACGCCACCGGGCGGCTGCGGCTGGACACGGGCGCGGTCACCGCGGTGACCCGGCGGCGCCGTTCCCTGCTCGCCGCCGGGATCCTCGAGGTGGGCGGGACGTTCAACGCCGGGGATGTGGTCGAGCTCCTTGCCGAGGACGGGGCCGTGGTCGCCCGGGGCGTGGTCGCCTATGACGCGACGGAGCTGGCCACGATGACCGGGCAATCGACGGGGGAACTACCGCCCGAGCAGCGCCGTGAGGTGGTGCACGCCGACGATCTGGTGCCGCTGCGGTCGAGCTGAGCGAGGGCTCAGGACCGCAGTGCCTCCCGGACGATATCGGCCAGTGCCACCGGTTTGCGGCCGGTCAGCTCGGCGACAGCGGCACTGGCGTTCGCGAGGAAACCACCGCGGCTCGCCGCGCCGAACGAGGCCACGACCTCCGCGACCTCCTCGGGCAGCCCGGCCGTCCGCAGCCCCTCGGCGAACGCGGCATCCTCGGTGTGCACGAGCTCGACCTCGCGGCCGCCGAGTTCACTGGCCAGGGCTGCCAGGTCCTCGGCCGTGAGTGCCTCGGGGCCGGTGATGTCGTACGCCTTGTCCGCGTGCCCGTCCTGGGTCAGCACGGCGGCCGCGGCCGCGGCACAGTCCTCCCTGGTCACGTAGGCGATGGCGCCCGCACCGGTGTTGGTCACCAGCCGGCCCGCCGCGATGGCCTGTTCGATGACCGGGATCTGCATGTGCGCGTACAGGTTGTTGCGCAGCATCGTCCACCGCACGCCGCTGTCCCGCAGCGCTTGCTCGGTGCCCGCGTGATCGGGAACCACCAGCGCGGGATTGGCGGGGACCGGTTCGGGCACGGAAGTGTAGGCGATGTGCCCGACCCCCGAATCGGCCGCGGCGGCGATGGCGGCTCGTTGCTGGTCCAGCCGGGCGCCGACCGCATCGGTGGAGATGAGCAGCAGCCGGTCCACGCCGGTGAACGCGGTGGCGAGGGTGCGCGGATCGGCGAAATCGGCTCGGCGCACCTCGGCGCCGCGAGCCGCGAACTCGGCGAGCGAGTCCGGATGCCGGGTGGTGAGTACGACCTTGCTCGGCTCCACGGACTGAAATACGAGCTCGGCGGTGGTCCGCCCCAATGCGCCGGAAGCCCCGGTGATGGCGATCGTCATCGCGAAACCTAACTGTAGCTGTTGTGATTACGAATCAAACTGTAACCACGACGATGGCGATATGGCAACATGGGGGTATGCCGAGTTCGAAGAACACCCAGTTCGCGGTCGCCGTGCACGTGCTGACCTACCTCGCCGGCCAGGTCGAACGTGGCCCGGTGAGCTCGGATGAACTGTCCGCGAGCACCAATGTGAACCCGGTCCACGTGCGCCGGGTGCTCGGGCCGCTGCGCGAGGCCGGGCTGGTGTGTTCCCGGCCTGGGGTGCACGGGGGCTGGGAGCTGGCGACCCCCGCCGAGGAGATCACGCTCGCGCGGGTGTGGCGACTGCTGCAGGGCGCGGATCCGGTGCTCGGACTGCACGGGCCCAATCCGGACTGCCCGGTCGGCCGCGGTGTCCAGCGCTCGCTGGCCGCCATCGACGGGGCGGTCGCCGAGGCCGTCGCGGCCGAACTCGAACGCTCGACCGTGCAGGACATCCTGGCCCGAGAGGTGCAGGGCGCCTGCTCTGTTCCGGGGCAGGCCTGACGCCTCCGCCTCAGCCGACCTGGGCCAGGGCGAAGGGGTAGACCGCTCCGGCGCCCCCTTCCCGGACCAGTTTGCTCGCCACGGTCATGGTCCAGCCGGTGTCCACCCGATCGTCCACGAGCAGCACCGGTCCCGGATTGTCCGGGAGCCTGGCGCGCAGTTCCTCGCCGAGGCTCAGCGCGTCGTGCACCGCGGCGAGCCGTCGCGCGCTGTTCGTGCGTCCTTCCCCGGTTCCCGCGGAGTGCACGGTGCCGAGCCAGGTGAGCCTTCCCACCTGGGACAGCCGCGTGGCGAGGCTGGAGACCAGCTGGGGCCGTCCGGTCGAGGCGATCGCGGCGACCGCGGTGGGGCGCTCGGCCCAATCCCATCCGGCAAGCACCTGGACACAGGCCTGGAACACCTCGTCTGGCACCGGCCCGTCCGGTTCGGCGAACAGGGCGCGCAATCGGTTGCCCCAGCCGATATCGGTGAGCCTGCCGAGCACCCGGCCCTCCTCGGCGCGCTGACCCTCGGGGAGCTTTCCGGAGAGGGGAACGCCGAGACCCGCCATTCCGGTCGGCCAGGTCTTGCGCGGCGGCACCGGTACACCGGGCGCGTCCAGCCTGCCGCCGACCGCGGCGACGGTGCTGTCGCTGACCTGAGTGCCCGGGCGCTCGCCCGTGCAGTTGTCGCAGCGCCCGCATTCGCCCGCCGTAGGATCGTCGAGCTGGCGCAGCAGGAACAGCATGCGGCAGCCATCGGTGGACGCGTAGTCGAGCATCGCCTGCTGCTCGGTTTCCCTGGCACGGGCGATGTGCGCATAGCGTTCGGTGTCGTAGTGCCAGCTCTCCTGCTCGCCGATGGTCCAGCCGCCGCGGACCCGGTGCAGCACGCCATCGGTGTCCAGTACTTTGAGCACCATTTCCAAGCGGGACCGGGAAAGCGGGACGAGCGGTTCCAGTGCCGCGGTGGACAGCGGTTTCGACGCCTCGCCGAGCGCGTCGAGCACGGCACGCACGACCGGTTCCGGCGGGAAAGCCATCGAGGCGAAGTACGCCCAGATATCCCGGTCCTCGGCACCGGGGAGCAGGATCGCCTCCGCGCTGCGCACACCGCGGCCCGCGCGGCCGATCTGCTGGTAGTAGGTCACCGGGGAGGACGGGGCGCCGAGGTGCACGACGAATCCGAGGTCCGGCTTGTCGAAACCCATCCCGAGCGCGGAGGTGGCCACGAGCGCCTTGACCTTGTTGCGCAGCAGGTCCTGCTCGGCCTGCTCGCGTTCGGCCGGTTCGGTGCGCCCGGTATAGGAGGCGACCGGAAACCCTTGCGCGGTAAGGACATCCGCCACGTCCTCGGCGCCGGACACGGTGAGTGTGTAGATGATCCCCGAGCCGGGCAGCTCGGCAAGGTGTTCGGCGAGCCAGCCGATGCGCTGCCGGGAGCTGGGCAGCGAGACGACCGAACAGCGCAGCGATTCCCGGTCCAGCCGGCCGCGCAGTACGACCGTGTCCCGCCCGCCGAGATCGAGCTGTTCGGTGACATCCCGGACCACCCGGTCGTTCGCAGTGGCGGTGCAGGCGAGCACGGCCACCTCGTCCGGCAGTTCGGTGAGCATGGCGCGCAGCCTGCGGTAGTCCGGCCGGAAATCGTGCCCCCAATCGGAGATGCAGTGCGCCTCGTCGACCACGAGCATTCCGGCGCTCGCGGAGAGCGAGGGCAGCACCGAATCCCGGAAATCGGGGTTGTTGAGCCGTTCCGGGCTGATGAGCAGGACGTCGACCAGGCCCTCGGCGACCTGCTGGCGCACCTGCTCCCAGTCCTGGATGTTCGCGGAATTGATGCTCGCCGCGCGGATCCCGGCCCGCGCGGCCGCCTCGATCTGGTTGCGCATCAGGGCGAGCAGTGGGGAGATGAGCACCGTAGGACCGGTGCCCTTTTCCCTGAGCAGGGCGGTGGCGAGAAAGTAGACCGCCGACTTGCCCCATCCGGTGCGCTGCACGACGAGTACCCGGGCGTTGTCGAGGACGAGGGCGCGGATCGCCTGCCACTGGTCCTCGCGAAGCTCGGCGCCGTCACCGGCGAGCGCGGTCAGCAGTTCCGCCGCCCGGGTGCGGAGTTCGGATTCGTCGATCGTGCCAGCGGATTGGGCCATGCCTCCTTCCTACCGCAGGGTTCGGGGGCGGCGCCGCAGCAGAGCCGCATGAATGGTCCATTCACGCGGCTCCGGGGCTGGGCAGGCCGGGAAACCCGCGGTGTACTGGGAAAACCGAACGCAACCGATCGGGTTGCTTGTCCGCGGTGGAGCAGACGGGCTACGCTCGAAAAAATGCAGAAACTGCAAAAAGGAGTGGAGATGGCGGCGACAGATGTGCTCGAGTACCCCTTCGAGCAGCCGGCGGAGCTGGCGCCACCCGTGGAGTTCGCCGAACTGCGTGCCGAACGTCCGATCCAGCGCGTCGAGTTGCCCTACGGCGGTCAGGCCTGGCTCGTCACCCGGTACGCCGATGTGAAGCAGGTCTATGCCGATCCACGGTTCTCCCGTGCCGCGACGGTTGGGGAGGACATCCCGCGGACCACTCCGGCGCGGGTGCGCGCGGGCGGGCTGCTCGCGATGGATCCGCCGGAGCACTCGCGCCTGCGCAAGCTCGTCGCCAGCGCGTTCACCATGAAGAACGTGCAGCGCTGGCGCCCGCGCACCGAGCAGGTGGTCGGCGAACTGATCGCGGGCATGCGGCCGCCCGCGGATCTGGTCGATCAGTTCTGCCTGCCGCTCCCGGTGACCGTGATCTGTGAACTGCTCGGGGTGCCCGCGACCGACCGGCATTTCTTCCAGCACTTCGCCCAGATCATGCTGAGTACGACGGCGGCGACGGCCGGGGAGATCGAGCAGGCGCGCGAGGAACTGTTCGCCTATCTGCGCGAGCACATCGCCGCGCGGCGTGCGCAGCCGGAAGGACAGCGCTCCCGGGACCTGCTCACCGATCTCGTGGAGGCCAGGGACAACACCGACCGGCTCAGCGAGGACGAGCTGGTGCAGATGGGCGTGGGTATCCTCGTCGCGGGGCACGAGACCACCGCGAACCAGCTGGCGAACTTCACCTTCACGCTGCTGGACACCGGTCTGTGGGCACGCCTGGTCGAGCGGCCGGAACTGCTCGACTCCGCCGTGGAAGAGCTGCTGCGCTATGTACAGCTGGGCAATGGCGGCAGCGCGCGGGTCGCCACCGAGGATGTGGAGCTCGCCGGGGTCCTCGTGCGTGCCGGTGAATCAGTGATCGGCGCGCTCGGTTCGGCGAACCGGGACGAGTCGGTCTTCCCGGGCGCCGATCGGATCGACTTCGACCGGGAGACCAATCCGCATGTGGGGTTCGGGTACGGGGTGCATCACTGTCTCGGTGCGCAGCTGGCCCGGATGGAACTGCGGGTCGGGCTCGGCGCACTGATCGAGGCGTTCCCCGGACTGCGCTTCGCGGAGAGCGCCGAGCAGGTGCCCTGGCGGGTGGGGCGCCTGGTGCACGGGCCCAGGGAGCTACGCCTGCGCTGGTGAGCACCGGCGCGGCCGGATCGGGGCGAGCCATGCCCGCCCCGATCCGGAAACCTCGCCGCTACTTGGTGACGTCGCGGACCGCACCGGTCGAGGCGTCGGTGGCCATCCGGGCGTAGGCCCGCAGTGCCTGGGTGACCGGACGCTGCCGGTCCTTGGGCTGCCACGGCCGTTCGCTGGCCTCCATCTTGGCGCGGCGCTCGGCGATGGTGCTCTCGTTGACCAGCAGTTCGAGCTTGCGATCGTGCACGTCGATGAGGATCCGGTCGCCGTCCTCGATGAGCCCGATCAGCCCACCGCCCGCGGCCTCGGGGGAGATGTGCCCGATCGAGAGCCCTGAGGTACCGCCGGAGAACCGGCCGTCGGTGATCAGCGCACAGGACTTGCCGAGGCCACGGCCCTTGAGGAAGGAGGTCGGGTGCAGCATCTCCTGCATGCCCGGTCCGCCGGAGGGGCCCTCGTAGCGGATCACCACGACATCCCCGGGCTGGACTTCCTTGTTCAGGATCGCCGAGACCGCCTGTTCCTGGGATTCGAGCACCCTGGCCGGGCCCTCGAAGTGCCACAGTTCCTCTTCGATGCCCGCGGTCTTGATCACCGCGCCGCGCTCGGCGAGGTTGCCGCGGAGCACCGCGAGCCCGCCGTCGACGGTGTAGGCGTGCTCGAGGTCGCGCACACAGCCGTTCGCCGCGTCGGTGTCCAGCTCGTCCCAGCGGTTACTGGTGGAGAAGGCCTCCGTGGTGCGCACCCCACCGGGGGCCGCGTGGTAGAGCTCGACGGCCTCCGCGCTCGGCGACTCGGCGCGGATGTCCCACGCGGAGAGCCATTCGTCCATTGTGGACGAGTGCACGGTGCGCACCCCGGTGTTGAGCTTGCCCGCACGGTAGAGCTCGCCGAGGATCGCCGGGATTCCACCGGCCCGGTGCACGTCCTCCATGTGGTAGTCGGAGTTCGGCGCGACCTTGGAAAGGCAGGGCACATCCCGCGAGATGCGTTCGATGTCCGCGAGGGTGAAGTCGACCTCGCCCTCCTGCGCCGCGGCGAGGATGTGCAGCACGGTGTTGGTGGATCCGCCCATGGCCATATCGAGGGCCATGGCGTTCTCGAAGGCTTCCTTGCTCGCGATCTCCCGCGGCAGCGCCGAGGTGTCGTCCTGCTCGTAGTAGCGGCGGGCCAGTTCGACAACGGTCCGGCCGGCGTTCTCGAACAGTTCGCGGCGCGCGGCGTGCGTGGCGAGCGTGGAACCGTTACCCGGCAGGGAAAGCCCGAGCGCCTCGGTGAGGCAGTTCATCGAGTTCGCGGTGAACATCCCCGAGCAGGAACCACAGGTCGGGCAGGCGGACCGCTCGACGGCGGTCAGTCCGTCGGAGTCGACCCCGGAGTTCGCCGAGGCGGCGATGGCGGTGATCAGGTCGGTCGGCGCGTGCGCGACCCCGTCCACCACGACGGCCTTCCCGGCCTCCATCGGCCCACCGGAGACGAACACCACCGGGATGTTCAGCCGCATGGCGGCGTTGAGCATGCCGGGGGTGATCTTGTCGCAGTTGGAGATGCACACCAGCGCGTCGGCCTGGTGCGCGTTGACCATGTACTCGACGGAATCCGCGATGATCTCGCGCGAGGGCAGCGAGTAGAGCATTCCGGAATGCCCCATCGCGATCCCGTCGTCGACGGCGATGGTGTGGAATTCGCGCGCGATCCCCCCGGCCTCGGCGACCGCCTCGGCCACGATCTGGCCGAGGTCGCGGAGGTGTACGTGACCGGGCACGAACTGAGTGTAGGAATTGGCGATGGCCACCATCGGTTTGCCGAAATCGCTGTCGGTCATACCGGTGGCGCGCCACAGGGCCCTGGCCCCCGCGGCGTTGCGACCATGCGTTGTGGTCTTGGAGCGCAGTTCGGGCACGGCTCCTCCGTGATCGAATACGAAAATTGTCGAGGCAGGCGTCAGCGGGCGCGCACCTGATTGAACGCGCCGCGGCGCCGTAATGGGCCGGTGGTGGCCAGTTTACTCCTGTATCGCACCGGGTTTCGCGGTGACCGGACACCCGGACCCGGTCAGGACGCCTCTCGGGCGATGCTCACTCGCGCGGTTTCTCGGTGGGATCGGCGATGAGACCACCGGACATCAGCGAGAGCGCGGGCACGTGGCGCAGCCGGACGGTCGGCAGGGTGAACTCGGTCTCGTCCGCGAGCACCGCGCGTACCCAGGAACGCTCACCGAGCCGCAGCGAGCGCAGCGCGGACCACGGAATGTGCTTGCTGCCCGCGAGACCGCGCACGTGCAGCCCCTCGGCGTCCACGATGGTGCGCAGCCGGATCACCGCGTATCCGGCGGCGAGCGGGAAGACGTAGATCAGCCACAGCGGCGGCCAGCCGGAGGCGAACGGAATCGCGAAGACCATGACGGCGAGCACGGCGAGCAGGCTCGTGCGCGGGAAGCGGAAGACGAGCCGCTTCGGCAGCGTGGGCTCGGCTTGTTCCTGGTCCGACATCTGTTCGTCCTTCGTCACCGGCACCCGTCAAGAGTGCCTTAGCACGATGGGGTGGTGCCACACACCCCCTGGTTTCATCATCCGGGACATGATTCCCGCCCTGTTGACGGATCGGACCGTCAACCGTTAACCTTCCGCCCATGATGTACACGAGCATTCTCGTACTTCCAGGGCGCGTCGACGCCTGAGAAGTAGCTCGTCGACGCGCACCCTCGAACGACCCAGGTCGTCGGGGGTTTTTTCGTGTCTGGACCCGAAAAAAAGGTAAGAAGGCAGGCAGATGACAAGCGCAACGCGTCGGGCACGCGGTGAGGATCCCGGTCAGTCCGGGGACAAATCCGCGAAACCCGGCCAGGGAAAGCAGGCAGCGCAGCGACCGGTCCCGGCTCCGCCGAGTGGCGCCCCAGTACGCGTCACCGGTGCGCAGTCCCTCGTCCGTTCGCTCGAGGAGGTCGGAGCGGAGGTGGTCTTCGGGATTCCCGGAGGCACGATTCTTCCCGCCTACGATCCGCTGCTTGACTCGACCCGGGTGCGCCACGTGCTCGTCCGCCACGAACAGGGCGCCGGGCATGCCGCGACCGGGTACGCGCAGGCCACGGGCAAGGTCGGGGTGTGCATGGCGACCTCGGGCCCGGGCGCGACGAACCTGGTCACCCCGCTCGCCGACGCGCACATGGACTCGGTCCCGGTCGTGGCGATCACCGGCCAGCAGAGCAGGGCGCTGATCGGCACCGATGCCTTCCAGGAAGCCGACATCTGCGGTATCACGATGCCGGTGACCAAACACAACTTCCTGGTCACCGAGGCGCGGGACATCCCGCGCGCGGTCGCGGAGGCCTTCCACATCGCCTCCACCGGGCGCCCCGGCCCGGTCGTGGTGGACATCCCGAAGGACGTCCTGCAGGAGGCGACCTCGTTCTCCTGGCCGCCGGAACTCGACCTGCCCGGTTACCGGCCGACCACCCGCCCGCACGGCAAGCAGGTGCGCGAGGCGGCGCGGTTGCTGGCCAAGTCCAGCAGGCCGGTGCTCTACGTCGGCGGCGGAGTGATCAAGTCCGGCGCGGACGCCGAGCTGCGTAACCTCGCCGAGCTCACCGGGGTCCCGGTGGTCACCACGCTGATGGCGCGCGGGGCCTTCCCGGACTCGCATCCCTCGCATCTGGGCATGCCCGGCATGCACGGCTCGGTGGCCGCGGTGGCCTCCATGCAGCGCGCGGACCTGATCATCGCGCTCGGCACCCGGTTCGACGACCGGGTCACCGGGCAGCTCGACTCCTTCGCGCCCTCGGCGACCGTGGTGCACGCGGACATCGACCCCGCGGAGATCTCCAAGAACCGGCACGCGGACGTGCCGATCGTGGGGGACGCCAAGGAGATCATCACCGAGCTCATCGATGCGGTGAAGGAGCAGCACACCCAGAAGGGCCCGGTCGGCGACTACACCGCGTGGTGGGAGTACCTGAACGACGCGCGGGGAACCTTCCCGCTCGGCTACGAATGGCCGAGCGACGGGACGCTGTCCCCGCAGTACGTCATCGAACGCATCGGCGCGCTGGTCGGGCCGGAGGCGGTGTACGCGGCCGGGGTCGGCCAGCACCAGATGTGGGCCGCCCAGTTCATCGGCTACGAGCGGCCGCGCAGCTGGATCAACTCCGGAGGCCTCGGCACCATGGGCTTCGCGGTGCCCGCCGCGATGGGGGCCAAGTTCGGGGTCCCGGACAAGCAGGTGTGGGCCATCGACGGGGACGGCTGTTTCCAGATGACCAACCAGGAGCTGGCCACCTGCGCGATCGAGGACGCCCCGATCAAGGTCGCCGTGATCAACAACGGCAATCTGGGAATGGTCCGCCAGTGGCAGCACCTGTTCTACGACGAGCGGTACTCGAACACCGATCTCGGCACCCAGAAACACAATATCCCGGATTTCCCGATGCTCGCCGAGGCGCTCGGCTGCGCGGGTCTTCGCGCGGAGAGCAAAGAACAGGTCGACGCGGTCATCAAGCAGGCGATGGAAATCAATGACCGCCCCGTGGTCATCGATTTCGTCGTCGGCAAGGATGCTCAGGTGTGGCCGATGGTCGCCGCCGGAACGGGAAACGACGAAATCATGGCGGCCCGCGATATACGCCCGCTTTTCGACAGCGATGATGTCGCACCGCCGGTCGAGGAATCGGAAATGATCGACGAAGCGAAGCGGGGGCGGCAATGAGTTCACACACACTTTCGGTTCTCGTCGAGAACAAACCGGGTGTTCTCGCGCGGGTTTCCGGTCTGTTCTCGCGGCGCGGATTCAATATCGAATCGCTCGCGGTCGGGCCGACCGAGAATCCGGATGTCTCCCGTATGACCATCGTGGTCTCGGTGGAGGAGTTCCCACTCGAACAGGTCACCAAGCAGCTCAACAAGCTGGTGAACGTGATCAAGATCGTCGAGCTCGAACCTGCCGTCTCCGTACAGCGGGAGTTGCTGTTGGTGAAGGTGCGCGCGGACGCGACCGTGCGCAGCCAGGTGCTGGAAACCGTACAGCTGTTCCGCGCTAAGGTAGTCGACGTCTCGCCAGAAGCGGTCACCGTCGAAGCCACGGGCAACACCGATAAACTGGCCGCGCTGTTGCGGATGCTCGAACCGTACGGGCTCCGGGAAATAGTGCAGTCCGGAATGGTGGCACTCGGCAGGGGAGCGCGGTCGATCACCGCTACCTCGGTGCGCTGAGTAGTTCGACAACCCGAGCAAGATCGAACGTTGGAAGGAAAGCAATAACACATGGCCGCGGAAATCTTCTACGACGATGACGCCGACCTCGGGCTCATTCAGGGCCGCAAGGTCGCGGTGATCGGCTACGGCAGCCAGGGGCACGCCCACGCACTGTCCCTGCGCGACTCCGGCGTCGACGTCCGCATCGGGCTCCCCGAAGGCTCCAAGTCCCGCGCCAAGGCCGAGGAACAGGGCCTGCGCGTGCTCACCCCGGCCGAGGCGACCAAGGAAGCCGACTTCGTCACCATCCAGGCGCCGGACACCGTGCAGCGCAAGGTCTACGCCGACGAGATCGCGCCGAACCTGAACTCCGGTGACGTGCTGTGCTTCTCGCACGGATTCAACGTCGTCTACGGCTACATCCAGGCGCCGGAGGGCGTGGACGTCATCCTGGTCGCGCCGAAGGGCCCCGGGCACCTCGTGCGCCGTCAGTTCGTCGACGGCAAGGGCGTTCCGGACCTGGTCGCGGTCGAGGTGGACGCCTCGGGCAACGGGCTCGCGCTCGGGCTCTCCTACGCCAAGGGCATCGGCGGCTCGCGCGCCGGGGTCATCAAGACCACCTTCAAGGAGGAGACCGAGACCGACCTGTTCGGTGAGCAGGCCGTGCTCTGCGGTGGGACCTCGCACCTGATCCAGTCGGGCTTCGAGACCCTGGTCGAGGCCGGGTACCAGCCGGAGATCGCCTACTTCGAGGTGCTGCACGAGCTCAAGCTCATCGTCGACCTCATCTACGAAGGCGGCATCGCCCGGCAGCGTTACTCCTGCTCGGACACCGCCGAGTACGGCGACCTCACCCGTGGTCCGCGCGTGGTCAACGACGCGACCAAGGCGGAGATGAAGAAGATCCTCGGCGAGATCCAGGACGGATCCTTCGCCAAGGAGTGGATCGCCGAGGACGACAACGGCCGCCCGAACTTCACCAAGCTGCGTGAGCAGGGCCAGCAGCACCAGATCGAGCAGGTTGGTGCGAAACTCCGCGGGCTCATGTCCTGGGTGGACAACCCCCTCAACGACACCGCGTAGGTGCGAGTTGCGGGGGTGGTGAGAGCGGCCTCGCCGCTCGAGAAGACCCGGATCGGGGCACTGTCCATTGCGGACGGTGCCCCGATTTTTGTGTACGGAGTGTGATTGGCCGGTATTCCATGTAGTTGTACGCCCTGGACGTCCCGAGTTCGAGCACTACACTGCTGGCTGAGGTGGGCACAGTGCGGTGTCCACTGGTTGTGTCCTATGTTTCGCGTACCACGCAGGAAATGAGCAGCTATCGTGACTAACGCAAGTCGTCCAGTCGTTCTGATCGCAGAGAAGCTCGCGCCCTCCGTGCTGGAAGTGCTCGGTGATGAACTCGAGATCCGCCACGTGGACGGGACCGACCGATCCGCGTTGCTCGCGGCGGTCCCCGAGGCGGATGCCTTGCTCGTGCGCTCGGCAACCAAGGTCGACGCCGAGGTGTACGCCGCGGGCAGCAAGCTCAAGGTCGTCGCCCGCGCCGGGGTGGGACTGGACAATGTCGAGGTCGAGGCGGCCACGGCCAAGGGCGTCATGGTGGTGAACGCGCCGACCTCGAACATCGTCTCCGCGGCCGAGCACGCGATCGCGCTGCTGCTCTCGGTGGCGCGCCGGGTCCCCGCGGCCTGTGCGAGCCTGCTCGGCGGGGAGTGGAAGCGCTCCTCCTACTCGGGTGTGGAGATCAACGGCAAGACGGTGGGCATCGTCGGGTTCGGCAAGATCGGTCAGCTGGTCGCGCAGCGGCTCGCCGCGTTCGGCGCGAACCTGATCGCCTACGACCCGTACGTCTCGGCCGCGCGGGCCGCACAGCTCGGTGTCGAGGTGGTGGAGCTGGACGAACTGCTCTCCCGCGCCGACGCGATCTCCGTGCACCTGCCCAAGACCCCGGAGACCAAGGGCCTGATCGACGCCGAGAAGCTGGCCAAGGTCAAGCCGGGCGTGATCATCGTGAACGCGGCACGCGGCGGGCTCGTGGACGAGCAGGCGCTGGCCGATGCGATCCGCGAGGGCCGGGTCGGCGGCGCGGGCATCGACGTGTTCAGCGCCGAACCGACCACCGAGAGCCCGCTGTTCGGCCTGGACAACGTGGTGGTGACCCCGCACCTCGGTGCCTCGACCGCGGAGGCGCAGGACCGCGCGGGCACCGATGTGGCGCGGTCGACCCTGCTGGCGCTGCGCGGCGAGTTCGTCCCGGACGCGGTGAACGTGGCCGGTGGACCGGTCGGCGAGGAGGTGCGCCCGTTCCTCCCGCTCACCCAGAAACTGGGCACCGTGGTCGCCGCGCTCTCGGCCAAGGCACCCACCTCGATCACCGTCGCGGTGCGCGGCGAGATCTCCGGCGAGGACGTGACGGTGCTCCCGCTGGCCGCGCTGCGCGGGGTGTTCGCCGATCTGGTCGATGAGCAGGTCACCTTCGTGAACGCGCCGAACCTCGCCGAGGAGCTCGGGGTGCGCGCCGATGTGCAGACCGAGTCGGAGAGCCCGAACCACCGCAGCCTGGTCACCGTGCGCGCGACCGGGTCCGACGGCTCCACGATCTCCGTCTCCGGCACCCTGACCGGGCTGGACGAGGTGGAGAAGCTGGTGGAGATCAACGGCAGGCACTTCGACCTGCGCGCCGAGGGCACCGTGCTGCTGCTCGAGTACGCCGACCGGCCGGGCGTGATGGGCACCGCGGGAACCCTGCTCGGTGAGGCCGGGGTGAACATCGAGGCGGCCCAGCTGTCCCAGACCACGAGCGGCTCCGAGGCGACCATGCTCATCCGGGTGGATCACGCGGTGGACGAGTCGGTGCTCGCCAAGATCGGCGCGGCGATCGGCGCACGCACCGCGCACTCGATCGATTTCCGCTGATCAGCTTCTCGCGATTTGGACACCGTCGCTCGTCCGGCGCCGGGTGTCGCCCGGTAGTGTGCTCGGTAAGCGATAACAGTGGAGGTTTAGATGCGGCTTGCCGTGCTCCCAGGTGATGGGATCGGTCCAGAGGTCATCGGCGAAGCGCTGAAGGTGCTCGACGAGGTCTCGCCGGGTGCCGAGGTCACGCGCTACGACCTCGGTGCGACCCGCTGGCACGCCACCGGGGAGCTGCTCCCCGAGTCGGTGCTTTCCGAGCTGCGGGACCAGGACGCGATCCTGCTCGGCGCGGTGGGGGACCCGACCGTGCCGAGCGGCATCCTGGAGCGCGGCCTGCTGCTGAACCTGCGTTTCGAGCTCGATCACGCGGTGAACCTGCGGCCCTCGAAGCTCTACCCGGGGGTGCGCAGCCCGCTCGCCGAGCCGCCGGAGATCGACCTGGTCGTCGTGCGCGAGGGCACCGAGGGGCTCTACGCGGGCAATGGCGGGATCCTGCGCAAGGACACCAAGCACGAGGTGGCCACCGAGGTCAGCGTGAACACCATGCACGGGGTGGACCGGGTGGTGCGGGACGCGTTCGCCCGTGCCTCGGCCCGCCCGCGCAAGCACCTGACCCTGGTGCACAAGACCAACGTGCTCGCCCACGCGGGCTCGCTGTGGTCCCGCGTGGTCGAGGAAGTCTCCTTCGAGCACCCCGAGGTGACCGTCTCCTACCAGCACGTCGACTCGGTGACCATCCACCTGGTCACCGATCCCGCACGGTACGACGTGATCGTCACCGACAACATGTTCGGCGACATCATCACCGACCTGGCTGCCGCGGTGACCGGTGGGATCGGGCTCGCGGCCTCCGGCAGCCTCGACGTGAGCGGCACCAACCCCGCGCTGTTCGAGCCGGTGCACGGGTCCGCCCCGGACATCGCCGGGCAGGGGATCGCCGATCCGACGGCCGCGGTGCTCTCGCTTTCGCTGCTGCTCGACCACATCGGTGAGCGCGAGGCGGCGCGGCGCATCGAGGCCTCGGTCGCGTTCGACCTCGCCACCCGGGACCACGCGAACCCGGGGACCACCTCGGCCATCGGCGACCGGCTCGCCGCACTCGTTTCCGCGCCACAGCACGGAACCGGCGCATGACCGGCGGTTGGACAACGTCGGCAGCGCATGCGATCATGCCGCACATGAAGCGTGTCACCAGCACCGCGACCGGCATTATCGCCAAGCGCATCGGGTAGCCGTTCACAAAACGCACCCGATGCGCCAACCTCCCGTATTCGTACGGGAGGTTCTTTTTTTGCTTCTGCCCGATCAGCACAGCGTCCCGCCACCACAGGAGAACCACCGTGACCCGCACCCGCCCGGAAGGCACCCCGCTCGGGGACGAATTCCACGTCTACGACACGACGTTGCGCGATGGCGCGCAGCGGGAGGGGATTTCCTACTCGGTCGCCGACAAGCTCGCCGTCGCCCGGCTGCTCGATTCCCTCGGGGTCGGGTTCATCGAGGGTGGCTGGCCCGGCGCGCTGCCCAAGGACACAGAGTTCTTCGCCCGTGCCGCTTCCGGGGAACTGGAACTGAAACACGCCGCGCTCGTCGCGTTCGGCGCCACCCGCAAGGCCGACACCCAGGCCGCGCAGGATCCACAGGTGCGCGCGCTGCTCGACTCCGCGGCCCCGGTGATCACCCTGGTCGCGAAATCCGATCGCAGGCACATCGAACGCGCCCTGCGCACCGATGTGCCGACCGCGGCCGCGATGGTCGCCGACACCGTGCGCTTCCTCGTCGGCGAGGGCCGCAGGGTGTTCCTCGACGCCGAGCACTTCTTCGACGGCTACGCCCACGATCCGGAGACCGCGCTGCGGGTGCTCGACGCGGGAGTCCAGGCGGGCGCGGATGTGGTGGTGCTCTGCGATACCAACGGCGGCCAGCTCCCGCTCGGGATCGCCGAGACGGTCGCCGAGGTAGGTGAAAAGACCGGCTTCCGGCTCGGGATCCATTGCCAGGACGACACATCCTGCGCGGTGGCCAATTCGATCGCCGCCGTGCAGGCCGGGGCCAGCCACGTGCAGTGCACCGCCAACGGTTACGGCGAACGCGCGGGCAACGCGGACCTGTTCGGAGTGCTCGGGAATCTGGTGGCGAAGCTGGACATGCCGGTGCTCCCGGAGGGCGCGATCGGGGAACTGTCCCGGGTTTCGCACGGCATCGCCGAACTCGCGAACATCGCCCCGGATCCGCATTCGGCCTATGTCGGTGCATCGGCCTTCGCGCACAAAGCGGGCCTGCACGCGAGCGCGATCAAGGTGGATCCCCTGCTGTACAACCACATCGATCCCGCATTGGTGGGCAACGACATGCGCGTACTGGTCACTGAGATGGCCGGAAGGGCGAGCCTGGAACTCAAGGGCCGTGAACTCGGCGTGGACCTGGCCGCCCGGCCGGAGGCACTGACCGCCTCGGTGGACGAGGTCAAGCGCAGGGAGGCGGCCGGGTGGTCCTACGAGGCCGCCGACGCCTCACTGGAACTGTTGCTGCGGCGCAACGCGGGGGAGGCGGATGCCGAATCCGCGGTGTTCTCCCTCGAGTCCTACCGGGTGATCATCGACCACGCCCCGGACGGCTCGGTGGTCTCCGAGGCCACGGTGAAACTGCACGTCGGCGGGCAGCGGGTGATCGCGACCGCCGAGGGGAACGGGCCGGTGCACGCCGTGGACGCCGCACTGCGCACCGCGCTGCGCCCGCACCTGAGCTGGATGGACGAGGTCGCGCTCGCCGACTACAAGGTGCGCATCCTCGCCGGGGCGCACGGCACCGACGCGGTAACCAGGGTGCTGCTCGACTCCGCGGACGGCGCGCGCGAGTGGACCACCGTCGGAGTGCACGAGAACATCGTCGAGGCGAGCTGGCTGGCGCTCACCGATGCGCTTGCGCACAAGGCGTACCGGGTGCGCACCGAGACCAAAGGCTGAGGGCACCTCGAGCGGCCCCATGTCCCGCTCGCGACGGACGAGGGCCGCACGAGGCACGCTGTACAGTGGCCCCGTGCGTATCGCGAGGATTGCTCATCAGGAAGGGGTCGCTTTCGCCGCCGTCGAGGGCGAAGGGGCCGATGCCGTGGTCGCGGAGATCGCCGAGCATCCGTTCGGGGTGGAGAAGAACTTCACCGGGCGGAAGTGGAAGCTCGCCGACACCAGGCTGCTCGCCCCGATCCTGCCGACGAAGATCATCTGTATCGGCAAGAACTACGCCGATCACGCCGCCGAGATGGGTGGCGAGGCCCCGGCCGATCCGGTGATCTTCATGAAGCCGAACACCTCGGTGATCGGCCCGAACCTGCCGATCAAGCTGCCCGCGAGCTCGAACGAGGTGCACTTCGAAGGGGAGCTCGCCGCGATCGTCGGCACCCCGTGCAAGAACGTCTCCGCGAGCAAGGCACGGGACGCCCTGCTCGGGTTCACCGTCGCCAACGACGTGACCGCGCGCGACCACCAGAAACACGATGGCCAGTGGACCCGCGCGAAAGGGCACGACACCTTCTGCCCGCTCGGCCCGTGGATCGACACCGCCGTGGACCCGGCCGATCTGCCCATCCACACCGAAGTGGACGGCGAGCGCAAACAGGACTCGCGCACCTCGCTGCTGATCCACGATGTCGGCAAGGTCGTGGAGTGGATCTCCACGGTCATGACGCTGCTGCCCGGGGACGTCATCCTGACCGGAACCCCGGCCGGGGTCGGCCCGATCACCTCGGGCCAGTCGGTCTCGGTGACCGTGGAGGGAATCGGCACGCTGACCAACCCGGTGCAGTGAGGAGGGTGTCCGGGGAGATCGCTCCCCGGACACCACCGAACTACTTGCCCGTCAGACCGGCCCGGCGCAGCGCATCCGCCATGGCACCGCCTTGGGGTGCCCGGTCCCGGGACGGCTTGCCGCCGCCCTGCTTCCCGCCTTTGCCTCCGCCGTTACCGCGGTTGCCGCCCTTGGCGCCACCGCCGCGCTGACCGCCTCCACCGCCGCGCTGGCCGCGATTCTCCTTGTCCTGCGCGGGTTTCGAGCCGTCGGTCGGGTCGTCGAGGCGCAGCGTGAGCCCGATGCGCTTGCGCTGGATGTCCACTTCCAGGACCTTGACCCGCACGATCTGCCCGGACTTCACGATCTCGCGGGGATCGGAGACGAACCGCTTCGCCATGGCGGAGACGTGCACGAGCCCGTCCTGGTGCACCCCCACGTCCACGAAGGCGCCGAAGGCGGCGACATTGGTGACCACGCCCTCGAGCACCATGCCCACCTTCAGATCGGCGAGGGTGTCCACGCCCTCGGCGAACTTGGCCGCGGCGAACTCCGGACGGGGATCGCGGCCGGGCTTCTCCAGTTCGGTGAGAATATCGCTCACCGTGGGCACACCGAAGGATTCGTCGGTGAACTCCTCGGGGCGCAGCCCCTGCAGCAGCTTGGTGTTCCCGATCAGCTCGCCGGTCTCGGCGCCGGTCTTGGACAGGATCCGCCGTACGACCGGGTAGGCCTCGGGGTGCACGCTGGAGAAGT
Source organism: Sciscionella sediminilitoris (assembly GCF_000737195.2). GTDB lineage: Bacteria > Actinomycetota > Actinomycetes > Mycobacteriales > Pseudonocardiaceae > Sciscionella > Sciscionella sediminilitoris. The sequence continues at coordinate 47,318 of NZ_JALM01000025.1, forward strand.
CGAGCGGATCATCGCCGCCCTGGATGCGCAGGAAGCCGGCGCACTGTTCGAAGGCCTTCGGGCCGAGCCGGGCGACCTCCTTGAGCGCTACCCGGTTGCTGAAGGAACCGTTGGCGTCCCGGTGCGCGACGATGTTCTCCGCGAGTGTGGCGGTGATCCCGGAAACCCTGGTCAGCAGCGGAACCGAGGCGGTGTTCACGTCCACGCCGACGGCGTTCACACAGTCCTCGACGACGGCGTCCAGGCTGCGCGCCAGCTTGAGCTCGGACACGTCGTGCTGGTACTGGCCGACCCCGATCGATTTCGGTTCGATCTTGACCAGTTCGGCCAGCGGGTCCTGCAACCGCCGGGCGATGGAGACCGCGCCGCGCAGTGAGACGTCCAGCGTCGGCAGTTCGGTCGAGGCGTATTCGGAGGCGGAGTACACCGAGGCACCCGCCTCGGAGACCACGGCCTTGGTCAGTTTCGCGCTGGATTTCTTGATCAGCTCGGCGGCCAGCTGGTCGGTCTCCCGGGACGCGGTGCCGTTGCCGATCGCGATCAGTTCGACCTCGTGCTTGCGGACGAGGGCTTCGAGGGCGGCCAGCGATTCGTCCCAGCGCTTCGCCGGGGCGTGCGGGTAGATGGTGGCGGTGTCGGTGACCTTGCCGTTCGCGTCCACCACGGCTACCTTCACCCCGGTGCGCAGGCCCGGGTCGAGCCCGAGGGTCGGGCGGGTTCCCGCGGGCGCGGCGAGCAGCAGGTCCCGCAGGTTGGTGGCGAACACCCCGACCGCGTCGTCCTCGGCGGCGGCGCGCAACCGGGCCCGCAGGTCCACGTCGAGCCGGATCAGGATGCGGGTACGCCAGGCCCAGCGCACCACGCCGGTGAGCCAGGAGTCGGCGGCGCGGCCCTGGTCGCTGATGCCGAACTTGGCCGCGATCGCGCGCTCGTACTCGCTCGGCCCGGGGACCTCTTCGTCGGAGGGTTCGGGGGAGACGGTCAGATCGAGCACGCCTTCCTTCTCCCCGCGGAACACGGCGAGCACCCGGTGGCTCGGCAGCGAGGCGAGTTCCTCGGCGAAGTCGAAGTAGTCGGCGAACTTCGCGCCCTCGTTCTCCTTGCCCTCGCGGACCTTGGTGATCAGCCGTCCCCGGTTCCACATGGTCTCGCGCAGCTCACCGACCAGGTCGGCGTCCTCCCCGAAACGCTCCACGAGGATCGCGCGGGCCCCGTCCAGTGCGGCCTGGGCATCGGCGACCTCCTCGGTCACGTACTGCGCGGCGAGCGTGTTCGGATCGTTGGACGGGTCCTCGAACAGCGCGTCGGCGAGCGGTTCCAGGCCCTGTTCCCTGGCGATCTGCGCCTTGGTGCGCCGCTTGGGCTTGTACGGAAGGTAGATGTCCTCGAGGCGGGCCTTGGTCTCGGCCGCGTTGATGGACTGTTCCAGTTCCTCGGTGAGCTTGCCCTGCTCCCGGATCGAGTCGAGGATCGCGGTGCGCCGCTCGTCGAGTTCGCGCAGATAACCGAGCCGCTCGTGCAGCGTGCGCAGCTGCGCATCGTCGAGCCCTCCGGTCACCTCCTTGCGGTAGCGCGCGATGAACGGCACCGTCGCGCCGTCGTCGAGCATCGTGATCGTCGCGGTCACCTGGCGCTGCTCGATGCCGAGTTCCTCGGCGATCCGTTGTGGGATAGGCGTAGGGCTGCTCACGGGGCACCATTCTGCCGGTTCGCCGACAGCGGCCGGACACACCCTAGGGGTGCGCCTGGCGGATGCGCTTTCCTGCTGCGCGGGGCCAGCGCGGCGCCTTGCTGCGAAGGCGCGCAATCACCACAGCTCCGCTATGGCTCAATCCTCCGCCTTGCCGATCTCGGGCGCGGGTGTCCCGCAGGGGCGCCGCCACGCTGGCTCCCGCTCGCGACGGAAGGCATCCACCAGACACACCCTTGGCCTGACCCGCCTCCGATGCTAAAGTTTGGCCATGCGGTCAGAAAGTGAGTCGCCCGGTCAGAAAGGCCGGACGTTCATCGAGGAGGCGCGCCGCCGCCAGATCATCGAGGCCGCGGTCGAGGTGATCGCCGAGCAGGGCTACCTGAAAGCCTCGCTGGCCAAGATCGCCGAGCGTGCGGGCATCTCCAAAGGTGTCATCTCCTATCACTTCGACGGCAAGGACGATCTGCTGCACCAGCTCGTCATCCAGCTCTACATCGCGGGCGGCGAGTTCATGGCCCCGCGGATCGACGCGGCGGAGGGGGCCTGGCCGAAGCTGCGCGCCTATCTGGAGTCGAACTTCGAATTCATCGGGCAGCACCGCACCTATCTGCGGGTGTTCGTGGATGTGATCGGCAACCTCCGGGATCAGGACGGGATGCTGCACTTCCGCGATATGCAGGAGAACGCGGACGTTCTCGATCCGCTGGTCGAACTGCTCGAGGAAGGGCAGCAAACGGGGGAGTTCGCCGAGTTCGACGTCCGGATGACGGCCATGTTCATCCGGGACACCATCGACGGTCTCGCCGGCCGGGTCTCGCGCACGGAGGACTTCGACATGGAACGCTATTCGCGCGCCGCGGTCGAGGCGACCGCGAGGATGGTGTGCCGGTAGCGAAGAGGGGGATACGGCGATGGGTGAGGCGAGCGGGCGTGCGCCGGTGGCGAAGCTCGGCATCGGGCTGGTGGCACTGGCGACCGCGGGGCTGCTGCTCGCGGTGATCGAGCGGTACGGCTTCTTCGGGGACGAGCTGTACTTTCTCGCCGCGGGGCGCAGGCTCGACGTGAGCTACGCCGATCAGGGGCCGCTGGTGCCCGCGATCGCCAGGCTGATGGATCTGATCGCGCCCGGCTCGCTGTTCGCCGTGCGCCTTCCCTCGGTACTGGCCTCGGCGGGGATCGTGCTGCTCGCCGGGTTGCTCGCCAGGGAGTTCGGCGGAACACGCGGGGCGCAGACGCTCTCCGCGCTCGCCGCGGCCAGCTCGCTTTTCCTGCTGTCCCAAGGACATCTGCTGGCCACCGCCACGATCGACAGTGTGCTGTGGGTGCTGATCACCTGGCTGCTGGTGCGCTGGGTGCGCACCAGGGTCGATTGGCTGTTGTTCGCCGCCGGTTGTGTCACCGCGCTGGACATGCAGGTGAAGTGGCTGATTCCGGCCTTCTGGATCTGTGTCGCGCTTGCCGTGCTGGTCTGCGGGCCGCGCCGGATGCTGATCAACCCGATGCTGCTCACCGGGGCGTTCCTGGTCGGGGTCAGCATGGTGCCTAGCCTGGTCTGGCAGGCCGGGCACGGCTGGCCGCAGCTGGCGATGAGCGAGATCATCGGCGCGGACGAGGCCGCGGCCCGTGGTCCGTTGCTGTTCACCCCGGAGGCGCTCAAACTCGCCGGAGTGCTCGGTGTTCCGCTGCTGTGCTACGGGGTGTGGCGGCTGTTCCGCGCCGAACGGCTGCGCCCGTACCGGTTCCTCGCCCCGGCCGCGATCCTGTTGTTCGTCTTCTTCGTCATCGCGAGCGGGCGGCCCTATTACGTGGTCGGGATGTTCCCGGTGCTCGCCGCGGCCGGTTCGGCGGAACTGTTGCGGGACAAGGTTTATCCGCTCGGCCGCTGGGCGATCGGGGTGCTCGCGGTCGTCGCGGTCTGGTCCTCGGTCGTGCTGCTGCCGTGGCGCCCTGCCGCGGAGATCGAACCGGTGCACGGGCCCGAGGACGCCGCCGAGAAGCTGACCCTCAACGGTCAGTTCGGCTGGCAGGATCTGATGAACTCGACCGCGAACGCCTATCACCGGCTCACCCCGGAGGAGCGGAAATCCGCGGTGCTCGTCACCGATTCGTACACCAGGGCCGCCGCGTTCGACGAATTCGGCGCGCAGCACGGATTGCCCGCGGTGTACAGCCCCGGTCGTGGATTCGGTTATTTCGGCCCGCCACCGGACTCGGCGAAAACCGTGCTCTACATCGGCGGCACCGAGCCCGCGCTGCGTGCCGCGTGCAACCGGGTGGAGCCACTGGGGAAATCCGAATCACGGCTCGGCCTTCCCGGTGAGACAACGGATGTACCGATCTGGCGGTGCGCCGAACTGCGCGAACCGTGGTCGAAACTGTGGCCTGATCTGATGACCCTGTGAGGTGGGCGATGGCAACGTTGACCGCGGAGAATCGCGCGGGAACCGGATTGCCCGTACCGTTCGCGAAACTGGGGGTATCGCTGATCGCCCTTGCGAGTTTCGTGCTGCTGCTCGTTTTCGCGAGCCGGTACGGGTACTTCGGCGATGAACTGTATTTCCTCGCCGCGGGGCACCGCCTGGAATTCAGTTATGCCGACCAGGGGCCGGTTCTCCCGCTGCTCGCGTATCTCATGGATTCGATCGCGCCCGGCTCGGTGTTCGCCCTGCGTGTTCCCGCCGCGCTGATCACCGCGGGCGCCGTGTTCTTCGCCGGGCTGCTCGCCAGGGAGTTCGGCGGGGGAAAGGGCGCGCAGCTGCTGTCCGCTACCGCATACGCGAGCTCGTTCTTCCTTTTCCTGCAAGGGCACATGCTGGCGACGAACACCGTGGACACCGCGCTGTGGGTGCTGATCACCTGGTTCCTGGTGCGCCTGGGTACGTACCGGGAACGACCTGCTGCTGCTCGGCGCGGGCATCGCGACCGCGGTCGACATGCAGGTGAAATGGCTGATCCCGTTCTTCTGGCTGAGCGCGGGGGTTGCGGTGCTGCTGCTCGGGCCGCGGCGGATGCTCACCCGGCCGATGCTCTGGACCGGCGCGGCCATCGTGGTGCTGAGCATGCTGCCTTCCCTTGTGTGGCAAGCGAACCACGGCTGGCCGCAACTGGGCATGGGTTCGATCGTTGCCGGTGAGCAGGCCTTCGCCGCCGGGCGGGTGCTCTTCGTCCCGCTCGCCATCGCACTCGCCGGGGTGCTCGGTGTTCCGCTGCTCTGCTATGGACTGTGGCGCCTGATGCGTGCGGAACACCTGCGCGACTACCGGTTCCTGGCGCTGACGACGGTGCTGTTGTTCGCGGTGTTCCTGGTGCTGAACGGGCGCGAGTACTACGTGGCCGGGATCTTCGCCGGCGTCATGGCCGTCGGTGCCGTCGAACTGACCAGACGCGGGCTCCGGGTGCCAGGTAAGACGGTGCTCGCGGTGCTGACCGCGGTCTCGATCGGTTCGGCGCTGTATGTGCTTCCGTGGCAGCCCGCCGATTCCGTGGAACCGGTGCGCGACCGGGCGGAGCTGGCGACGAAGCTGAGCGTCAACGGTCAGTTCGGCTGGCGGGAACTCGCCGCGAGCACCGCGCGCGCCTACCGCGGGCTGGCTCCCCGCGACCGGGAAAACGCGGTGCTGCTGGCCGAATCCTATTGGCAGGCAAGCGCTTTGGACCGGTACGGAACCCGCTTCGGGCTACCCCCGGTGTACAGCCCATCCCGCGGATTCGGCTACTTCGGCGCGCCACCGGCGGCGGCACGCCCCGTGCTCGCGGTCGGGGACCGGGTGGTGTTCGAGCCGATCTGCGCGAACCTGGAACCGGCGGGGAAAGCCGATGCGCGGCTCGGTCTGCCCGGCGCCACCAAGGATGTGCCCATCTGGCGTTGCACCGGTCTGCGTGCGCCGTGGTCGGTGCTGTGGCCGAAGCTGCGGCACCTGTGAAGCTAGGACACCCGTGACTGCGGCGGTTCCTGCTCGCGCACCGCGGCGATCGAAGCCTCGCTGTCCGAGCCGAAGCGGTACAGCGCGGCGCTGAGCAGTTCCACCGGGGTGCGCAGGGTGTAGAGGCCGATCGCGATCGGCGCCATGAACGGCGGTTCGATCTTGAGTTTGCGGGTGACGATCGCGTCCGCGAGTATTCCCGCGGCCTCCTGCGGGCTCAGGCCGGGAACACTGCGCAGGGCCGCGGTCGGCGCGCTCATCCTGGTGTGCACCAGCCCCATGTAGACACTCGTGGTGGTGATGCCCGCGGAGCGGACCTCCTTGCCGAAGGTGCGGAACCAGGTGTCGAAGGCGGCCTTGGAGGCCGAATACGCCGCCCAGCGCGCCCCGGGGGACATCCGCATGCCCCAGGTGGACACGTTCACCACATGACCGGCGCCCCTGGCGCGCATCGAGGGCAGCAGGGCGAGGGTGAGCTTGACCGGGCCGAGGTAGTTGATGTCGATGGTCCGCTGGAAATCGCTGAACCGGTTCTCGGAGAGCTCGATCGACCGCCGGATCGACTTGCCCGCGTTGTTCACCAGCACATCGACCTGGCCGTGCGCCTCGAGAATCCGGTCGACCAGCCCGTCCACCGAATCGGTATCGGTCAGATCGGCCGGATAGGCGTGCGCGTCCCCGCCGTCCGCGCGGATCGCGGCCGTGACCTCGTCGAGTCGTTTCGCGGACCGGGCGATCAGCAGCACGGTCGCCCCCGCGCCGGCGAGCAGCCGGGCGGTCGCCTCACCGATCCCGTACGAGGCGCCGGTGATGAGCACCGTCTTGCCGGACACCGCCTTGCGCAGCTGGTGTTCGTTCGTGCCTGGCTTGCCGTTGAGCGCGTGGGCGCAGGTACGCCACAGCAGTCGAGCCGGTCGCATCCGGTCAGCATATGGCCGTGACCCGGAAACATGCCAGAATCCGGATATGGGCGATGACCAAGATCTCGTTGAGCTCGCGACCCGGTTGTTCGGGATGGCGCGCACCGGAAACACGGCCGAGCTGGACGCCTATGTCGAGGCCGGGGTTCCGGTGAACCTCGCCAACGAATCCGGGGACACGCTGCTCATGCTCGCCGCCTACCACGGGCACGCGGAAACCGTGCGTGCGCTGCTCGACCGGGGCGCGGATCCGGACAAGCTCAACGACCGCGGCCAGTCCCCGCTCGCCGGTGCCGTGTTCAAAGGAGAGAACGAGGTGGTACGGGTACTCGCCGAGGGCGGCGCCGATCCGGACGCCGGGGCGCCGACCGCGCGCCAGTCCGCCGAGATGTTCGGCAAGCAGGAACTGCTCGCCCTCTTCGACCGATGAAGCTCACCGTGCTCGGCGGGGCGGGGGCCTGGCCGAGCGCCGCACAGCCGTGCAGTGGTTACCTGCTCGAGTACCAGGGGCACACCCTGCTGCTCGATCCCGGCTACGGCAGTTTCGCCGCACTGCAGCGGTACCTCGCCGCGGGTGAACTCGGCGCCGTCGCCGTCACCCACGGGCACCCCGACCACTGCGCCGATCTGAATCCGCTGCTGCGGGCCCGTGCGCTCGAAGGCGAGCCGCCGTTGCCGGTGTACGCCCCGCGGGGAGCGCTCGACCGGGTGCTCGCGCTCGACCAGGTCGCCGCGGTGCGCTCCGCCGGTCTGGTGCACGAACTGCGGGCGCGCGAACCGGTGCGTATCGGGACGTTCGAAGTGCTGCCGGTACCCCTGCCGCACCACGTGGTGAACCTCGGGTTGCGCGTGACGGGCGGGGATCGGCTGGCCTATACCGGGGACACCGGGCCGAGCGCCGCGGTCACCGAGCTCGCCGCGGACGCCGATGTGCTGCTCGCCGAGGCCACCTATCCCGAAACCGTGCCCGAAGAGGACGCCGCCTTCCTGTCCAGCGCCCGCCAGGCGGGCGAGTACGCCCGGGACGCCCGGGTCGGCGAGCTGCTGCTGACCCATCTGTGGCCGGGCACCGATCCGGCGCGGGCGATCGCGGCCGCGCGCCCGGCGTTCCCCGGTCCCATCCGGGTGGCCGAACCGGGGCTCGAATGGCCGTCGCGACCACGGTGATCTGGGCTAAAGTGTGCACATGGCGAAGACATTGACGGCCGCGGTGCACCAGGAAGAGGACTGGTACGTCGCGCGGTGCCTGGAGGTCGAGGTCGCCTCGCAAGGTCAGACGATCGATGAAGCGAAGGCGAACCTCATCGAAGCGGTCCAGCTGTACCTCGAAGAAGCCGGTGAGGATGCTGTGGAGGAGAGCCCCTTTATCAGCGCTTTCCAAATCGGGGCCGCGTGAGCCCTGCGCTCGCCGATCTGCCGTTCGCGAAAGTGGTGCAGCGCTCGAGCCTTTTGGGTTCGAATTTCGGTATCCGAATGGTCGAGTGGTGATTGCTCGGCAAACGCTGAACAAATCGGTGGCCGCCCGTGGCGCGGCCTGGCAGGGTTCGCGCATGGATGCCTCGATACTGCGCCACTACGCCGAGATCAGTGAGGTAGGCAGGCTGGACAGCCCGCACGGACAGGTGGAGTTCCTGCGCACCAAGGACATTCTGGCGCGGCAGCTGCCCGCGAGCCCGGCGCGGATCCTCGATCTCGGCGGCGGCCCCGGCCGGTACGCGCACTGGCTCACCGAGCTCGGTCATCGGGTGACCCTCGTGGACGCGGCCGAGAAGCACGTGACGCAGGCGCGCGAGGCCGGGCTGGACGCCGAACTCGGGGACGCGCGGGAACTGCGGTTCGCCGAGGGGAGCTTCGACGCGGTGCTGATGCTCGGCCCGCTCTACCACCTGCCCGAACGCGCGGAGCGGATCACGGCCTGGCATGAAGCGGCCCGGGTGAGCCGTGGCTGCGTCGCCGTCGCCGGGATCAGCCGGTTCGCCTCGCTGCACGACGGTATGCGCCTCGGGCTCGACGCGGATCCGGCTTTTCGCTCGCTCATCGACGGTGACCTCGAAGGCACCGGGCACCGCCCGCCCGAGGACGCTCCGCAGGACTGGTTCACCACCGCCTACTTCCACCACCCGGAAGAGCTCGCCGCCGAGGCACGCGAGGCCGGACTCACCGATCCGGTCACCTATGCCGTGGAAGGCGCGAGCTGGCTGTTCGGGGACGAAGTGCTCGCCGAACGCCTCGCCGATCCCGGATCCGCCCGGCGGCTGCTCGAGAGCCTGCGGCGAGTGGAGACCGAACCGGCCCTGCTCGGCGCGAGCGCGCACCTGCTGACGGTGGCCTATCCGAGCGGGCAGTCGCCGCAGTAGCCGCCGACCGGTGTCACATTGCCAATGCGACATCCGTCAATATCTGGTTATCTAGACATTGACGGAGATGCTGGGGGTGTGATGGATTGTGCGTTGCTTATCTTGATGAGAGCGAACCGTCACTTATTGGTCCCGTCTATGTCGTCGCTGCGGCCGTTCTTGATGAGGACGATCGAGAATCGGTCAGCGCGAGCTTGCGGAACCTGAGTCGCCCCGGGCGCAGCAAGCTTCACTGGTACGAGGAGCGGTACGTTCGGGAGCGGCAGCGGATTGTCGAGGCGATTGCGCGATATCCGGTGCGCTATCACGCGGTGGTGCGCACCTGTGCCGAAACCGAAACCGCAGAGCGGCGCCGCAGGAAGTCTCTGATGGCCTTACTGGCCGATCTCGATGAACTCGACGTGCGGCATGTCGTACTCGAGGCTCGGGAATCAAAGCAGAACAAGCGCGAGCGGATGTGGCTCAACAGCTTGCGCTCGCAAGGTGTGGGTGGTTCCGCTGCTTGGTTCGATCATGTAGCTGGAGCGAAAGAGCCGCTTCTGTGGTTGCCGGATGTGATTGCGGGCGTCGTCGGCGCGGGGCTGCGTGGTGAGACCAGGTATGGCGAACGACTCCGTGACGTGCTGACCGTGCGATCGGTTGCGGCAGGGTGTACCGATCGGTAGTCTAGATACGTAGCCGCCATCCTGCGGGATGGAGTGGAAGTGAGGCCGGGAAGTTCCTGCGTGTTCGTGGGGTCCCGGCTTCGCGCGTTTCTGGCCAACGTTGTTGCCTGTTGAGTTCGCGTTGTTACCAGCGATGGGCTGGTCAGTGCCGTAGGTGGGGGTATGAGCAGCGCCCGCGAGGAACTGGAGCGCTTGGTCAACGAGATTCCGGACGACCAGGTGCCAGTTGTGCTTGCCGATGTTCGTCGGCACCTTCGGTCGGTGCACGACAGGCCGTGGCCGCCGAAATTTTTCGGCATCGCGTCCGGTGATGGCACTGCGGTGGGCGCCCGTGCCGATGGACTGCTTGCCGAGGGCTTCGGCCAGTACAAGTGATCGTCATTGATACCGGCCCGCGGGCCGCAGCGGCATTCCATCGGGAACCTGACTATCGACGGTGCGCAGACCTCTTCACCGGCCTGCATCTGGCCAATCGGGAGATGGTCGTGCCCGCTTGCGGTCACTCGCTGACGGAACTTTTCAAGTCGCGGACCTGTCCTTCGCTGATTACGAGCGAACGGCGGAACTGGTCGAGCAGTATGGAGACCTGCCGCTTGGCACCACTGCTTCCGTAAGTGGCCTATCCGAGCGGGCAGTCGCCGCAGTAGCCGCCGCCCGGTACCCGATAGAACAGGCAGCAGGAACGGCGCCGGAACCCCAGTCGCTCGTCGAGTTCCCCGGCACCGAGCCCGTCGAGCAGTTCCCGCACGAGCGGCCAGGGGGCCTCGGCTCCGAGTACCCGCGCGGCACCGACCAGGGACGAGGCGAGGTTGCCCCACAGGATCGGCTCGGCGAGTTTGACCGCGGACCGCACGCTGTGCAGCAGCGGCACCAAATGGGTGTCGAGCACGGTGCGCATGCCATCCGCGGAAGCGGGCAGCCAGGCAGGCTGGAACGTGGACAGTCGCACGGGCTCAGCGGTGTTCCACCAGGTGTGTTCGGGGTCGAACAGCGGGAGCTCGCCGTGTGCGCAGCCGCCGAGGGGCGGGGACACGAGGTAGGCGCAGCAGGCGAGGTGCCAGGTGCCGGCGGCGACCCGGTCGGGGACACCCCCCAGGGCCGCGCCGGTCTGCTCGATGTTCGCGCGCACGAGCTCGGGACAGCGGTAGAGCTCGGCCAGCCGCGGCCCGGAACCCGTACCGATTCGCACGGTGAAGTAGGGGCCGTAGCCCGTGAGGTCGGCGAGCTCGGTCATGCCAGCAGCCTCGCCTTCGCCCGCGCGGCGGTCTCGGTGCCCGGCCGCAGTACCTGTTGCCACATCGCACCGTGCAAGGCACGCAGTTCCGCACAGTGCTCGACAGGGGCGCCACGCTGGAGTGGAGCAACAGGCACCGCACCGAGCGCGGCCACCGCGTGATCCCATTCGATCGGTCCGTGCCAGGTGTCCTCGAAATCCGTCCACACCAGCCCCTGCACGGTGACCAGGGCGTTTCCCGAATGAGCGTCTCCGTGCAACGGCTGGGCGGGCAGTTCGGCGAGCAATCCCGCGAACCTCTCGATCTTCGTGTCGATGATCACGCGCTCCGGATCGCTCCAGTCCAGGCGTTCGAGGCCGAGTCGCAGGTCAGCGAGCGGGCCGAGTCCTGTGAGGTCGCCCTCGTAGCCGGAAAGCGCCGCGTGCATGGCCGCGAGACCGGTTCGTATCTCCCCCGGATCGGGGGTGCCGTCAACCACCCGGTGGAAAGTCCAGAAGGTGCAGCTTCGTCCCCCGATACGGTGCGGCCCCGGCGGCAGCTCGGCGCTCGGTGCGACGACCGGAATACCCCGTTCGTGCAGGAATCCGGCCAGCTCCAGATCGATGCTCAGATGGCGCTCGGTGTCCCGGCGCAGGGCGCGGACCAGGCCGGGCAGGCGTGCGACGACCGGGGCGGGCGGCAGGTGCACGAGCAGGTTGGCCCGGTCGCGGAGTACCCGCGGCTCGGTGCAGCGCACTCCGTACCCCTCGGCGAACTCGACGAGGGCGGCCAGCTCGGTCATGCGAGGATCATCCCAGCAAGATCACTTGGGTTGCCGTTTCCGTCGGATACGCAGGGGGATACCATCGCCTGTGTGCCGGTCAACCCTGTGTGCCGGTACGGGAACCACGCAGTGTGCAGGAGGCAGTTGTGACGGCGGTAGCTCCGAAGCCGATCGCTACCCGCGCGTATCACGCGCATACCCCGGCGAAGGGCTCGTATCTGCTTTCGATGCTCCGCACGACGGACCCCAAGCAGCTCGGCGTCATGTACATGGTGACCGCGTTCGGGTTCTTCCTCGTCGGCGGCATCATGGCGCTTCTCATGCGCACCGAGCTGGCCCGGCCGGGCCTGCAGTTCCTGTCCCAGGAGCAGTACAACCAGCTGTTCACCATGCACGGCACGATCATGCTGCTGCTGTACGCGACTCCGATCGTGTTCGGCTTCGCGAACTTCGTGCTCCCGCTGCAGATCGGTGCGCCCGATGTGGCGTTCCCCCGGCTGAACGCCTTCTCCTACTGGCTGTTCCTGTTCGGTGGGCTGATCGTGCTCTCCGGCTTCCTCACCCCGGGCGGCGCCGCCGACTTCGGCTGGTTCGCCTACACCCCGCTCTCCGACGCGATCCACTCGCCGGGGCTGGGCGGAAACCTCTGGGTGGCCGGTCTGGTCGTCTCGGGTCTGGGCACCATCCTCGGCGCGGTGAACATGACCACCACGGTCATCACGCTGCGCGCGCCGGGTATGACGATGTTCCGGATGCCGATCTTCACCTGGAACATCCTGGTGACCTCGATCCTGATCCTGCTCGCCTTCCCGATCCTGACCGCGGCGCTGATGGGCCTGATGGCCGACAGGGTGCTCGGGGCGCACGCCTTCGATCCGGCCAACGGCGGGGTCATCCTCTGGCAGCACCTGTTCTGGTTCTTCGGGCACCCCGAGGTGTACATCGTCGCGCTGCCGTTCTTCGGGATCGTCTCCGAGATCTTCCCGGTGTTCTCCCGAAAACCGCTGTACGGATACCGCGGCCTCGTATACGCCACGCTCGGTATCGCCGCGCTTTCGGTGAGTGTCTGGGCGCACCACATGTACGCGACCGGTGCGGTGCTGCTGCCGTTCTTCTCGTTCATGACCTTCCTGATCGCGGTGCCCACCGGGGTGAAGTTCTTCAACTGGATCGGCACCATCTGGAAGGGGCAGCTGACCTTCGAGACACCGATGTTGTTCTCGATGGGCTTCCTCGTCACCTTCCTGTTCGGTGGTCTGACCGGCATCCTGCTGGCCGCGCCCGCGATCGACTTCCATGTCTCGGACACGTACTTCGTGGTCGCCCACTTCCACTACGTGCTGTT
>NZ_JALM01000026.1 GCF_000737195.2 Sciscionella sediminilitoris
CGCCAGCCGCGCACCGGCTGCCACTACGGCTCGGCCGCGGCCGCCTCCGGGCAGATCGGCGTCGTGGAACGCTGTGGGGCGCTCTCCAGTCAACCGGACGGCGGGGCCGACCGGTTCACCGTGTACAGCGCGGTGAGCAAGGGCAAGGACATGGACGAGCCCAATGTCGGCTCGAGTGTGCGACTGCCCGGCAACGGGGCCCGCGTGGTCGCGATGAACGACCGGTTCGCGGCGGTCGCACTGCCGAATCCGGCGCGCCTGCTGGTGATCGACAAATCCGACGGCGCGATCAAGGCGCAGTACTCGATCCCGGTGCCGGACGCGAAACTCGGCTGGAACGTGCCCGGCGGGGTCGTCCCGGTCAGCGAGGGACCGAACTCGATCTACTGGTACACCGGATCCGGGGTCATCGCGCTCTCCTCCGCCGACTTCCGTCCACAATGGACCTTGAACGGGGCACTCGGCCCCGGCACCCAGTTCGTCGGGCGGACGCTGATCCCGGTGCCCTCCGGTATCGAGGTACTGGACGCCAACTCGGGCCGCAAACTCGGCGTCTACCCGCTCGACCGGCACGGTTACCACGGCGAGGTCACCATGTCGACGCTCGGCCCGATGGTGTTCGAGCAGCGTGGCGGCACACTGGTGGCCCTGCGGTAGCTTGGCTGACGTGACCGACGAGCTCAGCGATTCCCCACTGGCAGCCCATCACGCCGAACGGATCGATCTGCCCGGCAGGCACGGCACGCTCGCCGCACTGCGCGCCCGCCCCGCTCCCGCGAAGGCGACCGTGCTTCTCGTGCCCGGATACACCGGCTCCAAAGAGGATTTCGCCCCGCTGCTCGATCCGCTCGCCGATGCCGGGTTCGCTCCCCTGGCCATCGATCTGCCCGGTCAGTACGAATCACCGGGCCCGGACAGCGAAGCCGCCTACACCCCGGACGAGCTCGGCAGCCAGGTGACCGACCTGGTCGGCAAGCTGGTCGCGGACGGGGAACGGGTGCTGCTGCTCGGCCACTCCTACGGCGGGCTCGTCGCGCGCGCCGCGCTGCTGTCCGGCTGTCAGGCGAGCGGGCTGATCCTGCTCGATTCCGGGCCGAGCGCGATCACCGATCCGGACCGGGTCGCCGTACTCGACCACGGCACGGCGGTGCTGCGGGACAAGGGCATCGCGGCCGCGTGGCAACTGCGCGAGCAGTCCCTGCTGCGCAACCCGTGGTTCGCGGGCCTGCCCGAGCGGTTGCGCACCTTCCACCGGGAACGGTTCCTGCGTTCGGCGCCCGCCGCGCTGATCACCATGGCGGAGGTACTGCGCACGAGCGAGGATCTGGTCGCCCCGTTGTCCAGGGAACTCGCCGCGCGCGCGATCCCCTGCCTCGTCGCCTGCGGGGAGCACGACGACGCCTGGTCGGTGCCCACCCAGCAGCGCATGGCCGAGCGACTGGACGCGGACTTCGCCGTGCTGCCGGGTTGCGGGCACTCACCGAACACCGAGAACCCCTCGGCTTTGGTGGCCACCCTGCTGCCGACCTGGAACACCTGGCTGGCCTAGCAGCGCTATTTCTTCTGCTTCGCCTTGTCGCCCTCGGTGGTGGAAAGGGCGGCGACGAACGCCTCCTGCGGGACCTCGACGCGGCCGATGTTCTTCATCCGCTTCTTGCCCTCCTTCTGCTTCTCGAGCAGTTTCCGCTTCCGGCTGATGTCGCCGCCGTAGCATTTGGAGAGCACGTCCTTGCGCATCGCGCGAATGGTTTCCCGCGCGATGATCCGGGACCCGACCGCGGCCTGAATGGGCACCTCGAACTGCTGACGCGGAATGATCTCGCGCAGTTTCGCGGTCATCTTGGTGCCGTAGGAGTACGCGGAATCCTTGTGCACGATCGCGGAGAACGCGTCCACCGGTTCGCCCTGCAGCAGAATGTCCACCTTCACCAGATCGCTGGCCTGCTCGCCGGCATCCTCGTAGTCGAGCGAGGCGTATCCCCGGGTCCGGGATTTCAGCGCGTCGAAGAAATCGAAGATGATCTCGGCGAGCGGAATGGTGTAGCGCAGTTCGACGCGCGTCTCGGAAAGGTAATCCATTCCGCCGAGCTCGCCCCTGCGTTCCTGGCACAATTCCATGATCGCGCCCACGAATTCGTTCGGCGCGATCACCGTGATCTTCGCGATCGGTTCGTAGACCTCCCCGACCTTGCCCTCGGGCCAGTCGGAGGGGTTGGTCACCTGGATCTCCTCGCCGTCGTCGAGCAACACCCGGTAGACGACGTTCGGAGCGGTGGAGATCAGGTCCAGGTCGTACTCGCGCTCCAGCCGGGTCCGGGTGATCTCCAGGTGCAGCAGGCCGAGAAAACCGCTGCGGAAGCCGAAACCGAGCGCGGTGGAGGTCTCGGGCTCGTAGGTGAGCGCCGCATCGTTGAGCCGCAGTTTGTCCAGCGCCTCGCGCAGCGCGGGATAATCGGAGCCGTCGACCGGGTACAGCCCCGCGTACACCATCGGCTTGGGTTCCCGGTACCCGCGCAGCGGCTCGGCGGCCCCGCGCTTCTCACTGGTGACCGTGTCCCCGACCTTGGACTGGCGCACATCCTTCACGCCGGTGATCAGGTAGCCGACCTCGCCGACCCCGAGTCCCTTGGAAGCCTTCGGATCCGGGGACACGATGCCCACCTCGAGCAGTTCGTGCGTGGCCCCGGTGGACATCATGCGGATCCGCTCGCGCGGCTTGATCGCGCCGTCCACGACCCGGATGTAGGTCACCACACCGCGGTAGATGTCATAGACCGAATCGAAGATCATCGCCCGCGCGGGCGCGTCCGCCTCGCCTTCCGGCGCGGGCACCAGGCGCACCACCGCGTCCAGTACCTCGCGTACGCCCTCCCCGGTCTTCGCGGAGACCTTGAGCACGTCCTCGGGCTCGCAGCCGATGATGTGCGCGAGCTCGTTCGCGTAGCGTTCGGGTTCCGCGGCGGGCAGGTCGATCTTGTTCAGCACCGGGATGATGACCAGGTCCTGTTCCATGGCCAGGTACAGGTTGGCCAGGGTCTGCGCCTCGATCCCCTGCGCGGCGTCCACGAGCAGGATCGCCCCCTCGCAGGCCTGCAGTGCCCGGGAGACCTCGTAGGTGAAGTCCACGTGACCGGGGGTGTCGATCAGGTGCAGCACGTGCTCGGTGTCCTCGGCGACCCACGGCAGCCGCACGTTCTGCGCCTTGATGGTGATCCCGCGCTCACGCTCGATGTCCATCCGGTCGAGGTACTGATCGCGGTAGTCCCGATCGCCGAGGACCCCGGTCAGCTGCAGCATCCGGTCGGCGAGTGTGGACTTGCCGTGATCGATGTGCGCGATGATGCAGAAGTTCCGGATGCGCTCCGGCGAGGTGAAGGTGGTCTCGGCGAAATTGGTCACGCCCACCATGGTCCCATGCTCTCCCCGAGCGCGGCCCAGGTCCTTGGTTCCGGTCTCGGTCCCGGTCTCAGTCCCAGCGGGTGTCCCTGCGCATCGGGTGCTCCTCGGGCACTTCGACGAGCACGATCCTGCGCCCGTCCGGATCGGCGATCCACATCTCGTCCAGGCCCCACGGTTCGCGTTCCGCGCCGCGCAGTACCCGGACCGCGTGCTCGGCCAGCCGCGCCCGCGCCTCGCCGAGGCTGCGTACCTGGAGCCACAGCTGCGTGGCCGGGGTGGCCGGGGCACTGCTCGATCCGGAGACCTCGATCAGTCCCTGTCCGGCGAAGAACACCACCCCGCCGGGGAACTCGCGGTGGACGGCGAGCCCGAGCGCGTCCCGGTAGAAGCGCAGGCTCTCTTCCAGGTCGGCTGGCCGGATCAGCACCCGGCTGGCGAGAATCTCCATGCTGTCGTGGGTACCAGATACGGTGCGCCCATGCGCTCCCCGATCATCGAAGATCCCAGCCCGCTCGCGGCCGGGACGATCACGGAATCCCTTGCCGAGGGCCAGCTGAACTCGGTGCTCCTGGAGGGCGCCGACCTCGGCAAGGCGCGCGCCGAACCGCTGGAGCTGGTGGACGCGCGGCTGCGAGACGTGGAGCTGTCGAACGCACACCTGCGCCGGATCCTGGCCCGTAGGGTCGAGTTCGCCGACTGCCGGGGAATCGGGCTGCGCCTCGACGCCGAGCGGGCCACCGATGTGCACGCCCTCCGCTGCCGGTTCGATTACGCGCACATCCACATCGAGCGCGCCAAGGGGCCGATCGTGTTCGAGGGCTGTTCGCTGCGCGAGTCGGTGCTCTCCGGGGATCTGTCCACCGCCGTGTTCACCGACTGCGAGCTCGCCGGGGCGGAATTCAACGCCCGCGACGCGACCGGCTGCGATCTGCGTGGCTCCCGGATCACCGACATCCGCGGGCTGCTCACCCTGCGCGGCGCGATCGTGGACACCGGTCAGGTCATCGCGGCCGCGACCAGGATCGCCACGGCTGCCGGGTTCGACGTGCGGGAGTGAGCGGCCCGTACTCAGGACAGCCCCAGCGCCACGATCCCGGCGAGCGCGATCACCGAGCCGATCAGCCGCCGCACCGGATTCGGTTCGCGCAACAGCAGCCAGCCGGCGAGGGCACCGAGCACGATGCTCGACTCGCGCGCCGGTGCGACGAGCGAGACCGGGGCGATCCGCATCGCGTAGAGCACGAGCAGATACGCGACCGGGGACAGCACCCCGATGATCACCACGCGCCGCCAGTTCTTCCGCCAGATCCCGGCGACCACACCGAAATCCCGGGCGGCCAGCGGGGTGAGCATCACCGACTCGCCGAGCACCGTGAGTCCGAAGTAGACGATCGGCGGCACACCGATACCGGTCATCGAGTGGTCGTCCCACAGGGTGTAGACCGCGATCGTGGCACCGGTCGCGACGCCGTAACCGATGCTGAGCACCCGCGAACCCGCGGCGCGGGAACCGCCCGAGGAGATCACCAGCACCCCGAGCACCACGGCGGCCGCACCGATCAGGCCGAGCACCCCGGGCCGTTCGCCGAACAGCAGCACGGCGAACAGCACCGAAAGCAGCGGGCCGGTGCCGCGCGCGAGCGGGTACACCACGGACAGATCCCCGACCGCGTACCCACGCTGCAACACGATCCCGTAGCCGACGTGCGCGGCCGCCGAGACCAGAGCGGCCAGCAGCCAGCTCCACTGCGGGCCCTGTTGCTCGGTGCAGGCGAACACGATGGCGAACGGCAGGCACACCACCGTGCTCACCGTGGAGTACAGCCAGACGATCGCGCTCCCGCTGCCGCCGATACCCTTCGCGGCGAAATTCCATCCGGCGTGGGCGACGGCGGCGAGCAGCACGAAGGTCATGGCGAGCGAGTTCACGACGATCATGCCTACCGCCCGCGAACCCCGCGGGCAATGTTGTTATCCTGGATAACCGTGCCGTGTGGCATTCCGCACGGGAGGAAGCCCACCGACCTCGGTGGGGCCGATCGAACGCGGCACGAACACCAACGACGACTTGTTGAGGAGCGCCCCTATGGCCCACACCAAACAGCAGCGCAAGCGCATCAAGACCAACGAGATCGCGCGCCAGCGCAACAAGGCGGTCAAGTCCTCGCTGAAGACCTCCGTGCGCAAGTTCCGCGAGGCCGCCGAAGCGGGCGACAAGGCCAAGGCGACCGAGCTGCTCCAGACCGCGAGCCGTCAGCTCGACAAGGCCGTGAGCAAGGGCGTCATCCACCGCAACCAGGCCGCCAACCGCAAGTCGGCGATGGCCAAGCGCGCGAACAGCCTCTGAGGTCGCTCTCGGCGGGTACACCGTCCGAGTCCGAGCCGGAGAACGGCCCGGGAATCCTCGCGATTCCCGGGCCGTTCTGCGTTTCCGGCCACTGTTTCCGGCCGGTCGCGGCTATTGGCGGCTGCCTCGGGCGACCACGATCCGGTCCACCGCGCGTTCGAGGGCATAGGCGGCACTCGCCGCGACCCCTTTCACGTCCGCGTTCACCTCCGCGGTGGCGTGCAGCGCCGCGGCGAGCCCCGCGCTGTGCCAGCCACGCGCCTGACGCAGCGCCTTGCGCGCCTTCCACGGCGGCATGCCGAGCTCACTCGCCAGCCGGTTCGGATCCGAGCCCCCGGCAGCGCTCACCCTGGCCACCGTGCGCACCGCGTCGGCGAGCGCGTCGGCGACGAGCACGTGCGGCACCCCGAGGTTCATCGCCCAGCGCAGCGCCTCGAGCGCACCGGCGCGGTCCCCGGTGACGGCCTTCTCCGCGACCGCGAATCCGGTCACCTCGGCCTTGCCGTTGTGGTAGCGGCGCACCGCGGCCGCGTCCACGTTTCCCCCCGTGTCCGCGACGAGTTGGGATGCCGCGGCGGCGAGTTCGCGCAGATCGGTACCGACCGCGTCGATCAGGGTGGTCACGGCCTCCCCGTCGATGCTGCCCCGCACCCTGCGTACCTCGTCGCGGACGAATTTCTCCCGGTCAGCGGGCTTGGTGACCTTCGCGCACTCCACGACCTCGGCACCGAGTTTGCGCAGCGCGGCGGGAAGCTCCTTGCCCGCCTTCGAGCGCCCGCCGCCACTGTGCGCGACCACGAGCACCACTCCGTCGGCGGGAAGCTTGGCGAAGCCGGTGATCGCCGCGGCCAGTTCGGCGTTGGCCTCCTGTGCCCCCTCAAGCACGATCACGCGGGCGCTGGAGAACAACGAGGGCGAGACCAGCTCGGCGAGCTCGGGCGGGGTGAGTTCACTCACCCGCTTACGGTGCGATTCCGCCGCCGCGTCCTCCGCACGCTTGGCCGCGAGGATCCGCTCGACGGCGCGCTCAACCAGCAGTTCCTCCTCGCCGAGCAGAAGCCGCACCGGAGCCTGCGAGGTGGTGGAAGAGGGAGCCACCCGCTCATCTTCGCACGCGTGCCCGTCCGGCACGCGAGACACCACGTTGGCGCCCGGTGGAGCGGATGTCGTACGGTGAAGCTCGCTTTTCATAAAACTGAATAGCTCATCCAGAGGGGCAGAGGGAACGGCCCGACGAAGCCCCGGCAACCGGCGTGGTGAATGCTGCCCACGTGATCGGTGCCAATTCCGACCCGAGCGAATGGTTCGCCGGGACAGATGAGGAAAGGACCTCGCTGATGACAAGCACCGGCCTCGAAGCCCCCACCTCGCTCGACCTCGGTTCCGCACGCGCACTCGCGTGTCGCGAATGCGGCAACAAGACGCCGCTGGCCGCGGAATTCGCCTGCGCGGAGTGTTTCGGCCCGCTCGAGGTGTCCTACGACTTCGGATCGGTCACCCGCGAGCGGATCGAGTCCGGCCCGAAGTCCATCTGGCGCTACCGCGACCTGCTCCCGGTGCCCAGCACCGTGCAGCAGCACCCCAACACCGAGCCCGGGCTGACCCGGCTGATCAGCGCCGACCGGCTCGCCGCCGAACTCGGGGTGCGCAAGCTGTGGGTCAAGGACGACACCGGCAACCCCACCCACTCCTTCAAGGACCGGGTCGTCGCGGTCGCCCTCGCCGCGGCACGCGAGCTCGGCTTCCAGGTGCTCGCCTGCCCGTCCACCGGCAACCTCGCCAACGCCGTGGCCGCGGCCGCCGCACGCGCCGGTTGGCAGTCAGTCGTCCTCATTCCCTCCTCTCTCGAGCGGGCGAAAGTGCTCACCACCGCCGTGTACGACGGCGCGCTCATCGCCGTGGACGGCAACTACGACGACGTGAACCGGCTGGCCACCGAACTGGCCGCGGAGCACGAGGACTGGGCCTTCGTCAACGTCAACGTGCGGCCCTACTACGCCGAGGGCTCCAAGACGCTCGGTTTCGAGGTCGCCGAACAGCTCGGCTGGCGCCTTCCCGAACAGATCGTCGTGCCCATCGCCTCCGGTTCCCAGCTCACCAAGGTGGACAAGGGATTCCGCGAGTTCGGTGAGCTCGGCCTCGTCGAACCGACCCAGTACCGGGTGTTCGGCGCGCAGGCCACCGGCTGCTCCCCGGTCTCGGCCGCCTTCCGCGACGGGGTCGACACGGTGACACCGGTCAAGCCGGACACGATCGCGCGCTCGCTGGCCATCGGTGCCCCCGCGGACGGTCCCTACGTGCTCGACGCGGTGCGCCGCACCGGCGGGGCGATCGGCGATGTCACCGATGAGGAGGTCGTCGAGGGGATCCGGCTGCTCGCCCGTACCGAAGGGGTGTTCGCCGAGACCGCGGGCGGGGTCACCGTCGCGACCGCCAAGAAGCTCCTCGAGCAGGGCAAGCTCGACCCGGACGCCGAGACCGTGCTGCTGATCACCGGGGACGGCCTCAAGACACTCGACGCGGTGGCCGACCACATCGGCCCGAAGGCCACGGTCCCGCCCTCGGCGAGCGCGGTCAGCGAGGCCCTCGGGCTCTGAGCCGCCGGCCGCGCACCGGGCCCCGGTGCGCGGTCACCAGCGCTCGTGATGCAGCACCTGTTCGAGCGGCATCCGGGTGCGCCAGCCGGCACGTTCCAGGTCCGGCACTTTCGCGAACTCCCGGACAGGCCCGACACAGAGCCACGCGACCGGGCGCACCGGATCGGGGATGCCGAGCAGCTCGCGCAGGAACGGTTCCCGGTAGAAGCTCACCCAGCCGACACCGAGCCCTTCCGCGGTCGCCGCGAGCCAGAGGTTCTGGATCGCGAGGCACACCGAGTACAGCCCGGCATCGGCGATCGCGTGCCTGCCGAGTACGGCCGGGGCACCTCGCTGGGCGTCGTAGGTGACCACGATGGAGAGCGTCGATTCGAGCACACCCTCGATCTTGATCCGGTCGAACAGCCGCGCCGCGTCCTCGTCGAGCGTTTCCGCGAAGGTCTCGCGCTCGGCCACCACGTGCTCCCGGAATCGCCGCTTCGTGGCGTCCTCGGTGACGAGCACGAAGTCCCAGGGCTGACTGAGCCCGACGCTCGGGGCACGATGGGCCGCGCCGAGCACCCGGTGCAGGGTCTCCTCGGTGACCGGTTCCCCGGTGAACTCGGCCCGGACATCCCGGCGACGACCGACCAACTCGTAGAACGCTTCCTGGGTGATCATGCCTGCCATTGTCACCGGCGGCCGTTACGGCGGTGATCTCGGTGCGCCCGCGCGCAGCAACCGCGGGCCCGCGGCGCGCCCGTTCCCGGGCAGCACGGCGACATCCCCATCCTGGTCGGTGCGCGCGAGCAACGAACCATCGGCGCGCAGCCGGTTCATGGTCGTGGCATTCGGGTGCCCGTAGTCGTTGTCGGCACCGACGCTGGCGATCGCGATCCGCGCATGCGTGGCATCGAGGAATTCCGGTGCCTGCGAACGAGACCCGTGATGCGGGATCTTCAGCACCTCGGCGCGCACCGAGGCCCCCGAGCTCAGCAGGTCGGTCTGCGCCTCGGTCTCCACATCACCGGTGAGCAGGATGCTCCCGGCCGGGGTGGTCGCGCGCAGTACGAGCGACGTGTTGTTGATCGTGGTTCCGTCGTGCCCCACCGGATGGGATTCGGCGGGCAACGGGGCGAGCACGTCGATGGTCAGTCCCGGCCAGCTCAACCGTTGCCCGGTGGGCACCGTGACCACTGGTACCTTGGCTCTCGCCGACTGCTCGCGCACCGCATCGAGCTCCCAGCCCCGCGGCTGGGCCGCACCGAGTGCCACGGCTCCGACCGTGCGGTTCTCGAGCACCGCGCGCAGGCCACCGACGTGATCGGCGTGCATGTGGGAGAGCAGGACGAGCGGGACCGAGCGCACCCCGAGCCGGTCGAGACAGCGATCGATCCCCTCTTCGTCCGGTCCGGTATCCACCACTACGGCCCGATGCGGGTCGGCCGTGGCGAGCACCTCGCCGTCGCCCTGGCCCACGTCACAGGACACCATCGCCCAGCCGGTCGGTGGCCAACCCGGGCGCACCAGCCGCGGCGGAACGGTCAGCGCGAACACGGCCAGGAGACCGAGCAGCACGACCACCCGGGGCCGCCGGTACCGCATCGCGAGGAGAACGACGGCGATCAGCGCACCGAGCAGCACGGCACCGATCCATCCGGGCGGCCAGCCGATCGTCGCGCCGGGTATCCGGGCGCTCCAGGTTCCGATGAGCACGATCCAGTGCGCCTCCGGACCGGCCAGCCACACGAACCCGGTGGCCAGCCAGGGCAGCAGGGGCGCACTGAGCGCCGCAAGCACGCCGAACACCGTGGCCGGGGCCACGACCGGTGCGGCGAGCAGATTGGCGAGCACCGCCACGAGGCTCACCTGGCCACTCATTCCGGCGATCACCGGCGCGGTGGCCAGATGCGCGGCCACCGGTACCGCGAGCGCCTGAGCGATTCCCGAGGGAACACCACGGCCGCGCAGTCCCGCGGACCAGCGGGGAACGAACAGCACCAGCGCTGCGGTCGCCAGTACCGAGAGCACGAAGGCGAAATCCACCGCCATCGACGGGTCGTAGCACACCAGCAGGATGATCGCGGAGCCGAGCGCGGGCAGTGCGGATCGTTGCCGGCCCAGCGCCATCGCCGCGAGCACGACCGCACCCATCACGGCGGCACGCAGTACCGAGGGGTCCGGACCGGCGAGCAGAACGAATCCGAACAACGCCAGGCCGGCAAGCGCCGCGGCGACCCGTGGCCCCACCCGGCAGAGCCGCAGCAGCATCAGAACCGCTCCGGTGACGATCGCCAGATTCGAGCCGGAGACCGCCATCAGATGGGTCAGGCCCGCCGTCTTGAAGTCACCGACCAGTTCGTGGCGCAGCCCGCTCGTATCGCCGTCCACGAGACCGGGAAGCAGACCACCGGCGTCCCGGCCGAGGGAACCCGAGGCAGTGCGCAGTCCGGCGCGCAGGGTTTCCGCGGCCCGCTGGCCGAATCCCGCCGCGCCCGGATCGCCCGGTGGCCCGCGCACCCACACGATCGCCACGGTGGTGTCCCCACCACGCGCGGGAGCGAGTTTGCCGCGCACGGTCACTTCCTGGCCGATCAGCAGCCCGCCCCACCCGCGCGCCGGCGCGAACAACAGCACATCGGCACCGCCGGGAACCGCACGCCCGGCGACCGAGGCCGTGTGCACCCTCGCCTCGATGAGCACGGTGCGCGCGCCGGACTGTTGGTCGCCGAATCCCTTGCGGTACATGGGTTTCGGCCGATTCGTCAGCTCCACTCGCATCCGTACCGAGGACCGTTGCCCAGCTTCGGCATGCAGTGGATGGCTCGCGACACCATAGGCACGCCCGGCGAGCATGCCCGCCGTGACGAGGCCGCAGGCGAGCAGGACGAGGGCAGCAGCCCGGTCCCAGCGCCCGCGAAGGAGCAGCCAGCCGCCGAACACCGCCCCGAGCAGGCCGATGAGCACCGCGAACCACCAGGCGAACAGCAGACCCGCCGCGGCACCCGTCCAGACGACGAGGGCGGCGGGCACCAACCGGGCATCGATACGTCCGCCGGAACCCGCCGAAACACTCACCGCGGTCATCGGACTGTCACCAGGTCCTTGAGGCGCGCGAACCGGGTCTCCCCGATACCACCCACATCTTGTAACTGCGCGACCGTGGTGAACCTGCCGTGCTGGCTGCGCCAGTCGAGAATGTGCTTCGCCGTCACCTCCCCGACCCCGGGCAACTGGTCGAGTTGTTCCGCGGTGGCGCTGTTGAGATCGAGCTTGGCCGCCGATCCGCCCTGGCCGGTGTTTCCCTCCGGAGCCGCGGACTGCCCCGCGGGCGCGGGCTGCGCCGGTCCCTGCCGGGCCCAGTCCGGGGTCGGGATACCCACGAAAAGCTGCTCGCCGTCGCTGACCCGGCGAGCAAGATTGATCTTGGTGATGTCCACCCCTCGCAGCGCGCCACCGGCCGCACCGATCGCGTCCGCCACCCGGGCGCCGTCCGGCAGCCGCACCAGGCCGGCCTTGGCCACTTTCCCCACCACGCTCACCACCACCTGACTCGGTGGCGGGCTCGAGCTGCTGGAGGAAGTGACGACGGCGGGCAACGGCGGCGGGCTTTCCGCGCTCGGTGTCGCACGCGCGAAGGCGAGAACGCCGAGCACTCCTAGTCCGAGCAGAACGGCGGCGACCACCGCGATCATACCGGCGCGACCGGGTCTGAACCCGGCTACCGCGCTCGGGATGAACCGCTGCACCAGGCTCGCCGCGCGCGCCGCGAACACCTTGCCGAGCAATCGCTCCCGTTCGTCGTTCTCCTCCACGAAAACGACGCTACGGCGGAATCCGGCGCGGAAAAGAGGGATTCGCTAATCTGTGGAAAACCGGATCAGCTGTGGATTGTTTCGCATACACTCGACCGAAACAGCCGGTCCGGCCGGGAAACCCGCGCAGCGAAAAAGACACTTCGAGTGAATGGTCCATTCGCTCGGGAAAAATCCGCTCATCACTGGATCGGCCCGATATTCTGGGTCAATGCGATTCGACGGATTCCGGAAGAACGACCACACCGAGAACACCCGGCCCGGTGTGCGCGCCGATGACCGCGCCGACCTCGGAGACGAGCACCCCCGCCGCGGCGGGCAAGCGCGCGGCCAGTTCCTCGGCGAGCAAGGTGGCCTGGTCCTTGGCGCCCAGATGATGCACGGCAAGACGCGCCCGCCCGGTCCCGGCCGCTGTCGAGGCCAGATCGATCAGCCGCGCCTTGGCCCTGCTCATCGTGCGCACCTTTTCCACCCCGGTGATCCGCCCATCCTCGATGTGCAGCACCGGTTTCACCGCGAGCGCGGTACCGAGCAGCGCTGCCGCGGTCCCGATCCGCCCGCCCCTGCGCAGGTATTCCATGGTCGGCACGCAGAACCAGGTCGCGGTGCGCTCCGCGGTCTCCACCGCGGCCGCTTCCACCCGCTCGCCCGTCTGGCCCTCGCCGGCCGCACGCGCCGCCGCGAGCACCGCGAACCCGAGCCCCATCGCGGTGGACCTGGAATCGACAACGCGTACGTTTCCCACCCGTTCGGCGGCACGGCAGGCCGCTTCCCAGGTCCCGGAGAGCTCACGGGACAGGTGCACGGAGACGACCTCGCTCGCCCCGTCAGCGAGCAGGGCACGGTATCGCTCAGCGAGATCCTCGGGATTCGGCCGTGAGGTACTCACCATGGCATGACCACGCAGTGCCTGCACGAGTTCGGCCGGACCGAGTTCCGCACCGTCGGTGAAGCTGCGCCCGTCCACCAGCACGTGCAGCGGAACAACATCGACCCGGTGGCGGTCCGCGAACCCTTCGGGAAGGTAGGCGGTGGAATCGGTGACGACGCGGATGGTCACCCGGTCAGTCTATGCCCGTCGTGCGCGAGCCCCAGCTGCCCCGCGACCGCGTCGGCAACGGCCTCGTGAGCCTCCCAGCCCCAGTGGATTCCGTCCGGGTTTCCCTGCCCGTCGAGCACATGCCTCGCGGTCAGCGCACGCAGGTCGATCGTCGGCACCTCGAGCTCGGCATAGCAGGAGCGCAGGGCCGCGCGCTGCGGGCGGTATCCCGCGAGGCTGAATCCGTGGGCAGGCGAACGGTGCAGTGGTGGAAGCATCCCGAGCACGGAGATCCCCGGACGAAGGGAACGCAGTCCCGCGACGATCTTGCTCGCGTACCGGGTGCTCGCCCTCGGGGGTAGCGAGACCGGGCATCCCGGCAGCCGGGCGAGCCGCGGCTGCGCGGCCAGGTACGCCGACCGCGTGGCGCGGCGCAATCGCTCGGAACGCAGATACCTGATGCCCTGGCGCAGATAGGTCGGCACGGGCGAGGGAAGCATGTCCATGCCGCCGATCTCCAGGACCACCGCGTCGACCTCGGGCAACCGTGCCCAGACCGCGGGATTGTCGACCAGTGCCCAGTAGGCGTCCCGCATCGTCCAGCCGATCCCGGCGAACAGGTCGACCGTGGCCGGGAGCCGGTTCGGCCAGAGCCGGGGATCGTCGATCGGCATCGCCTCGCGCGGACCGAAGTAACACAGCGAATCACCGAAGACGAGCAGCCGCATGATCAGCCCGTGATACCGGCGTTGTACGAGATCAACCGCCAGCGTCCATCGCCCTCGGTCCGCCTGCGCAGCACGGTCCAGTGACAGTTGCTGATTCCCCCGAGCTGCGGCCAGTTCGGCACCGGCAGCCCGAGCAGATGGCTGACCAGCGCGGTGATCAGCCCGCCGTGCGCGCACAACAGCACCGTCTGACCGGGATACTCGGTGTCGAGTTCACCGACGAGTTCCTCGGCACGGGCCGCGACCTCGACCCGGGCCTCTCCGCCCGGTGGCGCCCAGGTCGCGTCGTTCTGCCAGTACACCCGGTCGCCGGGCCAGATGGCGTCGACCTCCTCGGCGGTCTTGCCCTGCCACTCCCCCAGGTTCGTCTCCCTGAGGCGCTTGTCCACCCGGAAGGGCACCTCGCTCGCGGAGGCGAAAACCCCGGCGGTATCACGCGCCCTGCGCAGATCGGAGGACACGAGCACGACCGGATCGAACCTGGCGAGCGCGGGAACGGCGAACCGTGCCTGCTGCCAGCCGATCTCGGTGAGTGCGGAGTCGAGCTGCCCCTGCATACGGCCACTCGCGTTGTAGTCGGTCTCCCCGTGCCGCCACAACACGAGACGCCACATGCTCATCCCGAAAGTCCCGCCTCGTCGAACTCCAGGTGCGGGCAGTCCTTCCAGAGCCGGTCGAGTCCGTAGAAGGCGCGTTCCTCGCCATGCTGCACGTGCACGACCACGTCGACGTAGTCGAGCAGGGCCCAGCGCCCGTCCCGCACGCCCTCCCTGCGAGTCGGTTTGGCCCCCGCGCGGTGCATGTGTTCCTCGACGGAATCCACGATCGCGCCGACCTGCCGCTCATTGGGGGCTGAGGCGATCACGAAGCAGTCGGTGATGACCAGTTGCTCCGAGACGTCGATGATGACGACATCGTCCGCTTTCTTGTCCGCGGCGGCAGCCGCGGCGACCTGTGCCAGATTCTTAGCCTGCTCAGTGGCAGCCACGTCACTCCTGTCCTCGTCCGGGCGGCAAGTCTACTCGCCGCGATAAAGCCGTCGCTTGCTGATGTACTGCACCACACCGTCCGGCACCAGGTACCACACCGGCAGCCCGTCGGCGACCCGCGCACGCAGATCGGTGGAGGAGATCGCCATGGCAGGCACCTCGAGCAGGCTCACCGATCCCCCGGGGAGGTGACCGTCGGTGAGGTCGTATCCGGGCCTGGTCACCCCGACGAAGTGCGCGCGCTCGAACAGCTCCTCGACCTTGTGCCAGGAAAGGATCTGTTCGAGGGCGTCCGCCCCGGTGATGAAGTACAGCTCCGCGCCCGGATAGAGCTCGGCGAGATCACGCAGCGTGTCGATGGTGTAGGTGGGCCCCTCCCGGTCGATGTCCACCCTGCTCACCGAGAACCGCGGATTGGACGCGGTGGCGATCACCGTCATCAGATACCGGTCCTCAGCGGCGGTGACCACACGATCCGCCTTCTGATAGGGCTGCCCGGTCGGAACGAAGACGACCTCCTGCAGCCCGAAACGGGCGGCCGCCTCGCTCCCGGCCATCAGGTGTCCGTGGTGCACTGGGTCGAAGGTGCCGCCCATCACCCCGATGCGTCGTGCCATGGTGGATCAGCCTACGTCTTCCTCAGCCTGCGTCTTCGCTACCGGTCTCACCGCGCGGCACGACCAGGCCGAGAGCGACGTCCAGGGCCGCGGCGTTCACCTCGCGCTCGTCCAGCTCGAGGTCGGCGAAAGCCAGCTTGCCGAGGTTGATCGAGATGAGCGCCAGCCGGCAGCGCAACTGCTCGGTCAGCGGGGCATCCCGCGCGGCGAGCAGTTCGAACAGCTCCTTGACCCGTTCGCGGTACCCCTCGAGCGACTTCAGCTCCCGGAGCACGGGCTGGTTTCCCTGGATGAACCTGGTCAGCAGCACCGCGCGCTCATCGAGGGCGGCGGCATAGCGCCGGACGAGCTCACGGCGGTTCTCGCTGTCCATCCGAACCTGTCTGGCCCAGGCGATGACCTCGTCGAGTGCGTCGATGGCCTCCTCGACCGCGCCACCGAGGATCTCCTCTTTGGTGCGGTAGTGGTAGTACACGGCCGCCTTGGTGACCTCGAGGCGCTCGGCGATCTCCCGCAGCGAGGTTCCTTCGTATCCCTGTTCGGTGAACAGCTCCAGCGCGACCTGCTGGATCCGGTCACGGGTGTCCGAACGCCGCTGCGTACCAGACATGCGTCAAGGTTCCTCCGCCATCGACTGCCTCACTGATCACTGACAGTATCTCATCGCCGGGCCGGGTCAGGATATACGTGGCGAAATGCCGGAAATATGACTGTTGATCGCCATCGCGGCTTCGGCCAGCTCGGGGACCTCGAGCACGGTGCATCCCGCCGACCGCAGCAGTTCGGTCCCTCTCCCGTCCACGAACACGGGTGGCTCCCGCCAGGCGAACACCACCCGGCCGATACCGGCCTCCAGAATGTGCCGCGTACAGCTCTTCGGCCGTGAGGAACGGGCGCTGCACGGCTCGAGCGAGCTGTAGAGGGTGGCTCCGGAAAGCGCGGGCCGGTCCGCACCGTAGGCGGCCTCGAACACGGCGAGGGCGGCCTCCTCGGCGTGCTCATCCGCGGCGTGCTGGCGCGAGTAGCCGCGGGCCAGCACCGTGGCCTCGGCATCCACCAGGACCGCACCGACGGAGAAGGCGGTCGGCGAGGGCGGGCACCGGTGCGCCAGTTCGATCGCCGCGCGCAACAGTTCGAGATCGCGCTCGGTCGGCTCGCTCATGCACCCTCCTCCTCGATTTCCTTGGTGTAGCGCAACAACACGAGATCGCCCATCCGCCTGGTCTCCGCGAGGGTCAGGGGTGCGCGGTCGAACTCCGCGGGATGAACGAACCGTGCCGAGCCGGCCGTCCCCAGGAAGAACGGCGCGAGTACCAGCTGCAGCTCGTCGACCACCCCCGCGGCCAGGAACGCCGTGTGGACCTGCCCGCCACCCTCGACCATGAGCCGGCCGATCCCGCGCGCGGACAGGTCGGCGAGCACCGCGGGAATCCCCGGCTCGCCGAGCACCACCACGGTGGCCACCTCGTCGAGTCCGGGCGCCGGACGCGTGGTGTAGACGAGGGTCCGGCCTTCGGCGAACACCCGGGCGTCCGGATCGAGCGCACCGCTCGAACTCAGGATCACCTTCACCGGTTGCCGCCGTGCATCGCGTGCCCGCAGCCGTGGGTTGTCCGCCCGCACGGTGCCCGCACCGACGAGGATCGCGTCCACGCTCGCGCGAACTTCGTGCACCCGCGCGAAATCCTCCTCGGTGGAGAGCACGAGCCGCTGCGGGCTCGTGTCGTCGATGTATCCGTCGAGCGAGGTCGCCACGGAGGCGAGCACATAGGGCCGGTTCACGGCCGGGTGTGTCCGTCCCCGTGCACGAGCCACTTCGTCGAGGTGAGCTCGGGCAGGCCGAGCGGTCCGCGCGCGTGGGTCTTCTGCGTGGAGATGCCGATCTCGGCCCCCATGCCGAACTCCTCGCCGTCGGTGAACGCGGTCGAGGCGTTCACCATCACCGCGGCGGCGTCCACCCGCGCGGCGAAGGCGTCCGCGGTGGCGATGTCCCGGGTGACGATGGCCTCGGTGTGCCCGGTGGAGTGCGCCGCGATGTGCGTGATCGCGGCATCCAGGTCGGGCACCACGGCGGCGGCGATGTCCATCGCCAGATACTCGGTGTCGAAGTCCTCCGCGGTCGCGGCGACCGTGTCCGGTGCGTACTCGGCGAACCGCGGCTCGGCGTGCACCCGGACACCGGCCGCGTGCAGTGCCTTCGCGATCCGCGGCACGAACTCGGCGGCGATGCCCGCGTGCACGAGCACGGTCTCGGCCGCATTGCACACACTCGGGCGCCGGGTCTTGGCGTTGAGCACGATGCGCTCGGCGATGTCCTGATCGGCCGCGGCGTCCAC
This sequence comes from Sciscionella sediminilitoris, assembly GCF_000737195.2. GTDB lineage: Bacteria > Actinomycetota > Actinomycetes > Mycobacteriales > Pseudonocardiaceae > Sciscionella > Sciscionella sediminilitoris. The sequence goes on from NZ_JALM01000026.1 coordinate 17,847, forward strand.
GTACACGTGACAGTTCCCCACCCCGGTCTCCACCGTGGGCACCGTCGCCTCGGTGACCACGGTGTTGATCAGTCCGGCGCCACCGCGCGGAATCACGAGGTCGACCAGTCCGCGCGCGGTGATCAGGGCGCGCACGCTCTCCCGGTCCTCACTGGGCAGCAGCTGCACCGCATCGGCGGCGACTCCGGCGGACTCCAGCGCCGTTCGCAGCACCTCGACCAGGGCAGTGTTCGAGCGGCGCGCGGAGGAGGATCCGCGCAGCAGCGCGACATTCCCGGACTTGACGGCGAGCCCGGCCGCGTCCACGGTGACGTTCGGCCGCCCCTCGTAGACCATGCCGACCACCCCGAGCGGTACCCGTACCTGGCGGCAGCGCAAGCCGTTCGGCAGCACGCTCCCGCGCACGACCTCGCCGACCGGATCCGGAAGGGCGGCGACCTTGTGCAGGCCCGCCGCCATCGCGGCGATCCGGTCCCCGGTCAGCGCGAGCCGGTCGAGCAGGGCCTCGCTCATCCCCTGCTCCCTGCCGGAGGCGAGATCCTCGGCATTGGCGGCGAGCACGGCAGCCGACTCGGCCTCCAGTGCGGCGGCCATCGCCTCGAGCGCCGCGTCCTTACGTTCCCGGGTGGCCCGCGCGAGTGGACCGGAGGCTTCTCGCGCCCTCCTGGCCGCCGCGTGCACCTGTTCGGTGATGCTCATGCTCTCAGGTTACGACAGCCGGGCCACCCGATTACGGCGGTCACACCCGCTCCGCAAAGGAGACCGAGGCGAACGCCTCGAGCAGGGCCGCGGCCGGATCATCCGGTGCCCGGACCGCACGCCAGGCGAGGTAGCCGTCCGGGCGCACCAGGCTGGCTCCACCGTCCTCGATCCCGTACCAGCACCGGATCTCCTCGCGCAGCTGCTCGGTGAACTCGGGCTCGGCGAAGGAAACGAGCTCGACCGGCACCCCGAGCCGTTCCTCCGCCGACCGGACCGCTTCCGCCCAGATTTCCCCATCGGCGAGCAGCACCCAGCCCGCCTGGAAAAGGTCCAATGTGGACTCGCGTGGGCCGAGCCACAGATGCGGTGCCCGGGTTCCCGGCTGACCCGCCCAGTCCTCGGGACGGCGGGCGGCGGGCAGTTCCTCACCCGCACCGCGGACGGCGGCCGAACGGTACAGGCATCCGAAGGCCATGGCCGCGTCCTCGATGATCGGCGTCGGCGATGCACCGCTCTCGGCATCCATCCGGGCGAAGATCTGGTCATGACAGAGTTCGGCCACCGGGCGCCGTTCGGCCTCATAGGTGTCCAGCAGCTCGGCGCGGGCCTGCCCGCCGAGCACGGCGGCCAGCTTGTACGCGAGGTTGTGCGCGTCCTCGATACCAGTGTTGGCGCTGTAGCCGCCCCGGTTCGGCGGAAGGGTGTGCGCGGCGTCCCCGGCGAGGAACACCCGCCCCTCCCGGTAGCGCCGCGCGACCTCGGCCCGCACGTCGAAGACCCCGGTCGTGACGATCTCGATGGCCAGATCCGCCCGGCCGATCGCGCGGCGCACCAGGCTTTCGAGCACCGCGGGATCCGTTTCCCGCTGTCCGTGGAACAGTAACCACCGGCCGTCCCCGTAGGTGGTCACGAACCCGCCGAAATCCGGCTGGTCGATGACGAACTGACAGAACCCCTCGCGCAGGTACTCGTCCAGCTCCGCGCGGAACAGCACGCTGCGCGAGGTCTGCAGAAATCCCCGTCCGGAGCAGCCGATGCCGAGCGTCTCGCGGATTCCGCTCGCGCACCCGTCGGCGGCGATCAGGTAGTCGGCCCGCATCGCGTACTCCGAGCCGTCCGGTCCGCGCAGCACGGCGCGCACCCCGTCCTCGTCTTGGCCGAACTCGAGCAGTTCGGTGCTCATCCGCACATCCGCGGCGAACGCGCGCGCCTGATCGCGCAGGATGGGCTCGAGCCGGTCCTGCGCGATACCCGCCCCGGTGCACGGCGAGTACTCGATCTCCTCGGCACGCCCACCCGGCGTCCACGGCTGTTCCTCGAACCACGCACCGGCCAGGCTCTCCACCCGCACCCGGCGAACACCGTGCCCCACCCCGCCTCCCGGCGGACTGGACGGAATCCGGTCGCCGAGCCCCACCGCGCGGTAGAGCTCCATGGTCCGGGGCGTGTAGCCGATCGCCCTCGGATGCGGTGAACTGCCCGGGTGCCGCTCGACGAGCACCGCCGGCACACCACGCCAGGCGAGGAACAGTACGGCCGAGGTACCGACCAGACCTCCACCGACCACGAGCACCGAAGTCGATTCCGTACGCATGACATCACCTCCTGGATTTGTACAGCGTATCTGACGATACAGTGTATCGCTCGAGGCGTTGCATCGTTGACGCCGTCCGAGTTGGAAACAGAGCGAGGTGTGATGGCGCGCAAGCAGGCCGAGGAACACGCGACCGTGTGGGAACGTCCCGAACCGGCCGAACGGCCCGCGCTCAGCGCACTGAGCAGGGACCGGATCGTGCGGGCCGCGATCGAACTCGCGGACGCCGAGGGCCTTGGCGCGGTCTCGTTCCGCCGGATCGCCGCCGCCCTGGACGCGGGCCCGATGCGGCTCTACGGCTACCTCTCCACGAAGGAGGAGCTGTTCGACCTCATGGTCGACGCGGTGTACGCGGAGATCGTCCCGGCGCACACAGTCACATCCGGCTGGCGCGAACGGCTGAGCGAGATCGCCCACCGCACGAGGGAAGCGGCCCTGCGCCACGACTGGCTCGTCGATCTGCTCGGCGGGCGGCCGAACATCGGTCCCAACGGCCTCGCCTTCCACGAGGCCTCACTGGCCGCACTCGAAGAGGCCCCCGGTTTCGAACACGTGGACACGATGATGGACGCGGTCGGCGCGGTGCACGGCTACGTACTCGGCGCAGTGCGTGCCGAGGTCACCGAACGGCGCGCCGAACGCGCCACCGGCATGGACGAGCAACACTGGCAGCAGGCGAACGGCGCCTATATGACCAGGATGCTCGCCACCGGCGCCTACCCGATACTCGCCAGGGTCGTCGAGGACGCGAGCCATCCGGATCCCGGGACCGCGTTCACGACCCGGCTCGAAGCGGTGCTCGACGGGATCGAGGCCCGGTTCCGGACGGCCTGAACCGGGTCGGCTAGGCCTGCCAACCGAGTTTGGCATCGATCATGCTTTCCCAGATCGGTGCCATGGTACGCAGATAGGTCGCGCTCGGGTGATTGTCGTCCAGATAGACGTACACGTTCCCGATCACCGGCGGACAGAAGGTGTCCGTGCACAAGTAATTGCTGAAATCCAGGAAGTCGGTGTTCTCCGGGAGATTCCTCACCTTCATGTACGGCGGCGGGTCGGCGAGGTATTCCTTGCGCACCGCACCACAACTCGGGTTGTCCTTCCCCTTGGCCTGCACACAGTTGGGCGGGGAGAACGAGAACCGCGGCGTGTCCCGCACGGCCAGCACCGGGATTCCGGCCTTGTCGAGCTGGCGCCACTGTTCGACGAAACCGGGCGGCGTGGACTCGGTGAGTCCCTTTTGGACATTGCGGCTGGCCAGTGTGATCACCGCGTCCGGATGCATCTTGACGATCTCGCGCTCGGCGGCCTTGTTGAAGTTCACACAGGACCGATCGCCCGGCGCGTCCTCGGATTTCGTGGAGAACGGGCAGGCTCCCTTGAGCATGGAGACGAGCTGCCAGTTGCGGCGCTTCGAAATGTCGTTGAGCGGGGCGATGAACTGCTGGGCGTGGGAGTCCCCGACGACGACGACCCGCTTGCTCGGCTTGCCGTTCGTCGGAGACTTGCAGATCGAGAGTTCCTTGTCGAGTGCGGACGGCGTGCACTGCCGCTGGCGCACCACGGCCCAGTCATTGGGCAGCGAGATCAGCGAGGGACGGATCTCCGGCTGCTCGTCCCCGGCGTACTTGAACCCGGGCTGCTGCGCCTGCGCGCCGGGATAGTTGGGATCCGAGGCATCGGCGAGCTGGGATTTCTTGATCTCCTGCTGGGAGAGCAACTGCCAGCCACCGGCGAGCAACAGGGTCGGCACGAGCGCGATCACCGCGAACCGGTAGGCGCCCCAGCGGTTGTTCACCCCGATCTTGGAATCGCGCACCGGGCTTTCGATGAAGTGGTAGCTCAGCATGGCGAGCACCAGTGAGGCGGCGAGCAGCACCAGGCCACCGCGCAGGCCGATCGTGTCCCGGTCGAGCGCGAGCAGCCAGAACAACATCAGTGGCCAGTGCCACAGATACAGCGAATAGCTGATGTTGCCGAGATACTCCAGCGGTTTGGAGGCGAGCAGGAAATCCGCGCCGAACTTGCTCTCGGTCGCGCCCGCCATGATGGTCAGCGCCGCGGAAACGGTCGGCCACAGTGCGACGTAACCGGGGAACACCGTGCCGACGTCGATGACGAGCCCACAGGACACGATCCCGACGACACCGATCCAGCCGAGCACGATCCGCAGCACCCTCGGCAGCACGATCGCGTCGATGAACAGCGCGAGCAGACCGCCGAGCGCGAATTCCCATACCCGGGTGAAGGAGTTGAAGTAGGCGTACTGCTGGTTCACATCGGTGAGGTACACCGAGTACGCGAGCGAGGCGAGGAACACCACCGCGAGCACCACGGCCACCACGCCGGAAAGCTTGCGCTTCAACACTTTCCGGGCCAGCAGCGCGATCCCGAAGATCAACAGCGGCCAGACCAGATAGAACTGGCCCTGGATGGAAAGCGACCAGTAGTGCTGGGCGAAGCTCTGCGTGTTGTGCCGCGCGAAGTAGTTCACCGAATCCGCGGCGAGCTGCCAGTTCTCGTAGTACAGCGCCGAGGCGACGGTTTCCTTGATGGTCTGCAGCCAGCGATCCTGCGGAAGCAGGGCGAGGCTGACCGCCATGCACACCACGAGCACGGTCAGCGCGGCGGGCAGCAGCCGTTTGAACATCCGGCCCCACATCGCCCGGAACTGGATGCCCTTTCCGCTCGCGGCGCGCACCAGCTGACCGGTGATCAGGAACCCGGAGATCAGGAAGAAGATGTCCACGCCGCCGGAGATCCGGTTGAACCAGATGTGATAGGCGACGACCAGCAGCGCGGCGAGCGCTCTGACGCCCTGCAGTTCCGGACGGTACTTGCGCTTCGCCTGGGACGAGGCCTGCTTGTCGGGCACGGCGAGCGAATGCGCCATCGTCGCGTCCTCCGCGGTCGTTGCTGGATTGGGGCTGCTGAACGCCGGTTCACGATACCTGGACCGGTTTCATGGCCCCGAATCCGGCCGTCTATTTACGCCCGAATACGAAGATCAGCACGGTTGCGACGACCGCGAGCAGAACACCAAGAATGCCCCAGGCGGTGGGCTTACGGTGCCAGGCCCTGCCGAGGTCCATCGCGACCCGGCCCGGTCCGGTGAACAGCAGCGCCAGCGCGGAGGCGGCGAGCACGAGCTCGTACTCGAAACCTCCGGCCTCACTGGTGAAGAAACCGGTGCCGGCCTTCATGTAGAGCGCGTTCCCGAGCACCCCGAGCACGGCCGCCGCGCCGAGCGGGGTGAGCAGGCCGAGCACCAGCAGCGCCCCGCCGACCAGTTCCGACCAGCCGGTCACGTAGGCGAGCACCGTGGTGTGCCCGAAACCCATCTGGCCGAGATACATGGAGAACCCGTTGATGCCCGGACCGCCGAACAACCCGAAGATCTTCTGCAGGCCATGCGCGCCGACCGTGAGACCGACGACGATCCGCAGTACGAGCAGGCCGAAGTCCGCGCCCGCGTGCCAGGTGGCCTGCCTGCGTGGTTCCTCCGGCTCGGTGGTGCCGATCCCGGAAAGCAGTGAGGTGTTGCCGAACTGGCTGGTCGGCTGCTCCGCCGAGCCGAGGTTCTCGCCGACGGGCCGGTCGTCGCTATCAGTCATGATGCCGCCTCACAGTCGTCTGACCAATGCTGAGTTTGGGGGGTAAACGGTACGTCACCCTCTGCCGCTAATCGGAACCGACCGCGACACCGAGCCGGGCCGCCGTGTACGCGAAGACCGCCTCCGTCGAGCGACCGAACAAGACAAACCGGACTTCACCTGGGAATTCGTGGTCCACCACGGTCTCCAGGGCGATCCGCGCCGCCGAGTCGAGCGGCCAGCCGAAGGCACCCGTGGAGATCGCGGGGAAGGCCACCGAGCCCACGCCGAGCTCACCGGCGAGCGTGAGCGAATTGTGGTGCGCTGCGGCCAGGATCGCCGACCGGTCCGTACTGGCGGAGTACACCGGGCCCACCGTGTGGATCACGTACTCGGCGGGCAGTTCGCCCGCACCGGTGGCCACCGCCTCGCCCGCGGGCAGGCCATCGCGATACCGCCCGGCACGCAGTTCCCGGCACTCCTCGAGAATGCGCGGCCCGCCACGGCGGTGGATCGCGCCGTCCACTCCGCCGCCACCGAGCAGGCCGGAGTTCGCCGCGTTCACGATGGCGCCGACCCGCTGCTCGGTGAGGTCACCGGTACGGATAGTGATGCGTGCCACAGGCACATGATGCCAGGCTCAGCCTTGGCTCCCACAAGGCTCGTCCTCGAACAGCTGGAACGGGTCGGGCAGCGCACGCCAGCCGTCCTGGCCTTCGGCGAGCTCGGCATCGGTGAGAAGCGCGCCGTTGAGCGCCTCGGTGATCCGTTCCGGGTCCGCCTCGTGCACCAGGACCAGCAGGTGCTGCTCCCGGTCCCCGTAATAGGGATCCCAGCGCAGCGCCGCGGTCGCGGACCGCAGCGGAGCCGCCTGCTCCCATTCCTCCGGCGCGGCACACAGCCACGGTCCCAGGTATCCCAGCCACAGCGCGCCACCCGCGGACTCGAGCCAGAGACTCGCCTCCGGTTTGCTCGCCAGCCAGATCCGGCCCCATGCGGTGACCACCCCGTCCAGCAGCACCTCCATCGCCTCGGCGAACCGTTTCGGATGCAGCGGACGGCGCGCGTCGAACTCGGCGAGCGCGATTCCGTGTTCGGCATGCAGCGGCGGGGTGCCGCGCAGCAACGGACCGTGCGGATCGTCCGCCTCGCCACGGCGCGCCTCGGCGGGCAGCCGCTCCAGTAGTCGCCCGACCTCGCGCCCCGTGGTGCGTACCGCCGCCGGGGCGAGCCGGTCGAGCACGGCGAGGGTCCGCGGATCGGCAGGACGGGCGAGCACCAGGGCATCGGCGAAAGCGACCGCGCCGGTGGCCACATGTGCGACCGTGCGCTCGTCCTCGGTCCCGGCGCTGAGCCCCATCTCCACCAGTGTCTCGTCCCCGGTCGCCTGCCGGAACCAGTGCTCCGGATCGACGGCGACGAGCACCCCGGCGATGTCCAGCACCTCGCACACGGTGCCCGGTCCGTTCTCGTCCTCGACCAGGAGCGTGGACAGCGCCCCGCACACCGATTCCGGCTCCATCGCGGGGTCCAGGTGCAGCACGATGCGCGGCACCCCGTCCCCGGCCAGCCCGCGCAACAGCGGTAGCACATCCTCGCGCAGGGTGCACGAGGCGCAACCGTGCGCCAGTTCGAGCACCGTCTCCCGCGCACCCTCGGCGGTGCGCACGGTGCGCCGCACGATCCCCTCGGTCAGCGAGCGCAGATCGTGGTGCACAAGCACGGCACCCTCGACCTCACGCATGGCCGATTCGGCGGTCTCGCGGGCCACCTCGGAGGCGAGTCCACCGACGAGGACCAACTGACTGCGGGACATACACACCCACCCTTGTTGACAATCGTTTTCAAAAGACTGTTCGCCATGGTAGCGTCAGCTCACCATTATTGAAAATGATTCTCATCATGAGGAGGGAACGTGTCCCAGGTGTGTCAGGTCACCGGGCGTGCGCCGGGCTTCGGGAACCGGGTCGCGCACTCGAACAAGCGCACGAAGCGCCGGTGGAACCCCAATCTGCAGCGCCGCCGCTACTGGCTGCCCTCGGCGAAACGGTGGGTCACGCTCACCGTCTCGGCCAAGGGCATCAAGACGATCGACAAGCGCGGGATCGAATCGGTCGTCGCGGAGCTGCGCCGCAAGGGAGTACGGATCTGATGGCGGCGAACAACGAGCTGCGCCCGATCGTGAAGCTGCGCTCCACCGCGGGCACCGGGTACACCTACGTCACCCGCAAGAACCGGCGCAACGATCCGGACCGGCTGGTGCTGCGCAAGTACGACCCGATCGCGCGGGCACACGTCGAGTTCCGCGAGCAGCGCTAGTACTCGCCGTCCACCAGGTTGTCCGGCCGCAGCCCCGCGGCGAACTTCCCGATCTCGGCGGCCGCGACATGCCAGGCCCGGACCTGCCCTCCGGTGACGCTGCCCCCGACGTGCGGGGTGAGCACCAGGTTCGGCGCGGACCAGAGCGGATGGTCCTCGGGGAGTGGCTCCGGATCGGTCACGTCCAGGGCCGCGCGCAGCCGCCCGGCGTTGAGTTCGTCCAGCAGCGCCCCGGTCCGTACTACGGGCCCGCGTGCGGCGTTCACCAGGACCGCGCCGTCCGGCATGGCCGCGAGGAACTTCGCGTCCACCATCCCGCGGGTCGCCGAGGTCAGCGGCACCACGAGCACCGTGACCTCGTGCTCGGGCAGCAGCTCGGGCAGTTCCTCCACCCCGTGCACGCCGTCCCGCGCCCGGGTGCCGACCAGGGTGGTGTGCGCGTCGAAGGCCGCGAACCGGCGCCGCAACTGCTCCCCCAGATCACCGGCCCCGACCACGAGCACCCGCTTGTCCATCAGGGTCTCGGTGTAGTGCTGGTCCCAGACCCGGCGCGCCCGGTTCGCCGCGAAGGGCTCCAGTTCCCGGTAGATCGAGAGCAGTGTGGCGAACACCCATTCCGCGGTCGCCCCGCCGTGCGCACCACGGCAGGTGGACAACGCCACTCCCCGCGGGACCAGGCCGATCCAGTTCTCCGCGCCCGCGCTGAGCAGCTGGACCAGGCGCAGCCGCGGCAACTCGGCGAACATCTCGGCCACCTTCGGCCCGGCGAGGAACGGCGGCACGAGCACCTGTGCCTCGCGCATGTGGTCCTCGAGCGGTTCACCGGGCTCGTAGCGCACCGCGGTGACCCCGTCGACCTCGGCGAGCGCGGCGCGCCCTTCCTCGTTGGGCACCAATACCGTGATCGTCACGCTGTCACGGTAACCAGCCGTGGAATCCGGTTCGGCGGGAGTGCTCACACCACGGTCACGACCGGGTTTGTAGCCTGCTGGGGTGATGTCGCTTTCGGGGAGGAGCACGCGGCGGGCTCGCACGGCGCTCGCCGCCGCCATGGTGTCCGGCGCCGTCGTGCTGACCGGGTGCGCCGATTTCTCCAAGCAGGCCTCACCCGGGCACTACACCGCGGCACCGAGCCTGAACGCGGAGCAGCCGCCGCAGCCCGAGGGGCCCGGCGAGAGCGGGACCGGTGGCGGTTCGCCCAGTTCGCAGACCTCGGTGCCGCCCCCGCAGGGGTGCACCGACTTCCACGAGAACGTCATCGGCACCTGTCTGGGCGCCGTGTCCGCGGTCGCCGCCCTTCCCGGTAACGCCCAGCAGCCCAGTGCCCTCGCCGCGGAGCGGTCCACCGGCCGGATCCTGCAGGTGTCCAAGGGAACCCCGCCGACCCAGCTGGCGAAGCTGGACGTGGACGCCAAGGCCGGCGGGGTCACCGGACTGGCCCTTTCCCCGCACTACGACGAGGATCAGCTGATCTACGCCTATGTGACCACCGCGAGCGGGAACCAGGTGGTGCGGTTCGCCGCGGGGCAGGCCCCCAAGCCGATCCTGACCGGTATCCCGAAGGGCGCGAAGGACAACGGCGGATCGCTGGCGCTCGATCACAAGGGAGCGCTGCTCGTCGCGACCGGGGACGCCGGAAACGCCTCCGCGGCGAACGATCCGAAGTCCTTGGCGGGCAAGGTGCTCCGCATCGACGGCGACGGCAAACCCGCTCCGGGCAACCCCGATCCGCACTCCCCCGTGCTGGCTTCGGGAGTGCACGCCCCCGGCGGAGTGTGCGCCACCCTCGACGGTTCCGCCAGCTACGTCACCGACCAGGGCGGGTCCCGTGACCAGCTGTTCCACGTCACTCCCGGCAAACTGCGCGAACCGACCTGGAGCTGGCCGGACAAACCCGGGGTGGCCGGCTGCAGCGCCACGGCCAAGCTCGTCTCGGTCAACACCACCAAGGCCGGCAATATGCAGGGCATCGCGCTCAACACGGACGGCTCGGTGAACGGCCAGCCCCAGGTCGGCGTGACCGGGAAGGACGGATTCGGCAAGCTGTCCGGTATGGATGTGCTCGGCGAGGGCATCGTCGTGGTGGGCACCGCCAACAAGGAGTCCGGTGGCAAGCCCGTTTCCAGTGACGACCGGGTGTTCATCATCCAGCCCCAGGCCGGTGGCGGAACCGGAAAGGACTGAACCTCCCATGCGGGACGAGGAACTGCTCGAGCACGCGCTCGGCGAGGCGCGCACCGGTCTCGGTGAGGGTGGTGTTCCCATCGGCGCCGCGCTGGTGCTCGGCGACACCGTGGTGGCGACCGGACGCAACCGGCGGGTGCAGCTGGGCAGCACGATCCGGCACGGCGAAACCGACTGCCTGGAGAACGCCGGCCGGCTCCCGGCGCGCGATTACGCGAACGCCACCATGGTCACCACGCTGTCCCCCTGCCACATGTGCACCGGGGCGATCCTGCTCTACGGGATCCCGCGGGTGGTCATCGGCGAGAACACCACCTTCCGCGGACCGGAGCAGTTGCTGCGCGAGTCCGGGGTGGAGCTCGTCGTGCTCGACTCGGTCGAGTGCCGCACGCTGATGGACCGGTTCATCCAGGACTTCCCCGCGGTGTGGGCCGAGGACATCGGGGAGACCGGCTGATCCTCCACCGCCTCGGCCGAGGTGCCGGGTTCGGTTCCGTTCCCGTGGACGCGCCACAGCCAGGAGACCCATCCGCGCAGCGGCGCCCAGGTGGCCGCGATACCGGCGAGCACAGCGGGATCCGCGGGCACCCCGTACTCACGCGCCATCGTCTCGTGCAGCCGGGTGTCATGCAGCGGGAACACATCGGCCAGCCCGGCACCGCGCAGCAGGATCTGCTCGGCGAAGAACGGACCGATGCCGGGCAGTTCACGTAGCATCTCGATGGCCTGCGCGGGTTTGCGTGCCCGCAACGTCTTCCCGGAGAGCCTGCCCTCCAGCGCGGCCCGGGCCACCGCGCGCAACCGCTCGTCCTTCACCGCCGACATCCCGGGCAGCTCCGGAGCACCGAGCAGCTGGCGGGGCGTGGGAAAGGCGGTGATCCGCCGTCCGTCGATATCCACCGCGGTACCGCACCATTGCGCGATGCGCCGGGTGAGTCCGCGGGCCTGGGTGGCCCGGATCCGGTGCCCGATGATCATCGAGCACGCGGCCTCGTAGGGCGAGGGGAATCGGACCGGCCGCGCACCCGCGTGCCTGCCGAGCAAGCCGGACAGCACCGGGTCCCGCGCGGCGATCCCGGCCAGCGCGGAACCGTCCTCCTCCACCGCGAGTACCCGCTCGACCTGGATGCGCACCAGTCCGGCGGGTGCCGCGCTCTGCACCGAACCGAGCAGCGTCCCCGCACCTTCGCGCTGCCAGAACCGCACCACGGCCAGCCGCCAGTCGTCGTCGACCGGGAACGCGAGCCGGAAAACCCCGTCCCCGCCGTCCGCATACCCCGCGGGCGTGGCGTCCCGAAGAAAACGCAGGCTCGCGCTCAACCGGAACGGGCCCCTCGGTGCGATCGTGAACTGTTCCATACCTTCTCACCCCAGTGTGTGCGCCAACGTTCATCCGATGAGCGAGACACTACGAGAAGGCACCGACAACTCCGGCGCGCCGGACGTGCTACGCGGAACCGATCTCGTCCGCGGAGGTCCTGGTCAGCCGGTAATAGAGCAGCGCGGCGGTCTCCCGCACGATGTAACGGATCTCGGTGGACCGCTGCTGCACCACCGGGCCACCGTGCGTCGGCGAGACATCGGCACTGATCCCCGCGTCCCGGGCCATGGTGCGGGAGCGCAGCGAATGCCACGGATCGCTCACCAGCACCGCGCTCGAGCGGCCCTGATCGTGCAGCCGTTTGCCCGCCGCGACCAGACTCACCAGGGTGTCGTTGCCCTCGCCGACGGACACCAGCGCCGAGCGGGGCACCCCTTGCTCGGCGAGATACTTGGTGCCCGCCTGCGCCTCGGTGTACGCGTCCCCCGGCTGCTTGCCGCCCACCGTCATGATCTCGGGCGCGACCCCCTGCTCGTAGAGCATCTTGGCGTGTTCGAGCCGCGCCTGCAGGATCGGCTTCGGCACCCCGTTGACCTGAGTCGAGCCGAGCACGATGATCGCGTCCACCTTGTCCCGCTCGTCCGTGCGCGCCACCTGCCACACCCGCAACGCGGTGCCGCCGACGAGCAGCACGGCGAGCAGCACCACCGCGCCGAGGATCCTGGACAACCACCGTGCAACCACGTGCTCATCGTGGCAGAACCGATTCCGGGACCGCGCACACCGTGCCGGGTGTGTCCGTCACAAGCGGTTGCTACAGCCAGCCGTTCTCATCGGCGAGCCGGACCGCCTCGGCACGGGTGCGTGCCCCCGTCTTGCCGATCGCCGAGGACAGGTGATTGCGCACGGTGCCCTCGGTGAGGAACAGCTCCTTGGCGATGTCCGCGACCGTTCCGCCGTCGCGGGCCGTGGCGAGCACATCCCGCTCCCGTTCGGTCAGCGGACTCGTTCCGGTCGCGAGCGATTCGGCGGCCAGGGCCGGATCCACCACCCGTAGCCCCCGCTCCACCCGGCGCACCGCGTCGATCAGCTGCTCCGGCGGCGAGTCCTTCACCACGAACCCCGCCGCGCCCGCGGACATCGCCCTGGACAGGTAACCGGGCCTGCCGAAGGTGGTGCAGATGATCACCTTCGCCGAGGGCAGCTGCACGCGCAGCTCACCAGCCACCGTGAGGCCGTCCTTACCCGGCATCTGCACATCCAGGAGCACCACATCGGGCTCGTACTCCTTCGCCGCGGGGAGCACCTCGTCCCCGGTGCCCACCTCGCCGACGACCTCGATATCCGGTTCCATGCGCAGCACCGTGGCCAGCGCTCCGCGCACCATCGCCTGGTCGTCGGCCAGCAGTACCGTGATCATCCCGTCTCCTCGAGCTCGGCCGCCGCGGGAACCGAGGCGAGTACCTGGAATCCGTCGGTGGCACGCGTGGTGGTGAGCTCTCCGCCGACCGCGGCCAGCCGTTCGCGCAGCCCGCGCAGCCCGTTGCCGTCACCGGCCCCGTTCTGTTCGGCGCCCTCCTTGCCATTGTCCGTGATCCGCACCCAGCGTCTGCCGAGCCGGACCTCGCAGCGATCCGCCCTGGAATGCCGGATCACGTTGGTGACCGCCTCGCGCACCACGTAGCCGAACACCTCCTGCAGCTTCGGATCCACATCGTCGACCGCGTGCGGCAGGTCCGGGGTGATCTGGGCCGCCTGCAAGGACATCCGCGCCCCGGCGATCTCCGCGGGCAGCGAGGCGGTGCGGTAGTTCGACACGGTCGCCCGGATATCGGCGAGCGCCTGGCGGGCGAGCTCCTCCACATCCCGTACCTCCGCGGTGGCCTGGTGCTCGCCCTCGCCGCCCTCCTCGCGTTCGAGCATCCGGCGGGCCAGCCCGGCCTTGACGGTGATCGTGGTGAGACTGTGCCCGAGGATGTCGTGCAGATCCCTGGCGAGCCGCTCGCGTTCCTCGGCGACCGCGAGCTCCCTGATCTCCCCGCGCGCGGCCCTCAACCGTCCGATGGTGAAGGACAGCATCATGAAGCCGCTCATGCCGAAACCGAGGCCGAGCATGGCGCCGATCTCGCCCCATTGGATGCCCTCGCTGCTGAAGTACATCACCGCCAGCATCCCGGCGACCGTGCCGACCGCGAGCAGCCTGCTGTACCGCACCGGCCACAGCATGATCGAGATGACCACCGGATAGATCAGGTACATCAGGTTGTCCGGCGAACCGGTGAACACCGCGGGCAGCGCGCCGAGCGCGTACATCGCGACCACGAGCTGCACCCGCGCCCGGTGCGAGCGGTACAACCCCCAGGTACCCGCGAGCCCGTACAACGCGAGCAGTGCGGTGAGCGCGATATAGGCCGGCACCGCCACCGAGGCCGGGTACTCGACGGCGATGTCCTTGCCCATCACGTAACCGAACGGGATCCAGAGCCACACGCCGATCCGGCGGCCGACCAGGAAGCGCCGCGAGTTCACCTCGGCGTCGTGCTGCAACGACCAGTCCGGCCACTGATCCGGCCGGTACTCGTAGACGTCCTTCTCCTGTCGGGGCACGCCGCCAAGGGTACGACGGGCCCCGACAGGAGGCCGGGTCTCATCCGCGAGCGGCATCGCGGCGGTAGCGCAGCATCACCAGCGCGCCGAGCACGATCGCCCATGCGGCGAGCACTCCGGCGGCCGCCCCCAGGTTCGCGGAACCATGGCCGACCGCGCCGTGCCCGATATCGGCCATCCAGTAGCTCGGCAGGACCTTGGCGACTTGGCCGAGCCAGTGCGGGAAGATCGCGATCGGGATCCACAGCCCGCCCAGGAAACCGCACAGCAGCATCGGGACCATGGTGAACACCGGGATGGTGTCCGGTGTGGCCAGCTGCCCGATCAGCAGGCCGAGCACGGCGAACGGGATGGCGGACAGCCACACCCCGAGCACCAGCTGCACCCAGCCGCCCGCGGAGAGGCTCGCCCCGTCGATCCCGCCGACGATCGAGACCAGCAGCACCGGGATCAGCCCGACGAACATGCCCACGATCCCCTTGCCGAGCAGATACTGCACCGGAGTCAGCGGGGTGAGCCGGAGCTGACGCTGCCAGCCGACCGCCCGTTCCTGTGCGGTGCGCGCCCCGGTGAACATCGTGCCCATCATCGCGCCGAAGGCGGCCATGCTGGACATCAGCGCGGTCTTGGCATTGATCCCGCCGACTTCTCCCGACCCCCAGATCCCGGAGAAGATGAAGTAGTACAGCACCGGCATGCCGACGGTGAACACCAGCGCCCGCGGCGAGCGCAGCGCCCTGCGGGTTTCCAGGGCCAGATAGGTCAGGTTCACGCCGCCTCCTCCCCTTCGGTGGTCAGCGCGAGGAAAGCTTCCTCGAGGCCGACCGCGGTGATCTCGATGTCGTGGGCATTGCCGAAGTGCGCGAGCAGTTCGCGGATCGCCAGGTCCGAGTCGTTACAGGCCAGTTCGGCCCGGTCCCCGCGCAGGCTCGCCGCGCTCACCCCGCGCAGCGCGGCGAGCTGGCCCTCGTCCGCCCCGGGCACGACCGCCTTGATGGTGCGCCCGGAAGCGGCCGAACGGACCTCGGCGACCGAACCGTCCGCGACCACCCGCCCGGAGCGCATCAGCACCACCCGGTCGGCGAACTCCTCGGCCTCGTCCAGATAGTGGGTGGCGAACAGCACGGTCTTGCCCGCCGCGGTGAACTCGTGCATCGAGCGCCAGAATTCGCGGCGGGTGCCCACATCCATGGCCGCGGTCGGTTCGTCGAGCACGAGCAGGTCCGGATCGCAGACCAGCGCGACCGCGAACCGCACCCGCTGCTTCTGTCCCCCGGAGAGCTTGGTGCAGCGGCGGTCGGCCAGCTCGGCGACCCCGGCCCGGCGCAGCGCCTCCTCGACCGGCATCGGGTGCCGGTGCAGCGAGTGCACCAGCCGTACCGTTTCGGCGACCGTGGCGTCCTCGAGCAGCGAGCCCTCCTGCAGCATCGCGCCGATCATGCCTTCGGCGACCGCCTTTCCCGGTTTCCTCCCGAAAACCGAGACCTCCCCAGCGTCCGGTGTGGACAGTCCGAGCAGCATGTCCACCGTGGTCGATTTGCCCGCCCCGTTCGGTCCGAGCAGCGCGACCACCTCACCGGGCGCGATCAGCAGATCGACCTGCTCGACCGCCTGCACCTCCCCGTACTTCTTGGCGAGGCCGTCCAGGCTGACCGCGGCCCCGCGCACTGTGTCCGTCTTCGTTCGCATACCCCGATCCTGGCCGCCAACCGCGTGCGAGCCCGCTACCACGCGTCATGACCGCACCATGACAACTGTCAGGGGCGGCGATACGGCAGGATGAGGGGGTGAGCGCAGCGACACCGACCATCCTGGCGACCTCGGGCGGGTACCGGCTCGGGAACCGCATCCCCCTGGAGTTCAACAAGCTGATCCAGTACGCCGTCGAGCTCGCCGGAGTCGAGGGACGGGCGCCGAAACTGTGCCACATCGGCACCGCGATGGGCGATCAGGACGCCTTCCACGCCCGGTTCGACGCCGCGGGCAGGCACGCGGGTTTCAGCACGAGTCACCTGAACCTGTTCCCGATGCCCCCGGTCGCCGATATTCGCGGCTTCCTGCTCGAGCAGGACGTGATCTGGGTCAACGGCGGATCGGTCGCGAACCTGCTCGCGGTGTGGCGGGTGCACGGGCTCGGCGAGATCCTGCACGAGGTGTGGCAGTCCGGGATCGTGCTCGCCGGGGTCTCGGCCGGGTCGATCTGCTGGCACACGGGCGGTGCCACGGATTCCTTCGGACCCGAGCTCCGGGTGGTCACCGACGGGCTCGGTTTCCTGCCCTACGGCAACGGGGTGCACTACGACACCGAGGAACTGCGCCGCCCCACCGTGCAGCGCGCGGTGGCTTCCGGGCAGCTGCCGCTGACCTACTGCACCGACGACGGGGCCGGGCTGCTCTACCGGGGCACCGAACTGGCCGAGGCGGTCTCCGAACGCCCGAGCGGCGGCGCCTACGTGGTGCGCGCGGACGATGCGGGCGCGGTGACCGAGGACGCGCTCACCGTGCGGCGGTTATAGCTCCTTCTCGAAACACCGCGCGCTCTCGTCCCCTGCCCATTTGCCGTAGCGGGGAATCGGGCGGAATCCGGACTTCACGTAGAACCGCATCGACTCCGGCTGGGGTTCGCCGGTACGCAGCCGCAGGGTCCCGATCCCCCGCCGGATCGCGAACCCCTCCGCCACCGCGAGCAGTTCCGCGGCGAGCCCGGTCCCCCGCTGCCCGGGCACGACGTACATGACATCGAGTTCGGCGGCCGCATCCGTCAACGGGGCCATGGCGATGCTGCCGACCGGGCCCTGCTGCCCGAAGGCGAGCCAGAAACCGTCGAACCGAGTGGCCGGCATCGGGTTGGGCGCGCGGAACCCGTACCGCAGCTGGATCTCCTCCCACAGCGCGTCCATCATCGCCACCGCCTCGCGGCTTTCCTGCCCGACCGCGCGGATGTCCATCAGGTCAGGTTTCCGAAGAAGGCGAGTATCTCCTCGGTCAGGACGGCGGGCTGTTCGAGCGCCGCGAAATGCCCGCCGCGGTCGAACTCCGACCAGCGGGTGATCGTCGGCAGCTGGCGTTCGGCGACCGAGCGGATCGGCAGGACGATGTCGTGCCCGAACACGGCGACCCCGAGCGGGACGGACAGTTCCCTCGGCGGCCGCATTCCGCCGCCGGTCTCGTAGTACAGCCGCGCCGAGGACCCGGCAGTACCGGTCAGCCAGTACAAGGTGATGTTGGTGAGCATCCGGTCCCGGTCGACCGCATCCTCCGGGCGGTCCGCGCAATCGGTCCAGTCGTGGAACTTCTCCGCGATCCACGCCAGCTGCCCGACGGGGGAATCGTGCAGCCCGTAGCCGAGGGTGCGCGGCCTGGTGCGCTGGATATCGCGATAACCGGAGAGTTCGCGGAAATAGCGCTTGTTCCACTCCAGCCGTTCCTGTTCCTCGGCGGTGGGCTCCTCCGGCGCCACGGTGCCGAGCATGTTCACGTGCACCCCGACCACGTGTTCCGGATCGATACGGCCGAGTTCGAGCGAGATACCGGATCCCCAGTCCCCGCCCTGCGCCCCATAGCGGGGGTAACCCAGGCGGGCCATGAGTTCGGCGAACGCCGCGGAAACCCGGCGCAGATCCCAGCCACTACCGGAAAGCGGCGTGGAGAATCCGTAACCCGGCATCGAGGGGATGACCAGATGGAATTTCCGTGACAGCGGCTCGATCACGTCGAGGAATTCCACCACCGAACCGGGCCAGCCGTGGGTCAGGATCAGCGCGATGGCATCCGGATCGGCCGAGCGCACATGCAGGAAATGGATCCGCTGCCCGTCGATCTCGGTGGTGAACTGCGGATAGGAGTTCAGCGATGCCTCGTGCTCGCGCCAGTCGTACTCGGTGC
>NZ_JALM01000027.1 GCF_000737195.2 Sciscionella sediminilitoris
CCCCGGAACCCCCACGGGGCGGGTTTCTGCCGAATCAGCGTGGGCGCGGTGCGTCTGGACCAACGACTTCGGGGCCGCTGATACCGCCGCAGTTTCCGGCTCGGTCGCGGTTTGAGCTGAACCCCTACCGCTCGACATTAAGAGACAGTAGTGTTACCTAATACGGGACATTGTTGTTTCTTATGGAGTGGCCATGGCTGAGGAAGTGGATGCGTTGATCGTCGGCGGCGGGATGAGCGGGCTCTCGTCCGCGCTTTTCCTTGCTCACCACGGGGTTTCCTGGCTGCTGGTGGAACGGCACGAGAACCATTCGGTGCATCCGCGGCTGAGCGGGCTGTTCCCCAGGGTGATGGAGGTGCTGCGCGGCGTCGGTCTGGAGCAGGCGATCCGGAATCTGGATGAGTTCGACGGGAACGGGGGTAGTTTTCTGCGCGCGGAAACCCTTGCCGGGCGGGAGATCGAGTTCAACCCGGACCTCAATGAGGAATCGGACGCGCACACCGTGACCCCGGCACCGGCGGCGATCTGCGATCAGGACCAGGTCGAGCCGCTGTTGCGGTCCCGGGCGGTCGAGCTGGGCGCGGACATCCGGTTCGGCACCGAGCTGACCGCTTTCGACCCGGACGAGGACGGGGTCACCGCGGTGCTCGAGTCCGGTGGCGAGAAGACCACGGTACGGGCGGCCTATCTGCTCGCCTGCGACGGCGACCGGAGCCCGATCCGGGAGCGGCTCGGCATCCACCGTTCCGGACCCGGCGTGCTCGCGCACCAGCTCGGCGTGCTGTTCCGGGCCGACCTCAGCGAGGCGTTGCGCGGAAGGCGGATCCGGATCTGCCTCACCGACCGGCCGCACGGCGGAAGTCTGCACGTTCGGACCGGGAACCGCTGGGGTTTCGGCGTCCGGTTCGACCCGGAACGGGAGCGTGTCGCGGATTTCACCGAAGAACGGTGTGCCGAACTGATCCGCACCGCCAGCGGCCTGCCCGAACTGAAACCGGAAATCCTGCACGTGATGCCCTGGCGGATCTCCGCTTTGCTGGCGGACCATTTCCGGCAGGGCCGGGTGTTCCTGGTCGGCGACGCCGCACACGTGTGGCCGGCCACCGGGGGTTACGCGGGCCAGGCTTGCGTGCTGGACGCGCACAATCTCGCCTGGAAGCTGGCCGAGGTGCTGCGCGGCGCCGCAGGCCCCCGGCTACTGGACAGCTACGAGACCGAACGCAAGCCGGTCGCCGAGGTCAGCACCCGGGACTCGCTGGCGCGCATGGTCTGGTTCCATCGGCGGGCGGCGGACCGGGCCGAGAAGTCGGATTCCGCTCCCACCGGATCACCGGAGGACCACCTGACGGTGGCGATGGGGTACCGCTACCACTCGGCCGCGGTCCTCGGCGGCAGTGATGGAGCGGACCTGTTGGAGAATCCCCGGACGCCGTCCGGCCTTCCGGGCACCCGCGCGCCACACGTGACACTCGGCCGTGACGGGGAACTGCTCTCCACTCTGGACCTTTTCGGCACCGGCTTCGTGCTGCTGGCCGGGGAACAGGGCGAGCCGTGGACGCGGGCCGCGCACGGGCTCAGCGGGGTCACCGGCTACCGGGTCGGCGAAGGCGGCGACCTGTCCGATGTGGACAAGGTATGGGCGGCGAGGTACGGGATCACCGAGGAGGGTGCCGTGCTGGTCCGCCCGGACGGCCACATCGGGTGGCGGGCGATGCGGCAGGGCGGTGCCCCGGAAGTCGAACTGGCTCGCGCGCTGGCGGAAATCCGGGGACGTATCGCGGCATGAGACATCAGAGGACATATCGTTGGCGCCATGCGGGAGAGCGCACGAGGCGAGGAACCGGGCAAGACCCGCCGCCGCGGCCCGGAACTGGTTGCCGCCATTCACCGGGCGGTGCTCGCCGAATTGGCCGAACACGGGTTCCGCGGGCTGACCATGGACGGGATCGGCACCCGCGCGGGTACCGGCAGGGCGCCGCTGTACCGGCGCTGGAAGTCGGTCGAGGAACTGGTGCTGGACACCGTCACGCACGCATTGACCGAACTCGACCGGCCAGCGGACACCGGCGATCTCCGCACGGACCTTCTCGCGCACTTCCGCCGGCTCGCCGACGGCGTCCTCGCCGGTGAGCTCGGCGGTGCACTGCACGCGATCATCGGCGAACGCGCCCGGTATCCGGAGCTGATCGGCGCAATCCGGGACCAGGCGCTGCGGCCGCACCTCGACGCGATTTCCGCGACCGTCCGCGCGGCCGCCCAGCGCGGCGAGCTCGACGAGGCGACAGTCACCGAGCAGGCATGCGCAGCCGGGCCCGCGCTGATCGTGGTGCACAGCCTGATCGGCGACGCGCCACCGGGCGAGGACGAGCTCGCGGACATCGTGGACCACGTGGTGTTGCCGTCACTCGGTTACCGGAAGGACCAACGACGCTAGACGAAACGTCTCACCGTTAGATAATATGTCTACATGCAGGCCGATGAAGTTCCGGACTGGTTGCGACCGGTCGTCCCGGTGTGCGAGGCGCTGGCAGCGTTGCTCGCACCGTACGGCGAGATCGCCGCGCACGACCTGAGCACCGACCGGATCGTCGGGCTGTGGCACCCGATTTCCGGTCGCTCGGTGGGCGATGCGGCGTTGCTGGCCGAGTTACCGGCCGAGATCGGGGACGCCGCGGCCATCGGCCCCTACGAAAAGGTGCTCCCCGATGGACGGCGCATCACCTCGGTGAGCGCGGTGCTGAGCGATCACGAGGGCACCCGCCGCGGTCTGCTCTGCATCAACATGGATCGGTCCCCGCTCGATGAGATCGCTACTCGAGCGGCGCAATTGCTGTCCGCCACCCACGCTCGCCCGGAAGCACTGTTCGCCCGGGACTGGCGCGAGCAAATCGGCCTACGGGTGCGCGAGTTCCGCCAAGAACACGGCTTGCCATCCGGATCGATCCGCCCGAACCTGCGCAGGGAATTGCTCGCGGCGCTGGATGCCGATGGTCTGTTCGCCGTGCGTGGTGCCGCCGAACTCGTCGCCGAGGCCCTCGAGGTGTCCCGGGCAACCGTGTACAACCAGCTCAAGGAAATCCGATCATGACCGATACCGCCACCGGACTGCACCGGCGCCTGCCCGATTTCCGTCTCGAAACACACTTCGCGCAGTGGGAATTCGCGGCCGAGTATCACTTGACCGCCTCGGACGTGGAAACGATGACCATGGCCGAATTGCTCGAACTCGGCACCGAGGACGATCGTGCCGCGCTGGCGGAACTGCCGCTCGGCTACGTCGAGACGCGCGGCGGAGAGTCATTGCGCACGGCGATCGCCGGAACCTATTCCGTCTGCGAACCGGACGACATCCTGGCCTTCGCGGGCGCCGAAGAGGCGCTGTACTGGTCGCTGCAGGTACTCGCGGGCCCCGGTGACCATGTGCTGGTCACCGTACCCAATTATCAAGCCCTGGAACAGATTCCACTGGCTTCCGGCGCTCAGGTCAGCGGTGTCCTGCTGAACGAACACGAGAACTGGCGCCTCGATCTGGACGCCGTCCGCGCGGCACTGCGCCCCGACACCCGGCTGATCGCGGTGAATTTCCCGAACAACCCGACCGGCGCCGTGCCTGATTTGCCGACCTGGCGCGGGTTGCTCGAACTCTGCCAGGAACGCGGTATCCGGCTGCTTTCCGATGAGGCTTACCGCGGGCTCGAATCCGATCCGGAAAAGACCCTGCCACAGGCCGCCGATCTGTCGCCGAACGCGATATCGGTGAACGTGATGTCGAAGTCCTACGGGCTTCCCGGGCTGCGGGTCGGCTGGGTCGCGTGCCAGGATCACGCGGTGCTCGACGCGCTCGAACGGCACAAGCACTACACCTCGATCTGTAATTCCGGCCCCAGTGAACTACTGGCAGGAATCGCGTTACGCGCCGGGGAACAAATCCACGCACGTAACCGCGGCATCATCGCCGAGAATCGGCCGCACTTCGATGCCTTCTTCGAACAGCACACCGATTTCTTCGACTGGCAACCGCCGGACGGTGGCTGCGTCGCCTTTCCGCGCTATCACGGCCCGGACGGCGTGGAAAAATTCTGTGCGCAATTGGTGCACGAAGCGGGAGTGCTGCTGTTGCCCGCGAGCCTGTACCACTCGGCGCTGACCACGACTCCCGGCGACCGCTTCCGGATCGGCATCGGCCGCCGCAACCCCGCTCCGGCACTCGCCGCCCTCGATCGGTTCCTCACGAACTGACAGCGCTCAGAACAGGGTCGCCGGTTCGATCGGCTCCGGTTCGGGCAAGGCGTCGAGGCCGGGCACCAGAGTTCGCACGTCGGCGTGGAAGCGGCGGGCGAGCGCCGGTGCCTCATCGTTGTCCGGGGTGTGCACGAAAACCGTCGGCGACCGGCCCGCACGCAGCCAGTCGGCGACCACCTCGGCCCACGGCAGCCAGCCCTCGATCGTCTCCTCGACCGAGTCCCGGCCGAGGTAGCGGACGATCGGCTGGTCGGTCAGTGCCCGTGTCCTGCGGGGCAGTCGTGGTTTCTTGGCCCAGGCCTCCTGTTCGGCCGCGCTCCTCGGCGGGCTCTGGAAACAGACCGTGGTGTCGAACGGCACCCACTCGGCGTTCGCAGCGGCGAGCGCCCCTTCCAGCAATGAGGTCGCGCCGGGATCGGTGAAAAACCCCGGGTGGCGCACCTCCACGGCCCGCCTGCGGTCGGCGGGGAGCCTGCGCAGGAAACGGCCGAGGGCATCGACATCCGACGGGCCGAACGAGCCGGGCAACTGGGTCCACAGGACCGCCCGGTCACCGAGGGGTTCGATCGCGTCCAGGAACGTCCGCATCTCGGCCTCGACCCCGGCGAACCGGAGCTCGTGTGTGACGACCTTCGGCAGCTTGACCACGAACCGGAAATCGGGGCCGGTCTGCCGCGCCCAGGCAGCGACGGTGTTCCGGGCCGGAGTCGCGTAGAAGGTCGTGTTGCCCTCGACCGCGTTGCACCACCCGGCATAGGCCCGCAGGCGCTCGGCGGCCGGTAGCGACTGCGGCAGGAACCGCCCTGGCCATGCCTTGTGGGTCCACATCGCGCAACCGACATGAAGACGTGCCACTCGCGTCAGCTCCCCTCTGTCGTGAGGGAAAATTACTACCTTCACTCTCGGCCCAGAGAACTGCCGTTGGCGTACCAGTCGAGCACCCGGGGCAGGCCCTTGTGGAGAGTGTCGAAATGCTCGAGCGGACCGAGGTCGGTCAGCGGCACCTCGGCACCGGACCGGCGCAGGCTGCGCTGGCAATGCCGCGAGTTGGTGATCGTCACCTGCGTGTCGCCGTGCGCCGCGAACAAGTGCACCGGCGCACGGGGCCGCCACGAGGAGCAGGTGTCGTCGTTGTCGCGCAAGGCTTTACCGAGCGCGCCGGTCGGGTGCAGCAGCCGATGCAGGTAGGCGGTGGTGAACAGCTCCTGCGGAGTGGACGGCAGCGCGGGGAAGATCGCATTCTCGCTGTGTGTCCCGTCGAACAGGGCCGCCACGGTGCGATCGAACGGTGGCCGGAACACCTCGGCCGGGTCACCGTAGATGTGGTGGATCCTGTTCATGGCAACCGTCCAGTACGCGAGGTAGAAGGCGGCAGCCGCCGGTTCCAGTTCGCCCCTGCCCAGCGCGCCGGGGATCTCGGCCTGCTCGACGTCGAGCGGCCCGCTGATCGGTGCCAGCGCGCCGAGCCGCCACTGTCCCCATCCCGGCTGCAACGCCTTGCCGAGCGCCATGGCCGCGTGCCCGCCCTGCGAGAACCCGGTGACGAACACCGAGTGCCGCAGCATCCGGTGTTGCCCGGCGCTGACCGTGCGGGCTGCATCCAGCATGTCCAGTGAAGCACTCGCCTCGGACGCGGCATCCATATACGGGTGCGGCCCCTCCCCGAGGCCGAGACCGAGGTAGTCCGGGGCGATGGCAGCGTACCCGCGCGAGGCGATCAGCAGCGCCGCACCGCGATCCATATTGGACGCGTCGAGCGAGGCGACGTCGGTGCGACCGGTTCTGGTGCCATGCGTGTACGACACCGCCCGGAGTGCACGGTTTCCGTTGCGGGGCAACACGACAAGCCCACTGGCCACGGTCGGCGCACCGGACACCCCGACCGTCCGGTACCGCACCCGGTAGGCGTCCGCGCCGAACCGGGCGTCGGCGGCGTCGAATCCCGTCCTGCCGAGCCGATCCCGTAACGCGGCGGCATCGAGCGCCTGTACCCGCACGGCATCGAGCAGCTCACCACGGCGCGGGCTCGCCTCGGCGACCGTCCCCGCAGTCACGAACAGAGCACCGGCGCAGACCGCTGCGAGCGAAACACGCACCATCCTCGTCCAGGAAGCCATGCCGACGAAACTAGGCCGCGGAACAGCCGTCTCCCAGCCGGTGCGCCCCAGCTCCACCGGTAGGGCTTTCCCCAGTCACGCACCAATACCAGTCGGTAACATATCGTCGGCGTATCGAAAATCGGATACGTGACGGCAACACGATGCCGTCTTGACTGGGGGCATGCCCTTTAGCGAACCAGCACGAGCGGCGGCGCGCTGCACTCGATCACCGGTGGCCTCGTCGGCTCCGAGCATCCTGGCGTTGGGGATCACGGTCTACGGGTGCGGGCGTGATGAGGCGGTGTCGTTCCGGGAGTTGGCACCGCGCTTCGGCGTTATTCCGACCATTATCGAATCCCCGGTATCCGAGGACAATATCGATCTGTCGTTCGGGAATCGGTGTATCAGTGTCGACCACAAGACGCGTATCACGGATTCCACACTGCGCGCGCTGAGCAAGGCGGGCGTCGTGTACATCTCGACGCGCAGTGTGGGATGCAATCACATCGATGTGGAATACGCGAACAGTATCGGCATTTCGGTGGAGACCATCGCCTATTCGCCGGACAGTGTCGCCGATTACACCTTGATGCTGATGTTGATGGCGGTGCGGAATGCGAAGTCCTCGGTGCTCCGGGTGGCCGAGCACGATTATCGGCTGGGTGAGGTACGCGGACGGGAACTGCGGGACCTGACCATCGGGGTGATCGGGACGGGACGCATCGGCTCCGCGGTCGTGGACCGTTTGCACGGCTTCGGCGCCCAGGTGCTCGCCTACGACAATCATCCCCGGACCTCGGCCGATTATCTCCCGCTCGATGAGTTGCTGCAGTGCAGCGACATCATCACGCTGCACACCCCGCTCGACGCGAGCACGCACCATCTGCTGAACCGGCGGCGCATCGCGGCACTGCGGCCCGGCGCGGTCGTCATCAACACCGGCCGTGGCCCGCTGATCGACACCGAGGCCCTTGTTGCGGCGCTGGAAAACGGGCGACTGGGTGGCGCGGCACTGGATGTACTCGAAGGGGAAGAGGGGATTTTCTACACCGACTGCACCGCGAAACCCGTCGAGAACGAACAGCTACGGAGGTTGCAGCGGCTGCCTCAGGTGCTGATCAGCCCGCACACCGCGTATTACACGGAACACGCACTGAGCGACACCGTGGAGAACTCGATCATCAATTGCCTGAAATTCGCCGGAAGAAAGCAGCACTGGATATGAAGATAGGAATCATTTTCGGGGGACCTTCCGAGGAGCACGCGGTCTCCGTCAAATCCGCGCGGGAGGTCGCGAAGCACCTCGATCCCGCGAAGTACGAGCCGTTCTGGATCGGCATCACCCAGAACGGCGCATGGAAACTCTGCGAGAGCCCGAACGCGGACTGGGAGAACACCGGTCGCCCGGCGATGCTGTCCCCGGACCGGAGCGTCCGCGGGCTGCTCGCACTGGAACAGGGACAGTACCGGCCGATCGCGCTGGATCTGGTGTTTTCCGTGCTGCACGGCAAATTCGGTGAGGACGGCGCGATCCAGAGCTTGCTGGAGCTCTCCGGAATCCCCTACATCGGCTGCGATATCCAGAGTTCCGCGCTGTGCATGGACAAATCGCTCGCCTATCTCGTGGTCGGCGACGCGGGGATCGCCACCCCGGACTTCCAGACCGTGAACTCGAAGGAGGATCTCGATCCGGATCGGCTCAGCTATCCGGCCTTCGTCAAGCCTGCCCGTTCGGGATCCTCGTTCGGTGTCAGCAAGGTCTCGAACAAGGAGGAACTGCCGGGCGCGGTGGAAACCGCACGGCAGTACGACTCGAAGGTGCTGATCGAGGAGGCTGTCGTGGCCACCGAGGTGGGCTGCGCGGTACTGGGCACCGGCCAGGACCTGGCCGTCGGCGAGCTGGACCAGATCCGGCTCTCCCACGGGTTCTTCAAGATCCACCAGGAGGACAATCCGGAAAGCGGTTCCGAGAACTCGACGATCAAAGTTCCCGCCGACGTTTCGGCGGAAACGCGGGAGCGCGTTCAGCAGACGGCGAAAACCATTTATCGTGCCCTGGGCTGCAGCGGGCTCGCGCGGGTGGACATGTTCCTGAAGGGAGACGGCACGGTGCTGCTCAACGAGGTCAACACCCTTCCCGGGCTGACCTCCTACAGCCGGTACCCGCGGATGATGGCCGCCGCCGGGTTGTCGTTCGCCGAGATGATCGACCGCATCGTATCCTCGGCCACGGCGGGTGGTCTCCGATGAACGAGGATTTCGCCTACGTCGACGAGCTCGTCCCCGGAATCCGCTGGGATACCAAGTACGCGACCTGGGACAATTTCACCGGGAAACCCGTCGACGGATACGTGGCCAACCGGATCATCGGCACGAAAGCCTTGTGCGTGGCCCTGGAACGGGCGCAGGAGAAGGCCGCTCCACTCGGGTTCGGCTTGCTCCTCTGGGACGGTTACCGCCCGCAGCGCGCCGTGGACTGCTTCATCGACTGGTCGAAACGACCCGAGGACGGCCGGACGAAATGGCGGCACTACCCGAACATCGACCGGGCCGGAATGTTCGAGGCCGGGTACGTGGCCACCAAATCGGGGCACAGCAGGGGAAGTACCGTCGATCTGACGCTCTATCACCTGGCCACCGGCGAGCTCGCGCCGATGGGCGGTGGCCACGACCTGATGGATCCGGTCTCCCATCACGGGGCACGCGGAATCACGGCGGCCGAGGCGCGGAACCGCGAGCAGCTGTGTTCCATCATGGAGGACTGCGGTTTCGCGCGGTACGACTGCGAGTGGTGGCACTATACATTGCGGGATGAACCGTATCCGGACACGTATTTCGATTTCCCCATCACCTAAGTGATGCACGAAGGTTGCTGCTATGACCGACATCCGCGTGGTGCCGTCGCCAATCGGCTGGCTGAGCTACTGGAATCCACGAATCAGCAGCTGTTCGCCGCGGTCCCGGACGACGACTCCCGTATCGACGGCTACCTCAGCGTCGAACGGCGGCTGCTCCTCGCGGAGGGCGAATACGCCGAGATCACCGGCCTCGTGATCGATTCGGCGGCCCGCCGTTCCAGTATGAGCGAAAGAAGACCTCGCATGTCTACCGTAAGGAGATCTGAACCGTGAACGCACCGCGGATCGTGGTCGCGGGCGGTCATTCGGCAGGGCACATCGAACCCACGATGAATCTCGCCGATGCGGTGCGCAGGCTGGATTCCACCGCGCAGATCACCGCACTCGGCACCACCCGCGGACTGGACACCCGGCTCATCCCGGCCCGTGGTTACCCGCTCGAGCTCATCCCGCCGGTTCCGCTGCCCCGCGCGCTGAACCGCGAACTGCTGCGCACACCGGGCAGGCTGCGCGCTTCGGTGCGTGCGGCCGGGTCGGTGCTCGATCGAGTACGGGCCGAGGCCGTGGTGGGTTTCGGCGGCTATGTGGCGGTCGCGGGCTACCTCGCCGCGCGCAGGCGGGGTCTGCCGATCATCGTGCACGAGGCGAATGCCCGGCCCGGGGTGGCCAACCGCCTGGCGGCCCGGATGACCACGCGGGTGTTCACCGCGGCGCCGAATGTCCGGCTGGCGCACGCCACCGCGATCGGGATTCCGCTGCGCCCGGCGATCACCGGGCTCGACCGCTCCGCGCTGCGCGAGGAGGCCCGGCAGCGGTTCGGTCTGCGCCCGGAAGGACCGGTGCTGCTGGTCACCGGTGGTTCGCAGGGCGCGGGATCGATCAACGACGCGGTGTCCGGGGCGGCCGCCGCACTGCGGGCGGCAGGCGTGCAGGTCCTGCACATCACCGGTCCGCGGCACACGGTCGCGGTCCCGGACGGCGAACCGCCCTATGTGGTCCTCCCCTTCGTCGAGGAAATGCGGTACGCCTACGCCGCCGCCGATTTCGTGGTCTGCCGCTCGGGGGCGATGACCTGCGCCGAACTGGCCGCGATCGGACTGCCCGCCGCGTATGTCCCGCTTCCGCTGCGCGGCGGCGAACAACGGCGCAATGCCGAATCGGTGGTCACGGCCGGTGGGGCACTGCT
This sequence comes from Sciscionella sediminilitoris, assembly GCF_000737195.2. Taxonomy (GTDB): domain Bacteria; phylum Actinomycetota; class Actinomycetes; order Mycobacteriales; family Pseudonocardiaceae; genus Sciscionella; species Sciscionella sediminilitoris. Next base: position 10,386 of record NZ_JALM01000027.1, read on the forward strand.
CGTCGAGGACGGCGAACTCGACCGGGCCTGGATCGAGCACACGCTGATCCCGGTACTCACCGATCCCGGGCGGATCGCGGCGATGTCGGCGCACGCCTCGGCGGCCGGGGCACCCGATGCGGATCTCGTCCTGGCCCGGCACGTGCTGGACGCGGTCGCCGAACGGCGTGGCTCCCGCTGATCCTCAGCTGCCACCGCGCGGGGCCGCCACCGGGAGCTGTACCCGGACCCGGAGCCCGCCCGCGGGCAGCGCGGCGAGATCGAGGACCCCGCCGTGGGCCCGGGTGATGCTGTTGACGATGGCCAGGCCGAGCCCGACGCCCGCATGATCGGTGCGAACACGCCTCGACCCGCGCTGGAACGGTTCGAGAAGCGTGGAAACCACGTGTGGCTCGAGTTTCTCCCCGGTGTTCTCCACGGTGAGCAGCACCGCCTTGGGGTGCACGCTGGTCCGCACCGAAACGATGCCCTCCGCGGGCAGGTTGTGCACGATCGCGTTGTGCACCAGGTTCGTGGTCAGTTGCAGCAGCAGCGCATACGAACCGAAGGTCGGGGCGATCTCGCCGGAGGTCTCGAGGGTGACCCCACTCTTCTCCGCGAGCGGGAGCAGGGTTTCGGTGGCTTCCTCGGCCACCAGGGACAGGTCGACGGGTTCCCTGCTGAACGACCCCCGGTCGGCGCGGCTGAGCAGCAGCAGCGCCTCGGTGAGGTCGATCGCCTGTGCGTTGACGAACCGCAGGCGTTCGATGAGTTCGCCGGTATCGTGGTCCGGGTCGTTGCGCGCGACGTCGAGCAGGGTCTGGGTGACCGCCAGTGGGGTGCGCAGTTCGTGCGAGGCGTTGGCGGCGAACCGCTGCTGTTCGGCGACATGCGCTTCGAGCTGGGCGAGCATGGTGTCGAAGGCATCGGCGAGTTCGCGGAACTCGTCGTTGCGGCCCTCCAACTGGATTCGGTGCGCCAGCGAACCGCTCGCGGCCTTCCGGGTGGCGTTCGTGATCCGGGTCAGCGGGGCGAGCATCCGCCCGGCGAGAAACCAGCCACCCACGAGCCCGAACACCAGCAGGAAGACCATCGCCAGGGCCGCCTTGGGGCCGAAGGCGTCCACCAGATCGCCGCGGTTGGGGCCGGCGCTGAACTGCGCGTGGTAGGGCACATAGCGCAGCAGGAACACCCACACCACCGCCAGCAGCAAACCACCCGCCAGCATCAGGAATCCGGCGTAGCTGAGGGTGAGCTTGAGCCGAGCGCTCAGCCCGCGTTCCCTATCCATCCGATTCCCCGGTGTCGATGCGGTAGCCGACCCCGGGAACCGTGGCGATGAGCCAGGGTTCGCCGAGCCGTTTGCGCAGCGCCGAAACCGTGATGCGCACGGCATTGGTGAACGGGTCGGCGTTCTCGTCCCAGGCGCGCTCCAGCAGTTCCTCGGCGCTGATCACCCCGCCCTCGGCGGCGACGAGCACTTCGAGCACCGCGAACTGTTTCCTGGTCAGCCCGACATAGCGGCCGTCCCGGTAGACCTCGCGGCGGAACGGGTCCAGCCGTAGTCCGGCGATCTCGCGCACCGGCGGCCGGTTGTGCGCCCGCCTGCGATCCAGCGCCCGGAGCCGGAGCACGAGTTCGCGCAGTTCGAACGGCTTGGTGAGATAGTCGTCCGCGCCGAGTTCGAACCCGGTCTCCTTGTCGTCCAGCCGATCGGCCGCGGTGAGCATCAGAATCGGCATACCACTGCCCGAGGCGACGATCCGCTTCGCGATCTCGTCCCCGGAGGGCCCGGGAATGTCCCGGTCCAGCACGGCGATGTCGTAGGCGTTGATGCTCAGCAGTTCCAGGGCGGTGTCACCGTCCCCGGCGATGTCCGCGGCGACCGCTTCCAGGCGCAGGCCATCACGAATCGCCTCTGCCATATAGGGCTCGTCCTCGACGATCAGCACACGCACACCCTTGATGCTACGAGCCGAGGCATATCGGTGGCATATCGAAAATCGGATACGCGCCGGCAACGCGGAACCGCCTTGACTCAGCGGTATGACTCAAGTGCGAACGAAAACCCCGGGCATTACCGTCTTCGATGACGACACTCCGACCGTGGCCAACCTCGATCCGGCACTGCTCGCCGCCCTGCGCGAGGCCGCCATCGCCGCCGAGGAGGAGGGCATCGAACTCCGGGTCAACAGCGGCTGGCGGACACCCGAACACCAGAACCGCCTGCGCCGCAAGGCCGTTTTCAAGTACGGCTCGGCGAGGGAAGCAGCCCGATGGGTCGCCACCGCGGAAACCTCGGCGCACGTATCCGGGCACGCGGTCGATGTCGGGCCGCCGCACGCCGCGGCGTGGCTTTCCGAGCATGGCGCCGAGTACGGCTTGTGCCGGATCTACCGCAACGAACCCTGGCACTTCGAACTGCGCCCGGAAGCCATCGAGCACGGTTGCCCGCCGCTGTACGCCGACCCTTCGCAGGATCCGCGGATGCACCGCTAGATTCAGCCGGGCAGCTGTGCCCCATCCGCGAAATCGGTGGACCGGGTCAGCTCGCTCCATTCCTGGATTTCCCGGTCCACGGCGGCGCGGCCGGTGGTGACCAGGCGCAGCGCATCGGAACCGAGCAGCAGATGCGCGGGCGGATTCGGCGCCTCGATGATCTTCAGGATCGCTTCGGCCGCCTGCTCCGGGTCACCGAGCTGGTTCCCGCTCGCCGCGATCCGGTGTTCCCGGATGGGGTTCATGACCTCGTCGTAGTCCGGAATGGACCGTTCGGTGCGGGTCATCGACCGACCGGCCCAGTCGGTGCGGAAGGATCCCGGCGCCACCGCGGTGACGTGGATACCGAGGTGCGCGACCTCCTTGCCGAGCGTTTCCAGAAGTCCCTCGAGGGCGTACTTGCTGCCCTGGTAGAAGGCGGTGCCGGGCACCGTGATCAGGCCCGCCATCGAGGTGACACCGAGGATGTGCCCGCGCCCGCGACGGCGCATGTGCGGCAGCACCGCCTTGACGGTGGCCACCGCGCCGAACACGTTCACCGCGAACTGGGCGCGCAGTTCGGCCATCGTGGATTCCTCGAAAACGCCCTCGTGCCCGTATCCGGCGTTGGCGATCGCGATGTCGATGGGCCCGATGGTCTCCTCGATCTCATCGACCGTGCGGAACACCGCCTCGTCGTCGGTGATGTCGAGGGTGCGGGCAAGCGAACGCCCGGGAGTCATGGCCGCGAATGCCTCGGCGTCGGCCGGTGTGCGCACGGTGCCGACCACGGTGTGCCCCGCGGCGAGCGCTCCTTCGGCGAACGCCCGGCCGAAGCCCGAGCTGACACCGGTGATCAGGAAGGTCTTTGCGTTGCTCATGCACAAAGTCTACACACTGTCGAAAAAACTCGTCATCCTGTTTATTATTCTCGACATGTAGTACAATACGGTCGATGGGTGAGACGAAAGACGTGCGCAGGCGGCGCAAGGCGGCACCGAGCAAAGGAGACCTGCGCGAACAGGCGATCCTCGACGCGGCCGAACGGCAGCTGAGCGAGGACGGGCTGGACGGCATGACCGTCGAAACCATCGCGAAGGCGGCCGGGATCACCCGCGGCGCCCTCTACTTCTACTTCGGCTCCAAGAACGACGTGCTCGCCGCGCTCGTGGAGCGCACCGTGTCCACCTTGCACGCCGACGTGACCAGTGCCGCGGACGACAGCACACCCGGCGAGGCCCTCCGGGAAGGAGTCCGGCAGACCGCGCAGATGTGGCGCGAGCACGGCACGGTGATGCGCGCCGCCATCGAACTGTCCCCGGTGGTCCCGGCGATCGACAAGGCATGGCGCCCGGCAGTGGCCGCGGTCGCCGTCGCCACCCGCAATATCGCCGAGCAGGCCGGGGTCCCCGCAGGAAACGGCCCACAGGAGGCCGCCGCACTCACCGCCGCGCTGGTGTGGATGACCGAGCGCAGCTTCTATCAGGCCACGGTGACCGGCGGCTCGCTCGAGGACACGGCGGCCACCCTGACCCACCTCTGGCTCACGGCGCTGCGCATCGACGCGTAGCTGTCAGGCGCATGGCGGTCCCGTGACAGCGCGGGCCTCGATGGTGGCCGCATGCAACCCGACTCGATCACGCAACCGGTCGCCGTTCCGCGCGGCCTGCCCACCGAACGCGATGCGGGCCCCTTCGACCCGCCGAGCCAGCTCACCCGGCTGCGCACGGCGCGTCCGGTCAGCCCCATCGTCATGCCGGACGGCCACCAGGGCTGGCTCATCACCGGCTATGAGGCGGCCCGGCAGGTACTCGCGGACACCCGGTTCAGTTCCCGCCTGGACCTCGGCATCATCCACATGCCCTACGAAACCCCCGGCATGCCCGAGCAGACCGAACCGAACCCGCCGACACCCGGCCTGTTCGTCGCCATGGATCCGCCCGGCCACACCCGGATGCGGCGCAAGCTGACCGGTGCGTTCACGGTGAAGCGGATGAAAAGACTCGAGGAACAGATCATCGAGATCACCGAACGGCAACTGGACGAGCTGGCCAGCCGAACCCCACCGGTGGACCTGGTCCAGGAATTCGCCCTGCCGGTGCCCTCACTGGTGATCTGCGAGCTGCTCGGTGTCCCCTACGCGGACCGGGAAACCTTCCAGGCCAATGCCGCCCGGTTCATGGTCCGGGATGTGAGCCTCGAGGACAAGATGGCCGCGACCGGGGCGATGACCACGTATCTGGCCGAGCTGGTCACCCGCAAACGCGCCGAACCGGGCGAGGACATCCTCTCCGATCTCGCCCGCCATGCGGATCTGACCATCGAGGAACTGACCAACGCCGCTTTCCTGCTGCTGCTCGCCGGGCACGAGACCACCGCCAATATGCTCGGCCTCGGCACCTTCGCACTTCTGGAGAACCCGGATCAGCTGGCCGAACTGCGCGCCGATCCGGAACTGCTTCCCGGAGCCGTCGAGGAACTCATGCGCTATCTGTCCATTGCGGACATCTTCTACCGCTACGCTACCGAGGACATCGTGCTCGGCGGGGAAAAGATCGTCGAAGGCTCGACCGTGGTCCTTTCCCTGCTGACCGCCAATCGCGATCCGCACCGGTTCGCGAACCCCGACACCCTGGACGTCCACCGCACGGCGCGCGGTCACCTTTCCTTCGGGCACGGCATCCACCAATGCCTCGGTCAGCAACTGGCCCGGGTCGAGATGCGCGCCGGTTTCTCCGGGCTGTTGCGCCGGTTCCCGGATCTCGAACTCGCCGTTCCCGCGGCCGAGGTGAAACTGCGGACCGATATGAACGTCTACGGCGTGCACGAACTCCCGGTCAGCTGGACGAGCCGAGCGTGACCCCGGCCAGCCGAACCCAGTCGGTTCGGCCTCCGGCCCGTGTCGCCTCGGCGAACTCCTCCTCGCCGAGCCGATCCCGCACGGCCCGTTCGATCCTGGCCGCGTCCGGGCGGGATCGATCCGATATCCCGCACACCCCGGCGCTCGCCCCGAGCAACCGGGCGGCCTGCTCGTACTCTTCCTCGCGCAGCGCCAGGTCCGCGATCCCGACGAGTACCTGCGCGATCTGCGGTGCGTGGCCGCCATCGGATACCGCGCGGAAGGCCGCGATCCGGTGCTTCCGCGCCGTGTCCGGTTCCTCGGCGAGATAGCCGAGCAGATCCTGGGTCAGCACGTGGATGTTCTGTTCCGCCTCCGCGCCGAGCGTGACTCGCGCGATGTCGAGTTGTTCCCGCGCCTGCCCGGAATCACCGCACCAGCGCGCGAGTTCCGCTTTCGCCAGGGCCAGCTCGGCGAGCGCGTTCGGCCAGGCCACCCGTTCCGCATGCCGCTGCGCCTCGGCCATGGCTGCCGTGCTCGCTTCCTGATCCCCGGCAAGCCAGTACAGCTGGGCCTGCCGCGACCGCATCGATACGACATCCTCGACCGCACCGACCTCGGTGACCACCGCGATCGCCTGCTCGTAGTGCTCGCACGCAGCGGCGAACTCCCCGCGCATGGCGAGCCGATCGGCCAGCTCGGCCAGTGCGAACGAGGTTCCCCACCGGTCGCCGAGCGCGCTGAACTCGGTGCGGGCCTGCTCCAGGTATGTGTCCACATCGGATTCGTCCCGGCCGAGCACGATCCGCATCTTGCCGAGCTGGAGCCGGGAAAGGGCGCGCACCCATGGATCCTCGTGCTCGAGCAACGGTTCGAATGCGGACAGGAACGCGTCCGGACCGTGCAACAGGCGCTCCAGGGCGACCACGAGCACCACGGCCGGATGCGGGTTCCGGACTCGACTGCTGATCTCGAAAACCTGGCGGATCCAGTCCTGCGCCTGCTGCGCGTCGGCGCGCCCGGAGGTCAGGAATCCCGCGACGAACGCATAAACCGCGGCCCGGACCTCGCCGGGCAGCTCGGTCGCCGCCATGAGCAGCTCGCCGCCCTCGAGCTTGTGCCCGGCGAGCCACCAATACCAGCCGGAGGCCGCGGCCAGGCGCATCGCCGAGTGCGCTTCGCCCGCCCCGAGCGCGCCACGCATCGCCGAGACGATGTTGTGGTGCTCGATCTCGAGCGCGGCAAGCCATTCCAGCTGTCCGGCACGGCGAAGATGCGGTTCCGCAGTTTCGGCGAGTTCGGTGAAGTAGGCAAGATGCTTGCGGCGCAACAGATCCGACTCCCCCGATTCCGTGAGCCGCTGCGCGGCGTACTCCCTGACCATACCGAGCATCCGGTACCTCGGCGCCCGTTCCCCGGCGGATTGCACCAGGGATTTCTCGGTCAGCGTGGTCAAGGATTCGAGTGCATTCCCGCCACAGACCCGCTCGGCCGCTTCCAGGCTCACACCGCCGGAGAACACCGAAAGCCTGCGCAGCACCAGCTGTTCGGCCTCGGTGAGCAGTTCCCAGCTCCAGTCGATCACCGCGCGCAGCGTCCGGTGCCGCGCCAATGCGGTGCGACTGCCACTGGTCAGCAGGCGGAACCGGTCATCGAGGCGATCGGCGAGCTGTTCCAGGGACATGGTGCGCAACCTGGCCGCAGCCAGTTCGATCGCCAGCGGAATCCCGTCCACCGCACGGCAAACGCGCGCGAGGGCCGAGAGGGTCGGCAGATCTGCGGTGAGGTCCCTGCGCACCGCACCCGCCCGGTCCCACAACAGGCGGACCGCGGGCGAGCGCTCCAGTTCGCCGATGTCCGCATCTTGCCCCGGCAGGGCAAGCGGTTCCACCGGCCACAATCCCTCACCGGTGATGCCGAGCGGTTCCCTGCTCGTCGCCAGAATTCGCAGCCGTCGGCACTCGCCGAGCGCCCGCTGCGCGAACGCCGCCGCCGACTCGATCACATGCTCGCAGTTGTCCAGAATCAGCACCATCGCCCGCTCGCGGGCCGCGGCGATGAACCGATCCATCGGCTCCGCTCCCTTGGCCTCGCCGAGCAGCGAATCCCGTAGCCCGAGCGCACCGAGTGCCGACTGCGCCACGTCATCCGCCGCACCGATCCCCGCGAGCTCCACCAGCCAGGCTCCGTCCGGCAGATCACCGAGCAAGGTACGCGCGATTTCGGTGGCCAGTCTGGTCTTTCCCGAACCACCCGGCCCGATCAGCGTGGTCAGCCGATGCTCCGCGAGGAACTCGCGAACCGCGGCGAGTTCGGTGTCCGCGCCGATGAAACTGGTCAGCTCCGCACGCAGATTCGTCCTCCGGCTGTCTTCCGGTGCACCGAGCTCACCTCGGAGCAGCGCGGTGTGCAGTGCGGACAGCTCCGGAGACGGATCCACGCCGAGCGCATCGGCAAGGGCTTCCCGCGTGCGCTGGTACACCAGCAGCGCCTCGGTCCCCCGGCCCGCTGCGGCGAGTGCCCGCAGCAACGCACCGGCCAGCCGCTCCCGTAGCGGATGCGCGGCCACCAGATCGGTCAGTTCCCCGGCCAGTTCCGCGCCGTGCCCCAGACCGATCTCCGCGTCGAACCGGTCCTCCAGCGCGGTCAGCCGCAGCCCTTCCAGTCGCGCAGCGGCCGCGTCCAGCGCCGCACTGTCCGGCAACCCGACGTCCTGCATGGCCGCACCACGCCACAGCGCAAGGGCCTCGCGCAACAGCTGAACCCGCCGCGGATCATCGTCATCGCGGGCCTGGGCCAGCAGCCGTTCGAACCACGCCGCGTCCACGGCATCGGGTTCCACCTCGAGCCGATAGCCGTCCGCCCGCCCCTCGACGGAACCGTCCGGCAACACCTTCCGCAGCCGGGAAACCAGACGTTGCAGCGCATTCGCCACATCGGCGGGCGGACGCTCACCCCAGATCCAGTCCACCAGCTTCCCCTTCGGGACCACGTGACCCGGTTCGAGCGCGAGGGCGACAAGCAAGGCACGCAGCCGGGCACCCGGCACCTCGGTCAGGGCACCGTCGTCCGTACGAACCTCGAACGGTCCCAGGATCCCGATCTGCACCCGGTCGATTCTGGCACGAGTGGGCGCCGAACAAACTTGCGTGTCACGCATATTTGCGTGACACGCAAGTTTGAGCGTAGGCTGGGGTCATGGGTTTGCGGGAGCGGAAGAAGGCGGCGACGCGGGCGGCGCTGAGCTGGGCGGCGATCAGGCTCGCCGTGGAGCACGGGCTGGACGCGGTGCGGGTGGAGCAGATCGCGGAGGCCGCGGACGTCTCACCACGCACGTTCAACAACTACTTCTCCAGTAAGGCGGAGGCGATCGCGTCCCGTCACCTTGATCGCTGTCTGGGTATCGCGGAGGCGCTGCGTGCACGCCCAGCGGCGGAACCGCTCTGGGAGGCGATCGCGGCCTCGGCCCTGGCGCAGCTGGAGCCGGGCGCGGAGGTGGCCGAGCACCCGATCCCGGACGCGGAGCGCTGGTCAGCCGGGCTGCGCATGATGGTGCGGGAACCCGCGCTGCACGCGGAGGTGCTGCGTGCGGGGGCCACAGCGGAGTCCGCGATCACCGCGGCCGTCGCGGCACGCACGGGCACGGATCCGGACCGGGAACTGTATCCGCATCTGGTCGCGGCGGCGGTGATCGCGGCGATGCACACCGCGATCACGCACCACGTCCGCACGGATCCGCCGGTCCCCGTACCGGATCTGCTCACCGAGGCCCTTTCCCGCATCGCAGCGGGATTACCCCGACCCTGACCGTCCATTGTGAACAAAAGGAGCACGCGAATGTTCGACGTGGTGATCGCGGGCGCGGGCCCGAACGGTCTGATGCTCGCCTGCGAGCTCGCCCTTTCCGGGGTCCGCCCGGTGGTTCTCGAGCGACTGGCCGAACCCGACGACAAGCAGCGGGCGAACGGTCTTGTCGGCCAGGTGATCCGGATGCTGGACCGCCGCGGGCTCTACGAGCGGCTGACCGAACCGGGAGCCACCCCGGAACCGGCGGCCCGCTACATGTTCGGCGCTTTCCCGCTCGAATTGGCGGATCTGCCGGAGAATTCGCTCTCCACGCTGCTGGTCCCGCAGCGCAGGGTCGAACGAATGCTCGCCGAACGCGCGGCCGAGCTCGGTGTGCGGGTGCTCCGGGACCACGAGGTGACCGGGCTGAAGCAGGGCACCGATTCGGTCCTGGTGGAACTGCGGGACCGGGAACCGATCGAGGCCGCGTATCTGGTCGGAGCCGATGGCGGGCACAGCACGGTGCGCAAGCTGAGCGGGATCGAATTCCCCGGAGTCACCGCGGACGATTCGGTGTCCTACAGCGGTCATGTGCACGTGGCCGCCGAGTACATCGGCGCGAACAACGAGCTGGTGGTGCCCGGATTCGGTACCGTGCCGCCGTTTCGGCACCTGCGCACCGAGCACGGGATGATCACCTGGGCCCCGTCCCTCGATGGCAAGTCGATGCTCAACACGATGGAATGGGGCCTGCCCGCCGAGGGCGAGGCGAGCCTGGCCGAGTTGCGCGCGAGCGTGTCCCGGGTACTCGGCGCGGAACTGCCGCTCGAACCGCCGACCGGACCGGAACCGCATCTGCTGCGGCGGTTGTTCGGCGGCAACACCAGGATCGCGCAGCGGTACCGCGCGGGGCGGGTGCTCCTGCTCGGCGACGCGGCACACGTGCACTCCGCGATCGGTGGCCCCGGGCTGAACCTCGGCCTGCAGGACGCGCTGAACCTCGGCTGGAAACTGGCCGCGCAGCTGCACGGCACCGCACCGGCCGGGCTGCTGGACACCTACGAGAGCGAGCGCGCCCCGGCGGCGCGGCGGGTCGCGATGCACACCCAGGCGCAGGCGCTGCTGATCCGGCCGGGCGCCGATGTGACCGCGCTGCGCGAGCTCTTCGGGGAGCTGCTCGCCGAACCGGTGAACCGCGGTCACCTCGCCGATCTACTCTCCGGTGCGGACATCGGCTACGACATGGGCCCGGCGAGCGGACCACTCGTCGGGCGGTTGGCACCGGACCTGCCCGGGTTGCGCGAGCTGACCCGCACCGGACGGCCGCTGCTGCTGGATCCGAGCGGGAAACTCGATATGGGCCCTTGGTCCGCACTGGTCGACACGGCGACCGTGGCCGGACTGGACACCGCACTGCTGCTGCGCCCGGACGGATACGTGGCCTGGCAGGGCGACACCGCCGAGGGGCTGCGCGAAGCCCTCGGTACCTGGTTCGTCACGGGCTGAGTTTCTGGGCGAATCGCCACCACCTCGACAGGCGTCCATTTACGATACAGGCGACACTAGGGTCAAAGCGGACACAGAGCGAGGGAGGGCACGTGGTTCACCAGGGCAAGGAGTTCGGCGTCGACCTGTATGAGCTGGAGACGGTGGCGAAGAGCCATTTCCCCACCGTCTCCAGCGTCTACGGGGACGCGAAGAGCAACTGCGATCGCGCGCACACCGGGACGGACTCGGCGATGCGGCGATCGGAGGAGTTCGGTGGCGGCAGCCTCGGCCCGGTACACAAGGCGTACAGCGATCTGCACGAACTCACGGTCGGCCTGCTCAAGGAAACCCAGACCAACCTGGACGACACCGCGTCCGAACTGGACAAGGCGACCAAGCTCTACGCCGAGCAGGACCAGGGGGCCGCCAACGAGCTGCACAGGCTCGAAGAGACCCGCGGCAAGCCGAAACCGGAGTGAACCGATGAGCTACGACGAGCTGGCGCAGCACGCCCAGGACATCCAGAAAAAGGCCGTCGAGAAGGAAGGGATGGATCAGGCCAAGGTCAACGCGCAGGCGACCGGCGGATACGGCGCGCCGATGCCGGTCGACTACGACAAGATCGACCAGAAGTACGCCTTCGTCACGAAGATGTTCGAGCCGTACACCGACCTGCCCGACCCGGCCAGCTTCGACCCGCTGATCGAGGACCTGCGCAAGGCCATGGGCGATCTGTCCACCGGTCAACAGGCCAGCAACAACGAGCTCGCCAAGGACGTCACCTTCGCCAATCCCAAACTGAGCAAGATGACCACCGCGGGCTCCTACCTGGAAGGCTGGAACGGCGCGGCCGCGATGTCGTTCAAGGAGAACTTCATCGACACCTTCCCGCCGCTGGCCAACAACCAGTTCACCTTGCTCTCCACCCTGAAGGGCGCCCTCGAAGCGCACCAGGAGACCTGGCGCAGGGCGCGCGCGGACATCGACAAGATCGCGCACACCACCAAGGACGCGCTGGACAACGCGGGCGGGTGCGGGAAGAACGAGTGGGGTTTCGCGCTTTCCGTGGTCTCCGCGGTGGTCGCCATCGCGAGCATCCCGGTCTCCGGACCGGCCGGCGCCATTGTCATCTCGGCGGTCGGTGCCGCCGCGTCGACAGGAAGTGCCGCCAAGGCCGGTATCGAGGCCAGCGGTGACTCGGCCGAGGAGATCACCAAGTCCATGAAGGAAGCGATCGAGAAGCTCACCGAGGACATCAAGAAGAACGAGAAGCAGATCAAAGAAGCGTTGGACGGGATCACCAGCGCGGTATCCGGTAACAAGGCACTGTTCGTCGCCAACCGCCCCAAGCTCGCCGGGATGGACGACGGCCAGCTCACCGGCGACAGCGGCATGGGCCGAGCGAACTAGGAGGCACGAGCCATGGTGGATCTGGCCGAACGGCTGGACAACATCCGGGTGCACGCGCGGGCGCCCGGTACCGAGATCGAGGCGGAACTGCGGGACCGCCGCACGGTCAAGCTGACCTTCGGGGAAAGCATCTACGACTTCATCAGCGAGTCGGCGCTGGAGAGCGCGCTCGTCGGGATCGCGCGCATGCTGTGGACCGGATGGCAGCGCCAGTACCAGATGGCGATCGATGAGACGGACCTCAACATCGACGCGAACGACCGGCACGACCTCAATTTCTTCGCCGAGCGCGACGAAATCGAGAGCACCGGGACCTCCAGCGACGAGCGAATCAGTATCTCCGCGGTCGGCATGCAGAACTTCTCGGTTCGGATCAAACCCGGTACGGTGCGCGAGATCTCCGAGGACGAGTTCAGCGCCGGCACAACGGAGGCCGCCACCAGACTGGTCCAGGATTACCAGGACAAGGTGGACGAGCTGAAGAAACGGTATTTCGGATGAGCAATCGCAAGCCGCTGCTCATAGGCGCGGTCGTCGTTGTCGTGGTCGCCGTGGCCGCCGTGGTCACCGTCGTGCTGGTGAACCAGAACAGCACCCCGGTCGCGCAACCCTGCGACATCCCGCAATCGGTCCGCGAGCAACCCGCATCCGCCAAGACCGCGCCGAGCGGCGGCGGTGTCGAGGTCGTGGACTCGGGATTCTCCCAGGTGCCGGAAATAACCATGGGAGCCGTGCTGCGTAACACCAGCGATCGCATCGCCTACCGCACCAAGGTCGCGTTCCGGCCGGTCATCTCCATCAATGGCGCTGCGCCCAAGCCGCTGGGGAACTCCCTGATGACCACGGAGATTCCGGTGCTGCAACCCGGCGAACAGATCGGTATCGGCCGGGTATTCGGTAGCAACACGACCTGGCACCTCACCAAGGTCGACATCGACCTGCAGAACACCACATGGCTGGCGAAGGGCGCGCTCGGCCGGTTCGCCCAGGCCAAGGACACCGTCACCGACTTCACCAGGGCCGGGGCCAGCCCACCCAACGATGTCGTGCACTACACCGAGAAATCGGCCAGCTGCCGTCCGCTCGCCAATCGGCACAGCGCCGTGGTGTACCGCGACGCGAGCGGAAAAATCATCGGCGGTGACTTCGCCGCCCCCGATGGCAAGGGCAATGCGGGCGCGGGAAACCTGAAACCGGTGTCCAGCCCATCCTGCACACCGGGAGAACGCGACACCTGGATCGTCCCGTTCACCGAAATTCCGAAGGCGGCCGATAAACAGCGCACCGAGGTCTCTTCCTACTGCGATCTGAACGCACCGGAAAAGGACATCAACGAGCAGTTCGGTTAATAAGACACCGCAGTCAAGCGGCTTCGCTTTCCCGCAGCGTCGCGGTGGCGATGTCGAGGAAATCGCGCAGCAGCTTGTCTCGCCGTTCCACGTGGACGGCGAGACAGGTTTCCACGGCCGGGGCATCGGTGACCGGCAGGCTGACCAGATCGCTGCGGGAGTAGGACTCCGCGAGGCTGCGCGGAATCAGTGCGATGCCCTGACCGGCGGCGATCAGCTCGAACTTCTCCTCGAGCGTGGCCGTCCGCCGCCGGGGCGCGTCGAGTTGCGGTGCACTGTCGAGATCCGCGGTGACCAAGGTCCGGCGGCTCGCCAGCGGATGGGTCACCGGCATGCACGCCACGCGCCGTTCGTGCCCGATCGGAATGGTGCGCAGATCCGAATCGTCGAAGGGCCGCCGCAGATAACCGACCTGGGCCCGGCAGTCCCGCAAGGGTTTGTCCTGCTCCCACCAGCGCGTGGGAATCACATCGGTTTCCACACCCGGATGCTGCGCGGAGAACGCCCGGATCGCCTCGGAAACCCGCAGTCCGGGCGAGAACGCGATCACCAGTCGTTGCACGCCCTGTTCGAGATCGTGCACCCGCCGCACGGCCGCGTCCACCGTCGCGAGAATTCCGTGCGCCTCCTGATAGAGCTGTTGCCCGGCCGCGGTCAGTTCCACGCTGCGAGTGGTGCGTTCGAGCAGCGCGCAGGACATTTCCTGTTCGAACGCGCGGATCTGCCTGCTCAGCACCGGCTGCGCGATGTAGAGCTGTTCCGCGGCCCTGCCGAAATGCCGCTGCTCGGCGACCGCGAGGAAATAGCGCAGTTTGCGCAGGTCAAGATCCATGCCTTCAGGGTATCAATCCGCGCAAAGAGTATTGGACCTCGCGAAAAGCCGCCCCGAGACTGGGATCATGATCGTGATTACCACTCCGACCGGCCAGATCGGTGGCCGGCTACTGCAGATCCTGCTCGAACAGAGCACCGAGCCACTGCGCGTGATCGCCCGGGATCCGGGGAAACTTCCGGAAACCGCGCGGGATCGCGCCGAGGTCGTCACCGGCTCGCACGGGGACCCGGAGGTTCTGGAGCGCGCGTTCGACGGGGCGGACGCCGTGTTCTGGCTCCCACCCACCGATCCGCACCCGGCAAGCCTGGCCGAGATGTACACCGAGTTCACCCGCCCCGCCGCGAAGACGTTCACCGCCACCGGAATCGGCCACGTGGTCGGGGTTTCCGCGCTCGGCCGCGGTACCCCGGTCGCGGACGATGCCGGGCACGTGACCGCTTCCCTTGCCATGGACGATCTGATCGGGAGCACCGGCGTCGCCTACCGTGCCCTGGCCAATCCGAGCTTCATGGACAACCTGCTGTGGCAGGTTCCGCTGATCCGCGAACAGGGCGTGTTCACCGGGACCGACACCGCCGACCGCACGGCGCCCTCGGCCTGCACCGGAGACATCGCCGCGGCCGCGGCCCGGCTACTGCTCGACCGCTCGTGGAACGGAACCGGCGAGGTTCCGGTGCTCGGCCCGGAGGACATCTCCGCGAACGACAAGGCGCGGATCATGTCCGAGGTACTCGGCCGCCCGATCCGCTACCAGTGGGAGTCGTTGGAGGAATTCCGCACGGGCATGACCGATCGGGGGCTGAGCGCAGCGGCGATAAATGGCTATGTCGACATGATGCGGGCGAAGAACGAGGGGCTGGACGACGGCGTGACCCGCACCGCCGATACGGCGAGCCCGACGAGCTTCCGCACCTGGTGCGAGCAGGTGCTCGAGCCTGCGGTGCGGGCATGAACAGCGCGCTCGTCATCGGGGCGTCCCGCGCCCTCGGGCTGAGCCTGGCCACCGAGTTCAGCCGCCGCGGCTGGGCCGTGACCGGGACCGTGCGCGGGAACCGCCGGACCGGGCTGCACGAACTGGCCGAGACCTCCCAGGGCCGGGTCAGCGTCGAAACGCTGGAGATGACCGAACCGGAACAGGTCTCCGCATTGCGTGCGCGACTGACCGTACGCACCTTCGACCTGCTGTTCGTCAATGCCGCGATAACCCGGGGCGATATCCCGATCGGCGAGGTCCCGGCCGAGATGTTCACCGAGGTCATGCTCACCAACGCGCTCGGCCCCATGCGGGTCGTGGAAGCACTGCGCTCCCTGGTGTCACCGCAGGGGACCATCGGCATCATGTCCTCGCGCCAGGGCAGTATCGGTTGCAACACCGGCGGCGGGCAGGACGTCTACCGGGCGAGCAAATCCGCGCTGAACCAGTTGATGCGCTGCTATGCCGCCCGGTACGCGGACAGTGCGCACAGCCTGCTGCTCGCCTGCCCCGGCCATGTGCGCACCGAACTCGGCGGACCGGACGCACCGCTGAGCATCGAGCAGTCCGTTCCCGGTGTGGTGGACATGATCGAACGGCATCGTGGCGAGCCGGGGCTGCGGTTCCTCAACTACCAGGACGAACCGGTGCCCTGGTGAGCGTGGAAGCGGTTCAGCGCGCGTGGCCGCGGATCTGCACCCGATCACCGACGTGCAGATAGTTGAAGAACACCTTGGCGCTGTGCCGGGTCAGGTGCACACAACCGTTCGACTTCTTCCACACATTGCCCTCGTGGAATGCCCGGCCGTGGTGATCGAAGAATACCGAGAAGTTCATCGGCGCACCGTGGAACTGACTGGAACGATGATCGATGTCTTTCCAGGTGACCCGGTAATTCCCCGGATGCGTGCTGTTGTTCTTCCCGCTCGCCGCCAGCGCTCTGCCGTACCAGGCCCGGCCGTCCTTGATCAGCCACGCCTTCTGCGTGGTCAGATCCAGGCAGGCCTTCGCCGCTGCGGTGCACGGGGTCCCCGGCACCGTGGCCGGTGCGGCGCTGGCCACCGCGGGTACCGCGACCAGCGCTCCGGACAGCGCCAAAGCCCCGGTAACCATCCCAATTAGGCGTTTAGCGGACATTTCGACCACTCCTAGCCGTTGGTTGTCCCCTCCACCATCGGTGTTCGGGACACATCGCGCCACCCACCAGTCGGGTTAAGTTCGCGCGCTGGTTTCCGACGGCACCGGTCAATCCGCGTGGAAGGGGCTGACCGTCGCCCCCTTTCCGGTGTGCTCATCGAAGGAGTACACCCGTTTCCCGCGGACGAAAACGGTGTGCGCACGGCTCATGACATCGAGCGGATCGCCGGACCACAGCACGATATCGGCGTCCAGGCCGGGTTTGAGCGCGCCGACCCGGTCGTCGAGGCCGAGGATGCGCGCGGGTTCGAGGGTGATGGCGCGCAGCGCGGTCTCCCGGTCGAGTCCTTCCTTGACGGCGAAAGTGGCCTGGTGCACCAGGAAATCGATGGGCACCACGGGATGATCGGTGGTGATGGCGATCCGCACCCCGGCCTTGGCGAGCAGCCCGGGATTGCGCAGTCCACGCCTGCGCACCTCCACTTTGGACCGATTCACGATGAGCGGCCCGATGATGACGGGGATGTCCTTGTCCGCCAACAGGTCCACGATGCGGTGACCTTCGGTGCCGTGGTTGACCACGAGCCGGTAACCGAATTCCTCGGCGAGCCGGATGGCGGTGGCGATGTCGTCGGCCCGGTGGGTGTGCTGGCACCACGGGATTTCCCGGTTGAGCACGGAAAGCAGCGCTTCGTTGCCGAGGTCGTGCTGGAAGGGTTCACCGTCCCGGGCGGCCGCCGCTTTGCGTTCCCCGTAGTCGCGCGCGGCGAGCAGTGCCTTGCGGATCACCGCGGCCACCCCGAGCCGGGTGGAGGGCAGCTTTTTCTGTTCGCCGTAGATGCGTTTGGGGTTCTCGCCGAGCGCGCTCTTGATGCTGACCGGCTGGCGGACGAGCATCTCGTCCACGGTCGCGCCCCAGCATTTGAGTGCCGCGGTCTGGCCGCCGATGGGGTTCCCGGAACCGGGTTTGATGACGGCGGTGGTGACCCCGCCGGCGAGCGCGTCGCGGAATCCCTCGTCGTCGGGGTTCACCGCGTCCAGTGCCCGCAGCGCGGCGCCGTTGGGGTCGGTCATCTCGTTGACGTCGTCACCGGCCCAGCCGTCGCCTTCCTCCCACACGCCGATGTGCCCGTGCGCCTCGACGAATCCGGGAAGCACCCAGGATCCCTGGGCGTCGATGATTTCCGTGTCCTCCGGCACGGCCACATCGGTGCCGAGCGCGGTGATCACCCCGTCCTCGACCAGCACGGTCGCGCCCTCGATCGGTTCCCCGTCGACGGGAACCACGTATCCCCCGGTGATCGCGAACCTCATAGTGGCCGGATCCCCCATTCGCCGTGCCATTGCGCGCCGGGCTCGAGCCAGATCAGATCGTCCCCGGAATTGAGCGCATCGGGTGGACAGGTCATGGGTTCGATCGCGACCGCGCCCGGCCTGCCGTCGAACTCCGGCGGGGTGAATGCCTGCACCCACGGGAATTCCGGGCCCGCCCAGAGTTCCACGCCATCGCCGTCCGGGTGCACGAGCCGGTAGTGCGCGCGCCCATCGGTGCCGAACTCGATCCCGGTGAACGAGGCGTCCAGCGGCCGGTCCGCGCGGATCTCGCCCGCGGTGGCGCCGCCGATCGCGGGCACGTCCTCCAGTGCCCCGGAGGGAATCATGGTTTCCCGGTTGAGCGGAAGCCAGCGGGACACCGGCATCTCCAGCACGCATTCATCGTTGTCCCGGTTTCCCGCGCGCACATAGGGATGCGTGCCGAGCCCGAACGGGGCGCGCGCGTTCCCGGTGTTGCGCACCAGATGGCTCACCCCGAGCCCGTCCGCGGTGAGCCGGTAGGTGACCTCGGTGCGCAGTGCGACCGGCCAGCCCTCGCCCTCGGGAATATCCACGCCGAGCGTGATCGCGCCCGCTTCCCGGTCCAGCACCTGCCAGGCACGTTTGCGCGCCAGACCGTGGATGGCGTTGCCGCGCTCCTGCTCGGTCACCGTGAGCTGCTGCGGTGTTCCCTCGTAGGTCCAGCTCGCCTTCGCGGTCCGGTTCGGCCACGGCACCAGGATGTTCCCGCAGGCCAGTGGTGGCTTGGCGTCCTCGGCGAAGGTCTCGGTGTACGGCGCGCCACCCGATTCGTAGTACCGCAGCGTCGCACCGCGTTCGGTGATGATGGCCCGCGCGCCCGCCGCGCTGATCTCGTACTGCTCGCCCGTCTTACCCATGTGGTGACGCTACTTCGACAGCTTGCCCACGTCGAACTTGACCTTGCCGACGAACAACCGGTTCACGAACCAGAGCAGTACCCCGATCGCGAGCAGGATGCCGCCGATCACGTAATCCTGGCTGTCCCGCCCGGAAAACGGGCTCGCCAGGAAAGCACAGGTGATCGCGCCGAGCACCGGGATGACGGTGGGCGCCCGGAAATGCTTGTGCTCGGCCTTCTCCCTGCGCAGCACCAGAACCGCGATGTTGACCACGGTGAACACGAGTAGCAGAAGCAGCGAGGTGGTGCTGCCGAGCGCCTCCAGGTCCGTCGTGGACACCAGTACCACGGCGATCAGGCTGGTGAAGATGATCGCGACCCACGGGGTGCGCCGCGCCGGGTGCACCGTGCCGAACAGGTTCGGGATGATGCGCTCGTTCGACATCCCGTACAGCAACCGGCTCGCCATCAGCATGTTGATCAGCGCCGAGTTCGACACCGCGAACAGCGCGATCACGCTGAACAGCCACGGCGGGAACCCGGGAACGCCCACGCGCACCACATCCAGGAGCGGGGCACTCGAGGATTCGAGCTGTTCGGTGGGCACCACATAGGCCGAAACCAGGGCCACCAGGAAGTAGATCACCCCGACGATGCCGAGCCCGAGCAGCAGCGCGCGCGGGAAGATCCGGGCCGGTTCATGGCATTCCTCGGCCATGTTGACCGAGTCCTCGAACCCGACCATCGCGAAGAAGGCGAGCGCGGTGGCCGCCGTGATCGAGAAGAAGGTGCCCTGTGTCGGGTCGAACTGGGTCAGCCGCGCGGGCTCGCCGCGCCCCTCCGATGCGGCGATGATCCCGACCACGATCACGATCGCGAGCCCCGACAGTTCGACACAGGTGAGCACCACGTTCGCCTTCACCGATTCGCCGACCCCGCGGAAGTTGATCAGCGCGAGCAGGGCGACGAACAGGATCGCGACCACGATGGTCGGTGCGGTGATGAAACTGGAGAGGTATTTCCCGCCGAAGGCCGTCGCCGCGGAGGAGGCCGAGGTGATCCCCGAACACATCACCGCGAACGCCACCATGAAGGTGAAGAACGGGATCCGGAACGCGCGGTTGGTGTAGAGCGCGGCACCCGCGGCCTTGGGATACTTCCCGACCAGTTCCAGATAACTGAACGCGGTCAGGAAGGCCACGGCGAACGCGATCAGGAACGGCACCCACACCGCCCCGCCGACCTCGCCCGCCACCTTCCCGGTGAGCGCGTAGATCCCGGTGCCGAGCACATCGCCGATCACGAAGAACAGCAACAGCTTGGGGCCGATCGCCCGCTTCAGGCTCGGCTGCTCCGCTGTGACCCCAGTCATAGCTCGTATTGTGCACGGCGGGCCACCGAATGCGATACCCCTGCGCAGCGGAGTTACGGACCGGAGCCGACGGTTGACAGGGACTTAACATGTTCTGCGGAACGAGTTGGCGCCGAACCGGAGCGTGATGCCGTGCTTTCCAGGACAGGCCTGCTCGTCGGCATCACCATGGTGGTCTCGGCGGCGCTGCTGTTCGGCTCCCTGGTGTTCGCGCGCCACCAGCGCACGGCGGGGCACGAGGAGTTCATCGAGGTCTCCCGCGGCGGCTGTGGACACGGCCCGCTCCCCCACGATCCGGGACCGCAGACGGTGACCGTGCGCAACACCGGGGCCGTGACGGCGACCGTGCAACTGGTCGACCCGTCCAGCGGTGCCGTCTACGGGGAGGTCGAGGCGCTCGGTTCGGGCACCAGCAGGCCGATGCGGGTGAACCTGGGGAACGGGAGCTACGCGTTCCGCTGCGCGCCGGACGAGACGCGGGTCAGCGATGGCCCGAGGTTCCGGATCACCGGGGCACACGGGCCGGGTTCGCTCGCGGTGGCCCCGGTGACCAAGAACGATCTGCTCCGCCCACTGCGGGAGTACAAGGACTACCTCACCCACGGCCTCGATGTGCTGCTCGCCGATACCCAGGCGCTCGCGGGCACGAGCGATCGGGCCGCCGCCGAGCGCGCCTGGCTGACCGCGCACCAGGACTACGGACGGCTCGGCGGAGCCTATGACGCGTTCGGTGACCTCGGCGATGCGATCGACGGGCGCGCGGACGGGCACCAAGGCGGGGTCACCGACCCGGAGTTCACCGGCTTTCATCGGGTGGAATACGCGCTCTGGCACGGAAAACCGATGAGCGAGGTCGCTTCCTGGACTGCCCGGCTGCTCGCGGATGTGCGCTCGCTGCGCGGAGAACTGGCCCGCATGCAGGTCGACCCGAAGGACTTCGCGCTGCGCGCGCACGAGATCTCGGAGGACGCCATCCAATTCGAACTGACCGGGGCAAGCGATTACGGCAGCGGCACCAGCCTCGCCACGGTTTCGGCGAACCTGGACGGAACCAGTGCGGTGCTGGACACCCTGCGCGGGGTGCTGCGCGATCGCTACCCCGGAATGTCCGATGTGGACACCTGGCTCGGCAAGGCGCGCTCGGCGGTACTCGCCGGACGGCGCGCGGACGGTGGCTGGACCCCCTTGGACGCGCTGCCCGCCCTCCAGCGCGAACGGATCAACGCGACACTGAGCGAACTCGCCGAACGACTCGCCCCCGTCGCGGCGATCTGTGCGCCGAGGAGGATCCCGTGAGCGAGGGACTGGGACGGCGTTCGTTCCTGCGGGGCGCGCTGCTCGGTGCGGGCGCGGCGGGGGCAACCGGCGCGGTCACCGCGAGCACCGCCGATGGCGCGGCCGCTCCCGAGCACTTTCCCTTCCACGGCCCGCATCAGCCCGGCGTGCTGCGTCCGAACGCCGCACAGGCTCTGGTGGTGAGCTTCGACGTGGTCACCGAGGATCTGCGCGGGCTGTTGCGCACGATCACCGAACGGGCCCGGTTCCTGTGCACCGGCGGCTCCCCGGCACCGGTCGGTATCGAGGACGCGCCGAGTGATTCCGGGGTGCTCGGCCCGGAGGTACCCGCCGATGGGCTCACCGTGACCCTCGCGGTCGGCTCCTCGCTGTTCGACGGGCGGTTCGGGCTCGCCGCGCGCAAACCACCGGGACTGGTGCCGATGCGCACCTTCCCCAATGACTCGCTCGATCCCGAGCAGTGCCACGGGGATCTGTGCCTGACCTTCGCCGCGGCGCACCGGGACACCGTGCTGCACGCGCTGCGCGATATCGCCAAGCACACCAGGGGCGCGATGCAGGCACGCTGGAAGATGGACGGGTTCACCTCGCCGAGCCGTCCACACGGAACACCGCGCAATCTGCTCGGTTTCCGGGACGGCACCTCGAATCCGGACGCGGGCGACCGGTCCGAAATGGACGGTCTCGTGTGGACACCGGACGGCGGGACCTTCCAGGTGGTGCGGCTGATCCGGATGCTGGTGGAATTCTGGGACCGCATCGATATCAGCGAGCAGGAGAACATCTTCGGCAGGCGGCGGGACAGCGGGGCCCCACTGGACGGGCAGCACGAATTCGACGTGCCGCGATTCGCCGAGGATCCGGTCGGCACCGCGATCCCGATCACCGCGCACATCCGGCTCGCCAATCCGCGCCGGGCCGATACCGAGCCACAGCGCATCCTGCGCCGCGCCTACAACTACGACCGCGGTATCGACAAGGCGGGCAATCTGGACATGGGCTTGCTTTTCACCTGCTATCAGCGCGATATTCGTAACCAGTTCGAAGCGGTACAAACCAGGCTGATCGATGAACCCCTCGTGGACTACATTCAACCGTTTGGTGGCGGTTACTTCTTTGTCCTTCCAGGAATCACCGATCAGCGCGATTATCTCGGCAGTGCCTTGTTCGAGGACCGATGAGGGTCGAACACGAGGAGGAACGGTGAACCGGAGAAAACGGACGGCGGCCCTGATTTCCGTCGCAGCGGCGGGGTGTCTGCTCGCCACCGCGTGTTCGGGCACCGGCGGGGAGGTGAACGTCGCCAAAGCCTCGAACGACACCGCGACACCGATCAAACACCTCGTCGTACTCTTCGACGAGAACATCTCCTTCGATCACTATTTCGGCACCTATCCGAACGCCACCAATGCCGACGGAACCCCGTTCAAACCGAAACCGGGGACCCCGAAGATCAACGGGCTCACCCCGGAACTGCTGCACCACAACCCGAACGCCTATCAGCCGAAACGGCTCGGCCCGGACAAAGCGGCCACCTGCGACCAGTCGCACGACTACGACAAGGAGCAGAAGGCCTTCAACGCCGGGAAGATGGACAAGTTCGTCGAGAACACCGAGTCCGACACCTGCACGGGGCAGCCCGCGCTGTTCGGTGAGCCCGGGCTCGTCATGGACTATTTCGACGGCAACACCGTCACGGCGATGTGGAACTACGCACAGCATTACGCGCTCAACGACAATTCCTTCAACTCCGTGTTCGGTCCGTCCACCCCGGGCGCGATCGACCTCGTCTCCGGGCAAACCCACGGCGTGTACGCGGTCGACCCGAAGACCGGGGACAAGGTGAACCCGCCCGATGAGGCCACCGTCGCCTCCCCGGACAAGGACGGCGTCGGCACCCTCGTCGAGGACCCCGATCCCGCATGGGACGACTGCTCGAACAAGAACCGCACCAGCGACGACCAGCTGGCCGCGTTCAACGGCAAGAACATCGGCGACCGGCTCAACGAGCGCGGGGTCAGCTGGGGCTGGTTCCAGGGTGGCTTCCGCCCGACCGGCGAACACGACGGGCACCAGGTCTGCGGGGCGAAGCACAAGAACATCGCCGGGCAGGAACAGCTGGACTACGTGCCGCACCACGATCCGTTCAACTACTACAAGGCGACCTCGAATCCGAAACATCTGCCGCCGGAATCGCCCGCCGAGATCGGCAAGGACGGGCAAGCCAACCACAATTACGACCTCACCGATTTCGACACGGCGCTCAAGAACGAACTGCCCGCGGTGAGTTTCCTCAAGGCCCCGCAGTACCGGAACGGACACGCGGGGAACTCCGATCCGATCGACGAACAGCACTTCCTCGCCGAGCAGATCAACAAGATCCAGCACTCCAAGGACTGGAAATCGACCGCCGTGGTGATCGCCTACGACGACTCCGACGGGTGGTACGACCACGCGCGGTCGCCGATCGTCAACGGTTCCTCGGACGCCAAGCTCGATTCCCCGATGTGCAAGGCGAAAAAACAGGGCCTCGGCGGATTCGCCGACCGCTGCGGCTACGGCCCCCGGTTGCCGTTCCTGGTGGTCTCGCCGTACGCCAAGCAGAACTTCGTCGACCACACCCAGACCGACCAGACCTCGATCATCAAGTTCGTGGAGCGCAACTGGAACGTCGCCCCGGTCGGCGGTGGCTCCTACGACGCGCGCGCGGGAAGCATGGAGAACATGTTCGACTTCAAGGCGAAGCCGAACACCCGGCCGCTGCTGCTCGACCCGAAGACCGGGGCGGTGCGTTAGTTCTCAGGCCAGCCGCTCCAGCAGCAACACGGTGATCTCTTCGCCGGGTCCTTTCCCGAGGGCCCGGCGAAGTGCCGCGTTCACCGGCAATTTGTGCGTGCCGTCGCCGAGGGCCATGAACGAGCTCCGGAATGGGTGCCCGTCCATCGTGCCACGCACCTTGACCAGCCCCCTGGTGCCGAAGAACTCGGCCGAACCGGGGAACACGAGATAGGTCCAGCCGCGGGGATTGGGGCTCCGTTGCAGGACGGCGCGAAACTCGACGTCCAGTTTGCCGGGTTTTGTCATGCCTGTCCCTCGGCGGGAAGCAGGTTCGCGTTACACCTGCTCCGCGGACCGGTTCTCGCCGACCGCCCGGTAGCGCAGGAAAGCGGGCAACAGCAAGGCGGCGAGGCTCATGCACACCACGACGAGCACTCCGCCGCCCGCGGTGGCCACTGCCGTTCCGAACACGGCGGCCGCCCCGCCGTGCACCGCGTCTGCCAGGCTCGGCCCGCCGGAGACCACGATCACGAACAGCCCCTGCATGCGCCCGCGCATCTCATCGGTGGCCGCCGATTGCAGGATGGCGGAGCGGAAGATCATGGTCATGGTGTCCGCGATACCGCCGAGCACGAGCATGACCACGGCGAGCGGAAGCGAGGCGGACAGCCCGAAGCCGATCATCGCGACCCCCCAGGCGAGCACGCCGACGGTGACCGCGACCCCGTGCCGGTGCACCCGGGAAATCCAGCCGGATGTGAGCCCGGCCAGTACCGAACCGGCGGGGATCGCCGCGTAGAGCAGGCCGAGCGCGATCCCGCCGCCCGGATCACCGAAGGTCTCGCTGGCCATCTGCGGGAACAACGCCCTCGGCATCCCGGCGATCATCGCGATCAGGTCGGCGAGCATCGCGGCGAGCAATACCTTGTGCCGCACGAAATAGCGGCAGCCGTCGAGCACATCGCGCAGCCCCGCGGTGCGCACCTGCCCGGAAAGCGGTGGCAGCGAGGGCATCTTCCACACCGCCCACAGGGTGGCCAGCAGCGCGATGGCGTCGATCAGGTACAGCATCGAAAGGCCGATCACCGGGATGAGCGCGCTGGCGATCATCGGCCCGAGCAGTGCCCCGAAGGTCATCATGGTCATGTTCAGCGCGGCCGCCTGTGGCAGCAGGTGCTCGGGGACCACGCGGGCGATCGAGGCGTTCCGCGCGGGACCGTTCACCCCGAACAGGCCCTGTTGCAGCGCGTGCAGCAGGAAAAGCAGCCAGAGTGAGCCGAACCCGGCGAAGGCCTGCACCCACAGCAACACCGAGGTGACCGCGATGCCGACGTTGGTACCGATCAGCAGTTTGCGCCGGTCCACCGTATCCGCGATCGCCCCGCCCCACAGGGCGAAGACCACGAGCGGGATGAGCGCGAACACGCTGGCCAGGCCGACGTAGGCGCTGGACCCGGTCATCGCGAACACCTGGATCGGCACCGCGACCCTGGTCAGCTGGGTACCGATGGAGGTGACCGTGCTGGCGAGGAACAGGCGCCGGTACGCGACGGTACGCAGTGGCCGGGTATCGATCGCGAGCGAGCCGATACGTGCGCGAAACCCGGTCCCTGAAGCCACGTCTGAGCAGCTTAGAAACCCGACGCAACCGAATTACCGGCTGTGCCGGTGTGCTCAGGCTCCGAGACGCTCGATCTGCCAGGTGTCGTCGTCGAGGCGGTACCGCAGCCGGTCGTGCAGCCGGTCCTTACGGCCCTGCCAGAACTCCACGGCGCGCGGGCGGATCCGCCAGCCGCCCCAGTGCGGGGGAACCGGGATCTTCTCGGTGTCCGCGAACTGCCGCTCCACCTTGGCCAGCGCGAGGTCGAGCGCTTCCCGGTCGGCGACCACCCTGGACTGCGGGGAGGCCCAGGCACCAAGCTGCGAGCCACGCGGCCTGCTGCGCCAGTACGTCTCGGTTTCCTCGGACGAGACCTTCTCCACCGTCCCGCGCACATGCGCCTGGCGCTGCATCGCGAACCACGGGAAGGTCACCGAGGCGAGCCTGGTGTCCTGGAGCGCACGGCTCTTGGCCGAGGCGAAGTTCGTGTAGAACACGACCCCGCGCGCATCGATGCCCTTGCACAGCACCGTTCGCGAGGACGGCGTGCCATCGGCATCGGCCGTGGCGAGCACCATCGCGTTCGCCTCGGGCAGTCCGGCACCGTTCGCCTCGTCCAGCCACGCCTGCAGCTGTTCATGCCAGGTCGCGGCCAGCTCGGCCTCGAGCAATTCGCCCTGCTCATAGGACACTCGCATCGCCGGGAGATCGATCGCGGCGTTGGTGTCGGTCATCGGCTCGCCCTCTCGGTAGAAACGACGTGTCCACAGACCGTACGGGCTACGCGCTGGTCACGAAAGCTACCGGCGCGTGATACGCCGCACCTGGAACGATGCACGACGCGGGAACGCCCCGAGCCCTGCAGAACAGTCTTTGCAAAATTTCCTCTGCAGAGCTGGTTCTGCAGAGCTCTGTGATCGGTGAACGCCCCCGACTTCGTCCACCCGGCACCACCGGGTCACCCCGGCCATGAAGAATGGCGGCATGCTCGAAGCGACGAAGGCCGCACTCGACAAGCGGCTTGCCGATGAACAGCGCGCCGGACGCACCCCTTCACTCGTCGGGGCGCTGGTGCGGGACGGCGAGCTGGTGTGGTGGGGCGGGCGCGGCACCCTCGACGGCAGTGCGAACGGACCCCGTCCGGACGAGGACACCCAGTACCGGATCGGCTCGATCACCAAGACCTTCATCGCGGTACTCGTCCTCCGGCTGCGCGATGAGGGCAAGCTCGCGCTCGACGATCAGCTCGACAAGCACCTGCCGGGAACCCCGTTCGGCGACCGCACGATCGGTGCCCTGCTCGCGCACGCCGCCGGGCTCTCCTCGGAGGCACCGGGGCCGTGGTGGGAGCGCGCCGAGGGCAGGCCGTGGCCGGAGTTCGCCACCGAACTCGACGCGGAATCCGTGCGCATCGATCCCTACCGGCGGTTCCACTACTCGAACCTCGGCTTCGGAGTGCTCGGCGAACTGGTCGCGCAGCTGCGCGGGAAATCCTGGTTCGAGGCAACCCGGGAGGAAATCCTCGACCCGCTCGGCATGCCCCGCACCACGACCGGGCCAGAAGGCAAGTACGCGCCCGGCTTCGCGGTGCACCCCTGGGCGGATGTGCTGCTGCACGAACCGAGCGAGGACGCGAAGGCCATGGCGCCCGCCGGTCAGCTGTGGAGCACGGTGACCGATCTGGCGCGCTGGACCCGGTTCTTCGCCGGGGACACCGCCGAGGTGCTGAGCAGGGACACACTCGCGGAGATGTCCGAACCGCGGATGGTCGGCGACGGCAACGCCTGGCTCGGCGGCTACGGCCTCGGCCTGCAGCTGTTCCGCAGGCAGGGCAGGCGGTTCACCGGGCACACCGGTTCGATGCCCGGTTTCCTCGCGACCTCGCTCGCCGCGAGCGGGGACGACGTCGGCGCGCTGGTGATGGCCAACGTGACCCGGGGGCCCGAGATCGACGCCGTGGTCACCGATCTCGTGGACATCCTGGAGACCCGCGAACCTCGGCTCGGCGCCGAATGGCACGCCTCGGCCGCCGTGGACACCAGCCAGCTCGAACTGACCGGGCCCTGGTACTGGGGACCGATGCCGTATGCACTGCGGCTGCTACCCGATGGCTGGCTCGATCTGTCCCCGATGAGCGGCGGTGGCCGCGCCTCCCGGTTCCAGCCGTACGGGGACGGGACCTGGATCGGCCTCGACGGCTACTTCACCAGGGAGATCCTGCGGGTCAACCGGGACGCCGCGGGGAACCCGAACCATCTCTGGCTCGGCACGTTCATCTTCACCCGCACGCCGTACGCCACAGATGCGCCGGTACCAGGTGGGGTGGACGAGAAAGGCTGGCATCTGCCGTCGCCCTAGGTGAGTATCCCGGGCTTGGGCTGCGCGGCGGGTCCTGTGGCGGTGTGAGTGGACTGCCGGGTGAGAACGGCGACGCCGTAGCGGCCCATCACGCCGCCTGGTCGCCCAGTTCGGCGTGGGCGGCCGCGCGCAGGGCGCCGGCATCGAGGCCGCACTGCTGTTCCACCGTCTCCGGATCCGCGCGGATGATGCCGAGCAGCAGATGCAGGTCCTCGATGCTGTTGTCCTTACGGTGCACCGCCTCGCGCAGTGCACACTCCAGGGATTTCTTGGCCGCCCTGGTGAACGGAATGTGCCCGCGTGGCCACCGTTTGGGCCGGGCGTCCAGCGCGCCCCGGCCGAACTCCCGCTCGACCTTGCTGCGCACCTGCTCGACGTCGATCCCGAGCATGGCCAGCGCCTCGGCGTCGAGCCCGTCGCCGTGCCGCGCGATGCGGTCCCGCAGCACCGCGTACGGGGCGCCGGCTTCCCGGAGTACCCGGGCGGAGAGCGCGTAATAGTCCGCGGCGATCCCGAGCAGCAGGTGTGCGCTGTCGATCTCGGCACTGTGCAGCTGTCGCGCCTGTTCCTGGGCACGGACCACGACGCTGCGCGCGGAATCGGTGAATCGTTCGAACATGGCCTACCTCTCGTTATCCGATACTGCGGTGTTTCTTGTGCACGGCCTGCCGGGAGACCCCGAGCCCGGTCGCGATGTCCTGCCAGGACCAGCCGGCCGCCCGCGCATTGCGCACCTGCAGAGTCTCGAGCCGTTCGGCGAGGTCACGCAGGGCGCGGACGGCGCGGAGGCCGACCGAGGGGTCCGGGCTCGCCGCCCGGTCTGCGATCGCGGTGTGTACTGCCATGTCGTCAACTTACATTGACATAAATAATTTCGTCAACCTTTATTGACACGGCGGTGGGGGTTACCGGATCGGCGGTACTGCTGCAAGACTGAGCCCATGACCGAGTTGCAGATTCCAGCCGACCTCAAACCCGCCGACGGCCGTTTCGGCTGTGGCCCGTCCAAGGTTCGCCCCGAACAGCTCGCCGCGCTCGCCGCGGAGGGTGGCGATGTACTCGGCACGTCGCACCGGCAGAAGCCGGTGAAACAACTCGTCGGCCGGGTGCGCGCGGGACTGAAGGACCTGTTCTCCCTGCCCGAGGACTACGAGGTGGTGCTCGGGGTCGGCGGATCGACAGCCTTCTGGGACGCCGCGACCTTCGGCCTGATCCGGGAGCGTTCGGCACACCTGAGCTACGGGGAGTTCTCCGCGAAGTTCGCGAAGGCCGCGGGCGGCGCCCCGTTCCTCGCCGATCCGGTCGTCGTCTCGGCCGAACCCGGCTCGGCCCCGGTCCCCGCCGCGCAGGACGGCACGGATGTGCTGGCCTGGGCGCACAACGAGACCTCGACCGGGGTGATGGTCCCGGTGACCCGCCCCGAGGGCGCGGAGCTCGTGGTCATCGACGCCACCTCCGGCGCATCCGGGCTTCCGGTTGCCGCGCAGGACTTCGACGTCTACTACTTCGCTCCGCAGAAGGGATTCGCCTCGGACGGCGGGCTGTGGCTCGGCCTGTTCTCCCCGGCCGCGATCGCGCGGGTGGAGGAGATCGCCGCGACCGACCGCTGGATTCCGGAGTTCCTCTCGCTTTCCACCGCACTGGACAATTCCCGCAAGGACCAGACCTACAACACCCCCGCGATCGCGACACTGCACCTGCTGGCCAGCCAGATCGACTGGATGCTCGCGAACGGCGGTTTGCCGTGGACGACCAAACGCACCGCGGATTCCTCCGGCCGGCTCTACGAATGGGCGCAGAAATCCGCTTTCGCGAGCCCCTTCGTCACCGAGCAGGCCAACCGCTCGCAGGTCGTCGGCACCATCGACTTCGCCGATTCGGTGGACGCGGCCGAGGTCGCGAAGATCCTGCGGGCCAACGGGATCGTGGACACCGAGCCGTATCGCAAGCTCGGCCGCAACCAATTGCGCATCGGTATGTTCCCGGCGATCGAGCCCGCCGATGTGACCGCGCTGACCGAATGCATCGATTACGTCGTCGAGCGGTTGTAAAGCCCCGATGAAACTGCGGTAGTCATCGGCGCGCCTGCCACGTCAAGGCGGCGCGCCGATTTACCGTTGTCGCAGAGCGCTTCTGCGTGTGGATGTGCTCTGGGACCGGTCATGTGTTGGGAGGTAGCGGATGCGATCGTTGCGGATCGTCGGGCTCGACGAGAGCGGAACGTTCGTCGTGTGCGAGGACTCCCATGGCGAGCGATTCAAAATCCCCGCCGATGCCCAGCTGCGAGCCGCGGCCCGGGGTGACGTGACCCGGCTCGGTCAGATCGAGATCGAGTTGGAGCACAATATGCGACCGCGCGAAATCCAGGCCCGGATCCGGGCCGGTGAATCCGTCGAGCACGTGGCGCACGTCGCCTGCCTGCCGATGCAGCGGGTGGAGCGGTTCGCCTACCCGGTGCTGCTCGAGCGGTCCAGGACCACCGAACTCGCCCAGCAGGCGCACCCGGTCCGCGAGGACGGCCCGGATGTGCAGACGCTTTCCGAGGTCGCCGCCTACGCCTTCGGACACTGGGGCCAGGACTTCGACTCCGCGAGCTGGGATTCCTGGCGCGGGGACGACGGGCGCTGGGTGGTGCAGCTTTCCTGGAAGGCGGGCCGTTCGGAGAACCGCGCGCACTGGGCCTTCTCGCCCGGCGCGCACGGGGGCACGGTCGTTCCGCTGGACGAGCGCGCCGAACACGTGCTCGATCCACAGTCCCGCCGTGGTCTGCGCACGGTCGGCTCCTCCCGGCCCGCACGGGACACCGAGCCGGAATTCCTGGTCACGAACCTCTCGGACGACACCGAGGACTTCGAGGAGGCCGACACCCTGGTGCGCGGCGAACTCGAACCGATCCCGGCCGGAGATCCGATCCTCTCCCCGCCGGTCGAGCTGGTCACCCCGGAACCCGAGCCGGAGCCGGAATCCGAGCCCGAACCACCGGCACCGGAGCCCGAGCCGGAACCGGAGCCCGTGAAACAGCAGGCCGCGGCGCCGAAGCCGAAGAGCAAAGGCAAGGGCAAGCCCGCGGTTCCCGCCTGGGAGGACGTGCTACTCGGCGTCCGCTCCAACCGCTAAGAGTGCGTCTGAGAACCCTCGTCCGTCGCGAGCAGGACATGGGGTTCTCAGACGTGCTCTAAGAACCGGTCCGCGAGCGCACCGTCCAGGCTCGCCGTGCGGCTGTCGTCATCCCGCCTGGTCAGCGTGATCAGCAGGTGATCATCGGCGAGCCGTTCGGCAAGCCCTTCGCCCCATTCCACGACCACGGCGGCCGAGTCCAGATCGGTGTCCAGGTCGAGGTCGTCCAGCTGCTCGAGGTCACCGCCGAGCCGGTAGGCGTCCACGTGCACCAGCGGGACCCCGTTCTCCCCTGCCGGGTGCACCCTGGCGAGCACGAAGGTCGGCGAGCTCACCCGGCCGCGCACCCCCATTCCCTCGGCGATCCCGCGCGCGAGCACGGTCTTGCCCGCGCCGAGCGGGCCGGAGAGCAGCACCAGGTCACCGGCGCGCAGCCGGGCACCGAGCCCGCGCCCGAAGGCCAGCGTCGCGTCCACATCCGGCAGGGTGATCACGCCGTCTCCTTTCCCGCACAGCGTTGCAACAGCCCGATCAGGCAGGCGTTGACCAGGTCGGGCTGTTCGAGCGGCACCATGTGCCCGGCCCCTGGCGCCCGCACCAGTTCCGCATCGGGCAGCTCGGCCGCGATGCGCTCGGCGTGCTCGAAGGGCAGCAACCGGTCCGCGTCCCCGGAGAGCACGAGCACCGAACTGTGCTTGAGCCCGGCGAGCGCCGCATAGCGATTGTGCTGGCCGAGCGTGTTCAGGAACTCGGTGAGCTCGGCGACCCCGGTCACGGCGAGCATATCGGTCATGAACCGCACGAGCGCCGGGCTGACCTCGCCCGGTCCGAAGGAAAGCCTGCGGGTGAGCCGCCTGGTGACGCCATCGCCCGCGGTGCGCACCAGCTCCACGAACCCCGGCTGCCAATCGGCGAGCCGCCCGACGCCCTTGGGTACCGGATTGCGCGGGGACAGCGCCGAGCGCGGCAAGCCGTGCGCGCCCACATCCCCGGCCGAGGTGGCCAGTAGCGCGACCCCGCGGACCCGTTCGGCGAACAGTTCGGGGTGGATCCGGGCAAGTTCCATGATCGTCATACCGCCCATGGAGTGCCCGACGAGCACGAGCGGCCCGTCCGGGGCGACCGCGCGGATCACCGCGTCCAGATCGCGCGCGAGCTGGGAAATCCGTGCCGAGCCCGGGATCGCGCGCGCGGAACGCCCGTGGCTGCGGTGGTCGTAGAGCACCTGGCGCACCCGCGGTCCGGTGAGTTTGGCCAGCTGCTTGCGCTGGAAATGCCAGCTCCTGCGGGACAGCGCGAAGCCGTGCACCAGCACCACGGTCAGCTCCGGACGGCCGCCGCGCTCCGGATCGACCTCCTCGACCGCGAGCGCCACCCCGTCGTCCGCGGCCACCGTGGAACTCCGGCTCGGCACCAGCTCACCGAGCGGTTCCCCGGCATAGGGATCCTCGCCGCCGCGGCGCGCCCGCACCAGCCCGGCGACCGCGGCCGAACTCGCCGCGACCCCGAGCAACCCGCCGACCAGACCGGCGATCCGTCCGTTCATGCGCCCGTTCCGCGGTACCCGCGCCGCACCCGGGTCCGGTACATCCCGGTCACGATCTCGTAGTCGATCGTGCCGATGGTGTCCGCCCATTCGGTGGCCGTCGGCCCTCCATCGGCCCCGGTGCCGAACAGGATCACCTCGTCCCCGGGCGCCACCTCGTCGTCCCCGAAGTCGGCCACGATCTGGTCCATGCACACCCGGCCGCGCACCGGGCGGCGCTTCCCGTTGCACCACACCGAGAACCGCCCGGAAAGGCTGCGCGGCACCCCGTCCGCGTAGCCGACCGGGATCAGCCCGAGCGTGGTGTCCCGGTCCGCGGTCCAGGTGTGTCCATAGGAGACGGACTCTCCCTCGGGTGCGCGTTTCACCAGCACCACGCTCGACCGGAAGGTCATCGCCGGGATCAGGTCCTCGGGCTGCGGGCACGGGTTCAGCCCGTAGGTCGCGATCCCCGGGCGCACGATGTCGTAGTGCAGCTCGGGCAGGGTCAGCGTGGCCGCCGAGTTCGCCAGGTGCCGCAGCGGATCGAGCCCGGCATCGCGGGCGATCGCGTACGCCTCGTCGAACCGCTTCGCCTGCGCCGCGATCGAGGCGTGCCCCGGCTCGTCCGCGCAGGCCAGATGCGACCACATCGCCACGACCGGATGTCCGGACTTCGCGGCGGCGCGGGTCAGCTCCGGCCAGTCGGCCGGTGGGCAGCCGTTGCGGTTGAGCCCGGTGTCGATCTTGAGGTGCACCGGAAGACCGGCGGGAAGGGCGGCGAGCTGTTCCGCGCTGGCCACCGAGACCTCGATACCCCGCTCGGCAGCCTGGGTGAAATCGGTGCCGGGAACATCCAGCCAGCACAGCAGCGGCGCGGTGATTCCCTTGTCGCGCAGGGCAACCGCCTCATCGAGGGAGGCGACCCCGATCCGGCTGGCCCCCGCGTCGAGCGCGGCGCGCGCCACCGGCTCCGCGCCGTGCCCGTAACCATCGGCCTTGACCACGGTCAGCACCTCGGCCCCCGCTGCCCGCTCGGCGAGCAGCGCGACGTTGTGCCGGATCGCGTCGAGGTCGACGAGGACCTGCGCGCGTTCACTCATGACGTTCCCTTCCCAGTATCGTGCGGATCGCGGCCGGGATCGCCGCGGCGAGCACCGAGGCCGAGATCGGTGCACCGTCCGCGGCCAGCTCGGCGGCGAGCGAATGCAGGTAGGCGCCCGCGGCGGCCGCGTACCCCGGCGCGATCCCGGAGGCCAGCAGCGCGCCGATGATCCCGGAGAGCACATCGCCCGAACCGGCCGTCGCCGGCCAGGCTCCGCGGGCCGGGTTCACCAGCACCGCACCTTCCGGATCCGCGATCACCGTGGTGTTCCCCTTGAGCAGCACGGTAGCCGAGTACCGCGCGGCCGCCGCACGGGCCGCCGCGACCAGGTCCGGTCCCGGATCCCCGGCCAGCCTGGCGAACTCCCCGGCGTGCGGGGTGAGCACCAGCGGGGTGCCCGGATCACGCGCGTCCAGCACCGTGGGATCCGCCGCGATCATGGTCAGCGCGTCCGCATCGGCGAGCACCGGAACCCCGGCGGCGAGCACCTCGGTCAGCACCGACCGGGCGCTGTCCCCGGTGCCCAGCCCCGGACCGACCACCCAGGACTGCACCCGCCCCGCATCGCCGACCGTTCCCGAACCGACCACCTCCGGCCAGCGCGCCCGCACCGCGTCCGCGCTCGAACCCGCGTACCGCACCATTCCCTGGCTGGTGCGCACCGCACCCGATGCGGAAAGCACCGCGGCCCCCGGATAGGCGGCCGAACCGGCGGCGATCCCGGTGACCCCCTGGGTGTACTTGTCGTCCGCCGCGGAAGGCAACGGCAGCAGCGCGGCCACATCCGCGGCCTCGAGCAGCCGGAAATCCGGATCGGCGCACGGAATCCCGATGTCCACCACCTCGGTCCGTCCACTGTGGACCGCTCCGGCGCCGAGCACGTGCGCGGGTTTGAGCGCCTGGAAGGTCACCGTCGCCGTGGCACGCACCGCGGGCCCGTCCACCGCGCCCGTCTCCGGATCGACCCCGCTCGGCAGGTCCACCGCCACGATCGGCGCGCGCACCTCGGCGAGCAGTTCCGCGGCAGCGGGCCGCAGCGGGCCACGCGCGGAGAGCCCCACGATCCCGTCCACGACCAGGTCCGCGGCACGCAGCGCGGCGGCCGCCGCATCCACGGACACCGTGCGCCCACCCGTTCGGCGCAGCGCGGCAAGGCCTTCGCGGTGCGCTCGCTCCGGGGAGAGCAGCACCGCGGTCACCCCGACCCCGCGATTGCGCAGGAAATGCCCCGCCCACAGCGCGTCGCCGCCGTTGTTCCCGGACCCGACGAGCAGCACCACGTGGCGCCCGTACGCCTCGCCGAGCAGCGCGAGCACCCGCTGCGCGACCGCGAACGAGGCGCGGCGCATCAGCACCCCTTCCGGCGTCTGCTCGATCGCGCGCGCCTCGATTTCCCCGAACCGCCGCACCGTGTACCCGTCCCGCACGCAACCGAGTTTGCCACAGCCCCCATGCAAGCGGCATGACCAGGGCAAACAGTCGAGCTACGCGCCCTCGGCGAGGGGAAGCGCGGCCAGCGAGGTCGTCGCGATCGCGGTCAGCTCGGCGCGGCTGACCCCGGCGGCCGCGAGCACTTCCATGCCGCGGGTGACGGCGACGAAGTAGGCCGCGAGGGCGTGCGCGTCGGCCTCGGCCGCGAGCTCGCCGCTGTCCTGGGCGTCGATGATGCACTGCCGGTAGATGCCTTCGAGCCGGGTGAACCCCTCCAGCGCCGAGGCGGCGACATCGGTGTCCCGGTGCCCCAGCTCGACGGTGGCCTTCGTGAACAGCGAGTCCTGCCGGTCGTCGTCGCTGAGCACGAGCGCGACCTTGAGCATCTGCGCCTTGATCCGCTCCAGCGGCGTGGAGCCGGGACCGGCCAGCGCCTCGTCGACGGCCGTGATCGCCTCGGCGGTGCTGGCCAGCAGCGCCTTCATGAACAGCCCGCGCTTGCCCCCGAAGGCGTTGTACAGGCTCTGCTTCCCCAGCCCGGTCGCCTTCATCAGGTCGTCGATCGTGGTCCCGCCGTAGCCGTTGTGCACGAAGGTCTCCCCGGCCGAGGCCACGACCTCGGCCTCGACGAACTTCCGCGGTCTCGGCATGCACCCATTCTACTTTTATTGACTATAACGTCCATAACTGTATTGTGGACGTTATAGTCAATAACTACGGAAGCGGGGCTCAGATGACACCGACAACCGCCAGGACCGCCCTGGTGACCGGGGGAACATCCGGGATCGGACGCGCGATCGCGACCGAACTGGCCGGGGATGGCGTGCACGTCTTCGTGACCGGGCGGCGCCAGGACCTGCTCGACGCGCTCGCCGGGGAACTGGGCGACTCGGCCACCCCGATCCGCGCGGACATCTCGAACCTCGAGGACCTCGATCGGGTATACGACGCGATCCGGGAACACGGCGCGGGCCTCGACATCCTCGTGGCGAACGCGGGTGGCGGTGCCTTCGGGACGCTGGCAGAACTCGAGCCGGAGGATTTCGACCGCACCTTCGGAACCAATGTCCGCGGCACCGTCTTCACGGTGCGGAAAGCACTGCCGCTGCTCAATTCCGCTGCCTCGGTCGTGCTCATCGGATCGACCTCGGCCGCGCGGGCCACCGCCGCGTTCGGGGTCTACTCGGCGAGCAAAGCCGCGATCCGCCAGTTCGGCCGGGTCTGGGCGAAGGAGCTCGCCGAGCGGGGCATCCGGGTCAACACCGTGACCCCGGGACCGACCGAAACCCCGGGGCTCGCCGGATTGGCGGCCGATCCGGACCAGGCACGCGCCCTGCTGGACGACGAGGCCCGCCGGGTCCCGCTCGGCCGGCTCGGGCAACCGGCCGAGATCGCCGAGGCGGTGCTGTTCCTGGCCTCGTCCCGGGCGAGCTTCATCACCGGCACCGAGCTGTTCGTCGACGGCGGGGAATCCGACGCCTGACCCGCGGCGGAGAAGGATCAGCTCGCGGGCGTCGCATCCCGCTCGGCGAAGACCTCGCGGGCGACGAAGGTCGCGTTCAGCGCCCGGGGGAAGCCGCAGTACACGGTGGCATGCAGCAGCGCTTCGGTGATCTCCTCGCGGCTGATGCCGACGTTCAGCGCGGCGCCGATGTGCACCTTGAGCTGCGGTTCGCATCCCCCGAGCGCGGTCAGAATCCCGAGGGTGACCAGCTGTCGGCTGCGCGGATCGAGTCCGGGGCGGTCGTAGATGTCCCCGAACGAGAACGCGGCCACGTGGTGCCCGAGCGCGGGGTTGATGTCGGCGAGCGAGTCGATGACGGCCTCGCCCTGATGTCCGTCGATCTCGGACAGCACCGATTGCCCGTGCCGGCGGCGGGCGAGGTTCTCCGGGCTGTCGATGTCGTGCTGCGCGGCGGTGCCGGTCATGGCTGGTGTACCTCCTGGTAGAGAGCGATCTTGTACTCGGTTGTGGCAAGGGCGAGCTGCAGCTGGGCGATCTGGGACCGCAAGGTGTCCCGGTGCTCCAGCAGCAGGTCCATGCGTTCGGACACGGTGTCCTGCTCGGAGTCGACGAGGTCGATGTAGTGGCGCAGGTCGCTGATCGGCATACCCGAGGTGCGCATCCGGGTCAGGAACACCAGCCGGCGCACCGCGGGCGCGTCGTAGCGGCGGTGACCGGCCGCGTCCCTGGCGACCCGGACCAGACCGATGCGCTCGTAATACCGCAGCGTGTGCGGACTCACCCCGAGGTGCGCCGCCGTGGTGGCGATGTCCCACTCGGTCGCGTCGTCATCACGCGCGAGCTCACGAAGCGCCTCGATCGAGACCCCGCCGGGCGGATCCACCGCCAGGCGCAGGGCCTGGCGCAGTGCCTCGTCCTGTTCCATACCGACCGACGGTAGGGGTTTGAGTGCGCTCAAACGCAAGGCCGTCCGCCGCACGAGGATGGAGTGAGGCGGTTCACGACCGCTTTCGGAAGCCCTGGTTCCGTGGAATCGTTATGAGTGGCGGATCGATTCAGTTGGTGACCATTCGGGTCCCGGTCCACGTATCCCGCGCACTGCCGCGCCCCTTGTCTTCGAAACCTCACAATCGCAACAGGAGATTGCTGTGCCCATCGCCCTGCTCGCGCTCGCCATCGGTGCCTTCGGCATCGGTTCGACGGAGTTCGCCGTCATGGGTGTGCTGCCGGACATCGCACACAACCTGCATGTGTCCATTCCGCAGGCGGGTTACCTGGTCACCGGGTACGCGATCGGTGTCGTGGTCGGTGCCCCGCTGCTCACCGCCCTGGCCAACCGGCTCTCCCGCAAACACATGCTGCTGGCCATGATGGCGGTGTTCACCATCGGCAACCTGGCCGCGGCCATGGCCCCGAACTTCGAGACGCTGATGGCCGCCCGGGTCCTCACCGCGCTGCCGCACGGCGCCTTCTTCGGTGTCGGTTCGGTGGTCGCCGCCAAGCTCGTGCACTCCAGCCAGCGCGCGCGGGCGATCTCGATGATGTTCCTCGGCCTGACCATCGCGAACGTGCTCGGGGTTCCCGCCTCGACCGCGCTCGGCCACGCCGCGGGATGGCGGATGACCTTCGCCTCGATCGCGGGGATCGGCGCGATCGCGGTGATCGGCGTCGCCCTGCTCGTGCCGCGGATGCAGGAACACGGCCAGGTGCGCATCAGCGCCGAACTGCGGGCGTTCACCAAACCCCAGGTCTGGCTCGCACTCGGGATCGCGACCTTCGGGTTCGGCGGCGTGTTCGCGACCTACTCCTACATCGCCCCGATGCTCAGTAACCTCGCCGGGATCGGCCCGGACGGGTTGACCATCACGCTCGCCCTGTTCGGGCTCGGCCTCACCGTCGGGAACCTGATCGGCGGACGGCTCGCCGACCGGGCGCTCATGCCGTCCATGTACATCGCGCTCGGCGGGCTCGCGGTGACCCTGGCACTGTTCGCGATCACCGTGCACAACCAGGTGAGCGCCATGATCACGGTGTTCTTCATCGGGATGATCGCCTTCATCGCCATTCCCGCGGTGCAGACCAAGATCATGCGCTCCGCGGAGGAGGCCCCGACCATGGCCGCGGCAGCGGTGCAGTCCGGGTTCAACATCGCCAATGCCGCGGGCGCGTTCCTCGGTGGCGCGGTGATCGACGCCGGGCTCGGCTACACGGCACCGAACCTGCTCGGCGCGGTGCTCGCCTCGATCGGCCTCGGCCTGGCCATCGCGTCCGGGCTGCTGGACAAGCGCCGCAAGCCGGTGCGGACCCCGGCGGCGATCGGATCCGCCGCTACCGCGGAGGCTCCGGCGACTCCGGAAACCGAGGTCACGCCGGAACCACAACGGGCTTGATCGTCGCGGGATCCCGCGCGGCGACGGTCAGCGCGCCGCGCACCTCGGTGAGCGGGAAGCGGTGGGTGACCAGCCGGTCCAGCCGCACCGCCCCGCTCGCCGCGAGCTCGATCGCGGTCGGCCAGGTGTTCGCGTAGCGGAAGGTGCCGGTGACCTCGAGCTCGTACTGCTGCACCCGGGCCACCGGCAGCGCGAGCTCATCGGCGCCCATCCCGATCAGCACCGCCCGGCCCGCGCGCCCCAGCGCCGCGATGCCCTGCAGCGTCGCCCGCGGATTGCCCGAACACTCGAGCAGCACATCGGCCTCGACCCCGGTCAGTTCGGCGCGGCCGACATCGATGGTGCGCGCACCGAGCTCCCCGGCGACGGCGAGCCGGTGCTCGTTCACATCGGTGACCACGACCTCGCTCGCGCCGAAGGCCCGCGCGGTCTGCGCGGCGATCAGCCCGATCGGCCCGGCCCCGGTGACCAGCACCCTGCTGCCCGGCCCGATCCGCGCCTTGCGGGCGCCCCAGACCCCGACCGACAACGGCTCGAGCAGCGCACCGGCCTCATCGCTGATCGAGTCCGGCAGCGGATAGGCGAACGCCTCGTGCAGCGTCACGTATTCGGCGAAGGCTCCGTCGATCGGCGGGGTCCCGAAGAACACCATGTCCGGGCACAGGTTGTAGCGCCCGAGCCGGCATTCCGCGCACCGGCCGCAGGGCACCCCCGGCTCGATCGCGACCCTGGTCCCGGGAACGTGTTTGCGCGCACCCGGTCCGCAGGCCACGACGACACCGCTGGCCTCGTGACCGAGCACGAGCGGCTCGCGGACCACCGCATCCCCGATCCGGCCCTGCTCGTAGTAGTGCACATCCGAACCGCAGGTGCCGACGGCCGCGACCTTGATCAGGACCTCGCCCTCGGCAGGGACCGGTACCGCGCGCTGTTCGGTTTCGACCTCGTGCACGCCCCGCAGGACGCTCACGGTCATCTGTTCGGGAACCGTCACCCGAACAGTCTTACTCGACCGTGACCGACTTCGCGAGGTTGCGCGGCTTGTCCACGTCGTAGCCCCTCGAGCGGGCGATCTCGGCGGCGAGCACCTGCAGCGGCACCGTGGAGACCAGCGGCTGCAGCAGCGTCGGGACCGCGGGGATCTCGATGAGGTGATCGGCGTAGGCGCGCACCGTCTCGTCGCCCTCCTCGGCGATCACGATGGTGCGCGCGCCGCGGGCCTGGATCTCGGAGATGTTCGAGACCAGCTTCGAGTGCAGCACCGCGCGGCCCTTCGGCGAGGGCATCACGACCACGACGGGCAGGCCTTCCTCGATGAGCGCGATCGGGCCGTGCTTGAGCTCGCCCGCGGCGAATCCCTCCGCGTGCATGTAGGCGAGCTCCTTGAGCTTGAGCGCACCCTCCAGCGCGACCGGGTAGCCGACGTGCCTGCCGAGGAACAGCACCGCCTTCGAGTTGGCCAGCCCGCGGCCGAGCTCACGCACCTGCTCCACCGTCTCGAGCACCCGGGACACCGCCTCGGGCATCGCCTCGAGCTCGGCGAATTCGCGGGCCACCTCGTCGGGGTACTTGGTGCCGCGCGCCTGCGCGAGCGCGAGCCCGACGAGGTAGTTCGCGGCGAGCTGGGCGAGGAAGCACTTGGTCGAGGCGACCCCGATCTCCGGCCCGGCGTGGGTGTAGAGCACCGCGTCGGATTCACGCGGGATCTGCGCGCCGTTGGTGTTGGACACGGCGAGCACCCGCGCCCGCTGTTCCCGGGCATGCCGGACCGCTTCGAGGGTGTCCGCGGTCTCCCCGGACTGGGAAACGGCGACCACCAGGGTGTCCCGGTCGAGCACCGGATCCCGGTAGCGGAACTCGGAGGCGAGCTCGACCTCGACGGGCAGCCGGCACCAGTGCTCGATCGCGTACTTCGCGACCAGCCCGGAGTGGTACGCGGTACCGCAGGCCACGACGAACACCTTGTCGATATCGCGCAGGTCCTGGTCGCCGAGGCGCTGCTCGTCGAGCGTGATCCGCTGGCCGTCGAAGTGCCCGCGCAGCGTGTTCGCGAGCGCGGTCGGCTGCTCCTCGATCTCCTTGAGCATGAAGTACTCATGCCCGCCCTTCTCCGCGGCGGAGAGATCCCAGTTGACCGTGAACGCCTTCGCCTCGACCGGCTCGCCGTCGAAGTCGTACACCGTGTAGCCGTCATCGGCGATCCGGACGAGCTGGTCCTGCCCGAGCTCGACCGCGGACCGGGTGTGCTCGATGAACGCGGCGACATCGGAGGCCACGAAGTGCTCCCCCGCGCCGACACCGACCACCAGCGGCGAGGACCGCCGGGCGGCGATGATCTCGTCCGGGTGCGCGAGGTGGGTGACCACGAGGGTGAACGCGCCCTCGAGCCTGCGGCACACCTGCCGCACCGTCTCGGTGAGGTCGCCGGTGTATCCGGCCGCGATCAGGTGGGCGACGGTCTCGCTGTCGGTCTCGCTGGCGAGCTCCACCCCGGCCTGTTCGAGTTCGGCACGCAGCTCGGCGAAGTTCTCGATGATGCCGTTGTGCACCACGGCGACATCCCCGGCCAGCGAGCGGTGCGGGTGCGCGTTGCGGTCGTTGGGCGCGCCGTGCGTCGCCCACCGCGTGTGGCCCATGCCCGCCGTTCCGGAGAACCGTTCCCGGCCCTGGGCGTCCAGCGCCTCCTCGAGATTGGCCAGCCTGCCGGCCTTGCGCTCGATAGCCAGTTCGCTCGCCTTGTCACCGGCGCGCTCCCGTCCGTGCAGGATCGCGACCCCGGAGGAGTCATAACCCCGGTACTCGAGCCTGCGCAGGCCGTTCAACACCACGTCGAGCGCGGGCCGATGCCCGACATATCCCACGATTCCGCACACCCCGCCAAGGGTACTGACCGGTCGGCGCGGCGGCGCCGGGGCTCGACGTGCCGCTGAACACCCTCGTTCCCGGACACCCACGCCCGGTAGCGCGGGAGGTGGATCGAGGCGGCCCGGCCCGGTGCTGCCTCACAGGTATTTGGTTATGCGCTGCCAGGTTTCGTCGGGCGCCTCCTCGGGTGCGAAATGGCCCGCGCCAGGCACGAGCCCGTGGTCGAGGGCTCGGACTCCCGCCGCGCGAAACCCCTCGGCGAACCGGGGCAGCCGGCCGCGCTCGTGTTCGCCGCGCAGGTACAGCAGCGGGGTGTCCACCGGATCGGTGCGCTCGGCATTGCGCCGCGCGTCCAGCTCGAACGCCCGGTACCAGCCGAACCCGGCGGACAGTGCCGAGGACGTGGCATAGGTCTCGGCATAGGCGTCCCGCTCGGCCTCCCCGATCGCCTCCGAACCGGGAGCGCTGAGCACGTCGAAGAAGTAGTCGAGGTACGCGCGCTCGCGGCCACGCACCAGCCGCTCCGGCAACTCGGGCACCCCGTGGAAGGCGAAGTGCCAGATCGCCGGATTGCGCAGGACCTCGCTCCACGGCTCCACACCCGGTATCGCGACGTTCAGGATCACCGCCGCCCGCAGCGGATGCCTGCGCAGGTACGAGTAGACGACCATGCCGCCGATGTCGTGCCCCACGAGCGTGACCGAGCGCAAGCCGAGCTCCCCGAGGACCGCGTGCACGAAATCGGCGAGCTCGTCTTTCGAACCGTCGGTCAGCACACCTGCCGAGCCCCCGACGCCCGGCAGATCGATGGCGACGGCGTAGTGCTCGGTGGCGGCGAGCGGGAGGAGCCTGGCCCAGCTGCGCGCTGACTCCGGCCAGCCGTGCAGGAACACCACGGGTGGCGAGCGCGGATCCCCCGCCACCCGCACCTGGACGGGCACCCCGTCGACTCGGCATTCGATCATATGTTCGACCATGGTGACAGTTCTACCGCATGCCGCCGACAATTTCCGTATCCACTGGGCGCACCACCCCGCGGATTCGGTTACCGTGCAGATCATGTCTTCGCCGAAGCGGCTGTTCACCCAGCTCAGCCAGCCCGGACCGCACTCGGTCGCGCGGGGGAACCTCGCCCTGGTCGGTATTCCCGGCTACGTGTTCACCCCGGTCGAGGGCACCGGGCTGCCCGCGGTGGCCTTCGGGCACGGCCTGCTCCAGCCACCCGCCAGGTATGCGGGCCTGCTGCGCCACCTCGCCTCCTGGGGAATCGTGGCCGCCTGCCCGGCGACCCAGCGTTCGCCGCTGCCCTCGCACCGGATGTACGCCGCCGATCTGCGGGTGGCCCTGGACATCTGCACGGATGTGCGGCTCGGCGAGGGCGAGATCTCCGTCGACCCGAAAAAGCTCGGCCTCGCCGGGCATTCCATGGGGGCGGCGGCCGCGGTGCTGCTCGCCGCCGAGGACCCGCGGGTGCGCGCGGTCGCCACGCTCGCCATCGCGGAGTCCCTGCCCTCGGCCGCGGATTTCGCCGCGCGTTGCACGATGCCCTCGCTGCACATCGCCGCCGGGGAAGACCTCATCGCGCCGACCACCGCGCACGCGACCCCGATCGCGAAGGCCTGGGCGGGACCGGCGCAGCTGCGCACCGCCCCGAAAGCGAGCCACCTCGCG
Organism: Sciscionella sediminilitoris; assembly: GCF_000737195.2. Lineage (GTDB taxonomy): Bacteria > Actinomycetota > Actinomycetes > Mycobacteriales > Pseudonocardiaceae > Sciscionella > Sciscionella sediminilitoris. The sequence goes on from NZ_JALM01000027.1 coordinate 53,827, forward strand.
TTCACCGAGGGGCGGCACTGGACCGAGCTACTGCTGCACGGCAAGGCGAACCACAAATCGATGCGGACCGCGAAGGCACTGCTCACCGCTTTCTTCCTGAAATACCTGACCGGGGCGAGCGGCTACGACGCACTGCTCGACGCCGAGCTCAAGGGCGCGGACCTCGCCTACTCCGCGCAACCGTGAACAGCCATAAGCGTTGTCATCCACGGGTTTATCCACAGCATCTCTACTGTCGACAGGCTTTTCCACAGAGTTGTCCACAGGGCGCCTGGGGATTGCCGGGATCAGTGCTGTAGCCAGGACCGGTTCGAGAAGTCCTCGTCATCGTCTTCGGGGGCGGGGCGGCGCGTCCGCCTCGGTGGTGGCTGTGGCGGCGCTGGACTGAACGAACCGCCCGCCTCGTCCTCGTCCGGCCCGAAGGACAGCACGGTGTCGGCAGTCTTGCGTTTCCACGGATCGGGCTGGTTCGCGGCCTCCAGTTCGGCGCGCGCCTTCTCCTGCTCCGCGAGTTGTTCGCGCGCCAGGGCCTCCCGCTCGGCGATACGCTGCTCGTACTCGTTCAGTTCCTGTTCGAGCTCGCCGACGCGCTGATCCGTGCGCTCCCGCAGCTCACCGATGATGTCCCGGAACGGCGCGGTGATCCGGTGCCATTCCGGACTGCCTTCTTCGAACACTGGAACGTCACCGCCTGTCGAACGGGCCGAACAGATCGCTGGCCAGATCGGCAACCGATTCCCCGACCTCGTCGAACAGGTTGCCCTCGGTGCTCCAGGAGCTCGCCCCGCGTTCCTGGTCGCCGCCGCCACCGCCGCCACCCATGCCGCCCATCATCGGCATACCGCCCATGGCGCCGCCCTGATCGCCGGACTGTCCTTCCGGATGCCCACCCGGATGGCCGCCCGGGCCACCGACACCGGGACCACCGGGGCCACCGGCCTGCTGAGTGTGCGCGTCCCCGACACCGGCGCCATAGCCACCGTCCTGGTTCCCGTCCCCGGCCATGTTCGGATCGGCCCCGGACATCCCGCCTGGCTGCATCGGCTGTTCGGCACCGCCGCCCATGCCCGGAACCCCGGCACCGAAACCGCCGTCCATGGCGTTCGCGGTCGTGGTCTGGCCGGGAATCGGTTCGTGACTCGCCGCGGCCGGGTGCTCGGCCCCACCGGCGGGCGCGGCACCGCCGAGATCACCGGAGGCGTGCTGGATCCCCGGCGCAGCACCGGCGGAGGCGGCAGCCGGTTCGGCAGTGGGTGTGTGTTCGGCGGCGGGTGTGTGCTCGACAGCCGGGGAAGCACCCGTGCCGGGATCGCTCGCCTCGGGCATCGAGGGTTCAGCGGCGGATCCGGGCGCGGTGGCGGACTCGGCGTTCGGCGGCGGTTCCCCGGGCGAGCCATCGCCACCGGCCGGGCCATCGCCGGGCGGGCTCGCGCCACCGGCCGGACTCATGCCATCCGGCGAGCCGCCGCCGGTCGGGTCTCCATGCTGCCCCGCGGGATCCGTTCCGGTGCCCTCGGTCGATTCGATGGTGTAGCTGGCCGGTTTGCCGGATCCGTCGTCCACGGTCACCTTGACCTGGTCGGAATCCGGCGCTTTGTCCAGCGAGATGGTTGTCTTGCCGTCGTGGATCTCGGCATGCCCGGACTGATCGGCGTGCACCGGCTGGGCGCCACCGGATCCCTCGGCCCCGCCCGGCCCTGGAGCGCCGCCCGGCGCCGAGCCCTTGCCGAAGTCCACGTCGTAGCTCTTCGGCTGCCCGGATCCGTCGTCCACGCTCAGCTTCATGTGCCCCTTGTCGTCCGGGGTGGTCAGCTCCAGACCGCGCCCGCCGGGTTCCTTGATCTTGACGGTCTCCGGCTTGTCCGCCGCGGCGCCCGGGTCCGGTGTCCGGTCACCGGGGCCGGGGTCCGCGGACGGGCCCGTCTGCCCGGCCTGGAGATCCTCCGGTTTGGGCATCGCGGGCATCGCGGGCATCGCGGGAGTGGCGGCCGCGGCCGGGGGCGCCGGTGGCTGCTGGGGCGGTTGGCCCGGACCAGTGCCCGGGCCGCCACCGTTCGCGCTCGCGGTCGTGGTGGTGCCGGAATCGCCGCCGGTCTGCGGTGGTTTCTCGCTCGGCCCACCGGTGTTCTTCGGGCCACCGCCATCGTCCGGGCCCTTGTGCTCGGCCGGCTGTTCCTTCGGCGGTTCCAGGGCGGCGTACGGGTTGTCCTTGGCCCGCCCCAGTTCGGTTTCCAGGGTGCTGAAGACTTCCCGCACCGCCTTGTTCGCGTTCTCCACCACGCTTTTCAGCCCGCTCGCGGCGGCATAGTAGGACGCGGCGAACTCGTCCATCTCCCGGCTCCGCGCATCCGCCCAGGTCGTATCGGCGCCGCCGTCGCCGAGATCGCAGAACCCGGCCACCTCGCGCAGTGCCCTGGTCAGCCCGGGGCCGGGGGCGATGCCGGACTTGCCGCTGTACTGCGCCACTGATCCGGCCAGCGCCGCTACCTCCGGGAACGAGGAACCGTCCACCACGTCGCCGCCCGCGGTCAACGGCGATTCGGCGCGCTGCCAGCCCTTCGCGCCGAGGAAGGCGCCGTCCACCTCGACGCCGTTGCGCAGCGCCTGATCGAGCTGATCCAGCGCGGAACTCCAGTCACCGCGCTTGGTCCCCTGATCCTCCCCCTCGCCGCCGAGGTGGTCGAACTTGCGCATGAACTTGTCGCCGATTCCACCGTCCCTGGCGAAGGCGGCCACTTTGTCGATCGCCTTCTTCAGGCTGTCCGCGGCGGCCCCGAGCGCGGTACCGACGTGCTGCACCGAACCCGCGTAGTCCCGGGAAATGTTCGCGAATTCATCGTATTTCTTCAGCGCCGCGCGCGAGGCCGCGCCATTCCACCCCTGATCGAGATCCCCAGCCGCTTTCTTCATCAGGCCATCGATCTGCCCGGTCCCCTGGCCGATCTTTTTCAGCCGATCGACCATTTTGCTCATGGCCCCGATATCCAGGCCCTTGAGTTTGTCGATCTCTTTCTTTTTGGTTTCATCGAACATGCCGAAGCTTTTCCAGGTGCCACGCGAACCCGGATCGGCGCATTCGTGCACCCGGGAAGATCCCGTGTTATCGGCGCCGGACCATCTGTCGTAGAGGAAGCCGAGGCGATCGGGGGCGAGCATGCGGGCGAGTTTGTACACCTCGTCCAGATACTTGTCGGAGAGGTATTCCTCGGTGGCCGGAGCGGTCAACGGCTCCCGGACGGGTTCGCCGTAGCTCTCGTCACCGCTCATCACTGATCCCTCTGCAGCTTGCTGAACTTCCAGTGGCCGCTTTCCTCGTTCAGCGACTGGGCGTTCGAGGTGTCGATCAGTGCCTGTTCCATCTGCTGCAGATACTGCTTCGCGGTGTCCGCTCCGCTGGCGAATCCGTTGACCTTCTCGAGCAGCTTCCGGCCGGTACCCGCTCCCTCGTCGGTCAGGCCGAAGTGCCTGGCCTGTAGCTCGCCGGTCGCGTCACCGAAGTACGACTTCACCGTGGACATCGCGTTCCCGAGGTCGGACATGCGCGTGCCGGCCGCATCCACGACGGCCTTGTCGAACTGCAGCTTCTTGTCGAAAGTCATCGCCCCTCCTCGCGATCGTCCACCGCGATCCGACGCATCCGGTATCAAGCCAGTTCCAGCGTGATGATGTCACACCGGATGGGCGTCGTGGGCCAGTTCGGCCGCGGTTCAGCTGGCCGAGCCGACGACCTCGGCGAGGCGGCGGGCATTGGCCTCGGCAAGCTCCTCGGAGGGCGCCTCGACCATGACCCGGACGAGCTGTTCGGTCCCGGAAGGGCGCAACAGGACCCTGCCGGTCTCCCCGAGCTCGGCTTCGACGGCCTCGACCTCGGCGAGCACCCCGGCATGGGTGGCCACCGCCGCCTTGTCCCCGACCCGCACGTTCAGCAGGACCTGGGGCAGCCTGCGCATGACCCCGGCCAGCTCGGCGAGCGGCCGTCCGGTCTGCGCGACCCGCGCCATCAGGCGCAGCGCGGTGAGCAGTCCGTCTCCGGTGGTGGCGTACTCGGGCAGCACGATGTGGCCGGACTGTTCGCCACCGAGGGCCAGACCGGCCTCGCGGAGCGCGGCGAGCACATAGCGGTCACCGACCTTGGTGCGGGTGACCTGGATTCCGGCGTTCTCCATGGCCAGGAACAGGCCGAGGTTGCTCATCACGGTGGCGACGAGGGTGTTCTCGGTGAGTTCGCCGCTCTCGTGCATGGCCAGCGCGAGCACGGCCATGATCTGGTCGCCGTCGATCTCGGCACCGTCGGCATCGATGGCCAGGCAGCGATCGGCGTCCCCGTCGTGCGCAATCCCCAGATCGGCCCGGTTGGCGAGCACGTGTTCGCGCAGCGATCCGAGGTGCGTCGACCCGCAGTCCTCGTTGATGTTGATGCCGTCCGGCTCCGCGTGCACCGCGATGACCTCGGCACCCGCGCGGCGGTAGGCCTCGGGAGCCACGGTGGCCGCTGCCCCGTTGGCGCAGTCCACGACGACCCGCAGTCCGTCGAGCCGGACCGGCGTGGCGGCGAGCAGGTGATCGATGTAGCGGGTGGCGGCGTCCCCGGCCTCGGTGACCCTGCCGATTTCCCGGCCGGTCGGGCGCGCACCCGGTTCGCCGATGCGGCGCTCGATCTCGTCCTCGACCTCGTCGGGGAGCTTGTGCCCACCGGCGGCGAAGATCTTGATGCCGTTGTCCGGCATCGGATTGTGCGAGGCGGAGATCATCACGCCGAGATCCGCGCCGAGCTCACCGACCAGGTAAGCCACGGCGGGCGTGGGAAGGACACCGAGACACAGCACATCGGCGCCCGCACTCGTGAGCCCCGCGACGACCGCGGCCTGCAACATCTCGCCGCTCGCCCGCGGATCCCTCCCGACAACAGCGCGCGGGCGCCCGCCGTCCAACTTCTCGGCGAGCACCCGCGTTGCCGTTGCTGCGAGGCCGAGTGCCAGTTCTGGAGTGAGGTCGTCGCCCGCGAGACCGCGGACGCCGTCCGTACCGAACAGTCGACCCATGGGGTCCCTCGTCAGCGCTTGGAGTACTGCGGCGCCTTGCGGGACTTCTTGAGACCGTACTTCTTGCGCTCCTTCACCCGCGGGTCGCGAGTGAGGAAGCCGGCCTTCTTCAGCGAGGGACGGTCGTCCGGGTCGGCCTCGGTGAGCGCGCGCGCGATCGCGAGGCGCAGCGCACCGGCCTGGCCGGAGGGGCCGCCGCCGGAGAGGGTCGCGAAAACGTCGAACTGCTCGCGCCGGTCGGTGGTGACCAGCGGCTCCCGGATGAGCTGCTGGTGCAGCTTGTTCGGGAAGTAGGACTCGAGCGGCTTGCCGTTGAGCGTGAACTTGCCGCTGCCGGGCACCATGCGCACGCGGGCGATGGCGCGCTTACGGCGGCCGACGGTCTGCGGGGTCGGGTTCACCGGTCCGGGGGCCGGCACGGCGACGTCCTCGGCACCGATGGGAGCGGAGAGCTCCTCGGCGACGAACTCGTCCGCCACGTATTCTTCTTCGACCGACTCTCCGGTCGCGTCAGTCTCGGGGGTCGTCACTGCTTCGTCCTCGAATGTCGCCGTCTCAGGGTTGGTCATGGTGTTACTTGGCCGCCTTCCGCACCTCGAACGGCTGCGGCTGCTGCGCGGTGTGCGGGTGCTCCGGACCCGCGTACACCTTCAGCTTGCTGGCCATCGCGCGGCCGAGCTTGTTCTTCGGCAGCATGCCCTTGATGGTCTTCTCGACGAGCCGCTCCGGGAACTTGTCGATCATCTCACCGAAGGAGCGCTTGCTCAGACCACCCGGGTAGCCGGAGTGCCGGTAGACGAACGCGTCCTGGCGCTTGTTGCCGGACAGCGCGATCTTCTCGGCGTTCACGACGATGACGAAATCGCCGGTGTCCATGTGCGGCGCGTACATCGGCTTGTGCTTGCCGCGCAGCAGCGTGGCCGCCTGAGTGGCCAGCCTGCCGAGCACGACGTCCTCGGCGTCGATCACGTGCCAGGCGCGGGTGATGTCGCCAGGCTTCGGGCTGTACGTGCGCACGGAACTACCTCGTCATCGATTTGCGGTGAGTCTTTGGGTATCGCAGTCCCGCCCCGCGGGCCACATGCGATGGCCGCCCGGCGTGTCAGTTACCGAGCAACAGCATTAGAAGATACCGTGTCGCTCTCGGGAGGGTTGACACGGGGGTCGGTTAAGGACGCGCCGAGCACGTCCGAGGACACACGGAAGGCCCCGGGCAAGCAGCCACGGGGCCCTCAGCGGTGCAACGTCACTGAGCGAAACGCTTCTGGTTCGCACCTTCGGTCGCCACGTAGTTCTCGTGCACGGCGTCGACCGTCTTGGCGATCTGCTCGAGCGTGCGCTCGAGGTCGTTCGCGGCGGTCATCCACCTGTTCTTGGCGTTCTGGAAGTCGCCTCCGGCGCCACCCTCCCAGATCGTCTCCAGCTCTTCGATCTTCTTGCGCAGCTGGCCGATGTGGTCGGCGATCTGGCCGGACTGGGACTTGAGGCTCTGACCGGTGGCCCCCAGTTCCTCGAAATTGACTTGGATGTTGTCCATACCCATAACTAACCGCTCCCTAGAGTTCTCTTAGCTCGTCGAAAGGTGCTCGACTGGTCACCCGTTGTTGAGAGCCTGCGACAGCTTCGACAGCTGCTGCTTCGACTCTTCTTCCTGCTGCTCGTACGCGGCCGCGGAGCCACTGACCTGCGTGGCGATCTCGTTGAGCGAGTCGTTGAGGGTCTTGGCGTCCTGGAGGTACCGGTTCATCAGCTCCTGGAACGCGCCGGAGGCGACACCCTTCCAGCTCTCCACGATGCTCTCGATGGTGCGACCAACGGAGGAGATGGTCGTCTGCAGCTCCTTGTTGGTGTTCTCCATGTCCTTCGCTGCCTGGTGCAGCTGCGGAGCACCTGTCTTCATATGTCCGGCCATGAGGGTGCTACCCCCTTCTTGTGTCGTGGGTTTTCCGTCCCGATCGTACGGTATTTGGTTCGTACGCTCCTGCGACGACGACCTTGCCATGCCGGTTCCACCTTGTCCCAGCTTTCCTCGAAGTAGTTGCGATTGCGAATCGCGCAACCGGGAACCGATTCTTCGGAATGCCGAACGCACTGGTCAGAGCGCTACTTGTGGTATCGCCGGGGCATGTTGATCTTCATGCACTCAGGTGAACACGGTGGATAACCGCCACCCGCGAATGCCCGGCGAAATACTCGCGCGCGGAATTCGCGAATCCGTTCTTCAGGACATCAAGCGGCCCTGGGAGAAATCCTCGTCGTCATAACCGAGCGGTTCCCGCGTTCGCCCGGCCGCGCTCTGTGCGGGATTCGCGGTCCCGGCGGGCCCGGTTTCCCCGTCCTCGCCCTTCCCGTCCGCGGTGGCGGCTTCCTCGCGGGCCAGCTGCTCGGCACGGAAGGCCTCGCTGCGTTCGGCCGCGTCGCTGGAAGCCTTGCGGGCACGGTCCAGCGCGGCGTCCACCTCGTCGGTGAACGCACGAACGGCCTCGGTGAACCCGCTCATCCCTGATTCCTGATCTGCATGCTCCGCACGACCTGCTCGCAGGAGGGGCGCACGTTCTGCGCCTGCGCTTCGCTGTACTGACACCCGATGGACAGCTGCACCTCGCCGTCCACGAGCACGTACCACTCCACGTTCGCCCGCACGGCCCCTTCGGTGGACTGTCCCCGATAGTAGGCGACATCCCGGTCCGCGTACCTGATGCTCGGCTGGAAACCGGTGAATCCGGCCGCGCGCACCTTGGGCTCGAGATCCGCGAGGAACCCCTGGCGTGCCTGGGCGTTGTTCACCGGTTTGCGCAGCCGGGTCTCCTCCACGTAGACCCGCGCTTCCGGGGAAGCACTGCCACCGGGGGAAACCGTGACCCCGCGCTTGGCCGGATTGCCGCCGCTCTGCTGCCACCCGGCGGGCAGGGTGAACGCGTAGTCGTAGGTGGCGAGTGGTTTCCCGTTCTCGGCCTTCGGTGGTTGCGGTGTCGAACCGCCGAAGCCGAACACCAGGCCAAGCACCACGGCGGCGACCACGACCACCCCGGCACCGGCGATCCACAGCGCCCGCTTGCGCTTGGCCGGTGCCTCGGCCGGTGTCTGCGGGAACGGTTGTGGCGGCGGAGCCGGGCGGGGCGGCACCGGCTGCGGGGCGGGGACCGGCTGCGGCGCGACCGGCCGCGGCCCGGTGGCGTACGGCGGAGGCACCGGCTGGGACTGCTGCGCGGACTGCGGCCCGCGCGCGGTCCCGGTGCTGTATCCATCGGTGTGTTCCGGATCGACGAGCACCGCGCGCAGCGCGCCGCGGGCGACCACGGTCTCCGGCTGGTCCAGGGTCACCGGGATGACCCCGAGCCGTTCGTGCACCAGCCGGGCGACGTGCGGGATCCGGCTCGAACCACCGACCAGGAACACCCCGCCCAGTTGTTCGCGCGGCACCTGCGAATCGGTGAGCGCGGCCGCGGCGAGTTCCACCGTGCGCCGCAGCGGCTCCCCGATCAGCCGCTCCAGGTCGCCGCGGGTGACATGGGCGTCGTTGAACGGATCCGGCAGCGGGACATCCGTGTACGGGTGCCGGGACAGGGTTTCCTTGGAACTGCGCACATCGGCGCGCAGCACCCGCCTGCGGCGGCGGTCGGCGAGCTCTCGGCCGGTCATCAGCTGCTGCCACTGCTCGGCGTACCGCGCATCGAGCAGCGAACCGACGTGTTCGAGCAACAACTGGTCGATGTCCGAACCGCCGAAGTTCGGATCGCCCTTGGTGGCGAGCACTTCGAAGCCGCCGACCGAACCGGGCGCCCCGCGGCTCTTGCGCACCACGCTCACATCCACGGTGCCGCCACCGAGATCGAGCACGGCGAGCGCCTTACCGTCCGGCATGGTGTGGTTCGCGGCGTGGAAGACGGCGGCCGCCACCGGTTCCGGAACGAGTACCACCCGGTGCCCGAGCCCGGCGCCCGCCTGACGCAGCGTGCGGGTGCGGATCACGCCCCAGTCCGCGGGATGGGTCAGCACCAGCAGGTCCACGCCGCGGTTCCCGGCGATCCGGCGCGCTTCACCGACCGCGCGGCGCAGCACCGCGCGCACCACGTCCTGGACCGGGAGCACCGCGTCCCCGAGCAGCAGCTCGCCCTCGTCGATGCGCCGCTTGGGATGCGGTTCGTAGCGCGCGGGATCGATCGCGGCCTGGCGTTCGGCCTCCTGCCCGACGAACAGGGTGCCGTCCGCCGCCGCGAACACCGCCGAGGAGATCAGCGGCTGCCCGTCGACGTTGGCGACCTGTGGCTCCCTGCCATCGACGGACACGGCGACACAGGTGCTCGAGGTGCCGAAGTCGACGGCGACGTTTACCGCCATCCGATCACTCTGGCGGGATCCACGAGATCTGCATCAGCTGCTTGCCCGCCTTGCGGGTGATGAGCGTGCCCCGGCCGGGCGGCATCTGGGACGGGCGAACCCCGCCCCACAGGTCACCCTCATCGCGGGAACCGGAACCGACGAACCCTGGCGCGGAGATCTCCTTGAGCTTGCCGACCACCGGGTCGAAGCTGGTCCGCGATGCGCCACCACTGCGCCGGGTCACGATCATGTGCAGCCCGACGTCCTTGGCCTGTGGAAGGAACTCACCGAGCGGCTGCAGCGGGTTCCCGCTCTGCGTCGCGACCAGGTCATAGTCGTCCACGATCACGAACAGTTCGGGGCCCTTCCACCAGGAACGGTTCTTCAACTGTTCCTGGGTGACATCCGGACCGGGGATCCTGCCCTGCATCGAACCCTTGATGTCCCCGACGAACTCGTTGAGCTGGGCCGCCGAGACCGCGTACCCGAGCAGGTGCTCGGACTCGATGAACCCGAGCATCGTGCGCCGGTAGTCGACGAGCACGATGACCGCTTCCTTGGGCGTGTACTTCTCGGTGATCCCGCGGCAGATGGTGCGTAGCAGGTTCGTCTTGCCCGCCTCGCCGTCGGTGAACGCCACCAGGTGCGAGTCCGCGTCGAAGTCCAGCAAGACCGGGGCGAGCGCGTCCTCGTCCACCCCGATCGGGATGAGCCTGCGCCCTCCGGTGTCCTCCGGGACGAGCCGGGCGACCTCGTCGTAGCCGATCATCTCGGGCAGCAGCCGGACCGGCGGGGCATTGCGTCCGGTCCAGGCATCGGAGATCGCGCGCGCGGCCGCCTGCACCCCGTCGGCGACGGTCTCGTCGTCCGAGGAGGCGTCGATGCGCGGCAGCCCGACGAGGAAGTGCAGCTTGTCCCTGGACAGACCGCGGCCGGGCCTGCCCTCGGGCACATTCTGCGCGAGCTTGCGGTCGGTCTCCGATTCGGAGGGGTCACCGAGGCGCAGCTCGAAGCGGGTCCCGATGAGGTCCTTGACCGCGGGCCGCATCTCCGCCCAGCGGTTCGCGGTGATCACCACGTGCACGCCGTAGGAAAGCCCCTGGGCGATGACCCGCTGTGCGGAGTCCTCCAGCGACTCGAACTCGTTGCGGAAGTTCGCCCAGCCGTCGATGAACAGGAACACGTCGCCGAACGGGTCCTCCTTGAGTTCCCCGCGACGGCGCCGGTTGCGGAAGTCGGTCATCGAGTCCACGCCGAGCTCGCGGAACCGGCGCTCCCGGTCGGTGATCAGCTGCACCATCTCGGCGATCATCCGGCGCGCCAGATCGGGATCGAGCCTGCTGGCCACGCCACCGGTGTGCGGCAGCGACTGCAGGCCGCCGAGCGTCCCACCACCGAGGTCCAGCGCGTAGAACTGCACTTCCTCCGGAGTGTGGGTGAGCGCCATCGACATCATCATCGTGCGCACCAGCATCGACTTACCGGACTGCGGCCCGCCGACGACGAGGCCGTGCCCCGCGGCACCGGAGAAGTCCGCCCACAGCAGATCGCGGCGCTGTTCGTAGGGCTTGTCCACCAGACCGAGCGGGACCTGGAGCCTGCCGTTGCCGTAGAAACCGGCCGGGGTGAGCCCGCGGTCCTCGGACGGACCGATCGGCGGCAGCAGCTGGTCCAGTGACGGCGGCTCGTCCAGCGGCGGCAGCCATACCTCGTGCGCGGGCGGGCCCTGGCCGACGAGCCTGCCGATGATCAGGTCCAGCTGGGTCGGCTCGTTCGAGTCGTCTTCCTTTTTCTCCGGCTCCTCGACGACCTGCGGCTGCTCCGGTTCGGCGGGCTTCTCGATGAAGTCCGGGACGAACATCTGTGGTTTGCGGCTCAGCGAGACCGGGGAGCTGCGCACCACCGGCTGCATCCCCGAGGGCCGCCACGGACCTGAGACGTAGGCCGCCTTGAACCGCACCATCGGCTCACCCTGGATGGCCAGGTACCCGGACCCCGGGATGGGCGGGAGCTCGTACGCGTCCGGGACCCCGATCGCGGACCGGGATTCCGCCGCGGAGAACGTCTTGAGACCGATGCGGTAGGACAGGTAGGTGTCCAGGCCGCGCAGCTTGCCCTCCTCGAGGCGCTGCGAGGCGAGCAGCATGTGCATCTGCAGTGAGCGGCCGACCCGGCCGATCTGCAGGAACAGGTCGATGAAGTCCGGCTTCGCGGTCAGCATCTCGGAGAACTCGTCGATCACGATGAACAGCGCGGGAAGCGGATCGAGATCGGCGCCGTTCTCGCGCATCTTCTCGTAGTCCCACACGTTCTTCGCGTTCGCCTTGGCCAGCTGCTCCTGGCGGCGGGCGCACTCACCGGCGATCGCGTCCCGCATGCGGTCCACCAGGGTCAGGTCGCCCTCGAGGTTCGTGATGGTCGCCGCGACGTGCGGGGCATCGTCGAACCCGTTGAAGGTCGCACCACCCTTGAAGTCGACCAGGATCATGTTCAGCGCCGTCGAGGAGTGCGTGGCCAGCATGCCCAGCACCAGGGTGCGCAGGAACTCCGACTTACCGGAACCGGTGGCGCCGACGCAGAGCCCGTGCGGGCCCATGCCTTCCTCGGCGGCCTCCTTGATGTCCAGCTCGACCGGCTGACCGCTTTCCCCGACCCCGAAGGTGACCCGGTAGCGGTCCCGCTTCGGCCGCGGGCGCCAGGCCTGCTGCACGTCGAAGGTCATCGGGTCGCCCGGGATGCCGAGCAGTTCGAGCATGCCCGGGTTGGACAGCAGCGGCTCCTCGTCGCCGGGTCCCTCGGCGGCCACCCCGACCCGGTACGGAGCGAGCTTACGGGCCAGCGCCTCGGCCTCGACCACGGAGAGCTGGTCCGGGGTGCCGAACCACTCCACGCCGCCCGCGTTGCGCGCGCCGAGCTGGTCCCCCTCGACCACGAGCCGCAGCCCGCGCCGCGCGGTGAGCGAGCCGAGCGAGTTGCTCAGGTCGATCATGGTGACCCCGACGAGCCCCTCTTCGAGGATCAGCTGCTCCTCGCCGTGGATCTCGCCGTCGTCGATGACGATGATGACCTGCGCCTGGTCATTGCCGGGCGGGGTGTTGCGGGTGAACCGCTGCCGGTCCCCGATCACCTCGTTCAGCATCTGCTCGATTCCCCCGAGCGAGGGGGCGATCATCCGCACCGGCCCGATGCCGTCGGTCTCGGTGGGGTGCTGGGTGTGCGGCAGCCACTTGGTCCATTCCCACTCGGCCTTCGTGCGGCCCGCGGAGACCACCGCGATCATCACGTCTTCCGGCGTGTGGAAGGTGGCCAGCTGACCGAGCAGGGCCCTGGTGAACGCCCGGGCCTTGGCGCGCTCCCCGCCGATGCCGATGGCTGCGAACCCGCGCACGCTCGAGGCGATGGGCAGGTCGGTGACGATCGAGTGCGCGCGCACGAACCGGCGCAGCGCGAGCGTGGAGATCGGCTCGAGTTCGTCGACCGGACCGGTCTGCGGCGGGACCAGCCTGCTCGCCAGCCGCTGTGAACCGCGGCCGACGCGCACGTGGCAGAAGTCGGAGTCCGAGGGGCGCCGTTCCCACATCCTGCGGGTGGAGACCAGCGACCACAGCGTCGCCGGATCGGGCAGGTTCCAGTCCCGCTCGCGGCGCTGCTCCTCGGTCGCCTCGCGGGCGCGCTCGCGCATCTGGCCGAGGTAGCGCAGGTAGTCCTTGCGGTCCTCGTTCATCTCGGCCTTTTTGTTGCCGCCCTGACCGCCCCGGCCGGCCATCATCCCGATCGTCGAGATCATGAACATGCCACCGAACAGCAGCGAAGTGGGGTTCCCCTTCGAGCTGGTGAACATGAAGGCCATCATCCCGACCGAGGCCACGATCATGACCGCGGGAAGCAGCTTCATGACGATGTTGCCCGGGATGACCCTCGGCACCTCGGGCGGCGGCTCGAGGTGCACCTCGCCACCAGGCGGTTTGGGTGCCGCCAACCGAGCGGAGCGCCTGAACTGCACCGTGCTCACGATTTCTCCTCGAGCGTCTGGTCCCCGACTTTTCCCTGCTTTCCCTACCAGATCGCCCCTATGGATGGGGAAGATCTGGCAAAGTCACCGATGTTCGCCCGCGCCCCGGGCACTCGGACGGATGACGGGCGACCGGCTACCCGTCCGCACACCGGCGTGCACATACTAGGGTGCCTGCCAGAGTATCGGGCGGACGCAGTAGAACCATTCGGACATCGCAGCAGAGGCGAAGTAGGGGGCCAGAGGTGGCAACCAGCACGACCGTGTTTTCCCGGGTGACCGTTGTCGCCCCGAGTACGCGCATCGATGTCGCACTACCCGCGGACGTCTCGATCGCGGATCTGATGCCGATGATCCTGGACATGGCCAGAGAGAACAGCCCCGACGGCGGCGCCCGGCACGGCGGCTGGGCCCTGGCCAAACTGGGCGGTGAGCAGCTCGATCCCGGGCACACCCTGGCCTCGCTCGGCATCGTCGACGGTGACCTGCTGCAGCTGCGCAAGCGCTCGGACAATCCGCCACCGCCGCTCTACGACGACGTGGTGGACGCGATCGCCGCGGCCACCCCCGGCAGTTTCCGCCCGTGGACCAAGACCACCGCGCGGCGGATCGCGCACATCGGGGCGGGCGCCGCACTGGTCGCCGCCGCGCTCGCGCTGTTCTACGCCGGCCCCTTCGGCGGTGGCCCGAGCATCGGACCGGCCGTCGCGGGCGGGGTCGCCGCGCTGGTGTTCATCGGCATCGCCGGTTCGCTGGCCAGGGTGTACGACGCACCGGGGACCGCGGTGCTCATCTCCGCTGCCGGGGCGATCCCGATGGCGTTCATCGCCGGGCTCTACGCGGTTCCCGAGGGACCGAAGGCGCCGAACCTGCTGCTCGGCTCGGTACTCATCGTGGTGTTCGCGGCGGCCTCGATCTGGCTGATCGGCCGCGGGGTCACGGTCTTCATCGCGTTCGGCGCGGCCGGGGTGCTCGGTTTCGTCGCGTTCCTGATCGGCACCTTCGTGGACGCCACCCCGGCGGCCATCGCCTCCGGTGCGGCCGCGGTCGCGCTCGTGGGTATCTCGCTGCTGCCGAGGGTGACCATCCAGCTGGCCCGGCTGCCGCTGCCGAACGTGCCGACCAACGCCGAGGACCTCAAGGAAACCGGCCCGTTCCCGGACTTCGCGCAGATCGAGAAGCGCTCCGGGATGGCGCACGAGTACCTGACCGGGCTGATCGTCGGCTGCGGCGCGGTCGCGGCCGTCTCCGCGATCGTCACCGCGAGCCAGGGCACGATCTGGGGCTTCCTGCTGGCGATCGTGATCTCCCTGGTGCTCATGCTGCGCGGGCGCAGCTACGCGAACGGCGCGCAGGCGATCGCCCTGCTCGCGACCGGGATGGTCGCCGCGGCCGGGGTGGCCATCGGCTGGCTCACCGAGTCCTCCCCGCTGACCAGGATCCTCTACATCTTCGGGGTGCTCGTCATCGTGGCGGCCGCCTCGCTGGTGATCGGCGTGATCTTCCCCGAGCAGAAGTTCTCCCCGGTCATGCGCCGCACCGTGGACATCATCGAGGGCGTGCTCATCGCCGCGGTGCTGCCGCTCGCGCTCGCCGTCATGGAGCTCTACGACACGGTGCGCCACCTCCGTATCGGTGGCTGAGGTCGAGGACGCGAAAAGGGGAGACAGTACGTGAGTAGCCGCGCGAACAACGGAAAGCGGGTGCGCGCAACGCTGCGCACGAGCCGCCCCGCGCGGATGGTGACCGCCTGCGCCATCGTGCTCGGCCTCGCGGTACCACTCGGCATGCCCGCGGCCGCCGCACCGGCACCGCCCTCCGGGGACCAGCCACCGCCCGGTGGGCAGCAGCCCCCTGGCGGACAACAACCTCCTGGCGGGCAACCAGGTGGCGAACAGGGCGCCCCGACCCTGCCGAGCGTTCCCACGATCACCCAGGAATGGGGCCCGAAACCGCCGCCATCGGCACCGGTTCCGCCGCCCAAAGCGGTGCCGCCCACGCCCCAGGACGGCGGGTACGACAAGAAGTCCGAGTGCATCCGGTCCGGCGTCTCGCTCCCGCTCACCAGGAAGCCGTGGCCGCAGGACCAGCTCGCGATCAACAAGGCGCACAAGTTCGCCACCGGTGCGGGCAACACCGTCGCGGTGATCGACACCGGCGTCTCCAAGCACGACTACCTCGGACAGCGGCTGCTCGGCGGCGGTGACTACATCGAGCCGGGCGGGGACGGGCGCGAGGACTGCGATGGGCACGGCACCGAGGTCGCCGGGATCATCGCGGCGAACTCGCACGAGACCGTCGGCTTCAACGGAATGGCCCCGGACTCGAACATCCTGTCCATCCGCACGAACTCCAGCCTCTTCGAGTCGAAGGGCGAGACCGCGGACGGCCAGAAGCAGCCGCCGGGCACCATCGAATCACTGGCCAGCGCGATCATGTGGTCGTTGAAGAAGTCCCACGACCTCAACACCAACCTCGTCGCCATCAACATCTCGCTGACCTCCTGCATCGCCAACCCCGGCGCGCTCGACCAGCACTACAAGGACCTGCTCGCCGCGGTGAAGGCCGCCACCAAGCAGGGCGTCGTCGTGGTCGCCGCGGCCGGGAACAAGGCGAGCGAACAGGGCAAGGGCTGCACACAGAACAACGACGACCCGGACCCGAGCAAGCTGAAGTCGATCCCCATTCCGCCGTGGCTCGGCAAGGATGTGCTCTCGGTCGGTTCGGTCGGCCAGACCGGTGCGCCCTCCGGGTTCTCCATCGCCGGGCCCTGGGTCGGGGTGGCCGCGCCCGGGGAGAACCTGATCTCCCTCGACCCGGGTTCCCCGGACAAGCTGGTGAACCGCACCATCGAGGTGAACGCGGGCGAGAGTTCGAGCGGCGGAAGCCAGCAACCGACCCCGATCCAGGGCACCAGCTTCGCCGCGCCGTACGTCTCCGGGCTCGTCTCGCTGCTGCGGGAGAAGTACCCGAAGGGCCAGTTCTCGGCGCAGGACATCATCCGGCGCATCGAGATGACCGCGCAGCACCCCGGTGGCCCCGATGGGCGCAACAACCAGGTCGGTTACGGGCTGATCAACCCGATCGCCGCGCTCACCGCGAACATCCCGGCGGAGAACGGCGGGGCTCCGGACAAGGCCGTGTCCATCCCCGCCGAGCTGCCACCGCCCTACGACGGGAGCAACACGCCGATGACGGTGGCGCTCGCCGGTGGTTTCGGTGCCCTGCTGCTGCTCATACTCACCGCGTTCGTGATGCACACGGTGAAGCGTTCGCGGGAACGGCGCGGACTGTAGAGAGCGCTATTCGGACCGGGGCGGTGGATCGTACTCCGCGCCGATCACCGGGGGCGCGGTCGCTTCCGGCGTACCGAAGAGGTCCGCGGCGTCCGAGGTGAGCCCGCGCTTGCGCTGATACTCCTGATCACCACCGGCACCACCGCCCATGCCGCCGCCCATCATCGGCATCCCACCGAAACCGCCCGCACCGCCCGCGTTCGCCGCCGCCGGTGCGGGCGCGCCGCCGCGTTCCGGGTGCGGGCCGGGTTCCTGGGCGGCCGCGCTCATCGGTCCCTGACCGAGCTGTCCTTCACCGTGGCCTCCGCCGCCGATCGGGAGGGTGCCGGAAACCGGTGCGAGGCCTCGGTTCGGGTCATGCGAGGGGTCCTTCGACGCAGCAGCGCCCGGGGCGTCCGCGGCCGCGGGGGTGGTCGAAGCCGGGTTGCCCGCATCCGGTTCGTGCTCCGGTGAACGGGGCGATGGCGCGGCTTCCCCGGGAAAGGCGAACCGCCCCGGCATGGTGTGCTTCAGCTTTTCCCCGTCCCCGCCCTCGCCGTCACACTGCTCGCACATCCGCACGAAGGCGCGCAGTGCCTGGCGGATCGACTCGAACAGTTCCGCGCACGGCCGGTCGATCTCCTCGAGGTGCTCGCGCGCCTGCCGCTGGGCGGGCACCGGCATGGACATGGCCCTGGACACGTCCTCCGCGCAGGTCGTCAGGGCCTCGGCGAGCTTGTCCACTATGGAGCGCACCCCATCGGCGAGCTTGTCCAGGGCCTCGGCCATCGCGTTCATCGCATCCGCGACGTCCACCCCGGCCGCGCCGACCGTGCCCATATAGGTCATGAACGCCTCGGCATCACGGCCCTGCCAGGCGGCGTCCAGGGTGCCGAGCGGTTTCTTCACCTCATCGGTGACCGCGCTCGCCTGGTTCGCCGCCGTGCGCCAGCGATCGGCTTCCTCGTGCATCGCGCTCCACCGGCCGAGCACCGGCGTGAAGTACTGCTCCACCGGGTCCGGAACGCCGAGTTTCGCGCAGGTGCGGGAAAGATAGTCGAGCCGGTCCGCGGACCGCTGCTGGATCTCGTGCCCGTCCAGGCCGCTCATGACCGGTCTTCCCGGGCAAGGCGGGCGATCCGGGCCGCGTTGTCCTCCTCGGCCTCGTTGTGCTTGCCCGCCACCTTGCCGAGCTCACCGGCGACCGAACCGAGCGCCGCGCCGCCCTTGGCGAGCTGGTCGAGCAGCACGTTCGAGGCCTTGGCGTAGGCGTTCGCCGCGCCGAGCTGACGGCCGAGCTCACCGAACGCGGCCGCGCTCAGCTGCCCCGCGGTCAGCTTCGCGCGCTGTTCCCCGAGCGTGGCACCGGCCCGCTCGATGGTTTTCACATAACCCGACACCCACTCGTTGTCGAGCTGGATCCCGGCCATGTTGCGATCACCTACTGTCCTTGTTCCGCCGAACCCCGGCACTGTGACGCGGTGCGGGGCCCGGCGGTTCCCGGAGAATGCGGCTAACCGCCTCCGTTGCTCGCCGATTCCGGGGCGTTCGAGGAATCCGCCGACTCGCTCGGATAGCTGCCCATGTTCGCGGGCAGGTTCAGCGAGTCGAAGGTCCGTTGCACCGCCTGGGTGTTCAGGTCGGCGCCGGGGGAAAGCAACCGGACGATCGATTCCGGGGCGGGCACCGGATCCTTGAGCCCGAGCGCGTCCGCGATCTGCTGGCTCGGGATCGCGTACCGGATACCGCGATCCGAGACCAGGTACTGCGGGCCCGAGTTGAACTGGGCCGCGTTCTGCGCGCTGCGAATGAACGCCGCCTTACCCGCGGGCATGTAGAACCCGTCGATGCGTTCCCCGTCCGCGTTCGGGTTGCCCACCTTGACCGGCTTGGCGTCCTGCGGAATCGGCAGCCGGGTTCCGACGGTGAGCACGGTGTGCTCCTTCGGGTTATCCGGATCCGAGGTGTTCGGATTCCAGCCGAGGCACATGGTCGGCATGTTCTGTTCCTGCAGCAGATTCGGCTTCTGCTTCGGGAACTGGCCCACGTCCACCGGGTGCTTGGTCGGCTGGGCCGCGTTCATCTGGCTCGGCGCGATCGTCGGGATCTGGGTGGTCTCCTGCGTGTTCTTGAACCGCAGCACATCCGCGACCGAGGCGGTCTCGGTGACCTCCTGGTAGCCGTCGTCCATGGCGATGAAGTACCGGGTCTGCCCGGAGGCCTCCTGCACCTTGAACGCCTGACCCACCGAGAAAGGCAGACCCGGTGAAGGGCTGCCGACCTTCGGGATGCTCGGTGCGACGAGCCCCTTCACCGCGGGGATCGCGTTGATCAGGCCGGGGCTGACCACGCGGGTCACGTCCTGCGAGCCGCCGTTGAAGGTGTTGGCGATCTCCTTCTGGGACAGGTCCACCTCGGCGCGCACCACATCGGATTCGGGGTGGTTCGCCGTCGAGGGCGTGCGGTAGATCAGGAAGGTCTTGTGCGACTGGCGCTCCTGGACCAGGAAACCCTGATCCGCCTTGAGTTCGGTGCCGAGATTGTCCACTCCGGACAGCACCGTGGTGGAGACCTTGTTCTCCTGGGTCTGGTTCGGCAGATCGGGATCGCGCGCGTAGTCGTCGCACACCGCCCATTTGCCGACCGCTGCCTGGTTCGAGCCGTCCGGCAGGGTGTTCGGCGCGTCCGGGATCCCGGTGAGGCGCCCGACCGTGATCCCCTGCCCGGAGAACTGACTGTCGTCCACCTCCTGCACCTGCTGGCCGCCCTGGGAACTGCCCCCGCCGCCACCACCGCCGCCGTTCTGGTTCTGCTGCTGGCGAGCGAGCAGCAGCAACCGCGCGGAGGCGAGGTTGAAGGTCGGGGTGAGCAGCCGCTTGCCGTCCTTCTCCTTGGTGAGCACGAACAGCTGCCCGGACTGCTTGCTCATCACGATCCCGTCGTTGCCCGGCAACTGGGGAGCGGGTTTGAGCAGTCCGTACACGGCGAACCCGGCCAGTGCCACGGCCGCGAGGCACGCGCCCACGATCATCGCTCTGCTGTGCGTGCGCTGCGGATCGTGCATCATCACCGGATCGCGGCGGATCAGCGCCGACTGCATCCGGCGTATGACGAACCGGTACGCCTGGACCTGTGCCTTACTAGTGGGTGTCGATGGCATGACCGGCCTTCGTCCTCCCCGAAACAGCAGCCATGGCTCGGGTGCTCACTCGCTCCGGGCCTCCTCGCTCATGTCCGCGCTCATCTCGTCACCTTCGCGGTACGGTCGCACACGATAGTCCGACTCAACACGAATGTGGCCAAGTCGGGGGTATCCGATCGGATCGGATGACAGGATAGGTTTGCACAGCATAAAGCCCGACACGCCCGTTTCGGGGGAGGCAAGTACATGTCGGTGACAACGCCCCGGCAAGGCTCCGGCCCGCCACCGCCGCCGCGACCTGCGAGTACGCCGGCACAGCAGGCAAGCACGCCCGCATCGGCGGATGTCGCGAGACGCCGCAGGGAAGGCGTCAGCTTCGGCCCGTTCCCCGTGGCGAACCTTGTCGTGCTCGAGATCGGCATCGCGATCGGGCTGGTGCTGCTCGCCATCGACACCAAACTCATGTACGTCGGTGCCGCCATCGCGGTGCTCGGCCTCATCTTCGCGCTGATCCGCTGGCGCGGCCGCTGGCTGACCCAGTGGGTCGGGCTCACCACCGGGTACGCGCTGCGCGGGCACAGCAAGGCGGCGAACCCGGCTGCCGCCGAAGAACCGGCTCAGGACAGCGAAGAGGCCACGATGACCGGCCCGGAGGACGCCCGGGTCGCGCTGCTGCGCCTCGCCGTCCCGGACCTGCTCATCGCGCACGGCACCGATCACGAGCGCCAGCCGGTCGGGCTGGCCTACAACGACGGCGGCTGGACCGCGGTACTGCTCGTGGACCCGATGCCCGCGCTCGTCAACCAGGTCGGCAGCGCGCCGAACCTGCCGCTTTCCGCACTCGCGCCGTGCCTCGAGGACCGCGGCGTGCTGCTGGACGCGATCCAGGTGATCTGGCACTGCTACCCGGGCAGCGCCGCCCTTCCCGCGCAGTCGCCCGCGCTGGCCTCCTACCTCGAGGTGCTCGGCCCGCTCCCGGCCGCCGCACGGCGCACCACCTGGGTGGCCGTCCGGCTCGACCCGCAGCGCTGCGCCCAGGCGGTCAGCGAACGCGGCGGCGGGGTCGAGGGCGCCCACCGCGCGGTGCTCGGCGCCCTTTCCCGGGTGCGCAACGCGCTGGAGAGCAAAGGGGTCCGCGCCCGTCCGCTCTCCCCGGACGAACTGCTCGCCGCGGGCATCAAGTCGAGCGAGCTCTCCGCGGTCGCGGGTTCGCAGGAAACGGTCAGCCTCAACGAGCGCTGGGACGGGGTCACCGCGGCCGGTGTCGGGCACTCCTCCTACGCGGTGACCGGCTGGCCGGGCAAGGGCAGCCTCAACTCGCTGACCAGCGTTCGTGCCCTGTCCTCCACCGTGGTGCTCTCGATCTCCCCCGGTGAGGGCGAGGAGGTCGGGCTGCGCGGCGTGGTCCGGGTCAGCGCCCGCACCCCGGGGGAACTGAACGAGGCCGAGGAGCAGCTGGGCTCGATCGCCGATGAGCTGGACATGGATCTGACCTCGTTGCGCGGCATGCAGCTTTCCGGACTGATCGCGACGCTGCCCCTTGGAGGTACGGCATGACGTCCCCGACCCGGATCCACGATGCGATGAGCCCGCGCGCGGTCGCCCCGGAGTTCTCGGTGCCGCCCACGATGCTCGATTCGGTGGCGCCCTCGGGTGATCGCGGCGGCATGGTGCTCGGCAAGGGGCTCAAGGGCGAACCGCTCTCGGTCTCCATCCTGCGCCCGGCCCCGACCAGGATCGCCGTGGTCGGCGGGCTGTACCTGGCCCGGCTCACCGCGCTGCGCGCTATCGCGACCGGGGCCTGGGTGATCGTGGCGACGGCGCGCGATTCGGCATGGCGCGGGCTCGAGCGGGCCGCGGGCACCGGGGCGGACGGCAAACCCGTTCCGCTGGTGAAGATCCGCAGGCTGGTGCCCGTGGAACTGCCCCGCCCGACCGAGGACGGCCCGCTGCTCGTGGTGCACGACGGCGGCTCCACCCCGCAGGAACTGTTCCCCGCGCGGTCCCCGTGGCAGACCACCATGTACGTGCTGCCCTATCTGCATCCGCAGGCCGCGTCCACCGCGGGCCAGGCCGACCTGGTGCTCATCCAGCGGCTCGCCGCGGCGCAGGCGCAGGTCGCCGGGCAGATCTGGCGGCTGCCACCGAACCTCACCCAGCAGCTCACCCAGATCCCGGACGATCAGGTCATCGCGTTCGGCCGGAACCTGTGGACCCCGCTCAAACTGGTCACCAACGCCAAGGAACGTCAGATCCTCGGCCCGGTCCGCCGAGGCGACTGACCGGGTGACCGAACAGCACCGGATCACCGAGCTCACCGAGGACCGGCTCGGCCTCGCCTACCCGGCCATGCGTGAGCTGCGCCCGCACCTCGATTCGGAGCAGGCGTTCCTGGCGCAGGTCCGCAGGCAGTACGCGCAGGGGTACCGGATCGCGGTCTCGGTGCGCGCGGACGGTTCGGTGGCCGGGGCACTCGGATTCCGGCAGGGCACCAGCCTGCTCTGGGGCGAGTACCTCTACATCGACGACCTGATCACGGTGCCGGACGCGCGCGGGGCCGGGCACGCCACCGCGCTGCTCCACTGGGCGGACGAGCGGGCGCGCGAACTCGGCTGCGAGCAGGTGCACCTCGACTCGGGGGCGCAACGGCATGCCGCGCATCGGCGCTATCTCAACCACGGCTACGTCATCGCCGCGCACCACTTCGCGAAGGACCTGAGCTGAATCCCGCTCAGGACACCCGGTTGCGCTCCCGGTAGGCGGCGACGTGCAGCCGGTTCCCGCAGTTGCGGCCCGCGCAGTAGCGGCGCGAACGATTGCGGGACAGGTCCACGAGCAGCCGTTCGCAGCCGGGCGCCGCGCAGCTGCGGATCCGGTCGAACTCACCATCCGCGAACAGGGTGGCCAGCGCCATCGCGGTGGTCACGCCGAGGTGTTCGGCGAGCGTGGCACCGGGCGCGAAGTGGTCGATGTGCCAGTCGAAGCCATCGTGGCGGCGCAGTCGCGGGGTGGTGTGCGCCCCGGCGAGCACCCCGTTGATGAGCTCGGCGACCGTGTCCGGATCACCGGCGCCGAGGATCGCGGCGAGCCGGGAGCGCAGGGCGTGCACCTGGCGCAGGTCCCGGTCCCCGAGCGGGCCGTGCGCGCCGAGGTGGTGGTCCGCGGCGAACTCGGCGAGCGTGTCCAGGTCCGGCAACCCCTCGGCTCCGGCGTTGACCAGGTCGACCGCGGCGCCGAGGCCACACTCGATGTCAGGACCAAAACGCATTTTGACTCGTGACTCCGTCCTGCCCTATCGTCGTCGATGTCATCAGCGTAGGGCACTTTGAGTCATGACAGGGGAACGATGCCGCAGGTGGTCCAGCACTCCGAGCGCACGAGCACCGTCCGCGGCACGGCTTTCCTGCTTGCCGCGGTCGGCATCGTGCTGGTCACCATCAACCTGCGGCCGCCGATCACCGCGCTCGGCCCGCTACTCGGCCAGGTCCGCGCGGACACCGGGATGTCCGGAACGGTCGCGTCCCTGCTGACCAGCCTTCCGCTGCTGGTGTTCGTGGTGTTCTCCCCGCTCGCTCCGCGGATCGGCGCGCGGTTCGGGCTGGAGCGCACCCTCGGCGCGGCCCTGCTGCTGCTCATCGCCGGGTTCGCGGTGCGCTCCCTGCCGTCCACGGTCGCGCTGTTCGCGGGCACCGTGCTGCTCGGCATCGCGATCACCGCGGGCAATGTGCTGATGCCCGCCTGGATCAAGCAGCGGCACTCACCCCGCTCGGGCACCATGACCGGGCTCTACACCGCCTCGCTCAACCTCGGCCCCGCAGCGGCGGCCGGACTGACCATTCCGCTGCAGCAGGCGACCGGACTCGGCTGGCGAGCCACCCTCGCGCTGTGGGCGATCCTGGCCGTGGCCGGGCTCCTCGCCTGGCTGCCGCAGTTGCGCAGGAACACCGGGGAAGCACCGAAGGCGCGGCCGCAGTCCACCCCGAAGCTGTGGCACCTGCCGCTGGCCTGGGCGGTGACGCTGTTCTTCGCCCTGCTCTCGCTGCTGTTCTACACGATCTCGGCGTGGCTGCCGACGCTGTTCGCGGACGCGGGCATGGACAGGGCCACCGCGGGCGGGATGGTCTCGGTGATCTCCATCGTGGGGATCCCGTTCGCCCTGCTCGCCCCGATCCTGGCCGCGCGCACGAAGGGCCAGGTCTGGCTGACCACCCTGGGCACCGGGCTGCTCGCGGCCGGACTGCTCGGCGTACTGCTCTCCCCGGCGCACGGCACGCTGGCCTGGATGGTGATCCTCGGCGCCGGGCAGGGGGTGACCACCGGGATCTGCTTCGCGCTCCTGCTGCTGCGCTCGCCGGACACCAGGCACGCGGCCGCGCTCGCCGCGATGACCCAGACGGTCGGCTATGTGCTCGCCGCGCTCGGCCCGATCGCCTTCGGCGCGCTGCACGACGCCACCCGGGCCTGGACGGTTCCGGTGCTGCTGTTGCTCGTGCTGGTCGGCGTGCAGTGCGCCAGCGGGTTCCTCGCCGGTCGCGACCGGCTCGTCGGGGAACGGGCTCAGCGGTAGGCGGCGAGCACCTTCTCCGGCATCGGCAGCGGCGAGCCGGTCTCCAGCAGGGTCTTCAGGTTCGCCAGGATCGCCTGCCAGCCGCCGGTCACCTGCTGCCACAGCTGCTCGCCGAGCCCGGTGTGCGTCACGCTCAGCCGCACCACCTCGCCCATCGGGGTGAGTTCGAAGGTAACGCTGGACTCCTGGGTCCCGTAGCTCAGCCGCCGGGGCGGTTCCCAGACCAGCACGGTGCCCATGTCCTCGGCGCCCTCGTCGTAGTCGTGCTCGTTGATCACCGCGGCGCCCGGTTCCCAGGTCGAGGTGATCTTGCGGCCGTTCCAGTACTGCCTGGTGAACTCCGGCTCGGTCAGCGCGGCCCACACCTGTCGCTGTTCGGCCTGGATGTAGGTGACGTAGTCGAAGGTGCTCATGTCCGCTCCTCTAATGCCTGTTTGAGCCCGTGCAGCGCGGCCGCGGGGGCGCGCTCGTATTTGGCTATCCAGCGTTCGTAGATCGCCTGGATCGGGGCCGCGTTCAGGTGGTGCTCCTTGGTCCGGCCCACCCGCCGCGTGGTCACCAGCCCCGCCTGCTCGAGCACCCGCAGATGCTTGGCGACCGCCTGCCGCGACATGTCGATCCCGGCGCACAGCTGTCCGAGCGTGCGCCCGTCCGAGGTGTGCAGCAGATCGAGCAGCGCGCGGCGGGTGCCATCCGCGAGCGCCTTGAACACCGCCTCGTCCTCGGACACCAAGCCAGAATAGGGAACCATTTGGTTACCTGTCAATCGGCAACAGCGGCGCACCGCAAGGGGGTGCCCGGACTGCTGTTAGAGTCGACGCCGCGCTTCGTGTACCGGGGCGTTCCCGTGTGCCCAAGGCAGGCACTCTCCGGGGGAGACCATGCACTCGCCTGACGTCAAGTAGGAGGTCCTCGCGTGCTAGGCGCTTTCCGCTCGGCTTTCGCGACGCCGGACCTGCGCAAGAAGATCCTGTTCACGATCGGGATCATCGTTGTGTACCGGATCGGCTCGACGTTGCCCGCGCCAGGCGTTTCCTTCAAGAACGTCCAGGCATGTGCCGCGCAGATGGGTCAGGGCGGCATCTACGGCCTGATCAACCTGTTCTCCGGTGGCGCGCTGCTCAAGCTTTCCCTGTTCGCGCTCGGGATCCTGCCCTACATCACCGCGAGCATCATCATCCAGCTGCTCACCGTGGTCATCCCGCGGTTCGAGCAGCTGAAGAAGGAAGGCCAGTCCGGCCAGGGCAAGCTCACCCAGTACACCCGCTACCTGACCATCGCGCTCGCGGTCCTGCAGTCCACCGGGATCGTGGCGCTCGCGGTGCGCGGTCAGCTGTTCGGGAACTGCCAGCAAGAGGTCATCCCGGGCAAGGACAACATCTTCACCCTCGCGGTCATGGTCCTCACGATGACCGCCGGTACCGCGATCATCATGTGGTTCGGTGAGCTGATCACCGAGCGCGGCATCGGCAACGGTATGTCGATCCTGATGTTCATCAACATCGCGGCGCGGCTGCCCAACGTCGGTGAGCAGATGCTGCAGAACGCCGGCGGGCTCACCTTCTTCGTGGTGATCGTGGTCGGCCTGCTGATCATCGCCTCGGTGGTGTTCATCGAGCAGGGCCAGCGCCGGATACCGGTGCAATACGCCAAACGTGTGGTCGGGCGCCGAATGTACGGCGGAACCTCGACCTATCTACCGCTGAAGGTCAACCAGGCCGGTGTCATCCCGGTGATCTTCGCTTCCTCGCTGCTCTACCTTCCCCAGCTGCTGCAGCAACTGGTCGGCAACGGCAACTCCTGGTGGCAACGGGCGATCCAGACCTACCTCGTGGACCAGTCCAACCCGGTCCACATCATCATCTACTTCCTGCTGATCATCTTCTTCACGTACTTCTACATCCAGATCACGTTCAACGTGAACGAGCGTGCCGAGGAGATGAAGAAGTTCGGTGGGTTCATTCCCGGTATCCGCCCGGGACGGCCGACCTCGGAGTACCTGAACCATGTGTTGAGCCGAATCACGCTGCCCGGCTCGCTCTACCTCGGTATTATCGCTGTTCTGCCGAACTTTTTCCTCGGTCTCACCGGGGAGCAGAACAGCCAGAACTTCCCATTCGGTGGGACGTCGGTGCTGATCATGGTCGGTGTCGGGCTGGACACGGTCAAACAGATCGAAAGCCAGCTCATGCAGCGCAACTACGAAGGATTCCTTCGCTAGGACCGCCCCGGCGTTCTTCGCGAAGGGGATTCGAGGAGGCACCTTCGTGCGACTCGTTCTCGTCGGCCCGCCTGGCGCGGGCAAAGGCACTCAGGCAGCCGTGCTGGCCGAACAGCTCGGTGTGCCGCACATCTCGTCCGGTGATCTGTTCCGCGCCCACATCAAGGGCGGGACGGAACTCGGCAAACAGGTCTCGAGCATCCTCGACGAGGGCAAGCTCGTACCGGACGACGTCACCAACGAGATGGTGCGCGAGCGCCTTGCCGAGCCGGACACCGCGAAGGGGTTCATCCTCGACGGGTTCCCGCGCAACACCGGACAGGCCGATGTGCTCGCCGGGATCCTGGCGAAGCAGGACGCCAAGATCGACGTGGTGCTGCAGTTCGAGGTTCCCGACGAGGAGCTGGTCGCCCGGCTGCTCGAGCGCGGCCGCACCGACGACACCGAGGCGGTCATCCGGGAACGGCAGGCCATCTACCGTTCGGAGACCGCGCCGCTGCTGGAGTACTACTCCGACATCCTCGTGACCATCGACGCGGTCGGGGACGTCGAGGAGATCACCAAGCGCGCACTCGACGCGTTGCGAGGGCGCTGAATCTTGTTCCGGAACCGGACCTCCATCGAGCTGAAGTCACCAGGCGAGATCGAAGCGATGCGTGCCTCGGGCGCGCTGGTCGCCAAGACCCTCGCCGCGGTGACCGAAGCGGCCCGCCCAGGCGTCTCCACCCTGGAGCTCGACGAACTCGCCGAGCAGACCATCAGGGACGCCGGCGCGGTGCCGAGCTTCCTCGGCTACCACGGGTTCACCGGCTCGATCTGCGCCTCGGTCAACGAGCAGATCGTGCACGGCATCCCGGCCAAGACCCAGGTACTCGCCGAAGGGGACCTGCTCTCGGTGGACTGCGGGGCGATCCTCGAAGGCTGGCACGGCGACTCGGCGGTGACCATCGCCGTGGGCGCCGTGTCCGCGGCCGACGAGGCGCTCTCCGCGGCGACAAGGGCCTCGATGCTGGCCGGGATCGAGGCCGCTGCCGCCGGTGCGCGGCTGACCGACATCTCGCACGCCATCGAGCAGTCGATCCTGCGCAGCAGTTCCGCGGACGGGACCGAGTACGGAATCGTGCGGGAGTACGGCGGGCACGGAATCGGCACCGCCATGCACATGGAGCCGTTCCTGCCCAACTACGGGAAACCGGGGCACGGGCCCAAACTGCGTACCGGAATGGCGATCGCCATCGAGCCGATGCTCACCGGGGGCACCGAGGAAACGGTGGAACTCGAGGACGGCTGGACGGTGGTCACCGCGGACGGCTCGCGGGCCGCGCACTGGGAACACACCGTAGCCATCACCGAGGACGGACCCTGGGTGCTCACCGCTCCGGCCGGGGATTAGCCGCCGAAAAACACCCCCATTGCGGTAACCCGATAAGGCAAGCTCAGAGCACGCTGGCCGGCGGCAGCGAGGTCCGCACCGGATACAGCACCCCGAGCTCGGCCTCCGCCCTGCGCAGGCCTTCGGTGCTCAGCGAATAGCTGATGGTGTTTCCCGCCCGCCTGGTGTGCACCAGTCCCGCCTCGCGGAGAACCTTGAGATGCTGCGAGACCGTGGGCTGGGCCAGCTCGAACACCTCGTGGAAGTCACAGGCGCGCACCTCTTCCTCCGCGGAGAGTCTGCGCATGATCGCCAACCGGATCGGGCTTCCCAGCGCCTTGAACACCCCCGCGGCTGCGACCACCTCTTCCTGCTCCTGCATACGCAACAGCCTACCCCATTCGTGTGAATTTGACGTACATAGAGTGACTTGTCCGTTGCGCCTTGGTGGCCAGGTCAGGGCCGTTGCGCAGGCCGTTCGCACGACCGCGTACACTTGACGATTGGCGCACAAGTCGCGCCGGGTTCGTCGTGTCCGTGGCGAGGGCGATAAGGGTCGAAACACCCATACCAATCCTTACCACGGCACATCGCTCATGCGTGGAATTCGGCACCTGAAGCGAGGCGTGCCCACCCCCGTTCACCGGGGGTAACCATGAAGCACGTCACGAAACGCGGAGGACATGGGTAAAAAGGATGCGCTCGAGGTAGAGGGCCATGTGGTCGAGCCACTCCCCAACGCGATGTTCCGTGTCGAGTTGGAGAACGGGCACAAGGTTCTCGCGCACATCAGCGGCAAGATGCGCCAGCACTACATTCGCATCCTGCCCGAGGACCGGGTCGTCGTAGAGCTCTCGCCATACGACCTCACCCGTGGCCGCATCGTCTACCGCTACAAGTGACGTGCACCGACCGAGCAAGATCGTCACTGACAAAAGGATCAAGACGTGAAGGTTCAGCCAAGCGTCAAGAAGATCTGTGACAGCTGCCAGGTCATCCGCCGGCACGGGCGGGTACTGGTGATCTGCAGCAACCCCAGGCACAAGCAGCGCCAGGGCTGAAGCAGAGCACAGATCGCAGTACGCGAACAACACAGAGAACTCCTCGCACCTCCACGCGCAGACGAGCACGTGGTCACCCCCGGAACTCCAGGCCGGGGCCGGAACGAGCCAATTCCGGGCGGGCGGGGAGGGCACACCTGGAGCATGCATAAGGAGAACGATGGCTCGACTCATGGGCGTCGACCTCCCCCGTGAAAAGCGGATGGAGATCGCGCTGACCTACATCTACGGCATCGGCCGTACCCGAGCGAAGGAGCTGCTCGCCGCCACCGGCGTCAGCCCCGACCTGCGCAGCAAGGACCTCGCCGACGACGACGTCATCAAGCTGCGCGACCACATCGAAGAGAACTTCCGGGTGGAAGGCGATCTTCGCCGCGAGGTGCAGGCCGACATCCGTCGCAAGATGGAGATCGGCTGCTACGAGGGGCTGCGGCACCGCCGCAATCTCCCGGTTCATGGTCAGCGGACCAAGACCAACGCGCGGACCCGTAAGGGCCCGAAGAAGACCGTCGCAGGCAAGAAGAAGGCAGGGCGCTGATGCCACCCAAGTCTCGTACCGCGGGCGTCAAGAAGGTGCGCCGCAAGGAAAAGAAGAACATCTCGGCCGGGCAGGCCCACATCAAGTCGACGTTCAACAACACGATCGTCTCGATCACCGACCCCTCCGGCGCGGTGATCTCGTGGGCCTCCGCCGGTCACGTCGGGTTCAAGGGCTCGAAGAAGTCCACCCCGTTCGCCGCCCAGATGGCCGCGGAGAACGCCGCGCGCAAGGCCGCCGAACACGGCATGAAGAAGG
>NZ_JALM01000028.1 GCF_000737195.2 Sciscionella sediminilitoris
AGAAGGTACCGGACTTTCTTTTTTCGCCCGCTGTGCCGACGTGACTCAGCCGCAGTGCGAGGGGGTCACATCGGTGATGAGCCACTTGTTCTCGTGCACCACCGACAGCGTGAAGGTCCCCAGCTTCGGCCCCCCGTTGACCGGGAAGGAGCACGAGTCGATGGTGGTGCTGGTGGCCTGGTTCGGGGTTTCCGGCAGCCCCTTCAGGCTGACCTCCCGGTAGCTGTCCGGGTCCGGCACGGTGATCCGGCCGAGCGCCTGCGCGCAGTCCGGCGCCCCGTGCTGCTGGGCGAATTTCCGCGCGGCCTGGTCGTTGAACATCAGGCAGGCGTGCTTGCCGAGCTCGGCGGCCGACCCCGGGGAGGCCGCGGCCATCCCTACCTCGCGGTAAAGCTCGGCAACGGCGTCCTTCGGTGAGTCGACGCCGACCTTGACCTGCTGCTGTGGCCGGGCGAGCGGGAACTTGGCCTGGGGACTGTCCTCTTCTCCGCCCCCGCCGAAGTAGTGGTCGATGGCCCAGCTGGCGATCGCGATCACCACGATGAGCCCGACCACCCAGCGGACCGGGGCGCTGCGCAGGATGCGTTTCCACAGCGGCGGATTGGTGGCCCGTTCGACGCGCTCCTGAGACTGCTGCAGCGCGGTGAGTTGTTCGCGGACCAGGGCGAGCTCGGCCTGCACGCCCGGTTGCCCCGGCTGCTGCCCGGTGAACTGACCGCCCTGGCCCTGCGGCGGGAGCGGAGCGGGGTACCCGGGGTCGTACGGCACCGGGGGCGGTGCCTGCTGCGGCGGGTACTGCTGCTCCTGCCAGGCCTTCCACTGGCGGAACGCGGCGAGCTCGGCCTCGGTCGGCGGTTGCTGCGCCGCAGGCGGCTGCCCTGCCGGATACGGGGCCGAGCCGAACTCTGGGCCGAACTCCGAGCCGGGTTCCTTGTCGGTCACGGCTCCCATGATGCCGCTATCACCAGGGGTGCGCACCAGCCCCCTCGGGCGATGGCGTATCCTTGACTGGTTCCACCAGAGACCGCTGGTTTTCCCCAGGTGGGGAACGAAGGCCCGGAACAGGATCGGGCGGCCCGCGCAGGAGGACGAGGCAGACGCGTTCGTGCTGGATGTCGTTCCGCAGTGCGCGCCGGTTCTGTGCCAGACGCAGAGCTTCAGGCCCCGTGTTTCCGCGCCGGGGCGTTTTCGATTCTTCCTCCTCCGGGTTACTCGTCAGGCCGACACCTGAACCAGTACGGCCAAACCTATGAGAGGAGGCGCCATGGCGAAGCCCGAGAAGGTGGCGGCGGTTGCCGAAATCGCGGGCAAGTTCCGTGACTCGACCGCGGCCGTGATCACCGAGTATCGCGGGCTCTCCATGTCGCAGCTCACCAGCCTTCGCCGGGAACTCGGCGAAGGCGCCAGCTACCGAGTCGCGAAGAACACCCTGGTGAAGTGGGCGGCGGCGGACGCGGGCATCGAGGGTCTCGACGACCTGTTCGTCGGCCCGACCGCGATCGCCTTCATCACCGGGGAACCGGTCGAGGCGGCCAAGGCGATCAAGAAGTTCGCCAAGGCCAACGACGCGCTCTCGATCAAGGGCGGCTACATGGACGGGCGCCCGCTGACCGCGGGTGAAGTCAACGAGCTCGCCGACCTCGAGTCGCGCGAAGTGCTGCTCGGCAAGCTGGCAGGCGCCATGAAGGGCAACCTCACCAAGGCCGCGGGGCTGTTCAACGCCCCGGCCTCGCAGGTCGCCCGCCTTGCCGCCGCGCTGCAGGAGAAAAAGGAAGCCGCTTAAGACCGAACCGGTCGCCAAGCACCAGACCATTTCGGTCGCCAAGTAACAAAGGAGAACGCCATCATGGCGAAGCTGAGCAACGACGAGCTGCTCGACGCGTTCAAGGAGATGACGCTGCTCGAGCTGTCCGAATTCGTCAAGCAGTTCGAAGAGACCTTCGACGTCACCGCGGCCGCCCCGGTTGCCGCCGTGGCCGCCGCCGGCCCGGCCGGTGGTGGTGAGGAAGCCGCCGAGGAGAAGGACGAGTTCGACGTCATCCTCGAAGGCGCCGGCGACAAGAAGATCCAGGTCATCAAGGTCGTCCGGGAGATCGTCTCCGGGCTGGGCCTGAAGGAGGCCAAGGAGCTCGTCGAGGGCGTGCCGAAGCCGCTGCTGGAGAAGGCGAAGAAGGACGACGCCGAGGCTGCCAAGGCCAAGCTGGAAGAGGCCGGCGCGGCTGTCAGCATCAAGTGAGCACTGCGTAGTTCTGCTACGTGCGCGGGGCGGGTATCCACCGGATACCCGCCCCGTTTGTGTATGCATGAGATTACGAACCAGACACGGGCGTGCTTCCGAGCCAACTAGGCAGTAGGGTTCGTGACTCACCAGTAACTTATCCCGAGCCGGCTCGTTGCATCGTTGTGGCGAGGAATGCGGCCTAGGAGGAGGTGCCATGGGCGTTGAGGTACAGGTCGAGGACCTGACCAAGTCGTTCGGGAAGCAGAACATTTGGCGTGACCTGACCTTCACCCTTCCGCCTGGCGAGGTTTCGGCACTCCTCGGGCCTTCGGGTACCGGGAAATCGGTGTTCCTGAAATCGATGATCGGCCTGCTCAAGCCCGAACGCGGGCACTGCATGGTCGCCGGGGTGGACACGGTGCGGTGTTCGGAGCGCGAGCTCTACGAGATCCGCAAGAAGTTCGGCGTGCTCTTCCAGGACGGCGCGCTGTTCGGCTCGATGAACCTCTACGACAACGTGGCCTTCCCGCTGCGCGAGCACACCAGGAAGTCCGAGACCGAGGTCCGGCGGATCGTGCTGGAGAAGCTCGAGATGACCGGTCTGGCCGGGGCGGAGGGCAAACTCCCCGGTGAGATCTCCGGCGGTATGCGCAAACGCGCCGGGCTGGCCCGCGCGCTGGTGCTCGATCCGGAGATCATCCTGGTCGACGAGCCGGACTCGGGTCTCGATCCGGTCCGTACGACCTACATCAGCCAGCTGTTCCTGGACGTGAACGCGCAGATCGACGCGACCTTCCTGATCGTCACGCACAACATCAACCTGGCCCGCACGGTCCCGGACAACATCGGCATGCTGTTCCGTAAGGAGCTGGTCATGTTCGGGCCTCGCGAACTGCTGCTGACCAGCGAGGAACCCGCGGTGAAGCAGTTCCTCAACGGCCGGATGATCGGCCCGATCGGGATGAGCGAGGAAAAGGACTCCGCGACCATGGCCGCCGAACAGGCCATGGTGGACGCCGGGCACCATCCGGGCGGGGTGGAGGACATCTCCGGGGTTCCGCCGCAGATGAAACCCTCTCCTGGGGTTCCGCAGCGCGCGGGCGAGCAGCGGCGCAAGGACCGGGTCATGCAGCTGCTGCACACCCTGCCCGAGCAGGCGCAGCGCTCGATCATCGACAGTCTCAGCGACGAGGAACGCACCCGTTACGGTGTGCGGGAACGGGTGGTCGCGGGAACCGGAGCACGGGGCGGGGACACCAACGAGTTCCCCACCCAGGAACAGGGCACCGTTTCCGGTCAGCTGGCCGAGAACCAGGTCGCGGAGCTGCCGACGAGCCGGTGGCGCCCCACGCCTGGGCGACGCCGCAAGCCACGTCCCGGCCCACCGCAGCAGTGAGCGCTCGCAGGACTACGGGCGGAACGGGGCGGTAACAGGGGTATGGCTACCAAATCGGAAGCGAGGTTTCCTGGCGCGGGCGCACTGCGGCAGACCGGGAGCTTGTTCGCGCTCGGTCTCGATGTGGCGGTGCTGATCTTCAAGCGGCCGTTCCAGTTGCGCGAGTTCGTGCAACAGTGCTGGTTCATCGCGAGCGTGACGATCCTGCCGACCGCGCTGGTCACGATCCCGTTCGGCGCGGTGATCGCGCTGCAGCTCGGCTCGCTGACCCGCCAGCTCGGCGCGCAGTCGTTCACCGGAGCGGCCAGCGTGCTCGCGATCGTGCAGCAGGCCTCTCCCCTGGTCACCGCGCTGCTCGTGGCCGGTGCCGGTGGTTCGGCGATCTGCGCGGACATCGGTGCCCGCACCATCCGCGAGGAGATCGACGCGATGGAGGTGCTCGGCGTCTCCGCGGTGCAGCGGCTCGTGGTGCCACGGGTGCTCGCCTCGATGCTGATCGCGATCCTGCTCAACGGCCTGGTCAGCGTGGTCGGTGTGGCCGGTGGGTACACCTTCAACGTGCTGCTCCAGCACGGCACCCCGGGCGCGTACCTGGCCAGCTTCAACGCGCTGGCCCAGATGCCCGACCTCTACATCGGCGAGTTCAAGGCGCTGCTGTTCGGGTTTATCGCCGGTGTGGTCGCCGCCTACCGTGGCCTGCATCCGCCGCCCGGGCCGAAGGGTGTCGGGGACGCGGTGAACCAGTCGGTCGTGGTGACCTTCCTGCTGCTGTTCCTCGTCAACGGTGTGCTTACGCTTGTGTACCTGCAGATCGTCCCGACGAAGCTGAGTTAGGAGGTGAACAGTCGGTGAGTGCCCTGACCAACTTCGGCCGCAGCGCGCGCAATGCCGCCGGTGCCCCGTTACGGCTGCTCGACTCGCTCGGCGAGCAGATGTCGTTCTACCTGCGCGCGCTGGCCTGGACTCCGCGCGCGCTCAAGCGCTACACCAAGGAAGTGCTCCGGCTGCTCGCCGAGGTCAGCTTCGGTTCCGGTGCGCTCGCGCTGATCGCGGGCACGGTCGGCGTGATGATCGGGCTGACCCTGTTCACCGGTATCGTCGTCGGGCTGCAGGGCTACACCGCGCTGAACCAGATCGGCACCGCGGCCTTCACCGGCTTCATGTCGGCCTACTTCAACACCCGCGAGATCGCTCCGCTCGCCGCCGGGCTCGCGCTCTCGGCCACGGTCGGTGCCGGGTTCACCGCCCAGCTCGGCGCGATGCGCATCTCGGAGGAGGTCGACGCGCTCGAGGTGATGGGTGTTCCCTCGCTGCCTTATCTGGTGACCACCCGTATCCTCGCGGGCTTCGTGGCTGTTATCCCGTTGTACGTGATCGGCCTGATGACCTCGTATATCGCCGCCCGGCTGATCACGATCACCGTGTACGGACAGTCAGGTGGTACCTATGACCACTACTTCAACCTGTTCCTGCCACCGGAGGATGTGCTGTGGTCCTTCGGCAAGGTACTCGTGTTCAGTGTGGTGATCATCTTGACGCACTGTTACTACGGTTACACGGCAAGTGGCGGACCGGCCGGGGTCGGCGTCGCGGTCGGTAAGGCCGTGCGCACCACGATCGTCAACGTCACCCTGCTGGACTTCTTCCTCTCGCTCGCGATCTGGGGCGCGACCACGACCGTGAGGATCGCGAATTGACCGGAGTCCTGGCAAGTGTGCGCAAGAAACTACTCGGGTTGCTGCTCGTCGTGTTGATCTTCGCGTTCTTCGCGCTGACGATCGCGTTCTACAACAAGGCGTTCACCCCGGTGGTCAGTGTCAGCCTGCGCACCGACACCATCGGCAGCCAGATGCAGCCCGAGGCCGACGTGAAGGCGCACGGCACGGTGATCGGCGAGGTCACCTCGATCAAGGCGGACTTCGGCGGCGCCGACCTCGAACTGGCCATCAAACCCGAGTACGCCAAGCAGATCCCGGCCGACGCGACCGCGCAGCTGCTGCCCAAATCGCTGTTCGGGGAGCGGTACGTGAACCTCGGCTACTCCCCGGGGGACAGCGGCCCGGTACTCGCCGACGGGGACCGCATCGCGCAGAACAAGAGCGCCGGGGCGGTCGAGGTCGAGCAGGCGCTGAACAACTTCCTCCCGGTGCTCAAGGCGGTCGAACCGGAGAAACTCTCCGCGACCCTGGCCGCGGTCTCCACCGCCCTGCAGGGCCGCGGTGACCAGCTCGGCCAGACGATCACCCAAATCAACGACTACGTCAAGCAGCTCAATCCGCAGTTGCCCGCGCTCACCGACGACATCAGCAAGCTGGTCAAGGTCTCGAACACGTACAACGACGTGCTCCCGGTGGCCACGGACGCGCTGACCAATCTGCGCACCACCACCAACACCATCGCCCAGCAGCGGGACAACCTGGAGAACCTGTACAGCACGGTCTCGGGCACCTCGGCGAACCTGCAGAACTTCCTCGCGGCCAATCAGCACAACCTGATCGGGGTCGGCAAGAGCCTGCGCCCCACACTCGAGCTCATGCAGAAGTACGCCCCGCAGGTGCCCTGCTTCTTCCGCAGCCTCGCCCGGCTGGTGCCCAAGGCGGACAAGGCCTTCGGTAAGGGCACCGACAAGCCTGGCCTGCATGCGAACCTGCAGATCAACGTGAACCGCGGACCGTACAAGGCGGGCGTAGACACCCCGCGCTACGACGACACCCGCGGGCCGCGCTGCTACGACATCACCCCGAAGCCGAAGCCGTTCCCGCAGGTCTCCCCGGAGGGCGCGATCAAGGACGGTTCCTCGCAGCCGCCCATGCCGCGCACCCAGAGCGATGGCATGCTGCCCCCGGACCAGGCCGCGAAGCTGGTCACCACCCCGCAGTCGGCGCCATCGGACTCCTACGGCCCGCCGAACTCCAAGGCCGAGCAGGACCTGATCACCTCGCTGACCGCGCCCGCGCTCGGGGTGCCCGCCGATCAGGTTCCGCGCTGGTCCACCATGCTGATCGGGCCGCTGATGCGCGGTTCGACCGTCGACTATCCGGGGGCGGGTGCGAAATGAGGGGACTGCTCGCTCCGCTGATCAAGCTGCTCGCGTTCGTGCTCGTCACGGTGCTCGCGACCGGGCTGCTCGCGCTGACCATCGCCAACGCCACCTTCTCCGCCTCGAGCGACTACCGCGCCCGGTTCTCCGATGTCACCTCGCTCAACGCCGGTGACGATGTGCGCATCGCCGGGGTGAAGGTCGGCGAGGTCAGCTCCATCAAGATCGTGGACAAGGACTCCGCCGAGATCGGGTTCAGCGTGGACAAGTCCGTGCGCATCCCGGCCTCGGTGCACGCCGCGGTCCGCTACCGGAACCTGGTCGGGCAGCGCTACGTGGAGCTCGACCAGGGCAGCAACCTGGACAGCGGCGGGGACGCGAACGCCACCCTCAAGCCGGGCGATGTCATCCCGATGGATCGCACCAGCCCCGCGGTCGATCTGACCAAGCTGTTCAACGGGTTCTCCCCGCTGTTCCAGGCGCTCAACCCGCAGGACGTGAACAAGCTGTCCAGCGAGATCGTCTCGGTGCTGCAGGGCGAGGGCAGCACGGTCAACAGCCTGCTGGCCACCACGGCCTCGCTGACCTCCAAGATCGCGGACAAGGACGCGGTGATCGGCAAGGTGATCACCAATCTGAATTCGGCGCTGACCACGCTGAACGCGCACACCCCGCAGTTCACCGACCTGGTGGACACGGTGCAGCAGCTGGTCAGCGGGCTCGCCGAGGACCGCAAACCGATCGGGGACGCCGTGGACACGCTCGGCGGGCTGGCCGACACGGTTTCCGGATTCGTCGGCGATCTGCGCGATCCGGTGAAAAAGGATGTGCAGCAGCTGGGCCGGTTCGCGGACAACCTCAATGCGCACCAGCCGCAGGTGGAACATTTCCTGCAGTACCTCCCGGACAAGGTCGCCACGATTTCCCGCGCGGGCAGTTACGGCTCCTGGTTCCAGTTCTATTCCTGCACCACCAAGCTCGATGTGCGGATTCCCGGCCTGATGCCGAAACCGGCGAGCATTCCGATCGGTGACTCGACCCAAGCGAGGTGCAGGCAGTGAAATCCTTCTCCTCGCGCAATCCCATTCCGATCGGGATCACCAGCCTCGTGGTGATCGTGCTGCTCGTGGCCGCCGCGCTGAACTCGGACAATCTGCCGCTGATCGGTGGCGGCACCACCTACACCGCGAACGTGCGCGAAGCCGCGGGCCTCGCTTCCGGGGCGACCGTGCGCATCGGCGGGGTCAAGGCGGGCAAGGTCTCCGATGTCCGTCTGGACGGGGACCACGTGCGCGTCGATTTCCGGATCAAGGACGCGTTCATCGGGGACAAGAGCGAGGTCGCGATCAAACTGCAGACCCTGCTCGGGCAGAAATACCTCGACGTGGAATCGCGCGGTTCCAAGGCGCGCAGTCCCGGCGATCCCATGGGTGAGAACACCGCCGAGTCGATCTACTACGACGTGCAGGACGCGTTCAACGGGCTCGCCGACCGGGTTTCCGACATCAACACCGATCAGCTGGCGAACAGCCTGGAAACCCTGTCCGACACGTTCAAGGACACCCCGGCCAATGTGCGGTCCTCGCTGGACGGGCTCTCCCGGATCTCCAAGACGATCTCCTCGCGGGACGCCCAGCTGCAGCAACTGCTGAACAACACCAAGCAGATTTCGACCACGCTGGCCAGTCGCAACCAACAGGTGGAGAAGATCCTCGGTGACGGCAGCGCACTGCTCTCCGAGATACAGCAACGCAAGCAGGCGATCGACACCCTGCTGAAGATGGCCCAGCAGCTGTCCAAACAGGTCGACGGGCTGATCGACGAGAACGATGCGCAGCTCAAACCGGTGCTGGACAAGCTCAACCAGTTCACCGGGATGCTCAAGCGCAACCAGGAAAGCCTGGGGCGCGGGATGCAGAACCTCGCCCCCTTCGTCCGGGTGTTCAACAACGCGCTCGGCAACGGCCGCTGGTTCGACGCCTACATCTGCGGGCTGCTGCTTCCGCCGTCCATTCCCGGGGTGAACGGCGCCGACTGTTCCTGGCCGCACGAGGGGGACAAATGACGGCGAGCACGAAACTGCGGCTCGATCTCGCGCGCGGGATCGCGATCGGCTGCGTCGTCGCCCTGCTGCTCACCGCCGCGCTGTGGTGGGCCTTCTCCGCGGCGGCGGGCACCAAGGTCACCGCGTACTTCGCGAACGGGGTCGGCGTCTATCCCGGTGGCACCGTGCGGGTGCTCGGGGTCCCGATCGGCTCGATCGACGAGGTCACCCCGCAGGACAAGCAGGTCAAGGTGGCCATGACCGTGGAGGACGGGGTCACCCTCCCGGCGAACCCGACGGCCGTGGTGATCCTGCCCTCGGTGGTCAGCGACCGCTACATCCAGCTGCCGCCGTACCACGGTGGCGCCAAGGCCGGGAAGAACACGGTCATCGGGCTGGACCGGACCCGCACTCCGACCGAGATCGACGATGCCTACCGCACCCTCGACAAGCTGTCCCAGACGCTGGGTCCCAATGGTGCCAACAAGAAGGGCGCGCTCTCCGATGTGCTCAACACCGGGGCGGCGAACCTCGCGGGCAACGGGCAGAACATCGCGCAGACCCTGCAGGGCCTTTCCAAAGCGGCCGAAACCCTGAACAACAGCAAGGGCGATCTGTTCGGCACGGTCAAGGAACTCGCCAAGTTCACCACCATGCTGCAGAAAAACGATGCTCAGGTGCAGGACTTCTCCAAGCGGGTCACCGATGTCACCGGCTTCCTCGACGATGAGCGCGGGGAACTCACCGCGGCGGTCAAGGATCTCGCGCCGACCCTGGCCAAGGTCAAGGAGTTCGTCGGCAAGAACCGCGGCGGCATCAAGTCCAATGTGGACAACCTGACCAAGGTCAGCAAGACCATCGCGGACAACCGCGGATCCCTGGCCGAGACCATGGATCTGGCCCCGCTCGCGCTGAACAACCTGCTCAACGCCTACAACGCGTCCTCGGGAACCCTGGACGCCCGGCCC
Source organism: Sciscionella sediminilitoris (assembly GCF_000737195.2). GTDB lineage: Bacteria > Actinomycetota > Actinomycetes > Mycobacteriales > Pseudonocardiaceae > Sciscionella > Sciscionella sediminilitoris. The sequence goes on from NZ_JALM01000028.1 coordinate 9,670, forward strand.
GCGCTGCAGGAGCTCACCGATCCGCCGCTGACCATGCTGTGCACGATGATCAAGAACTTCGACCACAGCAAGCTGCCCCAGGATCTCGGCAAGGCCTGCCAGTCGGTCGCGGACATCGTGCAGGGCATCATCCCGCTGCCGCCACTGTCCAGCGTGATCACCGCGCTGCGCCAGGGCAAACTGCCGCAGCTGCCCAAGCCCGCGCTGAACGCCCTGGAATCGGCGAGCCAGAACGAGGCGCCGAAGGGAGGCAAGTGATGACCGCGTCGAACTCTCGCGAAGATCCCCGTAAGGATCCCAGCATCGCGGCCTTCTCCGCCCGGCGTGCCGAACGGGCGCACCGGCACACCGAACGGGTGCGCGCAAGGAACGCGGCGGCCACCTCCGCGGCGCGGCCCGCGCCGAGCCGGAAAGCCAGGCGCACCAAGCGATTCGTCAGCGCCGCCGCGATCGGTGCCTCGGTCAGCCTCGCGCTCACCGGCTGCGGGCTGTCCAACGGCCTCTACGGGGTGCCGCTTCCCGGTGGTGCCGATCTGGGCAGTGATCCGCTCACCCTGCACGTGCGGATGGACAACGTCTACGACCTCGTGCCCCAGGCCGCGGTGAAGATCCACAACGTCACCGTCGGCAAGGTCACCGACATCGCGCTGGCCAACAAGCAGTCCGGCAAATGGCAGGCCGATGTCACCATCGAGACCAACCGCGGGCAGACCAAGCTGCCACGGAACGCGATGGGACAGCTGCGCCAGACCAGCCTGCTCGGCGAGAAGTTCGTCGAACTGGTCGCCCCGCCGGACGGTGCGCAGGGACAGCTCGCGGACAACGCGAAACTGCAGGAGGATCCGAGCTTCAACCACGTCGAGGTCGAGCAGATCTTCGGCGCGCTCTCCCTGCTGCTCAACAACGGCGGGTTGCCGCAGATCCGCACCATCTCCAACGAACTCAGCAACGCGATGAGCGGGCGGGAAGGCGATATCAAGGGCCTGCTGCGCAACCTCACCAAGCTGGTGTCCACTTTGGATAGTCACTCCGGGGACATCCTCAAGGCACTCGACAACGCGCAGAAGCTCTCCGGCACCCTGGATGCGCAGAAGGACCGGCTCACCGGGGCGATCGACAACCTGACGCCCGGCCTGAAAACCGTGCGCGACCAGCGCACCCAGCTGGTGAGCATGCTCAAGGCCATGCAGCGGCTCTCCGGGGTCACCATCGACACCATCGGCAAGACCCGCACCGACATGATCGCCGACCTCAAGGCGCTCGAGCCCAGCCTGCGCAAGCTCGCCGACACCGGGGACAACCTCGCGAACTCGCTGCCGCTGCTGGCCACCATCCCGTTCGGGGACTACGCGGCGCAGACCTTCCGCGGCGACTACGACAACCTGTACGCGAACATCGACCTCGACCTCGGTCACCTCATCCAGAACATGGGCCGCTCCAGGCAGAACTGGATCGGCCAGACCGGCCTGCTGCCACCACAGCTCGGCGGGGTCACCGGCGGAACCCCCGCGCAGCCGGGACAACCGGACGCGGGCACCGGATCCGGGACGTACCCGAACGACCCGAACTACGGCAAGCCACCGCAGCAGGTGCAGGGCCAGCAGCCGCAGCAGGAGGTCGGCCCGAACGCGCCGAGCCAGGGCAGCGGCAGCGGTGGCGGCGGTCTCGGCGGCATCTTCGGAACCCTCTCCGGCGGAGGTGCGTTCTAGATGGCGCGGCGTTGGAACCTTGGTCCAGTAGGACACCCGCCCCGCGGTGCCGGAGAGGTGGGATAGCGCATGATCACCAGAACCACCAAGATCAAACTGATCGTGTTCGTGATCGTGGCCATTCTCGGCGTCGGTTACGCGACCTGGCGCTACGCGGGCGGGGACCGGGTCATCGGGAACACCACCTACACGGTGCCGATGAAGCTCGGGGACACCAGCGGGATCTTCACCAACGCCGAGGTGACCTATCGCGGGGTGAAGGTCGGCAGGGTCGGCGAGGTCCGGCTGACCAAGACCGGGCTCGATGTGGACCTGGTCGTGGACCGCAGTGCGCCGCCCATTCCCGCGGAGGTGACCGGGACGGTCGCGAACCGCTCCGCGGTCGGTGAGCAGTACGTGGACCTGAAACCCAAGCAGGGAGCCAGTTCCACGGGCCGCACCCTGGAGAACGAGCCCGAGGACAAGCGCACCATCGCGGCGGCGGACACCGCGGCCCCGCTGCCCACCCAGGATCTGATCAACGATGTGAACGGGCTGGCCACCTCGGTGCCGCTGGATTCGCTGCGCACCGTCGTCGACGAGGCGTACACGGCGTTCAGCGGGACCGGACCGGATCTGCAGCGGCTGCTGGACGATTCGCAGAAGTTCGTCTCCACCGCGCGGGACAATCTGCCCGCCACCCAGCAGTTGCTGGACACCAGCAGGACCGTGCTCGGCACCCAGATCAAGGAGGGGTCGAACCTCAAGCAGTTCGCCGGGGATCTGCGCGGGCTTTCCGCCTCGCTCAAGGAATCGGATCCCGATATCCGCACGCTGATCGAGAAGACCCCGCCCGCTGCCCAGCAGGTCAACGGTCTGGTCAACGACAACGCGCAGAACTTCACCAGCCTGCTTCCGCAGCTGTGGACCACATCCGAGGTGCTGCGTACCCGGAACAAGGGCCTCGAACAGGTTTTCGTCACCTACCCGATGCTCGCCGGGGCCGGGGACACGATCCTCGATGCGAACGGGAACGCGAACCTCGGACTCGCGTTGAACCTGATGAACCCGGCCCCGTGTGTGCGCGGGTACGAGTCCACCAAGAAGCGCCCCGCCGCGGACACGAATCCCTTGCCGCAGAACAAACAGGCCTACTGCGCCGAGCCGACCGGGAGCCCGATCGACGTGCGCGGCTCGCAGAACGCGCCGTATGCGGGCAAGCCGGTCGAGGTCAAACCGGTGCAGGCGCAGCAGCAGCCCAAGGACTCCCCGGCCGGCCTGTTCGGGATCACCCCGCTCGGGCCGAGCCCGCAGGATCTGCCGAAGGCCCTGGACTTGGATTGACATACGTGCACGTGACAACGGCCGACTAGCATGGAGCGATGATGACGAGCAGTACCGGAATACGGGCACGAGCACGCAATCCGTACCTGATCGGTTCCGTCGTGCTGCTGGTGATCGCGCTCGGCTTTGCCGTCTACTTCGGACTGGCCTGGATCCGGGCGAGCACCAGTCAGGACACGCAGTACGCGACCGCGCGCGAGGACGTGCTCCGGGTCGGCGGGCAGACCGCGATCAACGTGACCACCATCGACTACCGCCGTCTCGACCAGCTCAAGGGTGAACTGGAGAATTCGACCACCGGGGATCTGCACGAGCAGGTCGGCAAGACCATCGACAAATACAAGAAGCAGATGGGCGACACGAAACTCATCACCCGTAGCGATCTGGTGGAAAGCGCGGTGGTCAATCTGGACACCCACGCGAACACCGCCAGCATCCTCGCGGTGGTGAATTCGACGAACGAAACGCAGCAATCGGGCGACAAGAACTCGGACGACAAGAACAAGGCCGCCCCGAAATCCCAGCGGTTGCCCATTACGGTCAATCTGACCCGGGCCGATGGGAATGCGCCGTGGAAAGCCAGTTCGGTCAGCGGCGCACCGGTCATGACCGGGGATTCGGGCAACTGAGCAAGGTCTGACAAGGACAGCGTTCGAGGACCAGTGCTCGGGAAAGGATGAACGTGGCACAACCGCCCCGCCGCCAGCAACCGCAGCCGGGTCCGCGCCGTAAGGTCGCGGGCCGGGCGAACATGCAGTCCCGCGGTTCGTCCTCCTCGACCGGACTGCGCAGGCCCTCGCCGAAACCGCGCCCGGAACCCGAAGAGACCGCGCTCGAGGAGAGCACGCCGGAAGAAACCGCGCCCGAAGCCGCGGCGCCGGTCGAGGCCGAACCGCAAACCGAGCAGACGGAACAGACCGAACAGACCGAGCCGGAGATCGCCGCGCCCATCGAGGAGGCGGGCAAACCGAAACCGGTCGGCAGCAAGGCACGCCGCGGCACCGAGACCATTTCCTACCCGCCGCAATCGGAGATGTCCGGCGCGGAGAAGAAGAATGAGCCCGCGGACCAGGCCGGGAACCAGGACAGGCCGCCGCGGCTGCGCGCCGCGGCCATCATCACCGTGATCGCCGTGCTGCTCGGCGGATTCGCCGTGTTCGCCGGGATCGCGAGCGCCAACGCGGGCGCGAACCTGGACGACAACACCGCGATCGTGGACAACAAGACCACCACCCAGGTCAAGCAGCAGGCCACGAACGCGCTGAACACCATGTTCAGCTTCGACTACAAGAACCCGGACAAAACCAAGAACGAGGCCAAGTCCCTGATCCTCGGCAAGGTCAGCAGCCAGTACGACCAGCTGATGCAGGTACTGCGGGACAACGGCGCGAAGAATCAGCTCTCCCTGTCGTCCGCGGTGCTTTCCATTGGTGTGCAACGGATCGAAGGCAACCGTTCGCGGGTCCTCGCGCTCATGTCGCAGACCTACTCCAAGGGCCAGGGCAAGGGCGGCCAGCAGATCCCGACGCTGGGCATGATCCGCGCGGACCTGGAGTTCACCAACAACGCCTGGAAGATCAGCGGGCTGAAGATGCTGTCCTCCTGAGCCGGTGCTCCCCGAGGAGGCCCGGCACTGGGCGGTCGGCGCACTCGGCGGAGGACGCGCGGTGGTCTCCGCGACGGGACTGCGGGAGGGCGCCAATCCCTGGCTGCTGCGCTTCGAACCGGCGGACCGGCTCGAAGCGGCGGTGCTCCGCCTCGGTGATCCCGCCGATCCCGGAGACCGCCGCCGGTTCGGCACCGAAGTGGCAGCGCTGCGGCTCGCCGGCCGGCACCGGTTACCCGCCGCGCGGCTGATCGCCGTGGATCCGGACGGCAGCTCGGCCGGTGCCCTCGCGATCCTGACCACGGTGCTGCCCGGGCACAGCCGGATTCCGCGGGTCGCCTCCGCCGAGCGGCTGCGCCGGCTGGGTGCCACGGCAGCCGCGCTGAGTGCGATCCCGGTGCGGCCCCGGCCCGAACTCCCCCTGCGGACCCGCTCCATCGCGGACGTCGACTTCGCGGCCCGGCGCCGCGCCCAGGGCAGCACGGCGCTGCTCGATGCCGCCCAGGAACGTCTGGGGCAGCTGGCGGAGCCGGCCGGTCCGACGGTGTTCGTGCACGGCGATCTGTGGCACGGCAATACGCTGTGGTCCGGTGATCGGCTCACCGGCCTCGTCGACTGGGACTGCGCGGGCGCCGGGGCACCGGGAATCGATCTCGGCGGGGTGCGCTTCGATGCGGCCCTGAACTTCGGGCTCCCCGCGGCCGAACAGGTGCTGCACGGGTGGCAGCGGGCCACCGGCGGACAGGCGCACCGGCTCGCCTACTGGGACCTGGTGGCGGCCTGCTGCAGCCTCGCCGATATGGCCTACACTCTCCCCGTCCTCCGCGACCAGGGCCGGGACGATCTCGACGCGGCAACCCTCGGCAGGCGCCGGGACGCGTTCCTCGAAGCCGCCCTGGCCGGGTGCGGCTAAGCGGGCCGCGTGGTGGTCAGGATCAGCTCCGCCGTACGCAGATCGGTGACCAGCCGGTTGAACAGCTTCGCGTGCGCCGCCGCGATGATGCTGCCCACCTTGTCCGCGCCCGCGGCCACCGCGATGGTGCGGGGCACCGCGCGCAACTGCTCGGGGCTGATCCGCACCATCCGATCGCTGCCGGGGAAGACGACCTCCTCCCCCTCGGGGCCGAAGAAGTTCAGGCAGATGTCCCCGACCGCGGTCTGCAGGCTCCCCGCGTCCATCGGGATGGCCGCGGACATCGAGCTGCGCGAGCTCGGCGGCGCACCGATCCCGATCAGCGCGACCTTCGCCCGCCCCCACATCTCGGTGACCTGACAGAACTCGGGATCCTGGGCCAGGGTGGCGCGCATGACCTTGGACGGCATCGCCTGGGCGAACAGGAAATGCGGCCGTGCCCCGGCCTGTTCGGCGATGGCGCGGACGATCTCGTTGGTCTGGTGCCACGGTTCGGGTTCGGAGACCCCGCCGACGGTCGGCGCCACCTCGATACCGGGCAGCGCGGGCAGGGTGGTCCTGCTGAGTTCGTAGACGGTCTGGCCGGAGGACACCAGCAGCACCTCGCCGGGAGACAGCGCGGCCTCGCGCAGCGCGGCGCCGACCGGTTCGGCGAGCGCGCTGATCGGCCCGTGCCCGAACGGGGCCAGCCAGACCCGTTCGATGCCCAGCACCTCGGCGAGCAGTTCCGGGTCCGGTTCCACGGCGGGCGAACCCGGCTCGTGCACGGTGATCCGGACCATGCCGATCCGCCGCGCCTCGGCGAGCAGCCTGCTGACCGTCGGCCGGGAGACCGCGAGCCGCTCGGCGACGCGGGCCTGGCTCAGCTCCTCGAGGTAGTACAGCCGCGCGGCCTGATGCATCAGCCGTAGGTCACGGTGTGTGTGCTGGTCGGAACCCATAGCGCCGTCCTCCCGGCCGTGCCGTGAACATATGTTCAAACCTGAACGGATGTGTTGACGGATGTTCAGACCATGGTGATGCTAGGTGCGGCAGAAGTCCAGAGGGTTCGCACGAGACCAGCGCGACCCGTGCCAATGGAGGTACCAGGTGTCGGACATCCCGGATCGGATGCGAGCGGTCGTGGTGCACGGTCCGCAGGATTACCGCCTCGAGGAGGTGGACGTGCCGCGCCCGAGCGAGGACGACCTGCTGTTGCGGGTCGAAGCCGTCGGCGTGTGCGCGAGCGATCTGAAGTGCTACCACGGAGCGGCGAAATTCTGGGGGGATGAGCACCGCCCGGCGTGGGCGCAGACCGGCCGCACGCCCGGCCACGAGTTCGTGGGAACCGTGGTCGGTGGCAGCGAGCAGGCGAGAAGCAGGCACCGGGTCGAGGTGGGCGACCGCATCGTGTGCGAGCAGATCGTGCCGTGCGAGGAATGCCGTTACTGCCGCACCGGCAAGTACTGGATGTGCGGGCCGCACGACATGTTCGGCTTCCGCAACTACGACGGCGCGATGGCCGAGTACATGCTGGTGCCGCCGAAGGCAAGGGTGCACAAGGTGTCCAAGGACCTGGCCCCGCAGCACGCCGCGTTCGCCGAACCGCTCTCCTGCGCGCTGCACGCGGTCGAGCGGGCGAACATCCAGTTCGGCGATGTGGTCGTGGTCGCGGGATGCGGCCCGATCGGGCTCGGCCTGATCGCCGGTGCCCGGCAGAAGAACCCGCTGACCCTGATCGCGCTCGATCTGGACGACGACAAGCTGGAGCTCGGCCGCAAGTGCGGGGCGGATCTGACGATCAACATCCGTACCGAGGACGCGGTCGCCAAGATCAAGGAACTGACCGAGGGCTACGGCGCCGATGTGTACCTCGAGGGCACCGGGCATCCCTCCGCGGTCGGCCAGGGGCTCGACCTGTTGCGCAAACTGGGCACCTACGTGGAGTACTCGGTGTTCGGCTCGGACGTCAGCGTGGACTGGTCGATCATCTCCGACGACAAGGAACTCGACGTGCTCGGCGCGCACCTTGGCCCGCACTGCTGGCCCGCCGCGATCAAGCTCATCGAGGACGGCAAGATCCCGGTCGAGGACATCTGCACCCACCAGTTCGGGCTCGAGGAATTCCAGCGGGCGCTCGATCTCGTCGGGGACACCGCCGGCTCCTCGGTCAAGGTGAGCATCCTGCCCAATGGAACGGCGGCCCGCTGATGAGCCAGAGCGCAACCCGCGAGACCTTCCTGGACCGCATCGGCATCCCGCACAAGCTGCGCTGGGGATTCCTCGCCGTGCTCGTCTTCATGACCGGGAACGGCACCGAGTCCAACTTCATCTCCCCGCACATCAGCGCGGTGCTGCACAGCCCGGAAGCCACCGTCGCGGTGATCATCTCGATGTACAGCGTCGCGGTGCTGGTCGGCAGTTACCTCTCCGGCGCGCTCGCCGATCTGTGGGGACCGCGGCGGGTGATGGTGCTCGGCTTCGTGATCTGGGTCGTGTTCGAGCTGCTGTTCCTGCTCAGCCTTTCGATCGCGAACTTCCCGCTGGTGTTCATCACCTACTTCCTGCGCGGTTTCGGGTTCCCGTTCTTCGCGTTCGGTTTCCTGGTCTGGGTCAACATCACCACCCCGGTCGCGCGCAACGGCACCGCGGTCGGCTGGTTCTACGTGATGTTCACCGGCGGACTGCCGACGCTGGGCTCGCTGTTCGCGCTGGGCATGATCCCGGCCTTCGGCGGGAGCACCGGCGGCGAGACCGGCGCGATGATCAGCTCCACGGTCCTGGTGCTGATCGGGTTCCTGATCATGTGGTTCGGGGTGCGCGATCCCCGTGGCAGGCAACGGATCGCGCCCGAGAACGAGTCCAGCATGCAGGTCATCACCGCGGGTCTGCGGCTGACCGTGCGCCAGCCCAAGATCCTGATGGGTTTCCTGGTGCGGCTGATCAACACCGCGCCCGAGTTCGGGATGTTCATCATCCTGCCCACCGTGATCGCCGATGAGCTGGGCTGGGGTCAGGCGCGCTGGCTGACCATGACGGTTCTGGTGTATGCCACCAACATTCTGGTGAACGCGGTGTTCGGCGCGGTCGGGGATCGCTGGGGCTGGCGGCGCACCGTGCAGTGGTTCGGGGTGTTCGGTTCCGCGGTCGGGCTGCTGCTGTGGTGGTACGTCCCGCACATGGTTCCGGCCGGATCCACTTGGGGCTTCTGGCTTTCCACCGCCGCGGGCTGTGTGTTCGGCTGCCTGCTCGCCGGGTTCGTGCCGATGGGCGCGATCATGCCCGCGCTCGCCCCGCAGCACAAAGGCGCGGCGATGGCCATGTACACCACGGCGGCGGGCGGGGCGAGCTTCCTCGGTTCCGGTGTGGTCGCACTGGTGCTGGCCATCGGGCTCGGCAACACGGGCGTGGTGTGGGCCTTCGTACTGCTCTACGCCGCGGCCTTCGTGATGGTGTCCTTCCTGAACGTGAAGCCGGACGACACCGCCAAGAGCCCGGCACTGGCAACGAGCGGAAAGGACTGAGTACGCGATGTTCGATCTGAGTGGCCGGGTCGCGCTGGTGACCGGTGCCGCGTCCGGCATCGGCCGCCAGATCGCGGAAACCCTCGCCGAACGCGGGGCCACCGTGGCCGGTGCGGACCTGAAAGCCGATTTCCCGGCCGTTTGCGCTTCCACGCATCGCCTCGAGGTGACCGATCCGGAATCGGTGCGCGCGGTGACCGCGGAGGTGCTGGCGCGGCACGGCGCGATCGACATCCTGGTCAACTCGGCGGGCGTGGCACGGCTCGCGCCCGCGGCCGAGGTCACCACCGCGGACTGGGACCTGACCATCGCGGTGAACCTCACCGGCACTTTCCTGATGTGCCAGGCGGTCGGCGCGGCGATGGCGGAGCGCGGCTACGGGCGGATCGTGAACCTGGCCTCCCAGGCGGCGAGCGTGGCGCTGGACAAACACGTCGCCTACTGCGCGAGCAAGGCGGGGGTGAACGGGATGACCCGCACGCTGGCCCTCGAATGGGGGCCGAGCGGGATCACCGTGAACACCGTCTCGCCGACCGTGGTGCTCACCGAACTCGGCCGCGCCGCCTGGGACAACCCGGCGGGCGAGGCGCATCGCGCGGAGATCCCGACCGGGCGGTTCGCCGAACCGGAGGAGATCGCCGCCGCGGTGACCTACCTCATCTCGGCGGAGGCGGCGATGGTCAACGGCACCGAACTGCGAGTGGACGGCGGGTTCACGATCCGCTGAGCCGCACCGGAATCAGCCGGTTGTGCCTCAGCACTTGCCCAGGGTGCCCTCGAGGGCCTTTTTCTCCTCGGCCTTCACGGTCAGCTTGTACTTGTGCTTGATCGCCACGAAGCTGGCCGCGTAGTCGCAGCGGTAATCGGCGTTCGAGGGCATCCACTCGTCCGGGGTCTTGTCGCTCTTCTCCTCGTTCGAGCTCCCGGAGACCGCGATCAGCTGCGGGTCCTTGAGGTCGTTCGCGAAGGCCTGGCGCTGGTCCTGGGACCACTTCGCGGCCCCGGTGCGCCAGGCGTCGGCGAGCGGGACGATGTGGTCGATCTGCACCTCGGAGGCCTTGCTCTCCTTCTGCCCGTCGTAGGCGCTCGTCCAGGTACCCGAGGTCGGGTAGCAGTCGTTGCCCACCTTGACGTTCTCCCCGTCGCGCTTGAGCACGTCCTCGCGGGTGTTGCAGTTGCCCTCCTGCGCGATCCAGTGCGGGAACTTCTCCCGGGAGTAGCCGTCCATGGAGCCGTCCGCGGCCACGGTGAGCGAACCGAGGTAACCGCGGGCGGTCGCGGCATCCGGGATCCCGGGCGGGGTGGCCGATGCGGGAACGGCGAGCCCGAAAAGGCTGATGCCCGCCGCTGCGGTTAGTGAAATGGTGGCGGTACGTAAGCTAAGTTTCGTCATCTTTTGACGATCGCGCATGGATGTGACGCGCGCAATACTTTCGGGTGACTCACCGACGAACGTAGGGGGTCATCACGCGGTCACCAGCCGTAGATCCTCGGTGTGCCGATACCAGGACCAGCGCTCGAGCGGCCGCGGGTGCGGCTGACCGTCGGTGACCGGCTGACACGGGGCGCAACCGAACTGCACGGCTCGCCCGGTCGCGGTGCGGGTCCTGCGGAACCGCCTGCGCACGGTGACTTCCACGCCTGCACCGCCGGGGCGCACCAGCACGGTGCCCGCCTCCCGGTAGAGCACGGCGGTGCTGTCGCAGTACACCGTGGCTCCGGTCACCTGCGCGCTCGCCGCGCCGACCACGACCCCGCCGTGATCGTCGCGGATCAGCGGAATGCTGGTCACCGCAGCGGTGCGCACCGTGTCCGGATGGGCGCGAACCGCGACCTCGGATTCGCCGGACGGCAGGTAGGCGACCGCGATGTGCTGGAGCTTTCCCTTGCGCAGCAGGCGGATCGCGACCGCGGCGAGATCGGCGTCGGTGCCGTGCACCACGAGACGCTCCACGTCCAGTGCTGGATCGATGTCCGCTTTTCCGGACAGTGGCCCGGACAGTTCCGCCGTTCGCATCATTGACACGAGAAGAGAGGGTACGCTTGTCGACCGGTACAGCTTGTTTTCGCAAACCGATCAATATCAATGGGAGTTTGACATGCCTGCCATCGTGCTCATCGGCGCCCAGTGGGGCGACGAAGGTAAGGGCAAGGCCACCGACCTGCTCGGCGACCAGGTGCAGTGGGTCGTGCGCTATCAGGGCGGCAACAACGCAGGGCACACGGTCGTGCTCCCGGACGGTCAGGACTTCGCGCTCAAGCTGATCCCCTCGGGCATTCTCACCGAGGGGGTGACGAACGTGATCGGCAACGGTGTGGTCGTGGATCCGGGCGCGCTGCTCGACGAGCTGCGCGGTCTCCAGGAGAAGGGCGTGGACACGAGCAGGCTGCTCATCTCCGCGGACGCGCACCTGATCATGCCGTACCACATCGCCATCGACAAAGTCACCGAGCGTTATCTGGGCAGCCGCAAGATCGGCACCACGGGCCGCGGGATCGGGCCCTGTTACCAGGACAAGGTCGCCCGCGTCGGGGTGCGCGTGCAGGACCTGCTGGACGAGAAGATCCTGCGCCAGAAGGTGGAATCGGCGCTGGAGGTGAAGAACCAGATCCTGGTCAAGGTGTACAACCGCAAGGCACTGGATCCGGCCCAGGTCGCCGACGAGGTGCTCGCGCAGGGTGAGCAGTTCGCTGAGCGCATCGCGGACACCAGGCTCGAGCTGAACAAGGCGCTCGAGGCGGGCGAGACCATGCTGCTCGAGGGGTCCCAGGGCACCCTGCTGGACGTGGACCACGGCACCTACCCCTTCGTGACCTCGTCCAACCCGACCTCCGGCGGGGCGAGCGCCGGATCGGGCATCGGGCCGGGCCGGATCAGCGCCGTGCTCGGCATCCTGAAGGCCTACACCACCCGGGTCGGTTCCGGGCCGTTCCCGACCGAGCTGACCGACGAGATGGGCGAGCACCTGCGCAAGGTCGGCGGGGAGATCGGCGTGAACACCGGGCGCGATCGGCGCACCGGCTGGTTCGACGCGGTGATCGCGCGCTACGCGACCCGGGTCAACGGCATCACCGATTACTTCCTCACCAAGCTGGATGTGCTCTCCGGACTGGAATCGGTGCCGATCTGCGTGGGCTACGAGGTGGACGGTTTCCACACCGAGGACATGCCGATGACCCAGACCGATGTGCACCACGCGGTCCCGGTCTACGAGCAGCTGCCCGGTTGGTGGGAGGACATCAGCGAGTGCCGCCGGTTCGAGGATCTGCCGAAGAACGCGCAGGCGTACGTGCACCGGATCGAGGAACTGTCCGGGGCGCGGGTTTCCGCGATCGGTGTCGGTCCGGGGCGTGACCAGACGATCACCCGGCACGACATAATCCGATGAATTGATTCGCAATTCGCGTGTTTCCGTCCCCGAGATAATCCCTTCCTGTGGACGAAACACGCGTCCGATTGACACCATGTGCGGCGCGCTGGTGCGATCGGTTGCGTGATTTCCCGAGAATTCCCCGAAAACGGCGCCTCGTTCGGCGGTGACCGGTGATGGCGAGCGTCACCGCCGTCGCCGATCAGGTGCGCCCGCAACGCAACCGCCCGGGCCGCACCCGCCGCCGCGTCCGGATTCCCTTGCTGCGCTTGGCAAGCCCGGTCGCGATCGTGCTCATCTGGCAGCTGGCCAGCAGCACCGGGCTGCTGCCGAGCCGGTTGCTCGCCTCCCCGGTCGCCGTGGTGCGCGCGGCGGGCGAGCTGATCGCGAACGGGGAGCTGACCTCGGCGCTGGGGATCTCGGTGCTGCGCGCGTTCCTGGGTTTCCTGATCGGCGCGGCGCTCGGCGGTCTGTTCGGTACTCTCGCCGGGCTTACCAAGGCCGGGGACATCGGCATCGATCCGCCCATGCAGGCGCTGCGGACCCTGCCGCATCTGGGCATGATCCCGTTGTTCATCACCTGGTTCGGGGTCGGCGAGGCGCCCAAGATCGCGATCGTCGCCTTCGGGGTCGCGCTGCCCATCTATCTGCACGTGTACGCCGGAATCCGTGGTGTGGACCGGAAACTGCTCGAGGCCACCCGGGTGCTCGGCTTCTCCCGCGCGCAGCGGCTGCGCCATGTGGTGTTCCCGGCATCCACCGAACACGTCATGGTCGGGCTGCGGCTGGCCTTCGCGAGTGCCTGGCTCTCGCTGATCGTGGGTGAGCAGATCGCCGCGGACACCGGGATCGGGTATCTCATCAACAATGCGCGCGATTTCCTGCGCATCGACGTGATCCTGGTCGGGCTCGCGGTGTACGCGATCCTCGGCCTGCTCACCGATGCCGGGGTGCGGCTGATCGAGCGGAGGGTGCTGCGATGGCGGTGACGGTACGCGGACTGCGCAAGACCTTCGGCGAGCGCACCGTGCTCGACGGCGTGGATCTGACCGTGGCGCGCGGGGAATTCGTTGCCCTGCTGGGGAAAAGCGGATCGGGCAAGTCCACCCTGCTGCGAGTGCTCGCGGGGCTGGACGGCGCGGTCGAGGGGATCGCGGATGTGGCGGGCAGTGTCTCGGTGGCCTTCCAGGAGCCGCGACTGCTTCCCTGGCGCAAGGTCTGGCGCAATGTGGTGCTGGGGACCGAGGGCTCGCGCGAGCAGGCGGTGCGCGCACTCGGCGAGGTACACCTCGAAGAACGCGCCGACGCTTGGCCTGGCACCCTTTCCGGGGGTGAGGCACAGCGGGTTTCCCTTGCCAGGGCGCTGATCCGGGAACCCTCGGTGCTGCTGCTTGACGAGCCGTTCGGGGCGCTGGACGCGCTCACCAGGCTGGCCATGGGCGGGCTCGTGCAGGAATTGTGGCGCACGCACGGGCAATCGGTGCTGCTGGTCACCCACGATGTCGGGGAAGCGCTCACCCTCGCCGACCGGGTGCTCGTACTCGAGGACGGGCGGATCTCCGCCGAACACCGCATCGATCTCCCCCGGCCGCGCGCCGAACGCGAACTGCTCGGGCTGCGGGACACCCTGCTCGCCGAACTCGGGGTGGAACAGCATGCGCTGGCTTAGAGGTCATCTCACAATGACACTACCTGCTGCGCGGGGCCAGCGCGGCGCTGGCACGGCCTCCGGCGCCGGCAGGCACGGCGCGCGTTGTCGTCAATCACCGCAGAAACCCACTGCGGCTCAATACTCCGCCTTGCGGCTCATCCACTGCCTCGGGTACGGGTGTCCCGCCGGGGCACAGTCCCGCTCGCGACGGAGGCCATCATGAAACGACCTCTTAGCTGCATCGCGCTGCTCCTGCTGCTTTCCGGCTGTGCCACGAAAACCGAGGAACGCGGGCTCGTGCTGCACATCGGCGACCAGAAAGGGCAGACGAAGGCGCTGCTCGCCGCTTCCGGGCTGCTGCGCGAATTGCCGTTCACGGTGCGGTTCTCCACCTTCACCTCCGGTCCGCCCGAGGTGGAGGCGGCGAACGCGGGCGCGATCGACACCGCCTCGGTGGGCAACACCCCCGCCCTGATCGCGGCCGCGGCGAACGCGGACGTCTCCATGGTCGCCGCCGCACAGGGGGCGCCGAGCGGGGACACCATCCTGGTGCCGCGGAATTCTCCGGTCAGGGACCTGAAGTCGTTGCGCGGCAAGACCATCGGCGTGGCGAACAGCACCTCGGCGCACGGGCATCTGCTCGCTCAGCTACGCAGGGCCGGCCTGTCCAAAGAGGACGTGCACATCGCCTATCTGCAACCGGCGGACGCCTTCGCCGCGTTCAGCCAGGGCGATCTGGACGCCTGGGCGATCTGGGATCCGTACACCGCACAGGCGCAGATCCGCGAGCACGCGCGGGTGCTGCTGGACGGGACCGGTGTGGCGAACGCGCTCAACTTCCAGGTGGCGAGCCGGAAAGCGCTCGCCGATCCGCGCAAGGCCGAGGCGATCCGCGCGCTGGTGATCGCCACCGCCAAGGCGCAGCGCTGGACCCAGAGCCATCCCGAGCAGTGGGCCCGCGCCTATGCGCACGACACCGGGCTCCCGGTCCCGGTGGCCCGCCTCGAGGTCAGCCGCGGGGTCAAACTTCCGGTTCCGCTCACCGGGGACACCGTGCGATCCGAACAGCAGCTCATGGATGTGTTCGTGGCGAACAACTCCATTCCGCAGGGCATCCGGTTCGGCGATTTCGTCGACGACCGCTACCACAAGGATCTGCAACCATTCCAGGAGAAAGGCATCCGGCAATGAGCATCGAACTGCACTGGTTCCTTCCCACCCACGGGGACGGCCGGTTCATCGCGGAGCGCCCGCACGTCTCCCCGATCGCGGCGGCGAGCCCGCGCCAGCCGGACATCGACTACCTCGCCCAGGTCGCGCAGGCCGCCGAACATCTCGGGTTCACCGGAATGCTCACCCCGACCGGTTCCTGGTGCCAGGATGCCTGGCTGACCACAGCGGCCCTGCTCGCGCGTACCAAGCGGATCAAGTTCCTTGTCGCCTTCCGCCCCGGCGTGCTCAGCCCGACCCTCGCGGCTCAGATGGCCGCCACCTATCAGCAGGTCTCCGGTGGCCGGTTGCTGCTGAACATCGTCACCGGCGGGGAATCGGTCGAACAGCGCCGGTTCGGTGACCACCTCGATCACGATCAGCGTTATGCGCGCACCGACGAATTCCTCAGTGTGCTGCGATCCGCCTGGTCCGGGACACCCGCCGATTTCCACGGCGAGCACTACGAGATCGAGGGCGCGCGCACCTACTCCGTTCCGGACCCCGAGCCGCCGATCTACTTCGGCGGATCCTCCCCCGCCGCCCTTCCGGTCGCCGCCAAACACGCCGACGTCTACCTCACCTGGGGCGAACCGCCCGCTGCCGTCGCCGAGAAGGTCGCCAAAGTGCGCGCCATCGGCGAGAAATACGGGCGGCGTCTGCGGTTCGGCATCCGGCTGCACACCATTTCCCGGGATCGCTCCGAACAGGCCTGGGCCGTGGCCCAGGACCTGTACGACGCCTTCGATCCCGCCGATGTGGCCCAGGCCCAGGAATCCTTCGCACGCAGTGAATCCGTCGGCCAGCAGCGGATGGCCGCGCTGCACGGCGGCGACCTGGGCGACGACGCCCGCTCCCTCGAGATCTACCCCGGGCTGTGGTCCGGAGTCGGCCTCGTGCGCGGCGGCGCCGGGACCGCGCTCGTCGGCAGCCACGCCGAAGTAGCCGACCTCATCGAGCAGTACACCGAGGTGGGGATCGAGGAATTCGTGCTTTCCGGGTACCCGCACCTCGAGGAGGCCTACTGGTTCGGCGAGGGAGTTCGCCCGGAACTGGCGCGACGCGGGCTGGTGGGGGCCGACTCCGAGCCGGAGCGGCCGAACCTGCGCGTGGCGGCGCTGTAGTCGGCCGAAACTGACCCAGGGTGCGTGGGATCGGGCGATCGCATCGATCCGGGCTTCTTCCGCCGCGAGATCGCCTCGATAATCAGCTGTTCTGCGCCATCGGTTCGCTCTCCTTCGCCGATTCCTCCTCCAGCAACGTGCGCTCATCGAACGGCTGCGCACCACTGAGTACCGAGCTCATCCGCTGCCGGTCGATCTCGTGGGTCCAGGTCCCGATGATCACGGTGGCGATGGCGTTGCCCGCGAAGTTGGTGAGGGCGCGGGCTTCGGACATGAACCGGTCGATGCCGACGATGAAACCGACCCCGTCGACAAGGTCGGGCCGATGGGACTGCAGGCCGCCTGCGAGGGTGGCCAGTCCCGCTCCGGTGACGCCCGCGGCCCCCTTGGAGGCGATGACCATGAACAGCAGCAGGCCGATCTGTTCCCCGAGCGCCAGCGGTTTGTCGAGCGCTTCGGCGACGAAGATGGAGGCCATGGTGAGGTAGATGGCGGTGCCGTCCAGGTTGAAGGAGTATCCGGTGGGCACGGTGATCCCGACGACGGGTTTGCTCACCCCGAGGTGCTCCATCTTGGCGATCAGCCTCGGCAGCGCGGCCTCGGAGGACGAAGTGGACAGGATGAGCAGGAATTCCCTTGCCAGGTAACGGAAAAGCCGGAACACGTTGACCCGGGCGACGGTCCAGAGCACGGTGCCGAGCACGCCGAACACGAACACGAGGCAGGTGAGGTAGAAGCCGACCATGATCACCGCGAGGCTGCCGATCGCCTTCCATCCGGTGGCACCGACGACGGCCGCGATGGCGCCGAACGCGCCGACCGGGGCGACCCACATGATCATCGACATGATGCGGAAGACCAAGCGCTGAATGTGTTCGATGCCTCGCCGGATCGGTTCGCCGCGGGGGCCGAGTTTCTGCAGCGCGAATCCGGCGAGCAGGGCGACGAGCAGGGTCTGCAGCACCTGTCCCTCGGTGAGCGCGGAGAACAGCGATTTCGGGATGATGCCGAGCAGGAACTCGGTGGTGTTCTCACCGCCTTCGATCTGTTCACGCCCGGAGCTGGCGATGTCCTTGGTCAGGTGCAGCCCGTCACCCGGTTCGAGCACATTGCCGATCAGCAACCCGATCACGAGCGCGATCGCGGACATGACGAGGAAATAGCCGATCGCCATTCCGCCGACCTTGCCGACTTTCGCCGCCCGCGCGACCGAACCGACGCCGAGCGTGATCGTGCAGAAGATGATCGGCGAAATCATCATCTTCACCAGATCCACGAATCCGGTGCCGAGCGGTTTGAGGTCCTTTCCGAACGCGGGAAAGAGCAGACCAACCGCGACACCGAGCGCGACCGCGACGATCACCGCGAGATACAGATAATGCGTGCGGTCCAGCTTTTTGGCTACCCCAGCCGATTTCGGCACCGTTGCCTCCAGTCATAGATGAAACGCCTGGGGAACTATTGGCCACCCGGCGCGGTGCCGTCACGATTGTGTTCATATCGTTCACGGATGCGGATGAGTGTCGCCAGACAACTACTCCTGCTGCAGGTGGTGGTCGTGGTACTGCTCGTCGCGGCGGGATCGGTGCTCTCCGTGCTCGACGCGCGACGGGCCGCGCAGGATCGGGCGCGCGAGGTGGTGCGCACCGTCGCCGAATCGCTCGCCGATCTGCCCGAGCTGCCCGCGGACACGAAGGAGCTGCAGCCGCTGGCCGAACAGGTTCGCGCGGACACCGGGGTCGACTTCATCACGATCATGCGCCCCGACGGGGTGCGCTACACCCATCCGAACCCGGGCCTGATCGGGAAGCGGTTCCTCGGGAACACCGCGCCCGCGCTCGCCGGGCACACCTTCACCGAGACCTACACCGGAACACTCGGCCCTTCGATGCGTGCGGTGGCGCCGGTGTTCGACCGGCGGCATCAGGTGCGTGCCCTGGTCGCGGTCGGCATCACGATCCGCGAGGTCACCCAGGAACTCCGCGATCGGTTGCCGGTACTGCTCGGGGTGGCCGCGGTGGTACTGGTTGCCGGGCTGGCGGGCAGCTACCTGGTCAGCAGGCGGCTGCGGCGCCAGACCCGCGGGCTCGCCCCGGACGAGCTGGCCCGGATGTTCGACTACTACGAGGGCGTGCTGCACGCGGTCACCGAAGGGCTGGTGCTGTTCGACCGCGAGGGCAGGCTCGCGCTGTGCAATGACGCGGCACGCGAACTCCTCGCACTCGAGGGCGATCCGCGCGGGCGCACCGCCGCGGAGCTCGGGTTCGCCGGGGAGCTGGCCGGTGCGGTGGTCTCCGCCGAACCGCGCACCGATGAGATCCACGTGACCGATACCGGCGTGCTCGTGGTCAACGTGGCCCCGGTGCACGCGCGCGGGCGACGTCTCGGCACCGTGGTCACCCTGCGGGATCACACCGAGCTGCAGGCCCTGACCGGGGAGCTCGACGCGGTGCGCGGCTTCGCCGAATCGCTTCGCGCCCAGGCCCACGAATCGGCGAACCGGCTGCACGCCGTGGTCTCCCTGGTCGAGCTCGGCCGCCCGGAACGGGCCGTCGAGCTGGCCACCGAGGAACTGGCCACCGCGCAGCAGCTCACCGACCGGGTCGTCGGCGCGGTCACCGAACCCGTGCTCGCCGCCCTGCTGCTCGGCAAATCGGCGGAGGCGAACGAACGCGGGGCAGAACTGAGCGTCACCGAGGACACCGAGGTCGGTGAAGGGCTGCTGGAACCGCGCGAACTGATCACCGTGCTGGGTAACCTGATCGACAACGCCATCGACGCGGCCATCGAGAACGCCGCTGCGGCCCGGCCACGGGTGGAGGTGACCGTGCGCGTGCACGAGGGCGAACTGCTGCTGCGGGTCACCGACAGCGGGCCGGGGGTGGACGCGGAGCAACTTCCGCAGCTGTTCCGCCGCGGCTGGACCACGAAATCCGGTGGCCGTGGCCTCGGGCTCGCGCTCGTCGGCCAGGTGGTGCGCAGCAGGGGCGGATCGATCGAGGTGCACGGCGCGGAGTTCAGCGTGCGGATTCCCGTGGAGCGGCGATGATCGCCGTGCTCATCGTGGAGGACGAACCCGAGGCCGCACGGGCGCACGAGGACTACGTGTCGCGGGTGCCCGGATTCACCGTCGCCGGGGTGGTGCACTCCGGGGCCGAGGCGCTGCGGTTCTGCGCCCGCGAACACGTGGACCTGGTACTGCTCGATTTCTACCTGCCCGATATGCACGGCCTCGCCGTCTGCCGTGCGCTGCGCGGGGTGGACGTCATCGCGGTCACCTCGGCGCGCGATCTGGCCGTGGTGAAGGACGCGGTGTCCTCCGGGGTGGTGCAGTATCTGCTCAAACCGTTCGCTTTCGCCGCACTACGGGAGAAACTGACCCGCTACGCCCGGTTCCGGGAACAGGCCGCGCGCACCGGAGAGGTCAGCGATCAGGCCGAGCTCGACGGGATGTTCGCCGCGCTGCGCACCCCCGACCATCACGCCCTGCCCAAGGGCATGAGCCGGAGCACCCTGGACGCGGTGCGCGCGGTACTCGGCACCGCCGGAGAAGGGCTCTCCGCCGCCGCGGTCGCCGAGGCCATCGGCGCCACCCGGGTCACCGCGCGCCGCTATCTGGAATACCTCGCGGACAACGGGATCGCGCGCCGGGCACCACATTATGGTCAGGTCGGGCGGCCGGAGGTCAGGTTCTTTATAGTTGATCCTCGTGGTTGACTCCGTTTCCCGTTTCGACGGCTTCGCCGAGGAATACGACCGTGTCCGGCCGAGCCCGCCCGCCGCACTGTTCGAACTGCTGCGCCAGTACACCGGCCGGGAATCCCCGACCGTGGTGGACCTCGGCGCGGGAACCGGACTGTCCACCGAGCCATGGCAGGACATCGCCGGACAGCTCTACGCCGTGGAACCGAATGCCGAGATGGCCGCGATCGCGCGCGCCCGGGTCCCGGGGCTGACCATCGCCGACGGGACCGCCGAACACACCGGACTGCCGGACGCGTGCGCCGATCTGGTCACCGCGAGCCAGGCGCTGCACTGGTTCGACGCCGAACGGGCACTGCCCGAGGTCGCCAGGATCCTCAAACCCGGCGGGGTGTTCGCCGCCTACGACTGCGACTGGCCGCCGACCGTGCACCCCGAGGTGGACGCGGCCTATCTGGAGTTCGAGCGCAAGCACTACGCGGCGCAGATCGAGCTGAACCTGTTGCCGCGCAAGGCGAACAAACACGAGCACGCGCAGCGGATGCGGGACAGCGGCCAATTCCGGCTGGTCCGCGAGATCGCGCTGCACGCGCAGGATTCCGGCGACGCCGCGCGGTTGTGCGCTGTCGCGGAGAGCCAGGGCGGCACGGTCGCCCTGCGCAGAGCGGGCGTCGGGGACGAAGGCATCGGCATGGACGTGCTCGCCGCGGCGGCCCAGCGCCACCTCGCGGAACCGCGCACCTGGTGGTGGACCTACCGCGTGCGCCTCGGCGTGGTCTAGCGGTCCAGCGAGGCCTCGTCCTCGTCCAGTTCCCGCTGCACCCGGCGGAACACCTCGTCATCGATATCGCCGTTGTCCCGCGCTTCGATGAAGGTCGTGCGCTCCACCTTGATCATCTCGCGGCGGATCCGGCGGAACTTCGACATCGGGGTTTCCTCGTCCTGGCGGCCGAGCTGCTCCCACACCCCGTTGGCGCGCAGTTCGGCGGCGGCGCGCAGCCGGTCGATCAGTTTGGTGTGTTTCCCGGTCTGGTCGAGTTCGTCGAGCCGGTCGATGGAGCGTTTGGCCGCGGTGTGCCGGATCTGGGCTTCGGCGAGCCGGTCCTCGTGCTCCTCGTTGCCTTCCACTCCGAGCCGGTTGATCAGCCAGGGCAGGGTCAATCCTTGCAGCACCAGGGTTCCCACCGTCACCACGAAGGCGCACAGCAGGATCACCCCGCGTTGATCGGCCGCCATCGCGATGGGCAGCCCGACCGCGGGGGCGAGCGAGACCACCCCGCGCATCCCGGCCCAGGACAGCACGGTGACATGTCTCCAGCTCGGGCGCGGATCGTTGCGGCGCAACAGTAATCGCGGAATATAGGTCGCGGGGAACAGCCAGGCGATGCGCACCACGATCGTCACCACCAGCAGGACGAGCGCGACGAGGAACACCGAGACGGACACCCCGCTCGCCTCCACGGCGTTGCGCAGCTGTAGTCCGATCAGCGCGAACACCATCGATTCGAGCAGCATCTTCACCGCGTCCCACACCGCGGCGTCCTGCAAACGGGTGGCATAGCCCGCCTTGGTGGAGTTGTGCCCGAGGTAGAGCCCGGCCGTGACCACCGCGAGCACGCCCGAGGTCTCCAGGTCCTCCGCGATCAGATACGCCCCGAACGGCACCAGCAGGCCCATCGCGCTCTCCAGGATCGGGTCCCCGATCCGCATCCGCACCTGGTGCACGAGGTAGCCGATGACCAGCCCGATCACGATGCCGCCCGCCGTGGCGAGGGCGAACATCCACAGCCCCCTGCCGAACGAGAACCCGGTGCCGATCGCCGCGGCCACCGCGACCTTGTAGGTGGTCAGCGCGGTCGCGTCATTGCCGAGGCTTTCCCCGGAGAGCAGGGTCATCAGCTTGCGCGGCAGCCCCAGCCTGCGCCCGATCGCCGTGGCCGCGACCGCGTCCGGCGGTGCCACGATCGCGCCGAGCACCAAGGCCGCGGGCAGCGAGAGCGAGGGAAGCAGCCAGTAGGCGGTCAGCCCCACCGCCGCCGCGGTCACCAGTACCAGTCCCACCGCGAGCAGCGCGATCGGGCGGATGTTCGCGCGCAGGTTCACATAGGAGGACTCCAGCGAGGCCGAGTAGAGCAACGGCGGCAGGATCAGCGCCAGGGTGAGCTCGGGGTCGATGTCGAAGGCGGGCAGCCCGGGGATGAACGAGACCGCGAGCCCGGCGGCGAGCAGCACCAGCGGGCCGGGGATCTTATAGCGCCGTGATGCGGCCGTCACCACGAGTGAACCGGCCAACAGCAGCAGCATCTCCACCCCGGACATCGGGTCTCCTCCTCGTACGGCGGACTAGACTGAGCTCATGAGCTGTGTGCATGTGCAGGCACTCCCCGAGCTGCGCATCGATGCCGGGCAGGGATGCGCCGATTGCCTCACGCTAGGTGAAGATACCTGGGCACACCTGCGTGCCTGTTTAACCTGTGGCCATGTGGCGTGCTGCGATTCCAGCGAGCACCAGCACGCGAGCGCGCACCACGCGGCGACCGGCCACCCGGTGATGCGTTCGGTGGAACCCGGGGAGAGCTGGCGCTGGTGCTACGTGGACGCGCGGCTGGTGTAGAGCACTTCTGAGAACCCCATGCCCTGCTGCGCTGCGACATCGGCGAAGTACCTTCGCGTGCCAGCGCGGCGCCTCGCGGCGTTGTCCTCCTCCCGCGCAGCGCCGCTGCGCTGTCGTCGTCCGCCTTGCTGATCTCGGGTGCGGGTGCCCCGCGGGGCACCGTCACGCTGCCTCCCGCTCGCGACGGGCGAGGGTTCCCAGAGGCACTCTGGCGCATGTCCTAGGCTGGCCCCGTGCGCGTTCTGGTGATCGGGGCCGGTGCTCGCGAGCACGCCCTCGTACTCGCGATGTCCCATGACCCCACGGTGACCGCCCTGGCCTGTGCCCCGGGCAATGCGGGCACCGCGGCCGTCGCCGAGCAGCCGGCGATCGCCGATCCGAACGACGCGGCCGCCGTGGTGGAGCTCGCCCGCGGCTGGTCGGCCGATCTGGTCGTGATCGGGCCGGAGGCACCGCTGGTCGCCGGGGTCGCGGACGCCGTGCGCGCCGCGGGCATCGCCTGCTTCGGCCCCTCCGCATCCGCGGCCCGCATCGAGGGTTCCAAGGCCTTCGCCAAGGACGTCATGCACGCGGCCGGGGTACCCACCGCACGCAGCGAGGTGGTGGACAACCCCGCGCGGCTGGACAAGGCGCTCGCCGGATTCGGCCCGACCTATGTGGTCAAGGACGACGGACTCGCGGCGGGCAAGGGGGTCGTGGTCACCGAGGACATCGAGGCGGCACGGGCGCACGCGCTGACCCTGCTGGACGGCGGCCACCCGGTGATCCTCGAGTCCTTTGTGGACGGACCGGAGGTCTCGCTGTTCTGCCTCGTCGACGGGGAGACCGTGGTCCCGCTGCTACCCGCGCAGGACTTCAAGCGCGTCGGGGACGGCGGGGTCGGCCCGAACACCGGCGGAATGGGTGCCTACGCGCCGCTGCCCTGGGCCGAACCCGGGCTCGCCGACACGATCGTGCGCACCATCGTGGAACCCACCGTTCGCGAACTCGCCGCGCGCGGGGTTCCGTTCAACGGGCTGCTCTACGCCGGGCTCGCGCTCAGCTCGGACGGGCCCCAGGTCATCGAGTTCAACGCGCGCTTCGGGGATCCGGAGACCGAGGCCGTGCTCGCCCTGCTGCGCAGCCCGCTCGCCGGGGTGCTGCACGCGACCGCGACCGGAAAGCTCGCCGAACTCCCGCCACTCGAATGGGCGGAGGGGACCGCGGTCACCGTGGTGCTCGCCGCCGAGGGCTACCCGGGCACCCCGCGCGTGGGCGACCCGATCACCGGGGCCGAGGCCGAGGGCGTGCTGCACGCGGGAACCCGCCGCCGCGAGGACGGGGCCATCGTTTCCTCGGGGGGCCGGGTGCTCGCCGTCGTCGGTTCCGGGGACGATCTCGACGCCGCCCGTGCCCAGGCCTATCAGCGCATCGAGGGCGTGCACCTGACCGGCGGGCACTACCGCACGGACATCGCCGAATTCTGAGAACCCCGACGGAACCCCGGCGGGTTCCGCTGCGTCGAACGACCGGTACGGCTGCCCGCTCCTTGGTAGCCTGCTGACTGGTACGCAAGCTCGGGGCAGGGGAAGGTGGTGTCGATGGCCGATACGCACACCGCCGATCCGCTGCAGCGCGCGCTCGCCGCGGTGGAGAACGCCGAGCTGCGGGCCACCGCGAGTGCCGAACGGGCCTTGGCGCCGAGCGGGATGCGCGACATCCAGGTCGACAAGGACAACGTGCTGCAGGTCGCCGAGGTCGTGCAGGAGGTACTGGACACCGAGGGGCGCAAGGTCCGGGAACTGCTCGGCGAGATCGGGATCCTGGCCCCGGGCGACGACCTGGTCAGCAAGGGGATGGCCGAAGCCTGGGACAAACGGCTGCGGACGAACCCGGACTCGCACGTGAACCGCATCCAGGGCTACCTGGACAGCCTGGCGCGACTGGTGGACCGGCTGGCCGAGGCCGCGCGCAGCTACGGGTTCAACGAGGAGGAGATCGCGGGCGCCCTGAACAAGGTGGGCAGGCAGTGAACGCCGACATCCCGGACTATCGCTGGGCGGGCTGGTCCAACTCCGAACTCGCACGCGAGATCCGGGCGATGCGCTCCGGAAAGGGCGTCGACTCGCTCTCCCTGGCCATCGGCAATCTGTTCGAGGCCGCGCAGGCGATGGCCGCCATCGAGGACAAACTGCGCACCCAGCTGGGCAAGCTCGGGGTCGTCTGGGGAGCGGGGCTCGCCGCGGAGCAGGCCGGTGCCACGCTCGGCGGGGCCGCCGAGCACGCGAGCCAGGGGAACGCCCGCACCGAGGCGATGCGCGCCGGGCTGGACCACACCACCGAGTCCTTCGTGCGCACCAGGAACGGCATGCCGGATCCGGACGAGCTGGACGGCCCCGCCGAGAAGGGGATGCAGACGATCGTGACCGGGTCCGGGGACTGGACGCGGGCCGCGCAGCGATCGCACGAGGCGCGGCAGCGCGCGGTCGACGGGCTGACCGGGTACACCGACGCGAGCCGGACCTCGGTCGCCCAGTCCGAGTCCACGGACGACCGCGAACCCCGGCAGCAGGGCGGCGGGTCGGGTTTCGACGCCGCTGCCGCCGTCGCGGGTATCGGTGGTGGCGCGGCCGGGGTCGCCGGGCTGCAGGGCCGCGGGGAACAGGTCGTGTACGGCAAGGACCGGGGACCCGCGCAGCCGCTGACCGGGCGCGGCGAACCCGACGAGGACCACGTGCGCAGATTCGCCGTCGAGGACACCGACCTGTTCAGTGAGGAACGTCCGGTCGCGCCCCCGGTGCTCGAGGGTCCGGTCGAGGAAGACCAGAAGGACGAGCGTGCCTGATTCCATCGTGCTCTCCCCGCTCGAGTTCGATGTGGCCTGGGAACTGGAGGGGCACCGCGAACCGCGCCCGGCGATCCGGGTACCGAGCCCGGGCCGCTACGAGTCCGAACGGGCCGAGCTCGTGCGATCCGCGCTCGACTCGCTCGGTGCGCGCGGGCTGGCCCGCCGGGGCCGGATCGACGGGGACCTCGCCGACCGGCTCGCGCTGCTCGCGAACTACCGGCTCGCCGTGGACACCTGGGTGTACGCCGAGCGGTGGATCACCGCGCTCGCCGTGACGAACCGGCACACCGCGCAGCTGGCCGTGGTGGACTCCGATGAGGTGTGGCTGATCCCGGCGCGGGAGAACGCGCTGGTCGAGGCCGCCGTCTCGGTGGCGGGCAGCGCCCCGCAGGGCGAGGGATCCTCGGTGAGCGTTCCCGAGGAGCTGCTGGTGCGGGTGGACGCGGAGACCGGGGGTGATCCGGAGGCGATGATCACCAAACTGGAGCGGGACGGCGTGCGGCTGAACTCGGCGCAGACCATCGCGCAGATGGCCGGGGACATCTCGGTGCGCGGCCAGTTCGGTGCCGAGTGCCGGGCCGCGGACGGTGGGCTGCGGCGCGCGAACCGGGTCGTCGGGTTCCATGACAACCCGTCTGGGCGATTTGCCCAAATCACCGGTCAGGCCAAGGACGGCACCACCTGGTTGACCATGACCCCGGCCGACAACGAGAAACTGGTCATGTGCGTTTGCGAATTGCTGGATGAGCTGTGAGCAGGCGAATTCGGGCTTAGAGTATTAGCGAAACCGGGCGAACGACGGGGAACCAGTGCCGCCCCGCCCACGTCCGAGGAGAAGACTTCGAAGCACCAGTAAGGGGGCCGAGCGCCATGGTGGACAAGTACTTCAACAAGGCCGAGTTCGAGACGATGCGACAGTCGATCGCCAAGTTGAAGACGGAGTACGAAAAGGTGGGGGACGCTCCGGACGCCCGCATGCAGCGGCTCGACCACAAGGCGTTCGGCGAGAACGAGCACTCCGGAACCACCGGCAAGGCGGTCACCGATCACCTCGGCGGGGTCAAGGAGAGCTACGGGACCGCGCGGAACCGGCTGCACGAGGTCGAGCAGGCCCTGGACGGGATCTACCAGGCGCACCTGGAAGCCGAGAAGGTCAACAAGGACAACCTCACTCCGAAGGACTGACGGGGAGCAGGACAGATGGCGGATGTAGATATCCCGGGCGCCGAGGACATCAAGGCTCAGGTGCAGCGCTGGCGCGGGGTGAACACGGCCGAGTTCAAGGATGTGCAGGGCAGCCTGGAGACGGCGGCCGAGCAGGCGGGGAACTCGCACAAGCAGCTGCAGGGCACGATCAGCAGCCTCGAATCGGCGTGGCAGGGCAAGGACGCGGACTCCTACAAGGGGTACATGCAGACCTTCGCGAACGCCTCGAAGGCCGCGCACGAACTGCTCAACCAGGGCGTGGAGAGCATCCGGGCCGCCGTCAAGGAGCTCGACGACGCCAAGGGCGAGATGGACGCCGCGATGAACCAGGTGGAGAGCTCCTACAAGCAGAAGCTCTCCGCCGAGGAGACCGAGGCGGCCAAGCATCCCGACCAGAACGGCGGCAAGCCGACCGAGGCGAAGAAAGCCGAGCTCGGCAAGGCGGCCGCGGACGAGAACCGGGACAAGATCACCCAGGCCGAGCACAAGGCCCAGGATGCGATGAAGAAGCTCTCCACCGAGCTCTCCAAGCAGACCTCCACCATGAAGGACACCTACAACAACGTGCCCAGCCCCGGCGGAAGCGGCGGGTCCTCGCTGAAGACCTCCTCGGTCAGCGGCGGCAGTGGGTACGGCGGCTTCTCCGGTGGTGGCGGCTCCGGCGGTGGCGGCGGAGGCGGCGGTATGGGCGCCTCGGGTGGACCGCCTGCCGGTGGCCCGCCGCCGGGCAACGTGCAGCAGTGGATCGACCAGGCCATCGCGGAGCTGCGCAAGGCGGGGGTTAACGTCTCGGACGCGGACAAGAAGATCATCTGGCAGATCATCGAGAAGGAGTCCGGCGGCAACCCGCACGCGATCAACAACTGGGACTCGAACGCGGCCAAGGGGACCCCCTCGAAGGGGCTCATGCAGTGCATCGACCCCACGTTCCAGTCGAACAAGCTGCCCGGGCACGACGACATCTACAACCCGGTGGACAACATCTGCGCCGGGGTGAAGTACTCGATCAGTCGCTACGGTTCGCTGTCCAATGTTCCCGGCGTCAAGGCGATGGCGCACGGCGGAGGGTACGTCGGCTACTGATGTGACAGGCTTGGGTTCTCCGCGAGTCTTAAGGAGCCAGGCCATTGTTACGAGTCGCCGAACGGGCCGCCGTCGCGCCGTTCCACGTCATGGAGGTGCTCTCCGCGGCAGGGCAGCGTCAGCGTGAGCGCGGTGACGTCGTCTCGCTCGCCGCTGGGCAGCCGTCGATCCCCGCGCCCGCGGTGGTGCGGGAGGCGGCCGCGCGCGCGGTGACCGAGCACCGCCTCGGGTACACCGAACAGCTCGGTATCCCGGAACTGCGTGCCGGGATCGCCGGACACTACCGGCGCAGCTACGGACTGAGCGTGGAGACCGAGGACGTCGTGGTGACCACCGGCTCCTCCGGCGCGTTCACCATGGCCTTCCTCGCCGCCTTCGACGCGGGTGACCGGGTCGCCCTGCCCAATCCCGGGTACCCCTGCTACCGCAACATCCTGAGTGCGCTCGGCTGCGAGGTCGTGGACCTGCCGTGCGGAGCCGAGCAGGGCTATGTGCCGACCCCCGAACTGCTCGACCGGCAGCAGGACCTCGCCGGGCTCGTGGTGGCCAGCCCGGCCAATCCGACCGGGACGGTGCTCGGCGCGGACCGGCTCGCCGAACTCGCCGGGTACTGCCGGGACCGCGGCATCCAGCTCATCTCGGACGAGATCTACCACGGGATCACCTACGGCGCGGACTCCGACTGCGCCTGGCGCACCTCCCGCGAGGCCATCGTGGTGAACTCCTTCTCCAAGTACTGGGCGATGACCGGCTGGCGCATCGGGTGGATGCTCGTGCCCGCGCGACTGCGCCGCGCCGTGGACACCCTGGTCGGCAACTTCTCCATCTGCGCGCCCGTGCACTCCCAGCTGGCCGCCGTCGCCGCCTTCGAACCCGCCGCCTACGCCGAGGCCGATGAGGCCGTGCGCGGATACGCGGGGAACCGGAAGATCCTGCTCGACGGGCTCGGTGCACTCGGGCTCGACCGGTTCGCGCCCGCCGAAGGAGCCTTCTACGTCTATGTCGACATATCCTCATTGACCTCGGATTCGATCGACTGGTGCCGCAGGCTGCTCGCCGAGACCGGGGTCGCCGTGGTGCCCGGAGTGGACTTCGATCCGGTACGCGGGAACGAATTCGTCCGTCTTTCGTTCGCAGGTACGAGTACGGAAATCACCGAAGGCCTGCGCCGTATCGGAGAGTGGCTGCCAGTGCACTCACCGGGACAGCGCTCCGGGTTCTCCGGGTGAAGTTCAGGGTCATACCTGTGGTGGGCCCGATCCGGCTCGTGGAGACTGGACGGCAGCAACGGCTGCGAAGTTTCGGAGATTGAAGGTTGACATGGTGCTGAAGGTGCTCGGTGGGATCCTGGTCGTCTGGGTGGGATTCATGGTCCTCGGCGCAGTGATCAAGGGCCTGTTCTGGCTGGTCATTGTCGGAGCGGTGCTGTTCGCGGGTACTGCGGCGTACGGCTACATCAAGAACAAGTCCCGCAAACAGATCCATTAGCGAATTGTCGTTGGGGCTTGGGCGCGGTGCGGGTGGCGGAACCCCGCCGCGGTGTGAGTTGAGAGGGTGGTGAAAGCGGCTGTGCCGCCGGTGAGCACGCTCTCGACGCTCCCCGAAACCCCGAAAAGGTGACGGAACGGCGGGTAGCGACTACGGTCGGCCCCGCGGTCCGAGCACGCGGACCGGGAGTGTGAAGGGAGCAATCATGGAATTCGGAGACCTCGCGAACAAGGCCAAGGAGTTCGCCGGAGAGCACGGCGACAAGGTCGAGCAGGGCCTGGACAAGGCGGGCGAGTTCGCGAAAGAGAAGTTCGGTCACGAGGAGCAGATCGACAAGGGCCTGGACAAGGCCAAGGACTTCCTCGGTGGCCAGGGCGAGCAGGGCGGCCAGGGCGGCGAGCAGCGCTGAACCCGGCCGCGCCTCAGGCCGGGTTCGCGGTGTTCTTGCGGACCCGGCTTGCGGCCACCGTCCCGCGCCGTTCCAGGTAGCGGGAGAGGTAACCGAGCGGGATGGTGAGCACGAGGTAGCACAGGCCCGCGACGATCACCGAGGTCAGGGATTTGAACTCGGTGAGCCCGACCTGACCCCACTTGGTGAGCTCGTACTCGTCGATGGTGAGCCCGAGCGCGTAGACCAGTGAGGAGTCCTTGGCGAGCAGGATGAGCTCGTTGGTCAGCGGGGGAAGCACGATCCGGAACGCCTGGGGGATGATCACCGTGCGGTAGGCCTGCGGGCGGGTCATGCCGAGCGAATCGGCGGCTTCGACCTGACCCTGCGGCACCCCGGTGATGCCGGCGCGGATGGTCTCGGATGTGTAGGCGGCCCCGACGAGGCCGAGCGCGAGCATGACCGCGAACCAGTTGTCGTAGCGGGCGTTGAACGCGATCGGCACCCCGTAGCCGAGCGCGATGAACACGAGCAGGGTCGGCACCCCGCGGAAGACCTCCACATAGGCGGTCGCGAGCCAGCGATACGGGGCGACCTGGGACATCCGCATCAGCGCGATGATCAGCCCGAGCGGGAAGCCGAAGGCGAAACCGAGCACCGTGTAGAAGATCGTGTTGACCAGCGCGGTGGACAGCACCCCGGGGAACTGCCCGGCGATCGCGACCGGATCGAAGAACGTGACACCGATCTGGCGCCAGTCGGCGAGCAGCGCGAGCACGAGAATCGCCGCGAGCAGCACGAGGTATTGCACGGCGCGGATCGCGCGTGCCCGTGGCGTTTTGGGAGCGCTCATTCTCAGGTGAACCATTTCTTGTAGAGGCGCGCATAGGTGCCGTCGGCGTAGGCTTTCCGCAGCACCCGGTCGATTTCCGTGCGCATCGCGGTATTGCCTTTGCGCACGCCGAATCCGAGTTTCTCCCCGGTGTCGAACTGCGCGGTGGCGACCAGGCCGGGGTTCTGTTTGGCGAAGTCCAGCAGCGGCCCGTTGTCCTGCATCGCGCAGGCGACCTTCCCGGTCTTGACCCCGGTGAACTCCACCGTCATCTCGTCGAACTGCACCACCTGCAGCGGATTACCGTGCGCGGCGTTCCATTTCCGGGTGTACTCCTCGCCCGTGGTGCCGACGAGAACGCCGATCTGCTTGCCGCGCAACGCATCCATACTGTTCGCCGGTTCGCTGGCCCGGCACAGCAATGCCTGCTTCGCGTCGAAGTACGGGATCGAGAAGTCCATGTTCTGTGCGCGCACCTTGGTGATCGTCATCCCGCCGGTGCCGATATCGCACTGGTTCGAGTTGTACGCGGTCCCGGACTGGATGCCCTCGAAGGAGGTGTCGATGATCTTCTGCGGCAGCCCGAGATCGCGGGCGACCAGATCGATCAGGTCCACGTCGAAACCGACGATCTCCCCGTGCTTGACCGACTGGAACGGTGCGAAGGACAGGTGCGTGCACACGGTGAGCTGGCCGGACGCCACGAGCGGGACTCCCTTGGGGCCCTTGACGTTCGCCGCCCGCGCGCAACCGGCGAGCACCAGCACGGCGGCGAGCAGGACGAGGACGCGCTTCATAGCACCTTCGCGAGGAAGGACTGGGTGCGCTCGTGCTGCGGATTGCTGATCACATCGCGGGGTTTGCCCTTCTCCACGACCACTCCGCCGTCCATGAACACCAGCGAATCGCCGACCTCACGGGCGAATCCCATTTCGTGGGTGACCAGCACCATGGTCATCCCGTCCTCGGCGAGCCCGCGCATCACGGCAAGTACCTCGCCGACGAGTTCCGGATCGAGCGCGGATGTCGGTTCGTCGAAGAGCATCAGTTTCGGTTTCATGGCAAGGGCCCGCGCGATCGCGACCCGCTGCTGCTGCCCGCCGGAGAGCTGGTTCGGGTAGGCATCGGCCTTGTCCGCGAGCCCGACCCTGGCGAGCAGTTCCTCGCCCTGCTGCTTGGCTTCCGCCTTCGGTACCCCTTTCACCTGGACCGGGGCCTCGATGACATTGCCGAGCGCGGTCATGTGCGGGAACAGGTTGAACCGCTGGAACACCATGCCGATCTCCCGGCGCTTCTCGGCGACCTCGTGCTCACGCAGTTCGTGCAGCTTGTCTCCGTGCTGGCGGTAGCCGACGAGTTCCCCGTCCACCCACAGCTTGCCCGCGTTCACCTTCTCCAGGTGGTTGATACAGCGCAGGAACGTGGATTTGCCCGAGCCCGAAGGCCCGATCACGCACATCACCTCGCGCGGGGCGACCTCGAGATCGATGCCCTTGAGGACTTCGAGGCGGCCATAGTGCTTGCACACGCCCTCGGCGCGCACCATCGGTTCCTGGGTGGGCTGCTCACTCATCGCGCTGCCTTCCTGAACGAGAACATCCGTTCGGCGAATCCCGGCTGCGTGGCGATTCCGCTCACGCCGCGCGAGTACCGCTTCTCGATGCGGGACTGGAAAATGCTCAGAATCGAGGTGAGCAGCAGATACCAGATGGCGGCCGCGATCAGCAGCGGAATCTGCTTGAGGTTGTCCGCGTAGATCTGCTGCGCCGCGGTCATCAGTTCGAAGTAGCCGATCACCACGACCAGCGAGGTGGTCTTGAGCATGGCGATCGTCTCGTTCCCGGTCGGCGGCAGGATCACCCGCATCGCCTGCGGCAACACGATGCGCCGCAAGGTCTTCCCCTGTCGCATGCCCAGTGCCGACGCGGCCTCGCGCTGTCCCTCGTCCACCGAGGAGATCCCGCCGCGCACGATCTCGGCCATGTAGGCGGCCTCGTTGAGCCCGAGCCCGAGCAGTGCGGCGACGAACGGGGCGATCAGCGTATTGGTGTCCACACTGAACGTTCCCCAGCCGATGCGCGGGTAGAGCAGGCTGAAGAAGTTCCAGAAGATCAGCTGGGTGATCAGCGGGGTGCCGCGGAAGAACCAGATGTACACCGCGGCCGCGCCGGAGACCAGCGGGCTGCGGGAAAGCCGCATGATCGCCAGGATGATCCCGCCGACCACCCCGATCACCATGGAAAGCACGGTGAGCACGAGGGTGTTGCGCAGCCCGGTGAGAATCCGGAAATCGAAGAGATAGCGCCACACCGTCGGCCACTCGAAATTCTTGTTGGTGACGATGCTGTAGATGACGCCGATCGCGATGAGCGCGATGATGACCCCGCCGATCCAGCGGCCGGGCCTGCGTACCGGAACCGCCTTGATCGGATCCTGGTGCTCAGTGTTCATGAGTAATCCGTAACCTTCGGGTTCACTTCGGCCTTCTTGATCGCGCCTTCGTCAAGGCCCCACTTTTCCAGGATCTTGCGATAGGTTCCGTCGTCCATGAGCGATTGCAGGCTCGCCTGGACCGCTTTCGCCAGGCCCGTATCGTCCTTCGGGACGGCCACACCGTAGGGCGCGTTCGCATAGGATTTGCCGACCTGTTCGAGCTTGCCCTCGGACTGCTTGATCGCGTAGGCGACGACGGGGGAATCGGCGAGCTCACCCTGCACCCGCTTCGCCGCGAGCGCCAGGTTCACATCGGTCTGCGCCTGGAACTGCATCATCGTCGCGGGCGGCTTGTGCTGCTGCGCGCAGCGTTTGTTGCGCGCGTTGAGGTCGTCGACCTGCGTGGTGCCCTTCTGCACGGCGATGGTGGTCCCGCACAGATCGTTATCGTCCAGCCGGTTCGGATTGCCCTTGAGCGTGCCGAGCGAGGTTCCCGCGATGTAGTAGGAGACGAGATTGAGTTCGGCGAGCCGGTCGGCGCTGATGCTGAACGAGGAGATCGCCGCCTCGTATTTGTGCGCCTTGATGCCGCCGAGAATCCCGTCGAAGCTGGAGTTCTGGAATTCCGCCTCGAGGCCGAGCCGTTTCGCCATGGCGCGCCCGATATCCACGTCCATTCCGACAAGCGCCCCGGAATCCCGGAACTCGTTGGGCGGATAGGTCTGGTCGTTCGCGATCAGCAGCTTGCCGTCCTCGGCGTCCTTGGCCGGGACGAGGCTCGCCAGCTTCGGGTCCTTGCTCACCGGAGGGAGCACGGTCTTCGTGGAATGCCCGGTCGGTTCCCCGGTTCCGCCGATACCGCAGGAGGTCAGTGTGAGCGCGGCGACCACGAACGGTAAACATCGGGTGACTAGTCGGCTAGTTCCTCGCGAAGACACGGGCGAATCCTGCCACCTCCAAGCGGGTGATGGGGAGAGGCGGAAGGCGTGTTCTTCGTGTTCCGCATCTGCGGACTCGGTCCCGCGCACGATATGCGCAGACGCGGAGCATGTTGTGTCCGAACTCCGAGGAGGGCAGGCTTGGGGGTGGCTGTGGTCCCGATCACTACTCCCACCACCAGGAGGGTCCATGCGCATCACGATGACCGTCGACGGAACGTCCTATACCGACGATGTCGAGCCCCGAACCCTGCTTGTCCAGCATCTTCGGGAAAATCTCGGCAAGGTGGGCACCGTCATCGGCTGTGACACCAGCAATTGCGGTGCGTGCACCGTGCATCTGAACGGTCGCTCAGTGAAGTCGTGTTCGGTGCTCGCGGTCCAGGCCGACGGCGCCGAGATCACCACCATCGAGGGGCTCGAACGGGACGGTCAGCCGCATCCGGTGCAGCGGGCCTTTCACGAGAACCACGCGCTGCAGTGCGGATTCTGCACGCCCGGGATGATCATGCAGTCCATCGATCTGCTCGGCGACACCCCGGATCCGAGCGAGGAACAGGTGCGCGAAGGACTCGAGGGCAATCTCTGCCGCTGTACCGGTTACCAGAACATCGTCAACGCCGTGCGTGCCGCGGCGGGTGAGCTGGGGGCGAAGCAATGACCTCGACCGTGGAACCCGAACTCGGCAAAGCCCGCACTCGCAAAGAGGACGCGCGGCTGATCAGCGGTCGCACCAGGTGGACCGACAACATCACGCTGCCCGGGATGCTGCACATGGCCATCCTGCGCAGCCCGGTCGCGCACGCCAGGATCGGCAGGATCGACACCGATCAGGCCCGGGCGAGCTCCGGAGTGGTCGCCGTGTTCACCGGCGCGGACCTCGCCGCCGAGCAGGGTTCGCTGCCGTGCGCCTGGCCGATCACCCAGGACCAGAAATCCCCGAACGCGCCCTCGATCGCGGAGAGCACGGTGAACTTCGCCGGGGAGGCGGTCGCGGTCGTGGTCGCCCGCAGTGCGGCCGAGGCGCGGGACGCGGTGGACCTCATCGATGTGGACTACGAGGATCTGCCGGTGGTGCTCGATCTGGAGGCCGCGTCCGGTGACGAGGAGGTCATCTATCCGGAGCTGGGCACGAACCGCAGCGCGAACTGGGTCTTCGACTCGGCGCAGGCCGGTTCCGGTGGCGATGTGGAGGACGCGATCCGGGACGCGGATGTGGTGGTGCGCCGCAAATTCCGCCAGCAGCGGCTGATTCCCGCGTTCATGGAGCCGCGTTCGGTGCTCGTGGACCCGACCGGGCCGCAGACCACGCTGTACTCGGCCACCCAGGTGCCGCACATCGTGCGCCTGATGCTCGCGATGAGCCTCGGCGTCCCCGAGCACAAGATCCGGGTGATCGCCCCGGATGTGGGCGGTGGCTTCGGCGGCAAGCTCCAGGTCACCCCGGAGGAATTCCTCACCTTCCTGATCGGGCGCAGGCTCGGCAAACCGGTGAAGTACACCGAAACCCGCACCGAATCGCTGCTCGCCGCGCACCACGGCAGGGACCAGATCCAGCGGCTGACCCTCGCCGCGCGCGGGGACGGCACGATCACCGGTCTCAAGGTGGAACTGCTCGCCGATATGGGTGCCTATCTGCGGCTGGTCACTCCCGGCGTGCCCATCCTCGGCGCGTTCATGTTCAACGCGATCTACAAGATTCCCGCGTATCACTTCTCCTGCACCAATGTGTTCACCAACAAGGTGCCCACCGATGCCTATCGCGGGGCGGGCCGCCCGGAGGCCACTTTCGGGATCGAGCGCATGATGGACGAGCTCGCCGTGGAACTCGGCGTGGATCCGCTCGAGATCCGGGAGAAGAACTGGATCAAACACGAGGAATTCCCGTACACCACCGTTTCCACGCTCACCTACGATTCCGGCAACTACGAGGCGGCCACCGCGCGGGCCAAAGAACTGTTCGGCTACCAGGAACTGCGCGCCGAACAGGCCCGCAGGCGGGAGAACGGGGACCCGGTGCAGCTCGGTATCGGCCTCTCCACCTTCACCGAGATGTGCGGGCTCGCCCCGTCCCGGGTGCTCGGCTCGCTGAACTACAGCGCGGGCGGCTGGGAACACGCCGAGGTGCGGATGCTGCCGACCGGAAAGGTCGAGGTGGTCACCGGTTCCTCGCCACACGGGCAGGGACACGACACGGCGTGGTCGCAGATCGTCGCCGACCGGCTCGGGGTGCCCTTCGAGGATGTCGAGGTGCTGCACGGGGACACCCAGATCTCCCAGCGCGGCATGGACACCTACGGTTCGCGTTCCCTGGTTGTCGGCGGGATCGCACTGGTCAAGGCGCTGGACAAGGTGATCGAGAAGGCCCGCCCGATCGCCGCGCATCTGCTCGAGGCCGCCGAGGACGACCTGGAGTTCACCGCGGGATCCTTCGGGGTGCGCGGGACGGGCGCCGCCGGGGTCACGATCACCGATATCGCGCTCGCGGTGTTCGCCGCACACGATCTGCCGGACGGGGTGGAACCCAATCTCGACTCCGAGGCCAGTTATGACCCGGAGAACTTCTCCTTCCCGCACGGCACTCACCTGTGCGCCACCGAGGTGGACACCGAGACCGGCGCGGTGCGCATCCGCTCCTATGTGTGCGTGGACGACATCGGCAAGGTGGTCAACCCGCTCATCGCCGAGGGACAGGTGCACGGCGGGCTCGCCCAGGGCATCGCGCAGGCGCTCTACGAGGAGGCGGTGCACGACGAGTTCGGCACCCTGACCACGGCCTCGCTCGCGGACTATCTGGTGCCCTCGGCGATGGATCTGCCGCGGTTCACCACGGACATGACCGAGACCCCGGCGACCTCGAATCCCTTGGGCGTCAAGGGAGTCGGTGAGGCGGGCACGATCGCGTCCACCCCGGCCGTGGTGAACGCGATCCTCGACGCGGTGCGCCAGTTCGGGGTGCGTGATATCGAGATGCCCTGTACCCCGCAACGGGTCTGGCAGGCGATCCAGGGAGGTTCGAAGTGATTCCCGCACCCTTCGACTACGCCGCACCGTCCACTGTGGAGGAGGCGGTCACCGCGCTCGCCGATGCGGGCGAGGACGCCAAGGTGCTCGGCGGCGGGCAGAGCCTGATGCCGGTGCTGCGGATGCGCCTCGCCGCCCCGACCACGGTGGTCGACCTCGGCCGGATCCCCGAACTACGCGGAATCCGCGAAGAGGCCGATGCGCTCGTGATCGGTGCCATGACCACCCATGATGAGGTGTGCCGGGACGAATCGGTGCACGCGCACGCCGCCCTGCTCGCCGAGGCGACGCGCACCGTTGCCGATCCGCAGATCCGGCACCGGGGCACCTTCGGCGGTTCGCTGGCCCACGCGGATCCCGCCGGTGATCTGCTCGCGCCCGCGCTCGCCCTGGACGCGAGCATGACGATCGCCGGACCGGACGGGCGCCGCACCCTGCCCGCGGCCGAGTTCTTCGTGGACTTCTTCACGACCGCGCTCGCCGAGAACGAGATCCTCGTCGAGGTCCGGGTGCCCAAACACACCGGATGGCAGGCACACTACGAGAAGTTCAACCGGGTCGCCCAAGCCTGGTCGATCGTCGCGGTCGGGGCCGCGCTGCGGATGGAGAACGGCACCATCGCCGAGGCGAAGGTGGGACTGACCAATATGGACACCGTTCCGGTACGCGCGCGTGCGGTGGAGGCGGCGCTGGTCGGCGGCCCTGCGACGGCCGATGCGGTGCGGGCGGCCGCGCGCAGTGCCGCCGCCGAGGCGAATCCGGGTACCGATGCCAACGCCGATGCGGCCTACCGCACCCAGCTGGCCAGGGTGCTCACCGCGCGCGCGGTGACCGCGGCCGCGCGAACCTAGGAGGAATGCTTGCGGTTAAGCCATGAATTCTCCGTTCCCGCGCCCATCGACGTGGTGTGGGCGGCGCTGCTCGATCCCGAGCGGGTCGCCCCCTGTATGCCGGGCGCCACGCTCGAATCGGTGGAGGGCAACGAGTTCCGCGGCACGGTGAAGGTCAAACTGGGACCGGTTTCCCTGCTGTACAAGGGAACCGGAAAATTCGAGCAGACCGAGGAGGCCACGCGCACCGTGGTCATCGCGGCCAGCGGGAAGGACTCCCGGGGGAACGGCACGGCCGCGGCCACGGTCACCGTGACACTGAGCGAATCCGGCGCGGGAACCAGCGGCGCGGTGGAGACCGACCTCAACATCACCGGGAAACCCGCCCAGTTCGGCCGCGGCATGATCGCCGAGGTCAGCGGGAAGATCCTGGCCTCCTTCGCCGAATGCCTCGCGGACAAGCTCGCCACGCCGGAGGCGGCAACCGGACAGGAGGAGCCGGAACCGGCAGCGTCACCGGACGAGCCCGCGCCGCAACCGAAACCGCAGGGCGAGGCCATCGATCTGATGGACTACGCGGGCGGCACGGTCGCCAAACGCGCGCTCCCCGCGGCGCTGGCAGCCGTGCTGCTCGCGGTGCTGTTCTCCGTGTTGCGCCGCAAACGGGCGCGGCGCGGGAGCGAATAGCTCACCGGGTGGTGCCGAGCGCGGCGATGTAGATGGCCGCGGGATTGCCGGGCGGCCAGTCCGGGAACGGATCGATCGTGTCCACCTGCACGAACCCGTTCCGCTCCCAGAACGCGCGCGTCGCCACATAGGGCTGGTATCCGGCGCGCGCGTCGAGGGTCTTGACCTCCAGCACCAGGAGCCCGTCCGCGGCCAGTTCGCGCACGAGATGGTCGAGCAGCCGCGTGCCGACGCCGTTTCCCCGCCGCGGCCCGGCGACGGCCAGCCACCGGATTTCCGCGGCGTGGGCCGAACGCCGGTCCACGATGGCGAAACCGGCGAGCCCGGTGCCCTCCTCGGCGACCCAGGCCGGGTGTTCCCGGAGCTCGGCGGCGATCTTGTCCGGGACATCCTCGGTGAAGTATTCGGGTAGTCCCCGCACGATGGCGACACAGTCGGCGGTGTCGGCGGGCACGGCCCGGCGGACGGTGCACACCACGTGATGCTCGCAGGCTCCGCAACGGGACGCAATCGGGTTTCTACAGCCTGCGGTACTGCTGCGCCTTGTTCCGGTCCCGGACCGCGATACCGTTGTCCTGCAAGCGATCCCGCAGCACCTCGGCCTCGGCGGCATTGTTCGCCCGCAGTGCGGCCTTGCGCTCTCGCAGCAGTGCGTTCGCCGTGTCCTCGAGATCGGGGTGGCCGTCGAGCCAGTCGCGGTACTCGGTTTCGTGCGGATCCACGGTCAGCAACTGCGGATATCCGCGGTCCCGCAGCCGTTCCGCGAGCACGTTCTTGGCCAGATCGGTTGCCGGGGAACGGAAAAGCTCCCGCCCGTCGCGCTCGATGAGCACGAGATCCTTGCCGTCCACGAGGATCGAGCCGATCTTGGCGCGCGCGATGAACCGTTCCTCGCCGTCCCGCGCGGTGTGCAGCCCTTCCTCGGTGATGGTGACGGCCAGTGCCTCGCGTTTGGCGATCTCGGCGAGCACGATCCCGCCGGCCAGCCCGAGCACCGCCAGCAGCGGGACCAGCCACACCGTGGGAATGTTCGCGGCGACCCGCAGGGCGGCGGGCGCGGAGGAGAACACCGACGCGATCCAGTGCACCACCGGTTTGAGCACGAAACCGATGCCGAGGCCGACCGGGAGACCGATGATCCGGAAGAACCACAGCCAGCC
Organism: Sciscionella sediminilitoris; assembly: GCF_000737195.2. Taxonomy (GTDB): domain Bacteria; phylum Actinomycetota; class Actinomycetes; order Mycobacteriales; family Pseudonocardiaceae; genus Sciscionella; species Sciscionella sediminilitoris. The sequence continues at coordinate 49,291 of NZ_JALM01000028.1, forward strand.
CTGCGGAATGCTCACCCGGTCCTGCCCGGGAAGTGTCGTGGTCATGTCCTGTCTCCCAAGCTCGTGTCATTCCCCAGGAACCGTGCGACGATCAGCTTCAGCATGGGCACCGGATCGGTTTTCGCATCCGGATCCGCGTTCAGGTAGGCGGCGTCGATGATCGACCGGATCCAGGTGGCTGCCTCGCCCGCGTCGAGCTCGGGGTCCACGGAACCGGCCGCCGCGGCTTTCTCGATCAGTTGGGTGAATCCGGTGTGCACGATCGCTTCGTTCGCCATGACCACCCTGGCCAGTTTGGGGTCATCGTCGATCACCCGGAGTAGCTCCACCAGCAGGCCATGTGCCAGGTCCTCGCGGGCGGGTTCGGCCAGTGTTCCGACGATGTCCAGGATCGAGGCGAGCGGATCGGTGGTGTCGGCGTGCCCGGCGAACAGGGCCTCGCTGTCCGGGATGTCCTGCTCGAAGATGGCCCGGAAGATGGCGTGCTTGTCCGTGAAGTAGTAGAAGAGGCTGCCGGTGCTGATCCCGGCCGCCCGCGCGATCGAGGCGGTCGTGGTCTTGGCGAACCCGCGCTTGGCGAACAGCTCGGCCGCCGTCTCGACGACGAGGGCGCGCCGTTCCCGGTGTCGCGCTTCGTCCACCGTGCGTGCCATGCCCGAATAATAGACTGACTGGTCGAACTATGAAAAATCCCCTGCTCACCGACCGTGGTGACACGGGTGTGTTCAGGCGGAGGCGGTGCCCTCGATGGTGAGTTCCCCGGGGAAACAGATCCGGCAGAAGTCCACCCCGAACGGAGTCAGCGCGATGCTGCGCCGGACCGTGCGTGCCGCCCTCCCGGCCTCGCGCACCGCCTCGGTGACCGTCGGCTGCACCTCGACCACCTGATACCGGGCGGCGTCCACGGGCTCCTTCCAGAACCAGATGAGGCCGAGCCGTTCGAGGTTGTTGAGATAGGCGGGGACTTTATCGGTTTGTCGACATCCGGCGAGTTCGCCGATCATCGAGAGGCCGTAGGCGACCTGGGCGGAACCCACGCCGAACGGCCGCCCGGTGCGCACGTCGATCGCCGGCTGCGCGCCGTCGGTGGCGAACACCCGCAGTATCCGCGCCTCGTCCGGGGCGAGTTCGTCGATGATCCGGGCATAGGCCGGGTGCACGTACTCCGCGGATTCGGTGAAGCTCACATCGGCCGAGCGCTGCAGCAGCGCGGCCCCCTTGGCACGCAGGGCCGAGGCGTTCACGTAGCCGGGGCGCGCGCCCGCGGGGAGATTGTCCGCGGGGAGCCCGAGCGCGGTCCGGGAGACGGCGCGCAGCTGCTCACCGGCGCCCTGGGCCAGTTCGGCCGGGGACTGGCCCTCGATCGCGGCGCGCACGATCGCCACCCCGACCGTCGCCGAGGCCTCGGCCAGCTTGCCCGCCGTGCGCAGCAGCTCGTTCGCCGAGTTCCGTGCGCGCTCACTCGCGTCCTGTACGAAGTTCATGACGCGCCAAGGATAGCCGTACCGGACAATGGTGTTACACACCGAATATCGCGAGGTGCACGAGCCCGGCGGCGAAACCGAGCACCGCGCCGTGCACGAAAAGCAGCCACTCGTCCTGCTTGATCGCCGAACGCAGCAGCTCGTTGAAGTCCGAGAGGTCGAGCTGGTGCATCCGCATCGCCACGAACCGCCGGATCTTGCCCGACTGCGAACGGTTGAGCGCGTCGTCGGAGAACACCAGGGGCGCGAACTCGCTGGCCTCCTCGGCCATGCTGGACCGGATCCTGCGGAACCTGGTCGGCCCGATCGCCGCCTCGGCCGCGGCGCGCGCGGGCCCGATCGCGTCGTCGATGGCCGGGCGCAGGGCGCTCGCGAGCAGGGCACGGGTGCGATCCGAGCGCGGTCCGTGCAGCAGCTCGTCGCCGACGTTACGCAGCGTGATGACATCCTCGGCGATCGTCTTCGCGTACTCCTCGGAGATCTCCGCCTTGCGCTTGATGAACAGGCCCTGGCGCCAGGGCACCAGCCGGTTCGGATAGACCGGCTCGAAGATCATCATGATGCCGACGTAGTTGGCGATGTAGCCGATGATCACGCCGCCGATCGGCAGCACCCACCAGTACGGGAGCGCGTGCACCACGGCCACGAGCGCGAAGCCCATAGGAAAACCGAAATAGAACCCGAAATTCTGCATGAATCGCAGCTCTTTACGGCCCATGTTCCGGAAAATGTCGTTCAACAGCGCAGGATGTTCGGACAGATAGCGGATCACCATCAGCTTCGCGTCCACCAGCTGCTCGATGTTGTCCCCGATGTCCTTGGTGAGCCTTTTGAGGATCTTGGGCAGTTGCTGGTCCACCCTGCGGTACACCGCGACCCGCACCACCGGGGGCAGGTCGTGCCACAGTTGCGGCTCCTCCTGCTCCATGATGCGGTTGACAACATCGCGGATCTCCGCTCGTGCCACCGTTATGAGGTGTTCGGCGATCGTGTCCGGTTCGAGTTCGCGGTAGAAATCCCGGATCCCGCCCACCTTGGCCAGGCTCTTGTCCACCGCGATACTGGCCATCTTGGCCGCGCGCGAGGGCACGATGCCCTGCCAGCCGAACCGGCCCTCCTCATCGATCGCCGGGATCACCTGCACCCGGCGCGGCAGGAACGGGTACAGCAGGCGCAGGCCGGGCATCCGGACGCCGTGGAAGCGCAGCGGGGCGAACAGCATCAGCACCCCGGACCAGTTGGTCACGTACCCGATCACCCCGGTGAACAGCGGAATCGAGATCAGGTCGGTGAGCAGCTTCTGGTCCACCACGCCTCCCCGAGAGGTTCCGCCGAACGAGTTGCGTCACTCTAGCCCAGGCCGCCCAGCCGACTACCTGGTGTGGGATGCGGTTACACACAGCATCTAGCGCGAGGCGAGGCACAGCAGTTATCGTTGTTGTATCGGATACGTGTCATTTCCCACGAGCTTGCGAAGACATATTTCGATAACGCCAGGTTCACATTATCGTTGTCTTGCCCGGTGATCCCGGGGACCGCAACGCGAGCGGTGGCGCCGGCGCCCATCTGGGGCTTGCCGGATCACGCAACAACACGCACGATGGTGTGCTGATCGCGGCCATTCGATGAGGCATGACCGCGCGCAGGGGCATGCCCTGACCGGGCCTATACCTGCGCAACCATCCCGACTGACCATCGCGGTCGACCCGGCTTTCGTTAGCCGGGCCGCCGCGTATGAGCCCTAGGAGGCGGCCAGCCGTGACCCGCCAAGTAACCGGTCTTTACGACCCGCAGAATGAGCACGACGCGTGTGGTGTTGCTTTCGTCGCCGATATGACCGGCAGGCGAACCCATGACATCGTGCGCAAGGCGCTGACCGCCTTGTGCAATCTCGAGCACCGCGGTGCTCGTGGTGCCGAGCCCGATACCGGTGATGGCGCCGGAATCATGCTGCAAATTCCGGATGATTTCTTCCGCGAAACAGTGGATTTCGAACTGCCGAGTGCAGGCGGTTACGCCGCGGGCACGGTTTTCCTGCCCGCGGACGCCCAGCGGCGGGCGCGGGCGATCGAGACGATCGAGCGGATCCTCGCCGAGGAGAACGCCCGTTTGCTCGGCTGGCGGGAACTGCCCGTCGACACCGATCACGTCGGTCCCACGGCCAAGAGCGTGATGCCGCATTTCGCCCAGTTGTTCCTCGCCGCACGCCAGCCGGAGGTGGTCGGTCTTCCGCTGGAGCGGCTGGCCTACGTGGTGCGCAAACGCGCCGAGCACGCGCTCGCCGAGGACAAGGTCTATTTCCCCAGCCTTTCCGGGCGGACCATCATCTACAAGGGCATGCTCACCGAGCCTCAGGTCGAGCGGTTCTTCCCGGATCTGCGCGATGAGCGGGTGACGAGCGCGATCGGGCTGGTGCACTCGCGGTTCTCCACGAACACCTTCCCGTCCTGGCCGCTGGCGCACCCGTACCGGTTCGTCGCGCACAACGGGGAGATCAACACCCTGCGCGGCAACAAGAACTGGATGAACGCGCGCGAATCCATGCTCGCCACCGAGCTGATTCCCGGTGAGCTGGAGCGGATCTTCCCGATCATCACCCCGGACGCCTCGGACTCGGCGACCTTCGACGAGGTGCTGGAGCTGCTGCACCTCGGCGGGCGAACCCTCCCGCACGCGGTGCTGATGATGATCCCGGAGGCGTGGGAGAACCACGAGGAGATGGATCCCGCGCGCAAGGCGTTCTACGAGTTCCACTCCACCCTGATGGAGCCCTGGGACGGGCCCGCGCTGGTGAGTTTCACCGACGGAACACAGATCGGTGCGGTGCTCGACCGCAATGGGCTGCGCCCGGCGCGCTACTGGGTCACCGACGACGATCTGGTCGTGCTCGCCAGCGAGGTCGGCGTGCTCGACATCGCCCCGGAGAAGGTGGTGCGCAAGGGCCGTCTGGAACCGGGCCGGATGTTCCTCGTGGACACCGAACAGGGCCGGATCGTCGAGGACGAGGAGATCAAGGGCGAGCTCGCCCGTGCGCACCCGTATTACCAGTGGGTGAAGGGCGGACTGCTGCACCTGACCGAGCTGCCCGAACGGGAGCGCGAGGTTCCGCAGCACGCCACGCTGGTGCGCAGGCAGCAGGCTTTCGGGTACACCGAGGAAGAGCTCGAGACCCTGCTCGAACCCATGGCGCGCACCGGAGCGGAACCGATCGGCTCGATGGGCAACGATTCCCCGCTCGCGCCGTTCTCCTCCGGATCGCGGCAGATCTTCGACTACTTCACGCAGTTGTTCGCCCAGGTGACCAATCCGCCGCTGGACGCGATCCGCGAGGAACTGGTCACCGCGCTCGGCAGCCAGATCGGTTCCGAGCCGAACCTGCTGGACGCGAACGCGGAATCCTGTCACCGCATCATTCTTCCGTTCCCGGTGCTCGACAACGACGAGCTCGCGAAGCTGGTGCACATCAACGATGACGGGAAACGCCCGGAATACCAGTCGGTCACCGTGCTCGGCCGGTACGAGGCCAGTGGCGGTGGTGCGGCGCTGCGCAGGCGTCTTGATGAGATCTGCACCGAGGTCTCCGAGGCCATCGAGGACGGCGCGAAGCTGATCATCCTCTCCGATCGCGGGGTGGACGAGAAGTACGCGGCCATTCCCTCGCTGTTGCTCACCGGGGCCGTGCACCACCACCTGGTCCGGGAAAAGACCCGCACCCAGGTCGGGCTGATCGTGGAATCCGGGGATGCCCGCGAGGTGCACCACATCGCGCTGCTGATCGGCTACGGGGTCGCCGCGGTGAACCCGTACATCGCGATGGCCACCGTGGAGGATCTCGCCCGCCGGGACCTCGTTCCGGGCGTGGATGTCAAGCAGGCACCGCGAAACCTGATCAAGGCGCTCGGCAAGGGCGTGCGCAAGACGATGTCCAAGATGGGCGTATCCACGGTCGCTTCCTATGCGGGCGCCCAGATCTTCGAGGCGATCGGGCTCGGCGAGGAGGTCATCGAGCACTGCTTCAAGGGCACCACCTCGCGCCTGGGCGGGATCGGTTTCGACGAGCTCGCCGAGGAGGTCGCGATCCGGCACCGCAGGGCCTTCCCCGCGGACGGATTCCAGGCCAACCACCGCGAACTCGAGACCGGCGGCGACTACCAGTGGCGCCGTGAGGGCGAGCCGCACCTGTTCAACCCGAAGACCGTTTTCAAGCTGCAGCACTCTACCCGCAGCGGGAAATACGAGGTTTTCAAGGAATACACCGATGCGGTCAACGACCAGGCCCGTGAACTGAAGACACTGCGCGGGCTGTTCGAGTTCGAATCCGACCGGGAACCGATTCCGGTCGAGGAGGTCGAACCGGTCTCCGAGATCGTGAAACGGTTCGCCACCGGGGCCATCTCCTACGGGTCCATTTCCATGGAGATGCACCAGACGCTGGCGATCGCGATGAACCGGCTCGGCGGGAAGTCGAACACCGGGGAAGGCGGCGAGGACCCGGAGCGGCTCTACGATCCGGAGCGGCGCTCCGCGGTCAAGCAGGTCGCCTCCGGCCGGTTCGGGGTCACCAGCGAATACCTGGTGAACTCCGACGACATCCAGATCAAGATGGCCCAGGGCGCGAAACCCGGTGAGGGTGGCCAGCTTCCGGGGAACAAGGTGTACCCGTGGATCGCGCGCACCAGGCACTCCACGCCCGGTGTCGGGCTCATCTCCCCGCCGCCGCACCACGACATCTACTCGATCGAGGACCTCGCGCAGCTCATTCACGACCTGAAGAACGCGAACCCGAACGCGCGCATTCACGTGAAGCTGGTCAGCGAGGTCGGCGTCGGCACCGTGGCCGCCGGTGTTTCCAAGGCACACGCGGATGTGGTGCTCATTTCCGGGCACGACGGGGGAACCGGCGCTTCGCCGCTGTCCTCCATCAAGCACGCGGGCGGCCCGTGGGAGCTCGGCCTCGCCGAAACCCAGCAGACCCTGCTGGCGAACCGGCTGCGGGACCGGATCGTGGTGCAGACCGACGGTCAGCTCAAGACCGGGCGAGATGTGGTGATCGCCGCGTTGCTCGGTGCCGAGGAATTCGGTTTCGCCACCGCCCCGCTGGTGGTCTCCGGCTGCATCATGATGCGGGTGTGCCACCTGGACACCTGCCCGGTCGGGGTCGCGACGCAGAACCCGAAGCTGCGCGAGAAGTTCTCCGGAAAGGCCGACTACGTGGTGAACTTCTTCGAGTTCATCGCGCAGGAGGTGCGGGAAATCCTTGCCTCCCTTGGCTTCCGCTCCATCGAGGAAGCGGTCGGGCACGCCGAGGTGCTGAACAAGAACGCCGCGTTCGAGCACTGGAAGGCGTCCGGGATGGACCTCTCCCCGATCTTCGCGGTCCCGGAGATGGCCCCCGAGGGCAGGCGTAACCAGCAGACACTGCAGGACCACGGGCTCGACCGGGCGTTGGACAACACCCTGATCCAGCTCGCCGAGGGCGCGCTGGCCAGCGGGGACAAGGTGCGCCTCGAACTGCCGGTACGCAACGTGAACCGCACCGTCGGCACCATGCTCGGTTCCGAACTGACCCGCCGCTGGGGCGGTGTCGGGTTGCCGGACAACACGATCGACATCACCTTCACCGGAACCGCGGGGCAGTCGTTCGGCGCGTTCGTGCCGCACGGCATCACGATGCGCCTGTTCGGCGATGGGAACGACTACGTCGGCAAGGGACTCTCCGGTGGCCGGATCATCGTGCGGCCGGACAAGCTGGCGAACTTCGCCGCCGAGGACCACACCATCGCGGGCAACGTGATCGGCTACGGCGCGACCGGCGGGGAGATCTTCCTGCGCGGCCGGGTCGGCGAACGGTTCTGTGTGCGCAATTCCGGGGCCACCGCGGTGGTCGAGGGTGTCGGCGACCACGGCTGCGAATACATGACCGGTGGCCGGGTGGTCGTGCTCGGCGGGATCGGGCGGAACTTCGCGGCCGGAATGTCCGGCGGAATCGCCTATGTGCTCGATCTTCCCGCGCACCGGGTGAACCCGGAAATGGTCGACATCGAACCGCTCGACGACAACGACGTCGAATTCCTGCGGGAGACCATCAGCAAGCACGCCGGTGAAACGGATTCCTCGGTCGCCTACCGTCTGCTCAAGGATTTCGAGACGGCGGTGCGGCGTTTCGGCAAGGTCATGCCGAAGGACTTCAAGCGAGTGCTGCAAGCGCAGGCCAGTGCGGAAGCCGAGGGCCGCGACGTGAACGAGGCCATCATGGAGGCAAGCCATGGCTGACCCCAAGGGTTTTCTGACCACGACTCGGGAGACACCGAAAACACGCCCGGTCGATCTGCGGCTGCTGGACTACCGCGAGGTCTACGAGGACTTCGCCACGAGCAAGCTCACCAAGCAGGCCGGGCGCTGCATGGACTGCGGCATTCCGTTCTGCCACCAGGGTTGCCCGCTCGGCAATCTGATCCCGGAGTGGAACACGCTCGCCTGGCGGGACGACTGGAAGGACGCGATCGAGCGGCTGCACGCGACGAACAATTTCCCGGAGTTCACCGGGACGTTGTGTCCCGCGCCGTGCGAGACCGCCTGTGTGCTCGGGATCAACGATGATCCGGTGACCATCAAGCGGGTGGAGATCTCGATCATCGACCGCGCGTGGGAGGAAGGGTTCGTCACCCCCGAACCGCCCACGACGAAGACCGGGAAAACGGTGGCGGTCGTGGGATCCGGGCCCTCGGGGCTCGCGGCCGCGCAGCAGCTGACCCGCGCGGGTCACGAGGTCACCGTGCTCGAACGGGCGGACGCGATCGGCGGACTGCTGCGCTACGGCATCCCGGCGTTCAAGATGGAAAAGCACCGGCTCGACCGGCGGCTGGACCAGATGCGCGCCGAGGGAACGAAATTCCGGGTCAACGTCAACGTCGGGGTGGACATCACCGCCGAGCAGCTGCGCGCGGACTACGACGCGGTGGTGCTCGCCGGAGGCGCGACCGCGTGGCGGGATCTGCCCGCACCCGGGCGCGAGGCCACGGGCATCTACCAGGCCATGGAGTACCTGCCGCCGGCGAACCGGGTCGCGGCAGGGGAACTCGAGGCCTCCCCGATCAGCGCCAAGGGCAAGGACGTGATCATCATCGGCGGCGGGGACACCGGCGCCGACTGTCTCGGCACCGCGCACCGGCAGGGCGCGAAATCGGTGACCCAGCTGGAGATCATGCCCGAGCCGCCGCAGTCGCGCCCGGACAGCCAGCCGTGGCCCACCTATCCGATGCTCTACCGGGTCACCTCCGCGCACGAGGAAGGCGGGGAACGGCTGTACTCGGTGAACACGCAGGAGTTCGTGGCCGATGCGGACGGCAACCTGAGTGCGCTCAAGATCGTCGAGGTGACCCGGGAGGACGGCAAGTTCGTCCCCGTGGAAGGCAGCGAGCGGGATCTGCCCGCGCAACTGGTGCTGCTCGCCATGGGATTCGTCGGACCACAGCAGGAAGGTCTGCTCACCGAGCTCGGTGTGGATCTCGACCAGCGCGGCAATGTCGCGCGGGACGAGAACTTCCGCACCAGCCTCGACAACGTGTTCGTCGCAGGAGACATGGGACGCGGACAGTCGCTGATCGTGTGGGCCATCGCCGAGGGCCGTTCCGCGGCCGCCGGAGTCGATGCGTACCTCACCGGTCGCGAGGTGCTGCCCGCGCCCATCGCGCCGACGGACCGCCCGATCGCCTGATCCCGCTCCGCCTCGGGATCAGTCGCGGTTCGCGCCTGCCGGCCACAGCGTCGTGACCGGCAGGCGCGAATTCGTATCGGTCACCAGCCGATCGCGGCCCCGTCCTTGCGGTGATCGGAAGCGGCCCGGTAGACCCCGTTGACCGGACCGCCCGGGCCGGTGGACGCGGGCCAGTCGCCCGCCTTTTCCGGGGTGAAGTGGATGGCCTGGTATCCGCCGGTACTCCCGCTGGTCGGCTCGGTCACCTTGTGCCCCTTGCGTTTCAGCTCGGCGCCCACGGTGTCGTCGAGCTCGCGCTCCAGTTCGAGGCTGTCGTCGAACTGGTTGTGGTAGAAGCGCGCGGCATCGGTGGCGGCCTGCGGGTTCAGCCCGAGGTTGATCATGAAGACCATCTCCAACGCCTGTGCCTGCGCCTGTTCGCTGCCGCCCATGTTCCCGAAGGACAGCACCGGATGTCCGCCGCGGGTGACGAACGCGGGCATCAGCGTGTGGTACGGGCGTTTGCGCGGGGCCACGATGTTGGGCGACTCCGGGTCCAGATTGAACAGCGCTCCCCTGTTCTGCAACGGAAAACCGTAGCCGGGAATGCCGACCCCGGAACCGAAACTGTCGAAATTGCTGTAGATGAACGAGGTCATGTTGCCCCAGCGATCGGCGGCGGTGAGATAGACCGTTCCGGAATTGATCGCGCCGGGAACCTTCGGCGGGGTGGCGTGCGCCGGATCGATGCGGCGGCAGAGCTCGGCACCGTGCCGATCGGAGAGCAGCATGTCGAAGGGCACATGGGTGAACCGCGGATCGCCGTTGTACCGGTTCAGATCGTCGTAGGCGAGTTTCTTCGCCTCGATGATCAGGTGCCAGAACATCGGTGACCGCGGCCCGAGCCGGGCGAGGTCGTAGCCGAGCACGGGGCCGAACTGTTTGATGATGTTCAGCATGATCAGCGCGGCGAATCCCTGGTTCGGCGCGGGCAGCTGGTGCATCCGGTAACCGTGGTAGTCCACCGAGATCGGCTCGACCCATTCCGCCTGGAATTCGGCGAGATCCGCGCGGTTCATCGCCCCGCCGACCCGCTTGCTCTTGGCGACGATGGCCTCGGCGATCGCCCCGCGATAGAACCCGTCCCGGCCCTCGCGCTGCAGCAGCCGGTACGCGCTGGCGAGCTCCGGATTGCGGAAGATACCGTACAGCGGCGGCACATTCCCGTCCACGAGGAAGCTGTGCGCCGCATCCGGGTCCTTGCGCAGCAGCTCGACCGCGCCCGACCAACCGTCGTGGATCCGTTCGGTGAGCCCGAATCCCTGCTCGGCGAGCTCGACAGCGGGCGCGAGCAGGGTGTCGAAACCCTTGTTGCCGAACCGTTTCCGCAACTGGTCCCAGCCCTCGACCGCGCCGGGCACGGTCGCCGAGTCGATCCCGGTGTAGGGCATCCCGTTCTTCGCGGTGTGGCCGCGGCGGGCGAAATACCCGGGGGTCCACGCCGAAGGCGCCCAGCCCGCCGAGTTCAGCCCGTGCACCCGCCGATCGTTCGCGTCGTAGTGCAGCGCGAAGCTGTCCCCGCCGATGCTCGCGCTCACCTCCTCGACGAGGCCGAGTACCGCGGCGGTGGCCACGGCCGCATCCGCCGAGGTGCCGCCCTCGGCGAGTACCCGAACCCCGGCCTGGGCGGCGAGTGGCTGGCTGGTCGCCACGATTCCGTTGCGGGCAAGCACTTCCGCCCGGGTCTGCTTGTTCCATCCGGCGGGCCGGTCACCGCTCGGCGTCTCGATCCGCACCCCGGGAACCGGGTTTCCTGGATTCGGTGCGCCGAACGGGGTCTGGCTGAGCGTGGTCCCGGATGTGCGTGCGGGAGCAGGATTCGCGGCGACGCTCGGTGTGCTGCCGATGGCGGTGAGTGCCGCCCCCGCGGCGCCCGCCTTGAAGACCGTACGTCGGGATGGCCTGGCGACGTTGCCCATTTTTCTCGAGTCCTCTCGATTGCCGAGTGCCCGAACACATTTAGCGCACGGCAACCAAGGAGGGCAAGATCAGTGACGGTCAGTACGAAGCTGCGGGGCGGCGAGCGTACGCAGGGTCATGGAAACTGCCGGTGCAGATAGTCGGCGAATGCGGCGATCGCATCGGGATTGCGCGGGCTCTCCACCAGCGCGGCGTAGGGCAGCGCGAAGAACCGCTTGTTCTTGATCGCGGGCACCGCGGCGATCGTGGGATAGCCGAGCAGGAACCGGCGCTTGTCCTCGGCGGTGTGCTGCTGCCCGGAGTCGTAGTCGTTGATGAGCACCACATCGGGTTGGCGTTCGGCAACGGGTTCCCACTGGTAGCGCACCCAGGTGTCCGGGCTGTCGGCGAAGATGTTGCGCCCGCCCGCTTTCTCGATGATCTCGTTCGCCGCGGCGTACCGGCCCGCGCTGGTCGGCGCGTCGGTGCCGGAGTCGTAGAGGAACACCTTCGGCCGGTTCTTGGGGATCCGTGCCTGTGCCTTGGCGACCTTCTGCTGGTACCCGGCGATGAGCCGGTTCGCCCGGTCGGTGACCTTGAACAGTCTTCCGAGGTTCCGGATGTCGGTGTAGAGGGCCTGCAGCGGCGGCATGATGCCGCGATGCGAGCCGTTCCGGCAGGATTCGGTGAGCAGGTAGCTCTTGATGCCCTGCTTCGCCAGCGTTTCCGGGGTCACCCCGCTGGCCTGGCTGAATCCGTAGGACCAGCCGGCGAACACCAGATCGGCGTTCACGCCCTGCGCGGTCTCGGTGTTGAGCTTCTTGCCGAGTTTGCGGGTCTTCGCGAAGTCGGCGCGCCACGGCGAGGTCTCCAGTCCGCGTGCGTCCTCGTTCATGGTGTATCCGGCGAGCCGGTCGCGCAGGCCGAGGGCGAACATGATCTCGGTGATCCCGATGTCGTTGGTCACCACGCGCCGCGGGGTGCGCTCGAAGGTCGTCTGCTCGCCGCAGTTGGTGATGGTGACCGGGGCGGCAGGGGAACTCGGTGCGGCCGATTCGATCGTGGCCCCGCAACCGGCGAGCAGCAGACCCGCGCACGCGGTCGCGGTGATCCGGGCGATTCTCATGGGTTCTCCTCGATGGTGGAGTACAGCAGCTGGGGCGCTCCGGTGCGCGGATGGTCGACGAGGTCAACGCGCACCCCGAAGATCTCGGCGATGAGCTCGGGGCGCAGTACCTCGGCCGGGGTTCCGGAGGCGGCGAGCGCACCGGAGCGCAGCACGTAGAGGCGATCGCAGTAGTGCGCGGCGAGGTTCAGGTCGTGCAGGGCGAGCAGCACGGTGACCCCGGTGGCGCGCACCGTGTCGAGCACTTCGAGCTGGTGGCGCACGTCCAGGTGGTTGGTCGGTTCGTCCAGCACGAGCACCCGCGGCCGCTGGGCCAGGGCCCGCGCGATGAGCACGCGCTGGCGTTCCCCTCCGGAGAGGGTCTGGAATCCGCGGTCGGCCAGGTGTTCGGCGCGCACGGTGCGCAGGGCCTCGGCGCAGTGCCGCTCGTCCTCCCCGGTCTCGCGGGCGAACGGTTTCTGGTGCGGGATCCGGCCCATCGCGACGATCTCGGTGACCGTGAAGTCGTGGGTCACGCTGGATTCCTGGGTGAGCGCGGCGAGGCGGCGGGCGGATTCCTTCGGATGCAGCGACTCCAGCTCGTCCCCGCCGAGTAGCACGGTGCCGGTGGCCGGGCGCAGTGCGCGGTAGGCGCAGCGCAGCGTGGTGGATTTGCCACTGCCGTTCGGCCCGACGAGGCCGACGATCTCGCCCTCGCCCGCGTGCAGGGAGAGCTCGTGCAGGATCGCGGGAACGGTGACCGAGTCCAGTTCGATGTGCATCACTGACCTCCGAACTGGTAGCCGCGGCGGCGGAGCAGGAGCAGGAAGGACGGCACCCCGAGGACCGCGGTGAGCACGCCGAGCGGCAGCTCCTCCGGCGCGGCCAGGGTTCTGGAGGCCACGTCCACCCAGATCAGGAAGCAGGCACCGGCGAGTGGGGCGACGGCGAGCACCTTGCGGTGATCGGCCCCGGTGACCATGCGCACCAGGTGCGGGAGCATCAGCCCGACGAATCCGATCGCCCCGCTCACCGCGACGAGCACCCCGGTGAGCAGTGCGCAGACCACGAACAGCCGGACCCGCAGCCTGCTCGCCGGAACCCCGAGGGTCGCCGCGGTCTCGTCGCCCATGGCCAGCGCGTTGAGCCCGCGCCCGCACATCCACAGGTAACCGCTGCCGAGCAGCACCGCGATCGCGGCGATCGGCAGCGAGCCCCAGTTCGCCCCGGCGAGGCTGCCCATCAGCCAGAACAGCACGTCCCGCGCGGCATCGGCGCTCGGCGCGCGGAACACGATCAGCGTGGTGATCGCGGAGAACCCGTAGGCGAGCGCCGTCCCGCACAGCACCAGCCGCAGCGGGGTGAGCCCGTGCCGGGTGCGCGCGACCAGATAGACGATCGCGCTCGCGAGCAGCGCGCCGAGAAAGGCCGCGGTGGACAGCGCGTACAGGCCGAGCCCGGCGAGCAGACCGAAAATGGAGACCGCGGCGGCACCGACCGAGGCACCGGAGGAGATGCCGAGCACGAAGGGATCGGCGAGCGGGTTGCGCACCACGGCCTGGATGGCGACCCCGACGACCGAGAGGCCCGCGCCGACCACCGCGGCGAGCAGGGTCCGTGGCAGGCGGGTCTGCATGACGATGTTGTCCGCCCCGGCGAGACTGTTCGGCAGCCTGCCACCGAATGTTTCCGCGGACAGAATGTGCAGTACGTCACCGAATGGTAAGGACGCTGCCCCGAATGTGGTTCCGCACACAACGGAAATGACGAGTGCCGGAATGAGGAAAAGTGCGATGGCACACGTTCGATACCGCATATTGCTCCATTTCCGCAGACCTCGACGGGTTGGAGCCGAGCACGCTCGATACGGGTATTCGGGCTTGTCCCAAGGGTTTTGGGGCCTACCGTTGCGGGTCAGCGCCGGAGTTCGACCGGACTTCCCCCGCATCGCGCGGTGGTCAGCGACCGGCGATGTTACACGCTTTCGACGGGTGAGTGAGGTCACCACGCTCAGCGGTTACGAACCCGAAATATTTATCGGGTACGTGACGATCTACTAGGTGTACGGACCAATTCAAGACGGCAGTCGGATGCTTGGTCAGGCCTCGGCGAGAGCGGTTGTCCGGCCGACCCGACGTGACGTGTGAGACGAGGAGGAAGCAATGGCAGCGGTTTGGGTATCTTTCGCGATTGAGGGCGGCGCGGCAGTTGCTGTTTCGGCGACACTGGCGAAGTGGGCACGTAAGGGCTTCACTCTTCGTGGTGCGCGTCACCCGCAGAACTGAGCTTGAAACGAACGGTGCCCCCGGATCATCCGATCCGGGGGCACCGTCGTGTCCGGGCGGGTTACTTGGAGCCCGCTGCGTTCAGCTCGGGATCGAGCTGTCCCTCGTTGTTGATCTTGTCCATCGGCACGCCCTTGGTCTCCGGCAGGAACACGATCGCCGGGAGGGCCACGATCGCGGCGAGCATGATGTAGAAGGCCGGGATCTCGTTCACCCCGGTCGACTTGATCAGTGCCTCGACGATGAGCGGAGCGGTACCGGCGAAGATCGCGGTCGAGACGTTGTAGCTGATCGCGAAGGCGCCGTAGCGGACCCTGGTCGGGAACATGGCCGGGAAGGTCGATCCGATGACCGCGAGGATCAGCACCAGCAGCAGGCCGAGAATGCCGAAGCCGATCCCGAGCAACAGCATCGACTTCTGCTGCATCAGCCAGAACGCCGGGTAGCTGAGCACCAGTAGCCCGATCGCCGCGGTCATCAGGATCGGTTTGCGGCCGATCCGGTCGGAGAACGCGCCGATGAAGCCGATGACGGCCATCTGGCACAGCTCCACGATGATGATCACCCAGGACGAGCCGTCCGCGGAGAAGCCGAGGTGGTCCTGCATGTACGAGGGCATGTAGGTCAGCAGCAGGTAGTCGGCGATGTTCAGCAGGAACACGATGCAGAACAGCTTGACCAGCATCCGCCAGTTGTTCTGGAAGATCTCCTTCAGCGGAGCCTTCTCCGACTTCTGCCCGGCAGCCTCGAGCCTGCGGAACTCGGGGGTGTCCTCGAGTCGCGAGCGCAGGTAGAGCCCGATCAGTCCGAGCGGTACCGAGATGAAGAACGGGATCCGCCAGCCCCAGTCGAGCATCGCTTCCTTGCCGACGATGCCGAGCACCGCGAACACCACGATCTGGCCGAGCACGTAACCGGTCAGGGTGCCGAACTCGAGGAAGCTGCCCCAGAACCCACGGCGCTTGGTCGGGGCGTACTCCGCGATGAAGGTTGCCGCGCCACCGTACTCACCGCCGGTGGAGAAGCCCTGGATCAGGCGGAGCAGCAACAGCAGGATCGGTGCGAGCACGCCCGCGCTGTACGAGCCGCTCGAATAGGAGGGCAGCGCGCCGACCAGACCGGTGCAGCCGGCCATCAGCACGATGGTGATCGACAGGACGCGGCGGCGGCCCAGCTTGTCCCCGAGCGGGCCCCAGAACAGGCCGCCGAACGGGCGCACCACGAACCCGACCGCGAGCGTCATCAGCGAATAGAGCAGCGCGTCCGTGCCCTCACCTGGGAAGAAGTGGGTGCCGACCGCTGTGGTCACGAGACCGGCGGTGAAGACACTGTAGTCGTACCACTCGGTCGCGTTCCCCATCGCCGATGCCCAGACCGCTCTGCGTACGGTCCGTTCATCCACCCCTGGTTGTGCGGTGCCCCCCGTAGCGTCAGCTGTCGTCATACTCGCCCCTGATCGTCTCGGTAGCTGCGTTGCTGCCGACTGACCCTAGGGGAACGTTCGCCCGATCGCACTACCTTCGCGTTTCGGATTGTCAACTTTCTACAACTTCGCTGACCTGGGGTCAGTGCCTGTTCGCGGAGGGTCGACGAACGTCAGCCCTGGAACATTCCGGCGACCAGTTCCAGGGAGCGGAGGCGGTCCTTCTGGTAGTACAACGAGTTGGTCACCATCAGTTCGTCCGCTCGTGTCGCCTCGAGCAGCTCCGCGATTCCATCACGGACGGTAGCAGGTGACCCGATGATCTGTGTGGACATCCGTTCCTGGATGAACGCGCGGTCCACATCCGTGTACGGGTACGCGTCCGTTTCCTCCGGGGTCGGCAGCTTGCCGGGGTTGCCCTGGCGCAGCCGGAGGAACTGCAGCGCGCCCGGACGGGCCATCTCCTGCGCATACTCCTCGTCATCGGCGCAGAACACCGCGGCGGCGACCATCGCGTGCGGGCGTTCCAGTTCCGGGGAGGGGCGGAAGTTCTCCCGGTACAGCTTCAGCGCGGGCAGCGTGTTCGCCGCGCTGAAGTGGTGCGCGAAGGCGAACGGGATCCCCAGCAGCCCGGCGACCTGCGCGGAGTAGCCGCTCGAGCCGAGCAGCCACAGCGGCGGCCGGTTACCGGGGGCCGGGACCGCGGTGATCCCGTCCGATTCGGCCTCGAAGAAGTCGATGAGCTGGCGCAGCTGCTGCGGGAAGTCCTCCGCGGAGAGCCCGGCCGCGGACCGGCGCAGGGCAGCCGCGGTCGCCGGATCGGTGCCCGGTGCGCGCCCGATCCCGAGGTCGATGCGGTCCGGATGCATCGCGGTGAGCAGGCCGAACTGTTCGGCGACGACCAGCGGCGGGTGGTTGGGCAGCATCACCCCGCCGGAGCCGACCCGGATGTGTTCGGTCGCGTCCGCCAGGTGCCCGATCAGCACCGAGGGGGCCGAGCTCGCGATACCCGGCATGTTGTGGTGTTCGGCGACCCAGTACCTGGTGTATCCGAGCCGTTCGGCGAGCCGGATCGCTTCGGTCGAGTTGCTGATGGCCTCGCTCGCGGTCGAACCGCTCGTCACGGGGGCGAGGTCGAGTACCGAGAGGGGAATGGAAAACGGTGCGTGCACGGCCGTTTCAACGCCCGCGCACGCACCGCGAATTCCTGCTTGAATGGCTCCTTCTCGGCGGCGCACCGCCAGGCAGGTCCACTCAGGGTTGTCTTTAGCCGCCGCTGCCGATCGCGGACTTCTTCTGCCACTGATCCCAGGGGATCGCCCAGTCGTAGAAGTCGCCGTCCGCGCTGCCGAGCTTCGCGTTCGAGCCGGTGATCTCGACCGGGTCACCGATCTGCGCGAAGTCGTAGTACTGCTTCGCGCGGGTGTTGCTCAGGTTCACGCAGCCGTGCGAGACGTTGGTGGAGCCCTGTGCCCAGGTCGATGCGGGCAGCGCGTGGATGAACTCGCCGTTGTTCGAGATCCGCACCGCCCATTTCACGGGCAGGTTCTCGTACCCGCCACGCGGGTTGTTCATCAGGTAGGTCGAGTGCTTGGACATCACGACGTGGGTGCCACTGCGGGTGTTGCGCCAGAGCACCGAGTCCAGCCCGTAGCTCGCCGGGTAGTCCTCGATCATCTTGCCGTCCTTGAACACCTGCATGCGGTGGGTGTCCGTGTCGCCCTTGACGATCTGCGAGGAACCGATCTTGAACGAGCTCGACACGTCGCCCGCGCCGTACTTGCCGTTGCCCATGTTCAGGCCGTAGAGCTTGGCGCTGACCTTCACCTTGGTGCCCGGTTCCCAGTAGCCCTTCGGGCGCCAGTGCACCGAGGCACCGTCCAGCCAGGCCCAGGAGCCCTCGGTGTTGTTCGAGGTCTCCACCTTGAGCGCCTTCTCCACGTCCGCGCGCTTGCTCTGCGGGATCAGGTTCCGGCCGAAGTCGATCTTGATGGGCATCGCGATGCCGTAGGTCTGGTCGTCGCCGACGTTGATCTTCCCGTTGATCGTGCTCGTCGGTTCGATCGTGGAGAAGGAACCCTTGACCGGGCTCTGCTTACCGTCGCTGGAGACCATGTTGCCCGACCAGGTGTAGGTCTTGCCGTAGCCGAGCGGTTCGGTCGTGGTCCAGGTGCGGTTCTGCGCGTCCGGTTCCCCCTTGACCTTCGCGCCGCTCGAGGAGTTCAGCGCCACATCCGAGAGCGAACCGTTCTGCACGCTCAGCTTGACCGGCTGCGTCGGGTTGATCAGTTTCGAACCATCGCTGGGTTCCTGCTTGAGCTGCACCTGCTTCGCGACCGGAACCGGCGCCTGCCCTTCGTCCTTGCCTCCGGCGTCCGTACCCCCTTGGCCGCCGCTGCAGGCCGCGAGTGCCACGGCGGTGGTAGCGGTGAACGCGATCGCGAGCAGCCGCCTGTGCGTCCTGCCGCCGCGCCGCGTCACGTGCCGCGTCGTGCGCTCGACTCCCATTCCTTGTCCCTTCCCCAAAAAACCCGAATTGCCCGGCTTTGATTGTGACGTTTGGCGACACGCTGCCGTTCGCACATAATACTGTGATAACCATCACGAACGGTTATGCGGGGTCGCCAAGGAGTGCCCCAGGCAAGTGAGTCCCGCCTGGATGGCGTGACTTGTGGTCACTCTACCCAGGGGGAGAGACAAAAACGGGCGTCGTTATCGAGGCGTGCCCTTACTGGCCGAGCTGCTGATCGGCCTCCCAGGCGAGCCGCTCCTGTGCCCACTCCTGGATCAGTTCGCGCGGCGAGATTCCGCGCAGCTGCGCCAGCTCGCGCAGTTGCCCGTCCGCGATCGGGTTCAGCCGCACCCGGTAGGACAGCGGCTTGCCGAACTGATCGCCGCTGGCCGTGGTGTCCGCCTCCGGATTCGGGGCGAGCGCGGCGAGATACGACTCGAGCTCGTGATCGGGTGCGGAAGGGGCCGGTTCGGGGTCGACGGGGCGGTGCTTCGAAGTCCGGTTCGCCCGTCCGAGAGGAAGTGCCACGCGCACACCATAACGGTTTCGTCTCGACGGGGTTCGCGGCTCACCGGTCCGGACATGGAGAACCCCCGCGCCAGGGGGAGGAACGCGGGGGTCGGAGGGGATCTCCACAGGTGCTGACCGGGGGGTGTGTCAGCAAGTGAATTGTGACACGTGAACGCGTAAGACGGCAGTATGTTGACCCAACGAAAATTCTTGCCCTGAGCCGATTCTTGTTGGGTTGAAACTGACTCGGGCGATTCAACCCGGCGTAGTCGTGCGATTCACTCGCCAGGGGGCTGCACCGTTTACCTGGGGAGGTTAGCCTCGCGGCAGACAGCGAAGGCGGGAGGGTGGCATGGAACGCTTCGCCGGATCATCCGAGGTGCGTAGATTCCTCGCACAACAAGACGACGCGATCGGTCGGCAGAACGCCGCGAGTGGCGGTGGCGTGCCGGCGCAGCGGACCGGGAGCGAACCCGCCCGGGTCTCCGAGGAGGACGTGCACCGCGCGCGGCTCGCCGTGGCGCGCGGTTCCCAGGACGCCGAGGACTGCAAGCTCCTGCTCGACATGCTCGGCCTGACACCGGGCGACCAGGGCATCGCACCTGTTCGCGAATGATCGCCTACCCCGCTGACGGAGCATCCGCGGGGATGGCCTAAGCTCTAATCTGCTCGCGGCGCACACCGCCGGGAGTTGGGTCGGTAGGTCCAAGACCCGCCGGGCTCCCATCGTCCAGTGGCCTAGGACTCCGCCCTTTCACGGCGGCAACACGGGTTCGAATCCCGTTGGGAGTACGCTGTGTAACAGCAGTACGATGAATTGAATATTTCTGGCCCTGTGGCGCAGTTGGTTAGCGCGTCGCCCTGTCACGGCGAAGGTCGCGGGTTCGAGTCCCGTCAGGGTCGCTTCGAATCGGATGGGTGGAGTGTGCTCATGGAGTGCAGTCGCCCCTAACCGATTCGGAGATGTTTGTCCGGGGGCGACCCCCGGACACCCGCGGGGCGGGCTCCTTCTGTTGACTGCGCGGTCGCTCTGGGCGGTGACCAGCAGGAGTAGGAGCTTGCTCCTGGGTTCGGCCAGGTAGCTCAGTTGGTACGAGCGTCCGCCTGAAAAGCGGAAGGTCGGCGGTTCGAACCCGCCCCTGGCCACATATCCTGTCTGACCAGCATCTTCTTCTGCTTCGATCCGTGTGAGCCTTGAGCACAGCGCTCGGCGACACTCCAATTTGAGGATCGAGGCATGGACAAGAAACATCGCCTGTTCCCGTCGTCGTGGCTACCCTTAGTGGTTGATTGGGAGCGGAAGCTGACGGCCGAGAACAAGTCATCGAACACAGTTCGGCTCTATCGCGATGCCGTTCGCGGGCTCGCGATCAGGGTTGGTGATCATGATCCGACCGAGGTGACACGGAGCATGGTTCGCGATCACATCGCCCACCTGGTGGAGACGACCTCAGCAGGCAATGCGGATACGAACTACCGCGCACTGCGACAGTGGTTCAAGTTCCTGGTTGCCGAGGACGAGATCACCGAGGATCCGATGAGGGATACGAAGCGACCGATCGTGCCGGATAAGCCGGTACCGGTCGTTTCCGATGACCTGATCAAACGGGTGCTGGCCGAATGCGATGGGAAGGACTTCACTTCGCGGCGGGACACTGCGTTGGTGCGGCTGTTCTTCGATGCCGGTGCTCGCCGCAGCGAGATTGCGAACCTCGAGCTCGATGACATTGATCTGTCGACTGACACCATCCGCGTCATCGGCAAGGGGCGAAAAGCGCGGGTTATCCCGTTCTCCCGCAACACGGGCATGGCGTTGAGCCGGTACCTGCGGGTTCGACGCAAGCACCCTCGCGCGCACCTGGAACAGGTCTGGTTGGGAGAACGTGGTCGAGGTCCGTTGACCTCGAACGGAATCGGACAGATGCTGCGCCGACGTGGGCGGGCGGCCGGCGTGGAGCGCGAGTTGGGGCGTCACCTGCACGCACACTTGGGTCGTCACGTAGCCGCTCACCAGTGGCAGGCGAACGGCGGGTCCGAGGGTGATCTGATGCTGATCATGGGATGGTCGAGTCCGCAGATGCCGCGCCGGTATGGGCGTGCGGCGGCGATCGATCGGGCGCACGCTGCGGCGCGAAACCTCCGTCTTGGTGATCGCTTCTAGTGCCTCGACGGTCAGGCAGGTCGGTCGGCCAGGCGGAAAGCGGGCCGACCGACCGAGCCCTGCGTGCGAAATTGGCGAGTGCCGCGGTCTGGCACCACCAGGAGAACCGAAGTGCTCGCGTTGCCGCACTGGAACGTGCCGTGGCGGATCCGTTCGAGCAGCAAGTCGATCCAGACGCACAACTTCCACGGGAGCAACGCGTGCAACGGGCTGAAAGTGCTCGTCGCGAGCACTTCGCCCGGATGGCGTATCAGAGCTCACGGGAGCGGAGCGGTCTCTGAGCAGGAACAGTTCCGTCGCCGGTGCGGAACCGGGAGCTCGGTTTCAGGGTCGTGCGGTTTCAGGGTCGCTTGGCTGGGTTAGTGGATGGTGGAACCAGTAACCCACTCGTCGGAGGAAGGCGACCTGCGCGGCGAGGTCTGCGGGTTGCTCGGGTTCGGTCAGGTTCACGGGGTTCGCCCTGGCCACTGTACCCGTGGCTTTCGCGGTGACCGCATCACGCAAGAGTGCGGCTTCGATGACCGCTTCGAGCTCGCTGTCACGCACTCCGAGGTGGGCTGCTTCGTGGCTGATGCGGTCGCGGATGTGCGGGTTGAAGTAGCGGCGTAGCTTCGCTCGCGCGTCCCAGATTTCGATGACTCGGCGGTAGAGGTTGAACTCGATGTCCCAGACGGGTGCAGGGCCGGGGAGCGTCAGGTTGGTGACCGCACCGGTGTGCGGATGCGCGAGTGTTGTCCACAGCTGCCGAAGTTGTCGGTGGGCGCGGGCGTGGCCGATCGCTCGAGGAACCTGTTCCAGAAAGGGTCCCCAAGCGGGCATGGTCAACCCGATGAATACGCCGAGCACGCCGATCGTGATGGGAATGGTCTCGACAGTCTGTGGCCATGGCAGCGGGATTGCCGCGGCGATGAGGATGCTGAAGACCAGCTTGTGCGCGGCGTACAACAGCGCGAAACCAGCGCCGACGGCGTAGGTGCGCATACCGCGCCGGACCCAGGGGTGATCGGCGATGCTCCAGTGCCAGGCCGAGCGGGCCATCATGCCGAACGCGAGCCCGAATCCCGCGAGGTAGCACAGCACACCCACCAGTGCCGCCCGGTCGGTGTGCAGGTCCAGGTGGATGAAATCCGGGTGTGATTGGCTGGCCATACTCACTGCCCACGCCACGACTTCACCGACCAGCAACACAGCAAGAACTGTCAGCTGGCCTTGTAGTCCGAAGTGGCTGTGTTGTGAGGCCGCACCGGCGGAACGGTCGAAAAACACCAGCAGTGCCATCAGTGCGACGGCGATCAGCACGTGTTGCAGCAACCAGTCGACGTTCGGGTCGAGCCCGATCGCGGCCGAAACCTGCGGTGCCAGCAGTGACAGCATGAGGCAAGCTATTCCGCCCCAGAGGCCCCACAGTGCCGGACGACGCGGGTTGCGCACTAGATCGACCATCTTGTAGAGCGACAACACGAGTCCGACCAGCGCTAATCCGACCGATACCCCGCTGAGCGTCATTGTCCGTTCCCCGTTAACACCACTCTGTCCCTCGCCCTCCGCTGTCGCTGCGTCCGATTTATCGCCGGGTTCTGCCCATGACCGCGGCGAACCGGTCGACCGCAGCGGCCGCCGCGCCGGTCAACGTGCGGGCAGGCAACAGCCGTCGCCCGGCATACCGCCAGATCAAACTGGCCGCCACTTCTGCTGCGAGTTCTTCGTCGTCGTCATAGTGATCCCGATGTCGCAAGGGCGGCAGATCGGTCTCGATGCCCATACGTTTGGCTAGGCGTGGATCCACGCGGGGGATGTCATCGGGGACCGATGTGCGTCCCTGATGCCCGAGCAACATGTGGCCGAGCTCGTGCGCGATGGTGTGCTCACGGTGCAGCGCAGTGCTCGTCGCGTCCACGACGATCGCATCGGCGGTCTCCAGCGCACACCACATCCCGGCGACCCGCCCATGCCATTCGTGCTGAGCCAGTTCGATCGGCCGGCCTCGGAATGCGGCTACCCGCTCGACGAAAGCATCGATAGTCCAGGGCTGCGGGGTACCGATCTCACCGAGCAGCTGGTTGATGCGGTTGCGCGTGTCGCGCCGGATACGGCGATAGCGATGTCGGTTGATCGTTTCAGTGCTCGCCCCCGCTGCTTGGCCATCACCGTGACCGGCGACCACTGCCGCCTCCATCCTTGGCCCGGCCACCCTTGGAACGATTCCCGCGAGCATGTTTGGCATTGACCACCGCGAGTTTGTCGACCAACTCGGCAGTCAGCTCTCGGGTGTCCTCATCCATGTCATCCATCCGAGCGACGACCTGGCGCACGGGAGCATCACGGCGCACCTTCGCCCACTCGACCGCCCTGACCGTCTCTCGTGCCACTTCGTGATCCCGACAATCGAAGAAGCTAATCGACACACCGAAAACTCCCGCCAACTGCTGGAGTGTCGTTAATGTCGGATTCTCTGCTACCCCATAACGCAGCTTCTTGATCTGCGTCACCGACAGCGTGCCGAGACCTTCCTCTGCGACCAGAGCGGCGATCTCTTCGTTGGTGTAGGGCTGCGCGCCGCGCGGATACACGGTGGCAATCAGGTACTCAAGGCGTTCAGCCAGCGTCTGCCCTGCCGCTGACACCTCGTTCGGTCTCAGCGTCCTGACTCGTGCCATGTCAACCACCCCGTTCATTTAAGACCCTCCCCGGTCATCTTCGGTCCCTCTAGTTGACGCCGCATGCGCACCGAAATAAAGTTACCCAATCATTGGCAAAGAGCAAACTGCCGATCGCGAACACTGGCCGTATGCGCGCAGGGGGAACTGCGAACGGGCACGGCGGACCGGGGTAGCGATGTGCTGAACGGCGGTCCGGGTCCGTTCGGCACGGCAGCGCGATACAACCCAGGGGTGTGGGGTGCTGCAGGGACAACCGCACGAGGATGGTCGGTTGCCGCGTCGTCGTGACGCCGGCCGATGGATCGTCACCGCTCGGGACCGGAAGTTGCTGCTGCGAGGACGGCAGCGACTGGATGGTCGGACACCACGTTATCTCGATCCGATAGCCAGAGCGGTGTTGCTACCGAGGCTCGAGGCCAGCGTGAGCGGACCGGTGGATGAACACGTTGAGTACGCCGGCGAACGCTGGAGAGTGCTGATCAACGCCATTCGGGCACCCCGCGGCGAGGCCCACACGGGCTTCCTTGCCTGCTACCTCCGCGCGGACGCCGCGGTTCCGCCCGCACCAATCGTCGGCACCTGGGAAGTCAGACTCGTTCACCGAAACCAGCGACGCTGCGTGCAAACCTTCTGCTCGAACGAGATCTACTCGCTACACGAGCTACCTTATGAAGTCTCCGGGGCGAACCGGACCTGGGAAGGCGCCGAATGGGTCGACCGATTCGTTCCGTTACCCGACCGGGCAAGCGTCTACCACGAACTCGGTACCGCCCTCTTCGACAACACCCACGAGTTGCACACCCACCTCGTGCGCATCCAATCCCCACGCACCGGCAACATTCGCACCCTGCACCTCGGCGCCCGCAGCCGACAAGATCCGCGAACCGGGCTGCGTGTGATGACCGGCTTAGCTGTACCGACCAACGACTGTGCCTCTCCGCGGAATCCGACGATTGCCCGTGTCGTCGATACCCACTTTCGGCTCAGCACCGACCCAATGTGCGTCATCGACGCACATCATGAACATCTCGCCCTCACCTCGAATCGGTTCCGTGAACTCCGCCTACACCGCAGCCGGGCACTGGCAAACCTATGTCACCACAATGATCTCCCCGCTCTGCGTACCTACCTGCAACAAACCCTTACTCAGCCAGAGAGCGCCGCGGTTCGATCAGTAACCATCAGGCTGAGAACCAAAGCCAACGTGTGGCTACCGATCGCAATCGCCGCCATCCCGCTTGCCGGAGCCCCCAGACAGCTTCTTTGCCGCGCTGCTCCCCGAACACCTGACTTCCGCCTGGGACAGGCGGTTGACACGGCCTGACCTTTCTGGCAATTTTGATCTTGTTGCAACGGGGGTCGCAACAATCCAGTTCACAGCGTGCCATGGTGCGCAATCAACTAATACGTTCGGAAGCACCACTTCATGCTTCCGATAAGTCTCACGACTGGGGAAAATCATGGAACGAACTGTCATCCAACTCGTCGACGACCTCGACGGCACCGAAGCCGAAGAAACCATCACCTTCCGGATCGACAGCACAACCTACGAAATCGATCTCTCGAAGCCCAACGCCGAAACGTTCCGACACCAAATCGAGCCATTCATCACCAATGCGCGCATCATCAAACAGTCCGGACGCACCACCACTTTGGCCAAATCGAATCCCGTACCCAGCGAACAAACCAAAGCGATCCGCAAGTGGGCACGTAACCACGGCTACAGCGTTAGCGACCGCGGACGAATCCCCGAAGCCATACTCGAAGAATTTCACCGACGCTAGAGGGAAGCTGTCCGACGCCATGTCTTTATGTTCCTACGCTGGCTACTCGCTGAGCTGGATAGCTTGCGGAAGGCCATGCCCATGGGTGGCGCCGTCGAATAGGACCTTCGTCCAGGGGTGCATGTCGACCCGGGGCTGATGCAGGCCGAACACGTCGATCCACTTTCCAGCAGTGTATGGAACCTCTCCACGACCGATGGTGGTCTCGTACAGCAGCACTAGAGTCAACCGATCGCCGTCGAGGAATTCGAACGTATCGACTGGTCGGAGTTCTCCCAGGTAGTCATTGAAGAGTAGTCCTGTCTGATTGTGGACATGCTCGGCGAGCGCTGTCCGGAGCGTTTCACAATTGCCAGGACC
Source organism: Sciscionella sediminilitoris (assembly GCF_000737195.2). Taxonomy (GTDB): domain Bacteria; phylum Actinomycetota; class Actinomycetes; order Mycobacteriales; family Pseudonocardiaceae; genus Sciscionella; species Sciscionella sediminilitoris. The sequence goes on from NZ_JALM01000028.1 coordinate 75,230, forward strand.
GCCAGGGAGGCACCAGCGGCCGTCTCGTCCGGGAACAAAAAGGAGATTCCCTTGCATCGGGTAGTCATTTCGATCATTGATTGCCAACTGCATGTGCACGTGCCAGCTAGGGCTTGTCATCAGCATCCTTTCGAGTTCAGGTGCGGTTGTTGTAGGGCAACGCGGCATACAGTCAAGACTGTGGCCCGCCCGCTACGCAGGCTTGCTTCCTCGTGCGCGGACCAACTGCAAGTCAGGCTGCGGCCAGCTTGATTTGCCGAGGACATGCACGCGTAGACCCGCGCGAGTCGCTTCGTCCGCATCGAGGTGTCCCCTGGTGTCGAGGACTGTGTTGCCGCGCATGGCTCGGGCAAGCGTGCGCCAGGGCAAGTGAGCGAACTGGGGCCATTCGGTGACTAGCAGCGCGGCGTCACAACCCGTCAGAGCCGCAGCGGCATCAGAAGCATGCGTGATGTGGTCGGTTAGCCCTGGCACTGGATTGGTGACGGCGGGGTCATACGCGGTGACCTTGGCCTGACGTGCGGCCAGAGCGGAGATTATGGGCAGCGCGGGTGAGTCCCGCACATCGCTGGTGCCGGGCTTGAAGGCGAGCCCGAGTATTCCGATACGGGCACCGGCAAGGGGACCGGGCAGGAGTTGGTCGAGCAGCGTGACGATGCGGTGTTGGTGATGAGTATTCGCGTGTATGAGGGCTTTGATCAGGCCGAGGTCGGCGGAGCTCTGTTCGCCGACGGCGAGTAGAGCTCGGGTGTCCTTGGGTAGGCATGGACCTCCCCATCCGGGTCCGGATTGTAGATATTGGTAACCGATGCGGGGGTCATGACCAAGGCCGGTTCGGACGTCGGTGCTGTTGGCGCCGAGGTGTTCGCAGAGCTCGGCGAGCATGTTGCCGTAGGTGATCTTCAGGGCGAGAAAGGTGTTTGCCGCGTATTTGATTAGTTCTGCGCTCGTCGGGTCGGTATGAACGATCGGCGCGGTGATGTTGTGGTAGAGATCAGCGACACGTCGTGAGTGGTCGGGGGCATCGCTTCCCAAAATGACGCGGTCAGGGTGAAGCCAATCTTGGACGGCACTGCCTTCACGAAGGAATTCAGGGTTGCTGACGACTGCGATGTCGTTGCGAGCCAGAGCTGCGGTCAAGCGTCGGTGCGTGCCGGGTGGCACGGTCGATTTGAGAACGACTTGCCCACCGGGGGCAAGGTGATCTCGTAGCTGTGGGATCGCAGCGTCGATTGCGGTCATGTCAGCACGGCCATCTGGTTGGGCGGGTGTGGGCAGGCAGATGAAGACGGCTTCCGAACTGGTCAGGGGGCGCCAGGCGGTGTTGCTGATAGTGAGTTGACCTGCCTGCTGGTAGTAACGGATCATCTCGGGCAGTCCGGGTTCGAGGAAATCGATATGTCCGGAAGCGAGCCGGCGAACACGCGCTATGTCAATGTCGATGGCGTGAACTTGGTGTCCAAGGTAGGCGAGACAGGCTGCGGTTGTTAGGCCGACGTAGCCGGCACCTAGGACGGTCACGGTGGTCATTCGTTACTCCTGAGCGGGGTCAGCATGGAGGTCGGCAAGCAAGCATCGTCCAATGTGGACAAGATCATCGTTTTCCGTGCGCAAGCCGTAGGCGAGACTGAGCTTCCCCTTGAATCG
>NZ_JALM01000029.1 GCF_000737195.2 Sciscionella sediminilitoris
ATCGCGCGGTACACCGCACGCGCCAGCGGGGCGCCGATCGCCGAACGCGGGCCGCCGTAGGCCTGCTCCGGGCCTTCCCGGCCGCACCATAGCGCGACCGCGTCGGTGCAGGTTCCGGTGCCCGGGACCCCGGCGTCGGCCAGTGCCTGGGTTTTCGCCTCGGTCGCGGTGGCCACGGCGTTGATCATGCCCGCATCCGAGACCTGTACCCCGAGCGAACCGAGAATGTTGATCGTGCCGGCCCGTTCCTCGGTGACCGCGGTGCTGCCGAACTCCGCGGCATAGGTGGGCTGCCCGACCCCGGTGGTCACGGTGACCCGCACCGGCCCCTCGGTCACGGTGACCGCCTCGGTGACGTCGACCGCGGTCATCAGCGCGGCACCGCGGCCCGCGCAGCCGAGTTCCCCGGCGAGCGTGCGCAGATAGCCGACCGGATCACCGTCGTAGTAGGCGCGCACCGAGGCGTTCAGCACCCAGTCACGGTCCCCGAGCCCACCGCCGAAAGGGCCGGAGGAGATCAGCCGCACGGGTTCGGCGAACCTCCAGACGAGCGCGGGAAATCCTTGTGCGACAACGAGTTCGGGTTCGGTCGCCGCGGGTTCAGCCGGTGAGTGCACGGACCACCCGGGATGGGCTCTGCCTGCCGAGCTCACCGGCGAGCCAGGCGCTCGTCTGCGCGAGGGCACCGAGGTCCACCCCGTGTTCGATACCCAGCCCGTCGAGCATCCACACCAGATCCTCGGTGGCGAGATTGCCGGTCGCCGATTTCGCGTAGGGGCAGCCGCCGAGACCACCCGCCGAGGAGTCCACACAGGTCACCCCGAGACGCAGCGCGGCGAGGGTGTTCGACAGCGCCTGGCCGTAGGTGTCGTGGAAGTGCACGGCGATGTTCTCCAGGCTGGGGAACTCGGCGAGTACGGCGGCGACATGAGCCGGTGTGGCCACGCCGATGGTGTCACCGAGCGAGACCTGCGCGCAGCCCAGATCCAGCAGTCGCCGCCCGACCGCGCCGACCGCGGCCGGATCCACCGCTCCCTCCCACGGATCGCCCCAGCACATCGAGACGTATCCGCGCACCCGCATCCCGGCCTGAAGTGCTTGCCGCACAACGGGTTCGAACATCGCGAACTGTCCGTCCACGGTGTTGTTCAGGTTCCGCGCGGCGAAGGTCTCGGTGGCGCTGGCGAACACGGCGATATCGGTCACCCCGGATTCGAGCGCCCTGGCGAGCCCGCGTTCGTTCGGCACCAGCACCGGATAACGCACCCCGGCGCGCTGTTCCAGACGGGCGAGCAGTTCCTCGGCATCGGCGAGCTGGGGAACCCATTTCGGCGAGACCATGCTCGTCGCCTCGAGCACGGTCAGTCCCGCCGTGGCGAGGCGGTCCAGGAATTCGAGTTTCACCGCGAGATCGACGATGTTCTTCTCGTTCTGCAGGCCGTCGCGCGGGCCGACCTCCCAGATCGTCACCCGCTCCGGCAGTTCCCCGTCGGCCACCTTCATCGGCAGGCCGAGTTCGAGTGCGCTCATCGCCAGTCGCCTTCCCGGTATTCCTCGCGGGCGAAATCGTCCTCGGGATTGTCGTTGATTTCCCGGTACAGCACCATGTGCACCCGCTCGACCTCGGGAATATCGTCGAACTCGAGCGGTTCCTCGGAGGCGGATTCGATGACCAGGGTGCCGCAGCGGAACAACCGGTCGATGATGCCGTGCCGGAACTGCACCGAGTTGATCCGGCTCAGCGGAATGTCCAGGCCGGTCCGCTTGATCACGCCCCAGCGCGACATCACCCGGTCGGTGGTGACGATGAAGTGCGTGGTGCGCCAGCGAAGCAGCGGCCCCACGGTGAGCCACAGGATCAGCACCACCCCGACCACGGCCAGCCCGATCCAGGCGTACTGATGCCAGGAAAGGCCCGCAGCCAGGGCCGCGAGGTAGCTGAACGCGCCGACCACGATGAGGAACACCAGCACCGGGACGACCAGCATCTTCCAGTGCGGGTGCTTGTGCAGCACGATCTGCTCGCCGGTGGTGAGCAGGTTCTCCGGATACGCCACGGCGACCAGGGTACCGAGGCTCGCTAAAGTGGAGTGGATACCCATGTTTCGTGGAGTGTTTCAGCGTTGGAGTTCACCATGAGCCGATTGAGTCAGTCCGTCGACCGCGCCCGCGCGCTGCTGCGCGATGCCGACCTCGCCACCGAGGCGAGTGTGCGCGAGCTGCTGGCCGAGACGACCTATCGGCGCGGTATCGACCTCTCCGACCTCTCCCCCGCCGAACAGGCCGAGCTGATCGGCGCTCGGACCCAGCAGCTGCACCCTTCCACCGAGGCGCTGGCCGAGCGGATCGCGAAGGCGGCCAAGGAAGAGCGCCCGTTCGTGGCAAAACTGGGTATCGACCCCACCGGTGCCGAGGTGCATCTGGGCCACGCGGTGCCGATGATCATGCTCGGCCGGTTCGAGCGGATGGGCCACGACGCCGTGCTGATCGTCGGCGACATGACCGCCACCATCGGCGACCCGTCCGGGCGCTCCGACGAGCGACCGACGCTGACCGAAGCGGACATCGAACGCAACCTGGCCACCTACCGCGAGCAGGTCAGCCCGTTCTTCGATTTCGAACGCGCCAAACTACGCCGCAACGGGGATTGGCTGCGCCAGATCACCTTGCCCAGGATCATCGAGATCACTTCGCAGATCCCGGTATCCATGTCCCTGCAGCGCGAGGACTTCCGCACTCGGCTCGACGCCGGGCACGGACTGTCCCTTTCCGAACTGCTGTACTCCGTGGTGATGGCGCTGGACTCGGTGGAGATCCATGCCGATGTGGAGCTCGGCGGGATCGACCAGTTCCTGAACATGCAGATGGGCCGCAAGGTGATGGAGATCTGCGGGCAGGCGCCGGAGGTCGTCGCGGCGACCTCGCTGATCGAGGGCACCGACGGCACCGGGGCGAAGATGTCCAAGTCCAAGGGCAACTACGTACCGCTGACCGCGCCCGCCGGTGAGGTCTTCGGCAAGCTCATGTCCATCCCGGACCGGCTCGTGGCGCCCTACTTCCGGGCACTGTCCGAATGGCAGGACAGCGAACTCGCCCTCGTCGAGGAACGGCTCGCCGCGGGCACCCTGCACCCGATGGACCTCAAGAAGGTACTCGCCGGTGAGGTCACCGCGGCCATCCACGGGGTGGACGCGGCGATGACCGCACGGGAGGAGTTCGTCGCCCGGTTCTCCAAGCAGAGCTTCGCCGAGGCCGGTGACCTGCCCGCGGTGGCCGACCTCGGGGTCACGGTGGCCGAGGCGCTGCGCGAACTGGGCTTCGCCAAGAGCAACGGCGAGGTGCGGCGGCTCGCCCAGCAGAACGGGCTGCGCCTGGTCGCCGAGGCCGACGGCGGGGAACAGCACCAGGTCACGCTCTCCGCCGACGACATCCGGGAACCGCTCGAGAGCCTGCGCACCGCACGGCTCGGCGCCGGGAAGCACTACCTCAAGGCAGGCCGCAAACTCGCCACGCTGAATTAGGGTTCCCGTCCTCAGCGCCAGCGCAGGTGCACCACATCCCCGGCGGAAACGGCGCGCCCGTCGTCGAGCACCAGCTGCCCGGTGGCGTCCACATCCACGGCGGTCGCTTCGATGGTGTCGGTCGCCCGCTCGACACGCACCCGTTTGCCGATGGTGTGACAGCACCGCCGGTATTCCTCGAGGAGCCCGCACGCCGCGAGGTCGCCGCCCGCCTCGCGCCAGGCCCGTTCCACCGTGTCGAGTTCGGTGAGCAGCCGGACGGTGACCTCCTCGTGGTCGGTGCTCTCGGCACCCGCGTCCTCGAGCGAGGTGTGCCGCAGGCCGCCCGCCCCACTGGGGATCTCCGGCGGCAGCGCGGCGATGTTGAGCCCCATGCCGAGCACGACCGCATCACCCGAGGCTTCGGCGAGCACCCCGCACAGTTTCGCCTCACCGTGCAGCAGATCGTTGGGCCACTTCAGATGCGCGGTCACACCGAGGTCCGCGCAGGCACGCACGAGCGCGATCCCGGCGACCACGGTGAGCGTGCCCAGCCGTTCCCTCGGCACCTCGTCCGGACGCAGCAGCACGCTGCAGTAGAGCCCGCCGCCCGGCGAGACCCAGGACCGGTCGCGGCGCCCACGGCCCGCGGTCTGCGCCCTGGCGATCAGCACCGTCCGATCGCCCGCCCCTTCCGCTGCCGCCGCGCTCAGATCGGCGTTGGTGGAGCCGGTGCTTTCCACCACGGTCAGTGCGGAGTACGGCGGGACGAGGCGATCGCTCAGCATGCACTCGAGACTATCCGCCCAGTGCCCCGGCCAGTTCCGGCAGTCGCCCCATCGCCGCCGCCATGCGCGCGTGGTCGTGATAGTCCCGCGAGGACACGATCCTGCCCGCGCGCACCCGTGCCACGATGAGGTTCGCCGCACGGAATTCGGTGCCCACGCCCGTCGTGCCCTCGTACACCCATTCCGCGACGACCACCTCGGGATCGGTGGTCTCGTGCACGACCAGATCGTGCGCGGTCATCCGGAGCCCGCTCGTACCCGCGGAGTCGAGGTGTTCGCGAACCTGGGCTGCGCCCTCCCAGCGGGATGGTTCGGTCACCCCGAAAACGTGTTCCACCACCGCGTCCCCGGCGTAGAGATCGGGCAGCTCGGCGAGCTCACCGTGACAGATTCCGTCGATCAACCGCTCGATCACCTCGCGCGGAGTCCTGGCCGGGGCCGTCATGACAGCGCTTCCACGAGGCCCGGCAGCGCGTCGTTGGCCGCGGCCAGCCGCAGGTGGTCGTGATAGTCACGGGAGTGCACGATCCTGCCCTCGCGCACCCGCGCCACGAGCAGATTCGCCGCCTTGAACGGCTTGCCCACCGCGGAGACGCCCTCGGTGTCCCACTCCACGATGGCCACCTCCGGGTCGGCGCCCTCGTGCAGCACCACGTTGCGCACGTGAAATTCCCGCGCGGTGCTCGGACCGGCGCTCGCGAGGTGCTCGAGCAGCGCCCGCTTGCCCTCCCATCTGGAGGGCTCGGCAACCCCGAAGGCGTGCTCGACGACCACGTCGTCCGCGTAGTAGCGCTCGATCGCCTCGGTGAACTGTCCCCGTTCCAGCAGTTCGACACAGTTCCGCAGTACCTGACCGGCGGTCGGTGTGTTGGACATAAGGTCTCCGTGAGTTCGGTAACGGTATTATCGGAGTATCAACTCCGGTTCAAGACCGATACGGAGTTACAACTCCGGTTGTCAATGGAGGTGTCAGCATGCGCGCGGACGCGCGAAGAAACCGGCAGCGGCTGCTCGAGGTGGCCGAGGAGGTGTTCGCCGAACACGGGGCGGGCGCCTCGACCGAGGCGATCGCCAGGGCCGCCGGGGTCGGCATCGGCACCGTGTTCCGCCACTTCCCCACCAAGGAGGAACTGCTGCGCGCGGTGTTCGCCGAGCATCTGCGGAAGTTCACCGAGGAGGTGGAGTCCCTCACCCGCGCGGCGGATCCCGGCGATGAGTTCTTCGCGTTCTGCCGTCGCTTCCTGGACAGCGCACAGCGCAAGAAGGCGCTCACCGATGCGCTCGCGGATGCCGGGATCGAGGTCGACGGGGAGAGCAGGCCGGCGAAGGAGCAGTTCCGGCAGGCCATGGACGAGCTGGTGACACGGGCCCAACAGGCAGGGGCGCTACGCCCGGATGTGGACGGCACCGACGTGCTCGCCCTGCTCGTCGGCGCGGCGAAGGCGGCCGAACAGTTCGGCAAACGCGGACTCGAAGTGATCATCGACGGACTGCGGTGTGACGAATGCGGCACTCGACCACGCCCGAGCGCTAGTTAGAGTGGCTGCTCATGAGCGAGCAGCTGAGGCGAATCATCGTTTCGCATGCCCGCCAGCACGAAAACCCGGACGCCTGACAAGGAGTAATGCGGGCATGAGCAGCGCTACCGAGCCGATCGGCCCCGTGCCGGACGACGAGCCCGATATCCACACCACCGCGGGCAAGCTCGCCGAGCTGTACCGCCGCGACAACGAGGCGGTACACGCCGGTTCCGACCGCGCCATCGAACGCCAGCACGCGAAGGGCAAGAAGACCGCGCGGGAGCGTATCGAGGAACTGCTCGATCCGGGTTCCTTCGTGGAGATCGACGAACTCGCCAGGCACCGCTCCACGAACTTCGGCCTGGAGAAAAACCGCCCGTACGGGGACGGCGTGGTCACCGGGACCGGCACGGTCGACGGGCGCGCGGTGTGCGTGTTCTCCCAGGATGTGGCCGTGTTCGGCGGCGCACTCGGCGAGGTGTACGGCGAGAAGATCGTCAAGATCATGGACCTGGCGATCAAGACCGGTAGCCCGATCATCGGCATCAACGAGGGTGGCGGCGCCCGCATCCAGGAGGGCGTGGTCTCGCTCGGCCTCTACGGGGAGATCTTCCGCCGCAACACGCACGCCTCCGGGGTGATCCCGCAGATCTCGCTGATCATGGGGGCCAACGCGGGCGGGCACGTCTACTCCCCCGCCCTCACCGATTTCGTGGTGATGGTGGACAAGACCTCGCACATGTTCATCACCGGCCCGGACGTGGTCAAGACCGTCACCGGCGAGGAGGTCAGCTTCGAGGAGCTGGGCGGCGCCCGCACGCACAACACCAAGTCCGGAAACGCGCACTACCTGGCCTCGGACGACGACGACGCGATCAACTACGTCAAGGAACTGCTCTCCTTCCTGCCCTCGAACAACCTGGACGATCCGCCGGTCTTCGAAGCCGAGGACCTGCAGACCGGCCCGGTCGCCGAGACGCTCACCGATGAGGACAACGAGCTCGACACGCTCATCCCGGATTCGGCGAACCAGCCCTACGACATGCACGAGGTCATCCGGCGGGTGCTCGACGAGGACGAGTTCCTCGAGGTGCACGAGCTGTTCGCGCCGAACGTGGTGGTCGGCTTCGGCCGCGTCGAGGGGCACGCGGTCGGCGTGGTCGCCAACCAGCCCACCCAGTACGCGGGCTGCCTGGACATCGACGCCTCGGAGAAGGCCGCCCGGTTCGTGCGCACCTGCGACTCGTTCAACATTCCGGTGCTGACCTTCGTGGACGTGCCCGGCTTCCTGCCCGGCACCGACCAGGAGTGGGACGGCATCATCCGCCGGGGCGCCAAGCTCATCTACGCCTACGCCGAGGCCACCGTCCCGCTGGTCACGGTGATCACCCGCAAGGCCTTCGGCGGGGCCTACGACGTGATGGGCTCCAAGCACCTCGGCGCGGACATCAACCTGGCCTGGCCCACCGCGCAGATCGCGGTCATGGGCGCACAGGGCGCGGCGAACATCGTGCACCGCAAGCGGCTCGCCACCGCCGCGGACAACGGCGAGGACGTCGAGGCGCTGCGCGCGGAACTGGTCGAGGAATACGAGGACACCCTGCTCAACCCGTACATCGCGGCCGAGCGCGGGTATGTGGACTCGGTGATCCCGCCCTCCTACACGCGTTCCTACGTGGCCCGCTCGCTTCGCCTGCTGCGCGAGAAGCGCGAGTCCCTTCCGCCGAAGAAACACGGCAACATCCCGCTGTGACGGAGGAACTGTGACCGAGGAAAACCCCATTCCCGAGAAGCCGATGCTGCGCGTCGTCCGGGGCACCCCGGACGACGCCGAGCTCGCCGCCCTGACCGCGGTACTCGCCGCCGCAGGGGGATCGAAACCCACGGGAGAGCCGAAGCAGCGCCGCTCCCGCTGGGCCGATCGCGCCGCGCTGCTGCGCAGGCCGCTGCATCCGGGTCCGGGTGCCTGGCGCGCCTCTGGCATGCCCCGGTGATCGGCCCCGCGCTGGACGACACCGCCCCGGACGAGCGGACCGGTCTCGAGGCGTTTCTCGATGAGCAGCGCCTCGAGCTCGTCACCCGGGTCTCCGGGGTCTCCGAGGAACAGGCCCGCCGTGCGCTGGTGCCGAGCGCGACCACCCTCGGCGGCCTCGTCAAACACCTCACCTGGGTGGAGCAGGTGTGGTTCAGCCTGCACACCGCGCGCGTCCCCCGGGAGCGCTGGCCCTGGCCGTGGCCCCAGGAGGACCACCCCGACGCGGGGTTCCGGATGACCCCGGACGAGACCGTGCCCGGGCTGCTGGAGGCCTACCGGACGGAGTGCCTGCGCTCCAAGGAGAACGCCGCGCGGCACTCGCTGGATGCCGTGTTCCCCGATGAGCGGTTCGGCAGCCAGGTCTCGCTGCGCTGGATCTACCTGCACATGATCGAGGAGACCGCGCGGCACGCGGGGCACGCGGACATCCTGCGCGAGCAGCTGGACGGGGTCCGGGGCGAGCCCTGACACATCCCGGTTGAGTTCCGCTCGGGAACCAGCGTATATTCCAGGTGGAATAATCCTGTTGAACCATCTGGGGCTCTACGCATGTCCACGAAGTTGACTCCCATGGCGATCGCCGTGCTCGAACTGGTGCACGAGCGTCCCATGCACCCCTACGAGATGCGGCGACTGCTGCGCGAGCGCGGGGCCGAGCTCCGGCTCAAGATCTCCGCGGGCGCGCTGTACCGCACGGTGGAACGGCTCACCGAGGACGGGGTGCTGGAGATCGTGGAGACGAGCAGGGACGGCAACCGCCCGGAACGCACCGTGTACGCGGTCACCGGAAAGGGCAGGGACCTGTTCGCCTCCAGCACCCTGGACATGCTCGCCGTGCCCGCGGAGGAGTACCCGCAGTTCGCCCTCGCCGTCGACGTGATCGCGGATCTGGAACCGGACGCGGTCCGCGCCGCGCTGAACATGCGCCTGATGTACCTGGACAACAAATTGGCGAGTATGTCCGTGGTGGACCGCTACACCACCGAGGGGAAAACACATCGAATGTTCCTGCTCGACCACGAATACCGCATCCACATGTGGCGGGCCGAGCGCGAATGGACCAGAAACCTGCTCGACGACCTCGAATCCGAACGGCTGACCTGGCCGGAGACCAAACTAGGAAACAGCAATGAAAACTGAGAGCGAGAGAAATCCGTGGCCCGCGCTCGCGGCACTGTGCATCGGATTTTTCATGATCATGATCGACACCTCGATCGTGATGGTGGCGATCCCGGATCTGATGCGCGAGATCAACGCCAGCCTCAACGAGGTGACCTGGGTGACCAGTGCCTACGTGCTCGGCTGGGCGGTTCCGCTGCTCGCCTCCGGACGCCTCGGTGACCGGTACGGGCGCAGGCGGATCTTCCTCGCCGGGATCATCGTGTTCACCCTCGCCTCGGCGTGGTGCGGGCTGTCCGGGAATCCGGAGATGCTGATCGCCGCGCGCGCCGTGCAGGGCATCGGTGCCGCGCTGATCACCCCGCAGACCCTGTCGTTCATCACCCATCTGTTCCCCCCGGGAAAACGCGGCGCGGCGATGGGCGTGTGGGGCGCGGTCGCCGGGCTCGGCAACATCGCCGGCCCGCTGCTCGGCGGGCTGCTCGTCGGCTCGCTCGGCTGGGAATGGATCTTCTTCGTGAACCTGCCCATCGGCGTCGTGTGCGTGATCATGACGCTCGCGCTCGTGCCGCCGTGGCGCCCGGGTACCAAGCATTCCTTCGATCTGACCGGGATCGCGCTCTCCGGAGTGGGACTGTTCTTTCTCATCTTCGGTATCCAGAACGGCCAGCAGTACGAATGGGGAACCGTCTTCGCCGGAATCACGATCACCGAGATCATCGCGGCCGGTGTCGTGCTGCTGATCGTGTTCGCGATCTGGCAGCACTACAACAAACGCGAACCGCTCGTCCCGCTCGGCCTTTTCCGGTCCCGTAATTTCGCGATCGGCAATCTCGCCCAGATCATGCTCGGCATCTGCCTCGCGGGCGCCATGCTGCCGCTGGTGATCTACCTGCAGGCGGTGCTCGGGCTGACTCCCTTGCAGGCCGGGCTGATGCTCGCCCCCTCGGCGCTCATGTCCGGGATCATCGCTCCGTTCATCGGCAAGCGCACCGACGGGCCCGCGGCGAAGTACATCGGGGCCTTCGGCTTCGCCATGATGGCCGCCGGCTACGCGATCGTGGCGCTCATCGCCGCCCCGCAGACCTCGCCGTGGGCGCTGATCCCGGGGATCGTGGTGCTCGGTATCGGGCTCGGCTGCGTGTTCACCCCGCTGACCAACCTGTCGATCAGCACGGTCCCGCCGCACCAGATCGGTTCGGGCTCCGGGGTGTTCAACGCCTTCCGCCAGGTGGGCACCGTGCTCGGCACGGCATCGGTCGGGGTGCTGCTGCAGGCGCGGCTGGTCGCCTCGATGCACAGTGCCGCAACGCAGGCGGCCGGGGCCCTCCCCGCGGGCGAGCGCGCCGGATTCATCGCCGGGATGGACAAGGCCGCGCAGGCTGGCGCGGACGCCGGGGCCAGTGGCGGCGGCCCCGCGGGCGGGATCGGCGGACAGGTGTTCGGCACGGCGTTCACCAACGCCGCGACGAGCTCGCTGTGGCTGCCGATCGGCGCGCTCGCACTCGGCGCGGTGCTGTGCCTGTTCTTCGGGGCACGCAAGCCGGTCTCCCCCGCTCCGGCTCCCCCACGTGTCGAGCACGCGGACGTCGCCTAACCTTCGGCAGGTGGAGTCCGCACCACCCGCCTTCGCCCGCCGCCCCGTGCTGTTGCTAGCCGGGGCGGCGGGCGTGTTGCTGCTCGCGGTCAGCTGGCGCTTCGGGTACTTCGGCGACGAGCTGTACTTCCTCGCCTCCTGGCGCTATCACCTCTCCTGGGGCTACGCCGACAATCCGTGGCTGCTCCCGCTGCTCGCCCGCGCCATGGACGCGATCACTCCCGGTTCACCGCTGGCCGGGCACGTGCTCGCCGCGCTGCTGCACGTCGGGGGCATCCTGTGCACCGCGATGCTGGCCCGCGAGTTCGGCGGCGGGAAGCGGGCCCAGCTGCTCGCCGGGACCGCGTACGCGATCTCCCTGCAACTGCTCGCCTCCGGGCACATCCTCGCGTCCTCCACGGTGGACCCCTTCCTGTGGACGCTGATCTGCCTGCTGCTCGTGCGCTGGGTGCGGGTGCGCAACGAATGGCTGCTGTTCGGCGCAGGCCTGGTCACCGCGGTCGCCATGCAGGGCAAGTGGCTGATCGTGTTCTTCTGGATCACCGTCGCCATCGGCGCGCTCATCCTCGGCCCGCGCGATCTGGTGCGCAGGCCGGGGCTGCTGCTCGGCGCACTGATCACCCTCGCCGCCACCGTGCCCACGATCATCTGGCAGGTGCGCAACGGCTGGCCGTACTTCGCCATGGCCAAGGCCGCGAAATCGGCGAACGACGCCCTGTTCGGCGGACGGTTCTCGATCCCGGTGATGGCGATCGTGTTCGCCGGGGTGCTGCTCGGCGCGTTCCTCGCCTGTCACGGAACCTGGCAGCTGCTGCGCGACCGGCGGTACGCCGACTACCGGTTCCTCGGACTGGCCGTGGTGCTGCTCGTGGTGCTGTTCACCGTCATGTCCTCGCGGTACTACTACGTGGCCGGGGTGTACGGGCTGGTGTTCGCCGCCTCCGCCGCCCGGGTGGAACGGGTGCGCCCGGCCGCGTGGTGGCGGTGGGTGCCGACCTGGCCGGTCGCCGCGCTCTCCGCGCTGATCACCATCCCGCTCACCATCCCGGTGCTACCGCTCGCCTGGTCCAGCGGGCTGCAGTTCTCGGTGAGCGGCACCATCGGCTGGCCCGAGGTCGCCGCGACCACGGCCACCGCCTACCGGCAGCTGCCGCCCGGGCAACGGGCGCGGACCTCGGTACTCGCCGAGACCTACTGGCAGACCGCCGCGCTCGAGATCTACGCGCACGATCGGCTCCCCCGGATCCACGGCGTCGAGCGCGGCTACTGGTACTACGGCGGCCCGAGCAAGCCCGGCCCGGTGCTCTACGTCGGCAAAGAGGCCACCCGGGAATACCTGTCCCGGTTCTTCACCGGGGTGCGCGAGGTCGGGGTGACCCGGCTCGCGGCTCCGGCGAGCAATATCAATCAGGGGGTTCGGGTGTGGCTGTGCACCGGACAGCGCGCACCCTGGCCGCAGCTGTGGAACCAGCTGCACCGCTACTGATTCCGGATCCGGTGGCACAGCACCGCGATCCTGTCACCCCTTGCGTCTACCGTGCCCGCTGTGATGGCGAAGAAGCCCCCTCGGTCACCGAGGTCGCCGGGGCCATCCTCGGATGACGCGCACGAGATCGTGTACTTCAGACGCCATCCCGAGGACGACCCGAACGAGAGCACGCCCGGGCGAGAATTCCTCCGCAGGGTGTGCCCCGGCACGGTCAGGGTGAAGATGCAGGCGGTGCTGGCGGCTGTGGCTGCCGCGCCCCCTAAACGCTTCGCCGGTGGCGGTCGCTGGGAAGCGATGCACGGTGCCATGACCGGTTGGTTCGAGGTCCGCTGCGACGGACCTGGAAGACACCACTATCGCCTCTTCTGCCTGTTGGATTACGAGGCCCGCGGCGTCGACAAACCCTTACTCGTCATCGTCGATGGACGCGACAAGCCCTTCCGCACCGAACTGAGAGAACGGGACTACGACACGGTCCGCGCCTTGGGGGACGAGTACCGGAAACGTAACCCGCGATCCTTCGGGTGATCGCCGTTCATCCGGCGGCGGCGTAGCCACGCTTGTCGAGGATGTCCTCCGCCAGCTGTTCGGGCTGGTCCGTCTCGCCCGTCCGCAGTGGCTCGGTCACTTTCGCCGCTTCCTCCGGCGCCAGTGGCTCCAGCGTGATTCGCATTCCCAGCGCGGCCGCGACCTCGGCAAGGGTGCCGATGGTCGGGTTCCGGTACCCGGGAGACAGCAGCCGCCGCACCACGGAAGGCTCCTCACGGATAGCCCTGGCTACATCGGCCCTGTTGAGCTCGCTCTCGGAAAGCGCGTCGACCAGACCGTTCACGAGACGGTCGATGGTCTCGATCCGGACGCTCTCCACGATGTAGGTACGGAGGAGTTCCGGGTCGCGCAGGTCCTCGACGAGATCGTCCCAGAACTGGGAACGCGTCGTGTGCATAGCTGACTCACCTCCGACATGGTGTGGCATTTATGCTACGCCCGGCGATGCTCAGCGGCAAGGGTGTGCCGGATCGGCGGGTACCGCCCTCGTTAGAGTCACCGCATGCGTTTCATTCTCGCCTCCGCCTCGACCGGGCGGCTCGGCGTCCTGCGTGCCGCCGGTATCGATCCGATCGTGCGGGTGTCCGGGGTGGACGAGGACGCCATCACCGCGCGGCTCGGCGAGGCCGGGCCCGCCGAGGTGGTCGCGGAGCTGGCCAGGGCGAAGGCGGCCGCGGTCGCGGACTCGGTGCGCGCGGAGTTCGCCGACGCGGTCGTGGTCGGCTGTGACTCCATGCTGCACGCGGGCGGACAGCTGCAGGGCAAACCGCACGAGCCGGAGATCGCCGCGGCCCGCTGGACCGAACTCGCGGGAACCGAAGGCCGGTTGCTCACCGGGCATTGCGTGATCCGGCTCGCCGACAATTCGGTCGCGGTCGGTACGGAATCGACAACGGTGCGTTTCGGAAAACCGACCGACGCGGAGCGCGACGCTTATATCGCAACCGGTGAACCATTGCATGTTGCCGGGGGATTCACCCTGGACGGATATGGCGGCTGGTTCATCGAATCCGTGGACGGAGTGCCATCGAGCGTGATCGGTATCAGTCTCCCGTTGACCCGCCGTCTGCTCGGCGAACTCGGCATCAGCGTCACGCGATTCTGGGGATAACGAGCCGCGCGTTCCGGTTATTCCCGCACGTCCAGAATGTAGACGGCGTGGTCCCCGCGCAGGGTGAACCGGAAGAATCGGGACCATGACCGTCCTGCGCAATTACACGAAGCCGAAGGTGTTCGGCACGATCGTCGTTTCCGCGCTCGTGCTCGGCGCCGTGCTCGGTTTCGTCGCCAAGGTGACCGAGGCGAGCTGGCTGACCGACACGCTCGACACGATCGGCACCATTTTCACCAGCCTCCTGCAGTTCACCGTGGTGCCGCTGGTGTTCACCGCGATCGTCGTCGGGATCACCAGCCTGCAGAAGCTCGGCGGGGCGCGGGTCGCCGCCCGGCTGGGCGGCAAGACGGTCATGTGGTTCGCGATCACCTCACTGATCGCGGTGGTGATCGGGCTCGCGATCGGACTGATCGGGCACCCGGGAGCGGGCGTGCACATCGCCCCGGACGCCGCGAGCACGAGCAAGGTCGCCGGAAAGGAACACGGTTCCTGGACCGCGCTGCTCTCCGGAATCGTGCCGGACAATTTCTTCTCCGCGTTCAGCGAGGGAAACATTCTCCAGGTCGTGTTCCTCGCGCTCGTCGTGGGAATCGCCTGCTTCGCCCTCAAGGAGAAGGCGGCCCCGTTCATCAACCTGAACCAGGCCGTTTTCGACATCATCCAGAAAATCCTGCGCTGGATCATTCTGCTCGCCCCGATCGGCGTGCTCGGTCTCATCGGGAACGCGTTCGCCACCTATGGGAACAAATTCCTGCAGCCACTGCTCTCGCTCATCGTCGCGGTTTATCTGGGCTGCGCGATCGTGCTGTTCGTGGTGTACCCGATCCTGCTGAAATTCGTCGGCAGGATCAGCCCGCGGCGGTTCTTCGCCCAGACCTGGACCACGTTGCAGTTCGCGTTCGTTTCCCGGTCCTCCTCGGCCTCGCTTCCGCTGGCCCGCCAGGCCGCGGTCGACCTCGGGGTCGAGCAGGGCTACGCCGGGTTCGCCGTACCGCTGGGCAGCACCACCAAGATGGACGGCTGCGCGGCCGTGTACCCGGCCATCGCGACGATCTTCATCGCCAACATCCTCGGCGTGCAGCTGGCCGTGTGGCAGTACGTGATCATCGCCGTTGTCGCGATCTTCGGCGCGCTGGCCACCGCGGGCACCACCGGCTGGTTCACCATGCTGACCCTGACCCTCGGGGCCGCCGATCTGCCGCCCGCGGTGGTGGCCACCGGGCTCGCGATCGTGATCGGTGTCGACCCGATCATGGACATGATGCGCACCGCGACGAACGTGGCCGGTCAGATCACCGTTCCGGTACTGGTGGCCAGGGGCGAGGGGCTGATCGAGGAGAACCCCGGGCAGGCGCCGTCCCCGCAGCCGCAGGACGGCAAGCACGAGGTCAGCGCCTGAACCACCGCTGAGCGGTCCCCTGCACCGGGGACCGCTCAGTTGTCGGTACAGGGGTGGAGCTGATATCCGCGCGGGGCCACCTCGGGCCAGCTCGGCAGCGAGTACTTCGAGGCGTAGGTCTCGGTGCAGCCAAGATCCCGCCCGCCGACCGCGAACACCTGCGCGTACACCCTGCTGCTCTGACAGTCCTCGGAACGGCACCCGCGCTGCACGGCGATCACCGCGTTCCGCCCGTCGGTCGCCCGCAGCTGGAGGATCCCGCTCGAGGCCACATAAGGCCGGTCCACCCGGTCCCAGCTGGCCTGCTTGTACACGAACACCTCGCCGACCCGGCCCTGCGGCGAGTCCCCGGCGACCAGGCAGGTCGCCCCGACCGTGCCGTCCCCCGGCACGCAGGACAGCGAGTCCTTCGCCAGCCGGGCGCCCACATCGGTCACCGTGATCCGCAACGCACTCTCCGCCCCGGGCACCTCGAGCGCGCCCTGCTCGCCATCGGCGGTCGCGTGCAGCCGCACGGCCCCGTCCACGCTTTCCACCGAGGTCAGCACCGGGCAGTCGGTGCGAACACACTTGTCGTTGCGCCCGGAACCCGGGGAGTCCGCGGAGGCGGTGTCCTGCTGAGTGGGAAGCCGCAGTTGCCAGGCACCGAACAGGGCTGCCAGGGTGACCAGCACGGCGAGTACCGCGATGATCGGCACGGAGATGGAAGCACGGGCTCGGGGTGGTTCACTCACCTACACTGCTCCTCGCTCATACTCACCTACGTGAGGTTGCTCTCGCTCAGCGTGCCCGAACACTCGCCTAGACTCATTGTGCACTGGCAAAGCCCACGAGCGAGCTGCCCCACCGAACGGAGGTAAAGGCGTGCCGGATCTGTCCGATCAGCTAAGCACGAGCGTGTCCAAGGTGCTCATCGCCAACCGCGGCGAGATCGCCGTCCGGGTGATCCGCGCCTGCAAGGACGCCGGAATCGGCTCGGTCGCCGTCTACGCAGAGCCCGACCGGGACGCACCGTTCGTGCGGCTCGCCGACGAGGCCTTCGCGCTCGGCGGGGCGACCGCGGCCGAGTCGTACCTGGTCATCGAGAAGCTGATCGACGTGGTGAGCCGCTCCGGAGCGGACGCCGTGCACCCCGGCTACGGATTCCTCTCCGAGAACGCCGACTTCGCGCAGGCGGTCATCGACGCGGGCCTGAACTGGATCGGCCCCTCCCCGCAGGCGATCCGCGACCTCGGCGACAAGGTCACCGCGCGGCACATCGCCATGCGCGCCGGTGCCCCGCTGGTGCCCGGCACCAAGGAACCGGCCAAGGACGCGAACGAGATCGTCGAGTTCGCGAAGGAGCACGGGCTGCCGGTCGCGATCAAGGCCGCCTTCGGTGGCGGCGGGCGCGGGCTCAAGGTGGCCCGCACCATCGAGGAGATCCCCGAGCTGTTCGACTCGGCCACCCGCGAGGCGGTCGCCGCCTTCGGGCGCGGCGAATGCTTCGTGGAGCGCTACCTGGACAAGCCGCGCCACGTGGAAGCCCAGGTCATCGCCGACCGGCACGGGAACGTGATCGTGGCGGGCACCCGGGACTGCTCGCTGCAGCGCCGCCACCAGAAACTGGTCGAGGAGGCCCCCGCCCCGTACCTCACCGAGGACCAGCGCGCCCGGATCCACGAGAGCGCCAAGGCCATCTGCAAGGAGGCCGGTTACTCCGGGGCAGGCACCGTGGAGTACCTGGTCGGGCTGGACGGGACCATCTCGTTCCTCGAGGTCAACACGCGGCTGCAGGTGGAGCACCCGGTCACCGAGGAGACCTCGGGCATCGACCTGGTCCGGGAGATGTTCCGGATCGCGCGCGGGGAGAAACTCCGGTTCACCGAGGATCCCGCCCCGCGCGGCCACTCGATCGAGTTCCGTATCAACGGTGAGGACGCGGGCCGCAACTTCCTGCCCGCCCCCGGCACCGTGACCAGGTTCGTAGCCCCGGACGGCCCGGGCGTGCGCACCGACTCCGGCGTCGAATCGGGCAGCGTGATCGGCGGGCAGTTCGACTCCCTGCTCGCGAAGCTGATCGTCACCGGGGCGGACCGGCAGCAGGCCCTCGAACGCTCCCGGCGCGCCCTGGACGAGATGGTCGCCGAGGGCATGGCCACCGTGCTGCCCTTCCACCGGGTGATCGTGCGCGATCCGGCCTTCGTCGCCGAGCAGTCCTTCGACGTGCACACCCGCTGGATCGAGACCGAGTTCGACAACAAGATCGAGCCGTTCACCGACGGCGCACCCGCCGAGGAGGACCAGGGCGAGCGGCAGAACGTGGTCGTCGAGGTCGGCGGGCGCCGCCTCGAGGTCTCCCTGCCCGCGGGCTTCTCCGTCGGCGGCGAGGCGGACAACGGCGCGAAAGCCAAGCCGCGCAAGCGCACCGGCGGCAAGAGCGGGGCCGCGGCCTCCGGTGACGCGGTCACCGCGCCGATGCAGGGCACCATCGTCAAGATCGCCGTGGAGGACGGGCAGACCGTCGAGGCGGGCGAACTGCTCGTGGTGCTCGAGGCCATGAAGATGGAGAACCCGGTGAACGCGCACAAATCAGGCGTGATCACCTCCCTCGGAATCTCCGGCGGCGATTCGGTCACCCAGGGCGCGGTCCTCTGCGAGATCAAGGGCTGACCTTTTCCGGTTATCCCGCAACCACGGCGCGTCCGAGTGCGTCAGACTCTGCGGTGAACGCGAATCGGAGGGGACGGACATGACACTGTTCGCCGACCTGCTTGGAGTCAACGTGGCTGAACCGATGATGATCTCGGCGCTCGAGTTCGACGTGTTGTGGGAACACCTGCGGCTCGAGGACATGCCGGTGGTTCTGCGGGTCGACTCCCCCGGTGGCACCGAGGGTGAACGTCAGCGGCTGGTGCAGGCAGCGTGGACCTCGCTGGAGAACAAGGGCTACGGGCGGCCGGTGGGTCTGGATCCACGGCTGGCCCGGATGCTGCGGGTACTCGAACGGCCGGATTCGGAGATCGACGCCCGGCTCTGGCTGGACAAGCACGTGCGGGTGCTCGTCGCCGCCGTCGAGGACTACGCGGTGCACGCCTCGCTCATCGAGAACAACCTCGTGCTGCGCGAGGCCTCGCTGACCGGGCTGCCCCGCGAGGCACTTGCCGGGATGCCCGAACTGCCCGCGGGCCCCGGGGAATCGGTCAACCTGCGCTCGGCCGACTTCGAGGCCGCCGCGCTCACCGCGCTGAGCAAGGGCCAGTTCACCGGTGCGCTCACCGCGGCCGGGGTGCACGAGCGGGACGTGGACTCACTGCAGCGGATGGTCAGCGACATCATCGGCCAGGGTCAGTTCGGTGCCGCCGCCCGGGATCGCTGGGGACACCGGATCCGCACCGACCACGTGGTCAGCTTCTTCGACACCGAGGCCGGCCGGTATGTGCAGGTCAGGCGGCCTTCGAACGGGGCGGACTGGTCCACCATCGCCCCCGTGGACGGGCGGCGCATGCACCAGCACATTTCCAGCATGTACGAAGAGGTCTGCCGCCGCGCCGCCGAGGCCTGAGGCGGTGCTCGCCGGGGCGCGGCGGCAGACCGCGCCCCGGCGAACCACCCGCTCAGCCTGCGGGGCTGCTGATCTTCGGCCGGGATTCCGGGGCCACGGCGCGCTTGGCGGTCGCGGCCTCGTCGTCGTTCTGGGTCTGCGAGACCCGCTCGGCCTCGACCCGGGCCGTGTAGTTCTCCACCTCGGCGTTGATCCGTTGCTTGTCCCAGCCGAGGATTCCACCCATGAGCTCGGCGACCTGCAGCGCGCACTCGGTGCCGCGGTGGGCGTACTCGATGGAGATCCGGGTGCGCCGGGTGAGCATGTCCTCCACGTGCAGCGCACCCTCGTACTCGGCGCCGTACACGATCTCGGCACCCAGGTAGTCGGGCGCGGCCGCGAGTGGCTTGAGCAGTTCGGGATTGCCCTCGGCGACCGCGAGCACCTCGTGGATCATCGAGCCGTACCGGTTGAGCAGGTGCCGCACCCGGTAGGGATGCAGTCCGTACTGCTCACCGACCTGATCGGCCTGGTTGACCAGTGCGTGGTAGCCGTCCGCGCCGAGCAGCGGCACCTTGTCGGTGATCGACTCCTGCAGCCGCCCGGACAGGTCCGCGCCCGCGGCGTCCACCGCGTCCGCGGCCATCACCCGGTAGGTGGTGAGCTTGCCGCCGGCGATGGCGAACAGGCCCGGCGTGACCCGCGCGACGGCGTGCTCCCTGGACAGTTTGGACGTGCTGTCGCTCTCCCCGGCGAGCAGCGGGCGCAGTCCCGCGTACACGCCCTCGATGTCCGCGTGGGTCAGCGGGGTGGCCAGCACCGTGTTCACGTGTTCGAGGATGTAGTCGATATCGGCCTTGGTCGCCGCGGGGTGCGCGAGGTCGAGGTTCCAGTCCGTGTCGGTGGTTCCCACGATCCAGTGGCTGCCCCAGGGGATCACGAACAGCACCGATTTCTCGGTGCGCAGGATCAGCCCGGTCTCGGCGACGATGCGATCGCGCGGCACCACGATGTGCACGCCCTTGGAGGCGCGCACCTTGAACCGGCCCCTGCTGCCGGAGAGCGCCTGCAGCTCGTCGGTCCACACCCCGGTGCAGTTGATCACCACTCCGGCGCGGACCTCGGTCTCCCGCCCGTCCTCGACATCGCGCACCTTCACCCCGGCGACCCGGTCGGCTTCCTTGACGAAGCCCACCACCTGGGTGGAGGTGCGCACCACGGCGCCGTACCGGCCCGCGGTGCGCGCCACGGTCAGGCTGTGCCGGGCGTCATCGGCCTGCGCGTCGTAGTACCGGATCCCGCCGACGAGCGCATTGCGCTTGAGCGAGGGGAAGACACGCAGCGCACCCGAGCGGGTGTAGTGCTTCTGCGCGGGCACCGAGCGGGCTCCGCCCATCGTGTCGTACATCGCCATACCGGCAGCGGTGTAGGGCCGTTCCCAGATGCGGTGCGAGAGCGGGTAGAGGAAGCTGACCGGCTTGACCAGGTGCGGGGCGAGCCTGGTGAGCATCAGCTCACGCTCCCGCAGCGCCTCGCGCACCAGGCCGAACTCGAGCTGTTCCAGGTAGCGCAGACCGCCGTGGAAGAGCTTCGAGGACCGGCTCGAGGTGCCGCTGGCCAGGTCACGCGCCTCGACGAGGGCGACCTTGAGCCCACGGGTCGCCGCGTCCAGCGCGGCACCGGTGCCCACCACACCGCCGCCGATCACGACGACATCGAAGGTCTCCTCGGAAAGACGGCGCCACGCTTCCTCACGCTGTGCCGGTCCCAACCGTGCTGTCACGTCGTCCCGCCTCCACTCGGTCTCGCGAACAGTGCTCCCGCGGCCCATGCTACGTGCTCGTCCGATTACGCACCCGTTCAGCACGCGCACTGCCCGGTCGTGGACTTCTGGACCCGAGCGAACTAGGTTTTGCGGCACCGTCAGCGTGGAGGTGGTCGTGAATCCGAATTACGGGGAAATCGTCGTCTGGGAGCTCATCGGTACCGCGGTGCTCGTTCTGCTCGGTACCGGTGTGGTCGCCAATAATGTGTTACGCAATACCGGCGGGCGTGGTGGCGGCCCGCTGTTCGTCAACATCGGCTGGGGTTTCGCGGTGTTCGCCGGTGCGAGCCTGGCCGACAAGACCGGGGCGCACCTCAATCCCGCCGTCACCATCGGCAGCGCCATCGCGGGCAAAACCCCGTGGGATCAGGTTCCGTTCTATTTCATCGGCCAAATGGCGGGCGGAATTATCGGCGCGATGCTGTGCTGGGCCACCTACAAGCTGCAATTCGACAAACACGACGAGCCACAGAACACGCTCGGCATTTTCTCCACCATCCCGCAGATTCCGAACAAGCCGTGGAACCTGGTGACCGAGATCATCGGTACCTTCGTACTCGTGGCCTGGGTGCTGCTCTCCCCCGCCGCCGATGTCGCCAAGGACGGGGTGCCGGTGCTCGGCAACTCCGCGCTCGGCTATGCGGGTGTGGCATTCGTGGTGCTGGTCATCGGCACCTCGCTCGGCGGCCCCACCGGGTACGCCATCAACCCCGCGCGTGACCTCGGCCCGCGCATCGCGTACGCCTGGCTGATGCCGGTGAAGGGCAAGGGAAAGCCGCAGTGGGGCTATTCCTGGGTTCCCGTGCTCGGCCCGATGATCGGCGGCGCCGTCGCCGCGCTGCTCTACCTCGCCGTCTCCTGACCGTCTAGAAAGGACACTTGCCGTCATGGCCGACTACATCGCAGCGATCGACCAGGGCACGACCTCCACGCGGTGCATGGTCTTCGACCACTCCGGGCAGGTGGTCGCCGTCGACCAGAAGGAGCACCGCCAGATCTTCCCGGAAGCCGGCTGGGTGGAACACGACGCGCTGGAGATCTGGGCCAACACCCGGGCGGTGACCGCGAGCGCGCTGGCCAACGGGGACCTCACCGCCGCCGATCTGGCCGCGGTGGGCATCACCAACCAGCGCGAGACCACACTGGTGTGGGAGAAGGCCACCGGGAAACCGATCTACAACGCCATCGTCTGGCAGGACACCCGCACCGACAAGATCGCCGAGGAACTCGGCGCGCTCGGCGGCGGACAGGAACGCTACCGGGAACGCACCGGTCTGCCGCTGGCCACCTACTTCTCCGGACCCAAGATCCGCTGGATCCTGGACAACGTCGAAGGGGCGCGGGCCCGCGCGGAGAACGGCGAGCTGCTGTTCGGGAACATGGACACCTGGACGATCTGGAACATGACCGGCGGCCCGCAGGGCGGGGTGCACGTCACCGATCCGACCAACGCCTCCCGCACCCTGCTCATGGATCTGGACACGCTGTCCTGGGATCCGGAGATCGCCGCGGAGATGGGTGTGCCGCTGAGCATGCTTCCCGAGATCAGGTCCTCCTCGGAGGTCTACGGGAAGACCCGGGAACGCGGGGCACTGAGCGGAGTACCGATCGCGGGCATCCTCGGCGACCAGCAGGCCGCGACCTTCGGACAGGCCTGCCTCTCCCCCGGCGAGGCCAAGAACACCTACGGCACCGGGAACTTCGTCCTGCTCAACACGGGCACCGAAAAAGTCATGAGCCGCAACGGTTTGCTCACCACCGTCTGCTACAAGATCGGTGAACGGGACACCGTCTACGCCCTCGAGGGTTCCATCGCGGTGACCGGTTCCCTGGTGCAGTGGGTGCGCGACAACCTCGGGCTGATCGGTACCGCACCGCAGATCGAGGACGAGGCGCGCGCGGTCGAGGACAACGGCGGCTGCTATTTCGTGCCCGCCTTCTCCGGACTGTTCGCCCCGTACTGGCGCTCCGATGCGCGCGGTGCGATCGTCGGGCTCACCCGCTACGTCAACCGCGGCCACATCGCCCGCGCGGTGCTGGAGGCGACCGCCTTCCAGAGCCGCGAGGTGATCGACGCGATGAACGCGGACTCCGGGGTGGAGCTCACCGCGCTGAAGGTGGACGGCGGCATGGTGCTCAACGAGCTGCTCATGCAGTTCCAGGCCGACATCCTCGGGGTTCCCGTCGTGCGCCCGGTGGTCAACGAGACCACCGCGCTCGGTGCCGCCTATGCCGCCGGGCTCGCGGTCGGCTTCTGGTCCGGGGAGGAGGACATCCGGCGCAACTGGGCCGAGGACAAGCGCTGGCAGCCGCAGATGGCCGAGGACGAGCGCGCCGGACAGTTCGCGAACTGGAAGAAGGCGGTCACCAAGACCTTCGATTGGGTCTCCTGAGCCCATGGCCCCGATTCGCGCCGCCGGTGGCGCGGATGCCGGACGGCTCGCCGGGATCCTCGGTGCCGCGTTCGCCGAGGATCCCGTGATGCTGTGGATGTTCCGGGAACGCGAGGACTGCACGGAGGCGGTCACCGTCCTGTTCCGTGCCCTGTTGCACGCGCACTATCTGCGCCGCGGGGTCTGCGCGCTCACCGAGGGCGGGGCCGCGGTCTGGACGACGCCGGGAGCACACGCGTTCGGCGCGCTCGGCGAACTACGCCTCGCCCCGGGTGTGCTGCGTGCCGCACGGCTGCGGATCGACCGGTTGCTCGCCTTCGACTCCCTCAGCAGGAAACATCAGCCCCGCGAACCGCACTGGTACCTGCACCTGCTCGGGGTGGAACCGCATGCGCGCGGCAAGGGTATCGGCGGCGCACTGCTCGAGAGACAGCTCGCGGTGATCGACGAGGCCGGGCTGCCCGCTCATCTGGAGAGCACGAACGAACGCAATATTCCGCTCTACGAACGGCATGGCTTCACCGTCACCGCGCAGGTGCGTATCCGGCCCGGCTCCCCCGAGTTCTATCCGATGTGGCGCCCGGCCGGCGGTCCGGACTGAACGTGGACGGCGGGTGCGGATCCCCTCCCGAATCCGCACCCGCACGACTGCCCCCGGTCGCACCAAGTGTTCCGGCGCTCAGCGTCGCACCCGGTGGAAGGCGGCCGCCCCGGTCAACCCGCCGAACAGGGTCGCGGCGGCACCGCCCCCGATCAGCCAGCCGGTGTCCGGTTTCCCGGGCACACCATCGAGATCCGCGTACCCCGCCATGGCCCCGTCGCCCGCTTCCGCCGCGCCGTGCGGTTTCGGAGCGACCTGTTGCACGGAATCCCTGTTGTCCCGGTCACCGCCCACCTGTTGCCCCGAGCTCGCCGAAACCTGTTGCGGTACAACAGTTTCCGCCATCGCCGGTGCGGTGAGCAAGGCACCGAACGCGATCGCGGCGGCCACCGTGCACAGGCGTCCAGCCGCCTTGGACATGCGTTGTTTCCCCTTCACCGGCCGTGGTTTCCCGAATCCCTGCACAGAGAAAGACGCCCGTGCCCGGTTTCGGTTGCCTCTAGCCGCGGAAAAGATCGGCGTAGACGATGACGTTGTCCCGATAGCTGCGCTCCGCGCGGTTGAAGGAACCGCCGCAGGTGATCAGCCGCAGCTCGGGTTTGGTGGTATTGCCGTACACCGCCTGGGTGGGGAACTCGTCCTTGGGCACCTGGTCCACCGCTCGCACCCGGAAGCGCGCGGTTTTCCCGTCCGCGCGGGCGATGTCGACCTCCTGCCCCGTCTTGACCTTGTCGAGGTCGTAGAAGATCCCCTTCTTGTGGTTCCCGTCGACGTGGCCGAGCACGACCGCCGGGCCGACCTGCCCCGGTGTGGGTCCGTTCTGGTACCAACCGGCCTGACGCGGCTGGCTCACCGGTGGTACCGCGACGCTCCCGTCGGACTGCAGGCCGAGCTGGACGAGGCTGGATTCCGCGCCGATACTGGGAATGGCCAGTCGCACCGGCGTCGACCGCGGCATTCCTGCCTGCGCTGCGGAACTCGCCGCGGGTTTGGGTGCCGCCTGCCCGGCGGGTTGCGCGCTCGGTCCCGCGCAACCCGCCGCGAACAGTACGGGTGCCACCGCCGCGACCACCGCCGTCGCGAGGCGTGCCCTTCGCATCGGCTCAGCGAAGGCCGGCGAGCGATCCGTCACCGGTCTCCGCGGCACCCTTGGGCACCACGGTCACCTGGTGCTCGCTGATCGGCACCGGCTTCGAGGGCTTCTTCGCACCGAGCACCGTCAGGCTCGCCGAAAGCGGTTTGCCCGCGCAGCTCGACGTGACCGAATAGGTTCCCGGCTTGACCGAGGCGACGGTGGCGTTCTCGTACAACGAGCCGGCCGCGCCGTCGGCCCTGCCCATCCGCAGCGCGGGAGAACTCGTCGAGCCCTTGTCCCCGAGGCAGGTCAGTCGCACCACGACGCTCTGGCCGGGGCGGGCGGACTGCGGGGAAACGGTCAGCGCCGAACCTTCGGAGTCGCCACCGGGCTGCGTGGTCGTCGGCTCCGGCTTGCTCGTCGTGGGTTCCGGCTGGCTCGTGCTCGTCGGAGCGGGTGAGCTCGTCGGATCCGCCGAGGTGGTCGGTGCGGGGGCCGCGGTCGGTTCCGGAGCAGGGGCACTCGCCGCGGAGGCGCCGATGCCGGTCGCAAGTACGAGGACGCCCGCGCCCGCGGCGCTGGTGATCAACCTGAAACTCTTACGCGAACTGATACGCATTCGTGACCTCCGAAAAATACCGAGCGATTACCGAACTACCGCAAACGAAATGCCTGCGGTAAACCGTCGAATCGCTTCGAGCGGTGTTTATTTCGAACCCTTCCGGAAGGTCTCACTCAAAAGACGCCCGTTGGCCCGGAAAGGTTGCCACGTATCGAAAAAATCCGCCTCTGCGCAGATCAGCCGCGTTACCGGTGCGTCAGTCCAGGTCGTCGTGGCGCATCAGCTGGCGTCCGGCCTCGGTGATCGAACCGGACAGCGAGGGGTAGACGGAGAAGGTCATCGCGAGGTTGTCCACGGTGAGCTGGTTCTGCACGGCCAGGGTGATCGGCAGGATCAGCTCGCTCGCCCGCGGTGCGACGACCACACCGCCGACGACGACCCCGGTCGCCGGGCGGCAGAACAGCTTGACGAAACCGCGGCGCAGCCCGTCCATCTTGGCCCTGGCGTTCGTGGCCAGCGGGAGCATCACGGTGCGCGCGGGCACCTCGCCGGCGTCGATCGCCTGCTGGCTGATCCCCACCGTGGCGATCTCGGGGTGGGTGAACACGTTCGCCGCGACCGTCTTGAGCTTGATCGGGGCAACGCCCTCACCGAGTGCGTGCCACATCGCGATCCGGCCCTGCATCCCGGCCACCGAGGCGAGCATCAGCACACCGGTGCAGTCGCCCGCGGCGTAGATCCCGGACACCGAGGTGCGCGAGACCCGGTCCACCGAGATGAACCCGCCCTTGTCCGGTTCGATGCCGACCCGTTCGAGGCCGATACCTCCGGTGTTCGGCACCGAACCCACGGTCATCAGTGCGTGGCTGCCGGTCACGGTGCGCCCGTCGGAGAGGCGCACGACCACCCCGTCCTCGGTGCGCTCCACGGCATCCGCGCGGGCGTGCTTGAGCACCTTGGTGCCGCGTTCGGCGAACACATCCTCGAGCACCGCCGCCGCGTCCGCGTCCTCGTGCGGCAGCACCCTGTCCCGGCTGGAGACGAGGGTGACCTGTACACCCATCTCGGTGTACGCGGAGGCGAACTCGGCGCCGGTGACCCCGGAGCCGACCACGATCAGGTGATCCGGGAGCTGGTCGAGTTCGTAGAGCTGGCGCCAGGTCAGTACCCGTTCGCCGTCCGGCTCCGCGCCGGGGAGCACCCGGGGATGCGCGCCGGTGGCGATGAGCACCACATCGGCGGAAAGTACCTCGGTTCCGCCTTCGGTGAGCTCGACCTCGATGCTGTGCTGCGCCAGCCCCGGTGCCTCGTCGCAGAACCGCGCGGTCCCGTTGAGCATCCGCACGCCCTCGCGCTGCAGCCGGGCCCGGATGTCGGCCGACTGGGCGAGCGCGAGTCCCTTGACCCGGCCGTGCACCGTCGGCACGTCCACAACGGCCTTCTCGGTGTCGGCGTGGATGCCCAGTTCGTCGACCGCGTGAAAGGAGGACCGGGCCCCCGCCGAGGCGATGAAGGTCTTCGAGGGCACGCAGTCGTAGAGCACGCACGCGCCGCCGAGTCCTTCCTCCTCGACGACCGTCACCTCCGCGCCGTGCTGCGCCCCGACGAGCGCCGACTCGTATCCGGCGATCCCACCGCCCATGATCACGATGCGGGTCACGTGCTGGCCTCCCTCTCACCCGAGAACTCGCTCGTTACCGTACGCGCGCGCGAACGAATACGGACGCACGGGGCACGGCCCGCAACCCGCGCGGGAGTGATCGAATAGTCTGTCTCCGTGGCGTTGTATGCAGCTTATGGGTCCAACATGGATCCGACGCAGATGGCCGAGCGCGCCCCGCACTCCCCGATGTCCGAAACGGGGTGGCTCATCGGGTGGCGTCTCACGTTCGGCGGCGAGGACATCGGCTGGGAGGGTGCGCTCGCCACGATCGTCGAGGATCCCGACTCGCAGGTCTTCGTGGTGCTCTACGACGTGACGCCGTACGACGAGGCGCGGCTGGACCGCTGGGAGGGTTCCGAGCTCGGGTTGCACAGCAAGATCCGGCTGCGGGTGCAGACGCTCGGCGGTTCGGTGCTGTCCTGGCTGTACGTGCTCGATGCCTACGAGGGCGGACTCCCTTCGGCGCGCTATCTCGGTGTGATGTCCGATGCCGCGGAGGCGGCCGGTGCACCCGCCGACTACGTGGCCTCGCTGCGCACCCGGCCCTGCCGGGGCATCGGTCCGTGACCGGCCGCCCTCCCGGAATCGCCTAGCGCGGCACCGAGCCCGGTGCCGAGTTCGGCGAGCCAGTCCGTGCCGGGTCCGGCGCGGATCAGGCTCCATCCGCGCCGGACCCGGCAC
>NZ_JALM01000030.1 GCF_000737195.2 Sciscionella sediminilitoris
CATTCACTGGCCGCGGTCAGCAGAAGAACTGCGACATGCGAGCGCCCAGGTATGGGCTTTGCCTCCTCGCTTGTGATCGAAGAACCATCACCTGAGCCCCACCGGCACATATTGCGGAGGTTTTAGTCACTGCAGCGGGATAAAATGTACCGCACCTCAGGCTGTTCAAAGATGCACCTTCGATGCGCTCAGGAACAGAGCATCCATACCCCATGGGCCAGGTCAATCCATATACAGTACCGACATGGAAACGAAAGTTTGGTGGCTCCACAAACCCCGAGGGCCACCTTATTCAGTGAAGCCTTAGGAACAATTCCACCACTGAAAGGATCTGTTTTGATCAAGCGCGGCACCATACTTGTTCGCTGTCATTGTCGTGACGAAGACGGCTCGTTACTGGGTGGAAAATGCCCACAGAAGACAAAGCGAAATCATGGAACTTACTATATTCAGCAGGAGTTATTCCCGGTAGATGGCCAACGGAAGGTATTTCGGCGCTCAGGATTCAGCAAGAAAGGAGAAGCCAGTGAAACCTTGAACGCCGTATACGAGTTGCTGTCGCTACCTGAGACTGATGCCGAGAAGTATCGATTGACCGAGCTATTGCTTGAGGTCAGCACGAATCGGGATTCCGTTCCGGAACCTGACCGTGTCCGGGCTTACCTTCATCAGGATCAGGTCGTGTTCGGGGTAGCCCCGACGGTGCGAGAGTGGCTGGAGTATTGGCTGCCTCAGCAGAAGCATCTTTCCCGAGCAACGTTCCGCAGTTATTCGGATCATGTGCGTATGTATTTGATCCCGTACCTGGGTGACGTGCCGTTGCACCGGCTCAACGTCAGCCATGTCGGTAAGATGTTCGAGGAGATAATCGCCGAGAACGAGCGTGTCACCGCAGCGAACGAAGACCGGCGCGCCATGCTGAGCCGCATCGACCGAGCCCCGACTAAGCCTCGGACGATCCGACGCGAACTGCGCGCTGAGCTGGCCCAGATGGCTCCGTTTCGTCGCCCCGTTGGGCCTAGCAGTCGGGATCGTGTCCGGGCGACGTTGCGCAAGGCGCTCAACGACGCAGTCCCGTTGGAGTTGGTGTCGATCAACGTCGCCCATCACTTCAAGATCAGCTACGACAGGCCCCGGCCGATGGTCTGGACTGCCGAGCGCGTCGCGGCGTGGCGCCGCACCGGCGTTCGCCCCTCGCCAGTGATGGTGTGGACGCCAGAACAGGCCGGGCAGTTCCTCGACGGAGTCGCCGAGGACCCGCTGTACGCGCTTTGGCATCTCGCGGTGATACGCGGTCCTCGCCGCGGTGAACTCTGCGGAGTGAGCTGGACCGAAGCTGCCGAAGACTACCGGTCTCTTGAGGTACTGACGCAGCTCACCGAGGTGGACTACGAAGTCGCAGAGGAATCACCGAAATCCGAAGCCGGGTTCCGCACGATCGCACTCGATGCTGAGTCCGGAGAAGTACTGCGCGCACACCGACTTCGCCAGAACAAGCACCGCCTGGAGGTCGGAGAACTGTGGACCGACACCGGATACATCTTCACTCGCGACGACGGCCAACCCCTACGACCGTCGTACGTCAGCGACCGCTTCGAACGGATCGTCCGCAACCTCGATCTGCCACCGGTCCGATTCCATGACCTGCGGCACACCGCGGCGACGATCGGCCTGAAAGCCGGGACCGACATGAAAGTCGTCCAGGTACTCCTCGGCCACTCGTCACTATCAGTGACCAGCGACATCTACACGTCGGTGCTCCCCGAGCTCGCCACAGCGGCGGCCGAAGCTAGCGCCGCAGTAGTCGCGAACACGCGTCGCCGGGCGATGGGCACGCAATGAGCACGCAGACCGACTAATCGGACAGCCCAACACTGGGGATCACGATCTTGCTCGACCATGGACATGAAGAAACCCCCTGCGTAGAGGGGGTTTCGGGTGATGCCTTCACTGCGCGCCCGTAGGGATTCGAACCCCAAACCTTCTGATCCGTAGTCAGATGCTCTATCCGTTGAGCTACGGGCGCATGGCCTGTCGGCCGTTTTCAGTTGTGTCGCCGGCGGACCGGCGAGCGCGGAGGCTCCGGGATTTGAACCCGGGATGGGCGTAAACCCAAACCGCATTAGCAGTGCGGCGCCATAGACCAGACTAGGCGAAGCCTCCTGGAGCCTTCGGCTATGTGCAGGAGATAGCTTACACAACCGTTCGCGGGCTCCGCACGCGGGTTCCGGTTCACCCTCGGAACCCGCGCTGCGCTGGGCTGATCACGCCA
This sequence comes from Sciscionella sediminilitoris, assembly GCF_000737195.2. Classification (GTDB taxonomy): domain Bacteria; phylum Actinomycetota; class Actinomycetes; order Mycobacteriales; family Pseudonocardiaceae; genus Sciscionella; species Sciscionella sediminilitoris. The sequence continues at coordinate 2,273 of NZ_JALM01000030.1, forward strand.
AGCACCCGGATCACCCGGATCGCTGGGCGGCGAGCTCGATGAAGGGCTGCAGCGCTTCGGGGCTGGCGAGCGCGTCGAGGGAGACGGCTTTCTCGACGGGGGTGCCCGCGAAGATGCGCTTGACGGGCACCTCGCATTTCTTGCCGTTGAGGGTGCGCGGGATGGCCTGGACGAGGTGGAATTCGTCGGGCACGTGGCGCGGGGACAGTTCGCTGCGCAGGGCTTTGCGCAGTTCGGCCTCGACGTCGGCGAGCTGGGCCCCGGGCGCGAGCACGAGGAAGCACAGGAGTTTGCCTTCGGCCCCACCGGCGGAGGTGTCGATCACCAGTGAGTCGGCGATGGCCTCGAAACCTTCCACGACGCGGTAGAACTCGGCGGTCCCCATCCGCACCCCGCCGCGGTTGAGGGTGGAGTCGGAGCGACCGTGGATGACGGCGGAACCGCGTTCGGTGATGGTGATCCAGTCGCCGTGGCGCCAGATCCCGGGGTACATCTCGTAGTAGGCCTCGCGTTCCTTACTGCCGTCGGCATCACCCCAGAGCCGCAGTGGCATGGAGGGCATGGGTTCGGTGATCACGAGTTCGCCGACCTCGCCGAGCACGGGCCGGCCTTCGGGATCGTAGGCGGCGACGGCGGAACCGAGCGCGGCGCAGGAGAGTTCACCGCGCCAGACGGGAACATCCGGGGCGGAGCACACCATGGCGGTGCACAGATCGGTGCCACCGGAGACGGAACAGATCTGCACGCGTTCCCCGATGTGCTCGCCGATCCAGCTGAACCCTTCCGGGGAGAGCGGTGCCCCGGTGGAGCCGAGGGCACGCACCCCGCTGAGGTCGTGCTCGGCGCGCGGATCGATCCCGGCCTTGAGGCAGGCCTGGATGAACGGGGCCGAGGTGCCGAAGTAGGTGACGCCTTCCTCGGCGGCGAGCTGCCAGAGCGCGGACATGTCGGGATACCCAGGGGAACCGTCGTAGAGCACGATCGCCGAGCCGACGAGCAGCCCGGAAACGAGCAGGTTCCACATCATCCAGCCGGTCGTGGTGAACCAGAAGAACCGGTCGGACTCGCCGAGATCCATCTGCAGGCGCAGGGACTTGAGGTGTTCCACGACAATGCCGCCGTGCCCGTGCACGATTCCCTTGGGCAGTCCGGTGGTCCCGGAGGAGTAGAGCACCCACAGCGGGTGGTCGAAGGGCACCGGTTCGAAGTCGAGCTCGCCGCGCTTCGCGGTGAACTCGCTCCACGCCACGGTGCCCTCGAGGGAACCGGTACCGGTGTAGTCGATCAGCACGCACTCCGCGCCGATGGTCTCGCGCACCTGGGTGACGGTGTCCAGCACCGAACGGACTTTCCCGCCGTAGCAGTACCCGTCCACGGCGATGAGCACCTTCGGCTCGATCTGGGCGAACCGGTCGATCACCGCGTGCGCCCCGAAGTCCGGGGAACACGAGGACCACACGGCGCCGAGGCTCGCGGTGGCCAGGAAGGCGACGAGGGTCTGCACGCAGTTGGGGGCGAACGCGGCCACCCGGTCACCGCGGCCGACCCCGAGCGCGCGCAGTCCCTCGCGCGCCTCGGCGACCTGTGCGCGCAGCTGTCCGTAGGTCACCCGGTCGCGCAGCCCGTCCTCGCGGGCGAACACCACGGCGAGCGCATCATCGGCCCAGCCGGTGAGCGCGTGTTCGGCGTAGTTCAGCGTGGCTCCGGGGAACCACTGCGCACCGGGCATGGTGCGGGTACCGAGCGCCGAACTCGGCTGCTGGTGGAACCGCACACCGGCGTATTCGGCGAAGGCGGACCAGAAGGCCTCGAGTTCGGCGACCGACCACTCGTGCAGCTCGGCGTAGTCGGCCAGTTCCAGGCCGTGCCGCTCCCGCAGCCAGTCGCGGAACCGCGCGGTCGCGGTCTGCTCGGGTTTTTCCGGACGCCACAAGACTTCTGGCTCAGCATTCACGGTTCGCACAGTACCTAAGCGCGCTCGCGAACGGGAGCACTACGGACTGTGGATGTAATGGGCCTCCGCGCTCGACCGTTGGGGGGATGGACGGGAACGCGGAGGCGGCCCCAGCGTAATACACCCACCCGTGCATGGCACAACCTAGGGGCAGATGTCCCACTCAGCGCAGATGCGCGTCGAACCAGTTGACGACGCGGTGCAGCACACCGGCCGCGACCTCCTGATCACGGTCGAATCGGTGCTCCTCGGCGGGCACGGTGAGCACGTCGTGGGCGACCTCCGAACCGGCGACCGCGCGCTTGAGCACCTCGATCGCCTCGGCGGTGGCGAACCCGTCCGCTTCCCCGTAGACACCGAGCCAGGGACAGGACAGTTCGCCTGCGATATCGCGCAGCGCGGGAAGGCTCGCCGAGCCCGGTTCGAGGATCCCGGGCGCGGCGATGCTCACCGCGGCCCCGATGGACCGCTTGGCCGCGATCTCGAGCGCGTATCCGCCACCGAGATCGAACCCGAGCACGCCGAGCCGGTCGGAGGAGATGTCCCGTTCGGACAACCACACCCCGGCCGCGTCGAAGTCTTCGATGATCTGCCCCTCGCCGGATTCGGGGACGACCGTGAGCCAGCCCTCGCGCGCGAGGGTCGCGGGGACATCGGCCGCCGCATCCCCGTGGAGCACGATCAGCCCGCCGCGAACCGCGTGCTCGGGTTCGGCGATGGCCATCCGCAGTGCGCGCCCATCGGTGAGCCGCACCGTTTCGGTGAAGGTTTGGGTCATCGGGCAAGCCAACCGGTCGGTGCGAGCACGAGTCAACAGTTCACCGACGGTTACCGACCTCCTCCCGCTTCCGCCTCCGGAGCCGATCCTGATTAGCTGTGTCCATGACCTCCTTGCCACGCGCCGACCTCGCCACGCTGCCCGCCTACGTTCCCGGGAAGACCATTCAGGGGGCGATCAAACTCGCGAGCAATGAGGTTTCCGCTGGTCCACTGCCGAGCGTCCGCGCGGCGATCGCCGAGGCGGCCGCGGGGGTGAACCGCTACCCGGACACGGGTTCCCAGGCGCTGGTCTCCCGCCTGGCGGAACGGTTCGATCTCGAGCCCGAGCGCGTGGTCGTCGGCTGCGGTTCGGTGAGCCTGTGCCAGATGGTGATTCAGGCCACATGCACCTCGGCGGACGCGGTGCTGTTCGGCTGGCGCTCCTTCGAGGCGTACCCGATCCTGAGCCAGGTCGTCGGCGCCACCCAGATCACGGTCCCGACCACCCCGGAGCACGCGCTCGACGTGGACGCGATGCTCGCCGCGATCACCCCGGAAACCCGGGTGGTTTTCCTGTGCTCACCGAACAATCCGACCGGGACCACACTGACCGGGGCCGAGCTCACCCGGTTCGTGGAGTCGGCCCCGGAGCACGTGCTGATCGTGCTCGACGAGGCCTACCGGGAGTTCGTGGACGATCCGGAGGTCCCGGACGGCATCGAGTTCGCCAAGCGCTGCTGGGCCGAGGGCAAGGAGAACGTCGCGGTACTGCGCACCTTCTCCAAGGCCTACGGGCTGGCCGGGATCCGCGTCGGCTACTGCGCCGCGCCGGTCCCGGTGGCGGAGGCGCTGCGCAAGGTCGCCGTGCCGTTCGCGGTGAACATGCTCGCCCAGACCGCCGCGATCGCCTCGCTGGACGCCGAGGACGAACTCATGACGCGCTGCCGGGAGATCATCGCCGAGCGCGCGCGGGTGCGCTCGGTACTGCAGGAGTACGGCTACGAGGTGCCGCCGAGCCAGGCCAACTTCGTCTGGCTGCCACTCGGCGCGCGCACCGCGGCCTTCGACGAGCACTGCCTCGGGCACAAGGTGATCGTGCGCGCCTTCGCCGACTCCGGGGCGCGGGTCACCATCGGGACGCGCGAGGAGAACGACGCCCTGCTCGAGGCGGCGCGCACCTTCAGCGGGTAGCCGTTCGGTCACCGAGGATTACCCGCCTGGCGGTACCCCCTCAGGGGGAGCGGTACTTACCGTCAAAATATGAGGCGGATCACAATGGCGTGCCGCGTCGCGCTGACAGCACTGCTCATCGTCCTGCTCGCCGCGCCGGGTACCGCATCGGCGGTCACCCCGCGCAGCGCGAACGGGGCCCATGTCGTGACCCAGAAATGGCTCGGCGACCGAACCATGGACCTCACGATCTCCTCCACCGCGCTCGGCAGGGATGCCATGGTGCGGCTGATCGTGCCACCTGGCTGGTCACCGGAATCCGGGCGCAGCTGGCCGGTCGTGTACCTGCTGCACGGCGCCAATGACGACGCCGACTACACCGCTTGGACCAAGTACACCGACATCCAGCGGTTCGCCAGGGACAAGAACGTCATCATCGCGATGCCGACCGCGGACACCTTCGGCTTCTATTCCGATTGGCTGCACGGCAAGCCCGCGTGGCAGACCTTCCATCTCGACGAGCTCCCGCAGATCCTGGAGCGCGGCTATCACGCGAGCGATCAGCGCGCGATCGCCGGACTGTCCATGGGCGGGTTCGGCGCGATGCGCTATGCCGAGCTGCGCCCCGGAATGTTCAGTGCCGCGGCCTCCTACAGCGGGTTGCTGGACACCACGTTCCCCGCGGTGCCCCAGGCGCTGCAGTTGCTGATGTTCGCCCGCGGTCTCGATCCGAACGCGCTGTGGGGTGACCCGAACCGGGAATCCGCGATCTGGCAGCGGAACAACCCGATCGCGCACCTCGGCGAACTGCGCGGCACCCGGTTGTTCTTCTCCTCGGGCAACGGGAAACCGGGAAAGCTCGACCGGCCGGGCAAGGGGTTCGATCTCGTCGAGGCCGTGATGGGCACCGTCACGAAGATGTTCACCGATTCGCTGCACAAGGCAGGAATCCCCGCGACGACCGAGCTCTACGGCAACGGCACGCACGATTGGCCCTACTGGCAACGGGAACTGCATCGCTCCTGGCCGCTGCTGACCGAGGGGTTCACGCGATAGCGTGCTGCGCATGACCCGCAAGCTCGTGCTCGACGTGGACACCGGAACCGACGACGCGGTCGCGATCATGTTCGCGGCACTGCATCCCGAACTCGAACTGCTCGGGGTGACAACGGTGAACGGGAATGTGCCGGTCACCAATACGACCGACAACACGCTGCGGGTGCTCGACTGGATCGGGCGCTCCGAGATTCCGGTGTACCGCGGCCTTTCCCGCCCGCTCGCCCGCAACGGTTCGCCGGGGCCGCGGCACTACGAACGGGACGGGAAGGCCGATCCGCACGGACTGGCCCTGGACATTCCGGAACCGCGCAGCAGCGCCGCGGACACCGGGGCGGTCGAATTCCTCGTCGAAACCCTGCGCGCGGTCACCGATCCGCTCACCCTGGTCGCGGTCGGCCCGCTGAGCAATATCGCCACCGCGCTCGCCATCGATCCGGGACTGACCGAGTCCGTCGAGGAACTCGTGATCATGGGCGGTGGGCATGCGGTGACCAATGTGACCGCCTCGGCGGAGTTCAACATCTGGGGTGATCCGGAAGCGGCCGCGGTCGTGTTCTCCGCCGGATTCGGCCGTCTCACCCTCGTTCCACTGGACGCCACCCATCGCGCGCTGATCACCAGGGAGAGCGTGAACGCACTCGGATCGCTCGGCACCCCGGCCGGTACCGCCTGCGCGCGGTTCATCGGGAAACGAATCGAGGCCTATACGGCGATGCTGCCGGGTACCGATGCCGCGCCGGTGCACGACGTGGTGTGCACCGCTTCCCTGGTGCGCCCGGAGCTGATCACCACCGAGCACATCCCGGTCCAGGTCGAGACCGCGAGCCCGCTCACCATCGGCCGCACGGTGATGGATCGGCGCCCGCACACCCCGGACGAGCCCAATGCGCATGTCGCCTTCGACGCGGACGCGGCACTGCTCACCGAGCTGCTGCTGGAGACCTTCGGCTAGGCGGTTTTCCGGCTCAGCGCCCCGGTCAGCAGCGAGGCGCCGTGCCCGAGCAGGCAGATCCCGGCTCCGAGCCCGGTGACGGTGCTCGGGAGCACCGGGCTCAGCAGTCCGGTGATCAGGGCCGCGATCGCCACCGCGGTCACCGCGCCGGAGAGCGCGAGCATGCCGATCCCCGGGAACACCCGGTTCAGCGGCGTGAAGTGGATGCCCACCACGAAGCAGATCAGCGCGGCGATGAACTCCGCATGACCGGTGACGCCGAGGATCGCGGCGCCGACACCGCATACCCCGAACTCCGCCCCGACGGTGATGCCGTACCGCCGGGCGGCCGCGCGGTCCCGCAGCGGCGAGGAATCCCGTGGTGCCCGGAGCATCGCCAGCACCCCACCGAGCAGGAGCAGCACGGCGAGAATCTGACCAGTGCCCCAGGATCTTTCCGATCATGGCGCGGGTTCGCCGGGTTCGAGCACCGTGATGCGCACCCGCCCGGCCAACAGGGTATTCGCGGGAAGGCCGAACATGGCCCGGAAACTGTCGCTGAAGTGACCGGGTGAGGCGAACCCGGCCGCGGCGCCCGCCCGGGTCAGATCGTGCCCGGCCTCGATCGCCGCGGCCGCGCAGAGCATCCGGTTCCACAACCGGTAGCGGCGAAAGCTCGTCCCGGTGTGCGCGGAGAACAGGTGCAGGAACCGCGAACGTGACAGGCTCACCTGGCCGGCGAGCCGATCCGCGCTCGGGGTGTTCGCCGGATCGGCCCGCATGATGCGCAGCGCCACCCGGATCCGCTCATCGAGCCGCGCGGAATCCGGGGCCGTGCACAGTTCGCGTGGTCCCGTGGACCGGACCCGCCGGATCAGCTCGCGTTCCCCGGTGATCCCGAACCACGCCGCGCTCGTGTGCTCGCTCATCCGTTCCCGGATCCGCGCCGCGGCGGCCGATCCGGGATCCAGGTAGCAGAACAGCATGCGGCCTTGCGCGGACAGCAGATGCCGTTGTCGCGCGGGAATGAGCGCACTGCGCGCCCGCCGCTCCCCGATGCCCTCGGCGCACAGCGTGAACTCCGCGTCCATGCCGAGCGCGAAACAGTCCACCGAGCCGGAATGCGCGCCGAGGCGCAGCGCCGGTCCCAGATACGCGGCCTGCCCCGGTCCGATCCAGATCCGGGACTCATCCGCGGGACAGCACGTTTCCGGAAGCGCGGGATCGTCCACATCCCCGATGCTCGCACGGAAACCGATCCGCCGGAGGGAACCACGCTGCCATGAGTACCGTTCTGATCCTCATCGTCTGCGCGTTCTTTCTCGGCATGGGCTGCTATGCGCTCATCGCGCCCGCGGCACTGGCCCGGCCGTTCCGGCTCAGCGTGGACAGCTCCGAAGCGCGCGCCGAGGTCCGCGCGGTCTACGGCGGATTCGGCCTCGCCATCGCCGCCGTGCTGCTGCTCGCCGCGTTGGACCTCGGCGGTATCCGCGCGGGCGTGGTGTGCACGGTCGTCGCCGCGCTCGGTGGCATGGCCCTCGGCAGGCTGCTCTCCGCCCTGTTCGACCGACCGGGGGCCTTCTACCCCGTCTGGTGCTATTTCCTCGTCGAACTGCTCGGCACCGCGCTGCTGCTCGCCGCGTGGTGAACGGCCGTCAGGGCACCAGTTCGGCGAGGTGCTTGGCGAAGCGTTCCCCGATGCGCCGGTGCGTCGCCGCGTCCGGGTGCAACTCGTCGGGTAGCGGCAGGTCGGCGAAGTCGGCCTCGCCGTAGAGCTCGCGGCCGTCGAGGTAGTGCAGATTCGGGTCCCCGGCCGCGCGCTCGCGCACGATCCGGTCCAGTTCCTCGCGGATCACGGTCAGCGTCAGCTTTCCCGCGGCGCGATCCTCGGGGTCGCCGGTCGCCTTGAACCGCAGCCGCCCGCTGCTGAGCGCCCCGAAATCGAAGGCTCCCGGGCCGGGGGTGTCCTCGTGGATCGGGCAGTACAGCGGCGAGATCACCAGCAGCGGCGCGTCCGGATGCCCTTCCCGGATAGTGTCCAGGAATCCGTGCACGGCGGGGCGGAAGGCGCGCAACCGCATCAGGTCGCCGTTGACCACGTTGATGCCGAGCTTGACGCTGAGCAGATCCGCGGGGGTGTCACGCAGCGTGCGGGCGGTGAACGGGTCGATCATCGCGCTGCCCGCGAGCCCCAGGTTGACCAGTTCGGCGCCCGCGAGCGAGGCGGCGAGCGCGGGCCAGGTCGCGGTGGGGCTGGCCGCATCCGAGCCATGGCTGATCGAGCTGCCGTGATGCAGCCACACCGGCCGGGTGTGTTCGGTGATCGCTTCGATCGGGGCATCGGCGCGCAGCGCGACGAGCTCGGTGGTTTCGTTGTGCGGCAACCAGATCTCGAGTTCCTTGGCGTGCCCGGGCAGACGAGCGAACCGGACGGTGCCGACCGGTCCGGGTTCGCGCGTCGCCGATCCGGTGCGCAGATCGACGGTCAGTACGTTGCCGCCCGGCACCCCCGACTGCGCGGTGAGCTGCCCGTCCACGAGCAGGTCGTAGACGCCGTCCGGGCGCGGCGGGGCACCAGTATAGGCGCGCTTGGTGCGCAGCGTGTCCAGTTCCACCACCGTTGCCGTGGTGCGGAACGCGAGCCGAACACCGGAAGGCTGTGCCTCCGCCATCGTCAGTTGTGGGTCGGCGGCCTGGGCGCGGGCCCATGCCGGAAGCCGGTGCGGCAGCAGGCCGTTCTCGGTGCGCTCCAGTTCGAGCGCGCCACGCAGCAGCTCCGCGGTGATGGGTGTGCTGATCATCGTTCTCATTCCCCGTCGGTTTTCGCGTGGTTGCGCAGCAACGCGTCCAGGGCACCGATGGACCAGTCCCAGCTCTGCTGCGCATCGGGAGAGCTGTGCGCGAATCCGCCCGCCAGTTCCAGGGTCACGAAGCCCTGGAAAACGCCGCCGAGCAACCGGACGGCGTGCGTCTGATCCGGCTCGTCCAGGTCGTAGGCGCGCAGGAGCGCCCTGGTCAGTTGCGCATGCCTGGGCCCAGCGCTGGCGGCTGCGGTTTCCGCGTCGAGCGGGTGCTTGGCAGCCGCGAACCGGCCGGGGTGTTCCCTGGCGTAGTCGCGGTAGGCGTTCGCGAACGCGAACAGTGCGTCCTTGCCCGCCCGCCCGGCCAGCGCCTCGGTCACCCGGTCAGCGAGCTCGGCCAGCGCGAACAGCGCGATCCCCGTCTTGAGCTCAGCCGAGCTCTTGACGTGCGAATACAGGCTCGCGACCTGCACATCGAACCTTCTGGCCAGCGCCGAGACCGTCACCTGCGCGAAGCCGACCTCATCGGCCAGCTCCGCACCGGCGTGGATCAGCCGCTCCGCGGTCAGTCCGGCTCGTGCCATAATCCTTCTCCCGTCTAGCTATAGCTAGCATATATCTACCTAAAGACATTAGGCAAATAAGATCAGGCTTAGGCACAGCACGGAGCCGACGGGGGCGCTCAGAGCGGGGCGCGGTCCAGCGGACAGGACATGCAGCGCGGTCCGCCACGCCCGGAACCCAGCTCCGAACCCGAGATGGGCAGCACCTCGACCCCGGCGTCGCGCAGCCGCGCGTTCGTCTCGGTGTTGCGCTCGTAGGCGACGACCACACCAGGGGCCAGCGCGAGGGTGTTGTTGCCGTCGTCCCACTGTTCGCGTTCGGCGGTGACCGGATCCAGCCCGGTGTCGATGACCCGCAGCCGCCCGATCCCCATGGCCTCGGCGGCAGCGTCGAGGAAGGGCACCGGCCCTTCGACGGTGACCCCGTCTCCGTTGGGGCGCACCGGATACGCGTCGAGACTGTCCCGGATCGCCGGGTACATCACCACGGCATCGGTGTCCACCATGGTGCACACGGTGTCCAGGTGCATCGAGGCGCGCTGCTGTTCGATGGGCACGGCGAGCACGGTGTGCGCGAGCTCGTCGCGGAAGGCGCTGCGCGCGAAGGATTCCGCACCGGCCGGGGTGGTGCGCTCACCGACGCCGATGGCGAGCACTCCCGGAGCGAGCGCGAGCACATCCCCGCCCTCGATGGGCGCGGAGTGCGCACCGTAGGCGCGGGCGGTCCCGGCGAACCGCGGGTGGTAGGCGTACACGATGTCGGTGATGGCGGATTCCCTGATCCGGGCGGGAAGCACGAGCGAGGCGATCGCCACCCTGTCCCCGACCCAGGCCGAGGAATCCCTGGTGAACAACAGGTTCGGCAGCGGGTCGATGACGAAATCGGCCGGCTGGTGCATCCGGCGCACCAGTGAGGCCCCTTCGGCGGCGGGCAGTTCCTCGAAGGTGAGCCCGGCCATCAGCACCCCGGCAAGGTCCTCGGGTTTGAGCCCGCTCAGGTGCGAGCGCAGCGCGTCGGCGAGGTCGAGCCCGATCCGCCGTTCGACCACGGCGGAACCGATCCCCGCGGCCCGCGCGCGCTCGTCCTCGAGTGCGGTCGCCAGCAGCTCACCGAGCAGCAGCACCTCGATGTCCCGGGAGCGGAGCAGCTCGGCGAACGCGTCGTGTTCCTCCTGCGCCCGCCCGACCCAGGGCAGGCCGTCGAACAGCAGCTGGTCGTTGTTGCGCGGGGTGAGTCGCTTGAGTTCCTTGCCCGGACGGTGCAGCAGCACGCTGCGCAGCGTGCCGACCTCGCTTTCCACGCTTCCCATGGTTTCGGAGCGTACTCGCAGCCGAGTCCCGAACCGAGAGCTGACGGCGTATTCGATCGTGATTCGCCGCAGGACCTACAGATTATTGTGCAAATTCACGATCTGACCGATGGATCGTTGCTCAGCGCAGGAACGGCAGCAGTGGCGCGAGCAGCGCATAGCCGACGAACGCGATCAGGTCGATCAGGCTGTGCGCGAGCACCAGTGGCCAGAGCCGGTTGGTCCGCTGCCACACCCGCCCGAACACCAGTCCCATGAGCAGATTGCCCACGAATCCGCCGAATCCCTGGTACAGGTGATAAGAGCCGCGCAGCACGGCGGCGATGAGCAGCGCGCTGTTCTCCCTGGCCCCGAACCGGCGCAGCCGGGTGAGCAGGAACCCGACCACCAGCACCTCCTCGGCGACCGCGTTCGCGACCGCGGAGATCACCAGCACCGGCACCCGCCACCAGGTCCCATCCAATGTGGACGGTGCGACGTTGAGGTTCGCCCCGATCGCGCGGGCGGCGAAGTACAGACCGAGCCCCGGAATGCCGATCAGCGCGGTGAGCCCGATCCCGCCGAGCCAGTCCCGCCCGGTCACCCGGCGGGCGAACCCGATCGCCCGCGCGCCGATCCCACTGCGGTGCAACAGGTACAGCCCGAGCGCGGCCCAGGCGAACAACTGCAGGATCCCGGCGAGCTGGGCGAGCAGGTCGAGCCAGCCCGCGCGTGCCTGCGGGGCATTGATCGCCACGGTCTGCTTGTCCAGCGGGGTGGTACGCAGCAGCGAATCGAGCAGCGAGAGCAGGCTGCGCAGCCCGGAGAGCCCGAGCGTGATCGCGAAGACGATGACGAGCTCGACGACGATGAGCCGCCGCTCACCGCGATCGGCCCGGGACTCGAACGGATTCGCGGGGTTCAGCCAGTCACGCAACACAACGGGAAAGTTACCGGTAACCAATACCGGGGATACGCGCACTCCCCGCGAGGGGTTGTTTTTTCCGAATGATCGATTCACCGCGGATAAAGTCCGCGTATGCGTACCGGAAACAAAACGGTGCGCGCAGCGTTTTCGCTGTTGGCGGCCGTACTACTCACACTGAGTGGCACCGGGATCACCGGCGCGGCCCCGACACAGCGCCAGGCGGACGACGGTGCGCGCGTCTACCAGGAACAGTGGATCGGCCCGCGGGAACTGGATGTGCGGATGCACTCGCCCGCGCTGGGCAAGAACGCGAGCATGCGATTACTGCTGCCGCCCGGCTGGTCGAAGAACTCCCCGCGGAACTGGCCGGTCGTGTACCTGCTCGCCGGTTGCTGCGAACCGGTCCACGACTACCGGTCCTGGACGGATTTCACCGATATCGAACAATTCGCGAAAGACAAGAACGTCATCATCGCCATGCCGAGCGGCGGCATCAACGGCAATTACTCCGACTGGTGGAACTTCGGCAGGTACGGTCCGCCGAATTGGGAGAAATTCCATCTGGACGAGATGCGCCAGATCCTCGAACGCGATTACCGCGCGGGCACGAAACGGGCGATCGCCGGGCTCTCCGCGGGCGCGTACGGCGCGATGGAGTACGCGAGCCGCCGCCCGGGCATGTTCGGCGCCGCCGCGTCGTTCAGCGGGATCCTGAACACCCGCGCGCCCACCGGTCAGGTCTCCGTGCTGTTCGGCACCCTGCGCAACGACCAGGTCCCGTTCGCGCTCTGGGGAAACCCGGTCACCCAGTCCGATACCTGGCGGGCGCACAATCCCTTCGACAATGCGGACAAGCTGCGCGGCACCCGGCTGTTCGTCTCCGCGGGCAACGGCGTGTCGACCGATCTCGACCCGCCGAACCAGACGCCGGCCGCGAACCTGCTCGAACCGCCGACCCTGGCGAACTCGCTCGGTTTCGTGGCCAAGCTGAAGCTGCTCGGGATCCCGGTGACCACCGACTTCTACGGCGCGGGCACGCACGCCTGGCCGTACTGGTTCCGCGAGCTACAGCGCGCGTGGCCGCTGCTGACCAGGGACTTCTAGGACCCCAGCCGCAGCTGCCGCGCGGGAAGCGAACGGCGGCGATCGGTGACCACGATGCTGGCCAGCCCACCGACGATCAGCCAGGCGAGCAGCTGGATCAGCCCGCTGGCCAGCCCGTCGGATCCGGTGGTCACCGAACGCACGGCCTCGATCGCGCCATTGGTCGGGAGTAGCCCGCCGATGGTGTCGAAGAAACCGGGCACGGTGCTGACCACCCCGCTGGCGATGGTGAGCACGAGCACCGCGAAGGACAGGAATCTCCCCGGCCGCTTGAAGATCGCGATCACGGCCTGGTTGAGCGCGACGAAGGAGTTCGCGGCGAGCACGAGCACCCCGAGCAGTTCGAACCAGTGCCCCGCACCGAGCCCGAGGAAGGGCATCAGGATCAGGCTGATCACCACGGCTGCCGCGGTCGCGATGCCCGCACCGGGCAGTGCGGCGCGGAACACGATCTTCCAGGTCGGTTCCCGGGAGGTGAGCACCTCGGGCGGCACCGCGCGGGTGAGCATGTAGAGCGCGAGCGCGAGCGCCCACAGCGCGACGGCGAGGATCAGCGCGATCGCGAACGGTCCGAAGTCCTGCTGGTCGAGGTAATTCGCCAGCGCGGGATTCGCCGCGACCGACTTCAGGTGGTCCCTGCCGTCCTCGGAGTAACTGGGCACCTGCTGCTTGCCCTTGTCCAGCCCACCGGCGAGCTGCCCGGCACCGTCGCCGAGCTTCGAGGCGCCGTCCTGCAGTCCGCCGACCCCCTTGACGAGTTGGGGTGCCTTGTCGGCGAGCTGTTTGGTCCCGTTCGCGAGCTGCCCGGTTCCGCCCTGCAGCTTGTGGATCCCGCCGTCCAGCTGGCTCGCGCCATCGGCCGCTTTCCCGATCATGCCGATCATCTGCGGCGCCTTGTCGGCCAGCTGCTGGTTACCGTCGGCGACCTGCCGCGCGCCCTTGGCGAGCGCGGCGGTTCCGTTCTTCGTGTCCACCGCGGCCTTGCGGATCTTGGCGAGCTGGCCCTTGGTGTTGTCGGCCTGCCCGGCGAAGTTGTCCGCGGCCTGCTTGAGCCCGGCACAGAACTGCGGGGCCGCACCGGATGCCTCGCACTGCGCGGCGATCTGCTGGAACTTCTTGGCCACTCCGTCGGTGGAGGGGAGGGAATCGATGAACTTGATGATCCCGTCCGCCATCGGGCCGATCTGGTCGGCCATCTTCTGGTTGCCGTCCGCGACCTGTTTGGCGCCGTCCGCGAGTTTGCGCATCAGCGCGGGCATCTGCTTGGTCTGCTCGGCACCCTGCTGCAGCCCGTTCGCCAGCGCACCCGATCCCTGGGCCAGCTGGCCGATCCCGCCGTTGAGCGTCTGTGCCCCGTCGTTGAGCTGATTTGCCGCGCTGCTGAGCAGTTTCGTGCCGTCGGCGAGCTGACCGGTGCCACTGGTGAGCTGGCTCAGCCCGTCCTTGACCTTGCCCGCACCCTGCGCGGCTTTGCCGATCATGTCGTGCATGCCGTTGAAGCCGACGTAGATCTGGTCCAGATAGGTCTCCACGACCTGCTGGTTGAGCGTGGCGACGGTGGCCTTGGCGATATCGCTGCTCATCATCGGGTCGACGACTTTGCCATTGCTCGAGGTCTTGATGTCCACATTGGCCTGGCGGGCCGTTTTCGGATCGCCTTTCATCGTGACGCTCGCCGCGGAGGTCGCGGATTTGGAGAAATTCTTCGGGATGGTGACGACGGTGGCGTATTTTCCGCTCGCCAGACCGTCCTTGGCATCGCTTTCGTTGGTGAGGCTCCAGTCGAAGCTGGAGTCCTTGTTGTCGATGATCTTCCCGGCGAGCTCGCGGCCGAGCGGGAGCAGTTGCCCCTGGATCTTCACCGGCTCGTCGTTGTTCACCACGGCGGCCTGCGCGGTGCCGCGGTTGGTTCCCGGGGCCCAGAACGCCCAGGCGAGCACACCGACGATGAGCGAGGGCACGATGATCAGCCCGAGCCAGGTGCGCCAGGTGACCGGTCCGGTACCGGTCGAACCGGCCGCGTTCGCGAACGGCCGGAAAAGCGAGCCGAACCGGGATTTGCGCTGCGGGTCGAACATTTCAGTTGACCTCCGCGTCCTGAATCGTGAGGGTGTGTTCCATCGTCGGGTCGTCGTTCGCGGGTTGGTTACCCAGATCCACCGAAATGGTTCCCGCGGGTAACAGGTCGAAAAGCAAGGTGGGGGACTGACACGTTAGCGCCACGCTCGCCGGTGTTCCATCCCCGCTGATGGGGGCGGAGAGCACATCCCGGAGGATCGCGCGCTCCTCGGTGTTCACCACCAGATCGGCGTCGTCGAGCAGGATCAGCTGGATCCCGTCGCGCAGCGCGGCGCGCACTTCCTCGCCGGGATGGTTGGTGGTGCGGCAGGGAATCAGCGCCACCTGACGACGGACCGCGTGCGCCCGCTGCGGAAGCACCTTGCCGAGCACCTTCAGGTCCCCGTCGATACGCCGCACCCGCCCGGCGAGCGTGTACAGCAGCGCGGATTTGCCGGACGGGGCCGGTCCGCTGATCGCCAGCACGCCGCCGCGCGGCAGGTGCACCGCGAAGTCCGAGAACACGGTGTGGTTGCGGTCATCGCCGAGCCGCAGCCCGGCCGCGTTGATCGCGTCATCGGCCTCCGGGCTCGGCCAGTCCTGCAGCCGCAGCTCGTTCATCAGGCCGTCGCCCTCGGCGTCGAAGACCGGCAGGCGGCGCTCCAGCCAGCGCGGCAGCCACCAGGCATGCTTACCGAGCAGCGCGAGTACCGCGGGGACCAGGATCATCCGCACGATGAACGCGTCCACGAACACCCCGATCGCCAGGGAGAACGCCATCGGTTTGATGGGCCCGTTCCCCTCCGGGACGAAGGCGGCGAACACCGCGAACATGATGATCGCCGCGGAGGTCACCACGCGGGAGGCGGAGATGAACCCGGTCTCGATCGCCTTGCGCGGATCGCCCTTGTGCACGAATTCCTCGCGGATCCGGGTCACGAGGAACACCTCGTAGTCCATCGCGAGCCCGAAGAGCACACCCATCAGCAGGATCGGTAAGAAGCTGATCACGCTACCGGTCTTCGGGATGTTGAACAGATCGGCGAAATGCCCCTGTACGAACACGAAGGAGGTCGCCCCGAACGCGACGAGTACCGAGAGCAGATATCCCGCGGCCGCCTTGATCGGCACCCAGATCGAGCGGAACACCATCGCGAGCAGGATCAGCGAGAGCCCGACGACGAGGATCCCGAACGGCAGCAGCGATCCGGCGAGCTGGTCGGAAACGTCGAGCGCGACCGCGGTGATCCCGGTGACCGCCGTGGAAACCCCGTACTTGTCCTGGAAATGTCCTTGCAGCGAACGGATCTTGGTGACCAGCTGCTTGGTCTGCTCGGAGAACCCGTCCCCGTCCGGGACCACCTGCATGATGCCGGTGTCCGCGGTCGCGTTCGGGGTGGAGATCGGCACCGCGGCAACCCCGGGCAGATCCCGGACCTCGTCGGCGACCCCGTTCATCACGCCGATCGGGTCGTGGCTGCCCACGATGTTCGCGGTCACCATCAGCGGGGCGTTGAATCCGGGGCCGAAATGCTCGGAGATGGTGTCCCAGGAATCGCGCGGCGCGGTGCCCACCGGTTCCTGGCCGTTGTTCGGCAGGCTGAGCGTGAGATCGCTCGCGGGCAGGGCACACACCCCGAGCCCGGCGATCACCAGCACCACGGTCAGCGCGGGAACCTTGGTCACCGCACGCACCCAGCCGCGCGCGATGCGGTGCTTGGGCTGACGGCGCGGTTTGTCGTCGCCGTGTTTGCGCGGGCGGGCCGAACGCGGGCGCAGCTTCTCCCCGGCGAAGGCCAGCAGCGCGGGAATGAGCGTCACCGCGACCAGTACCGCCACCGCGACCGAGAAGGCCGCGACCATGCCCATCACGGTCAGGAACGGGATTCCGGCCACGAACAGCCCGATGAGCGCGATCATCACCGTGGTGCCCGCGAAGATCACCGCGGACCCTGCGGTCGCGGTCGCCCGCCCGATCGACTCGCGCACTTCCAGTCCCTCACCGAGCTGATCTCGATGCCGGGAGAGGATGAACAGGGCATAGTCGATCCCGACCGCGAGCCCGAGCATGATGCCCAGCAGCGGGGCGGTGGAGTTGATCTCGATCACCGCGGTCGCGGCATAAGTCAGCCCGACCCCGATCCCCACCCCGATCAGCGCGGTGAGCAACGGCATCCCCGCCGCGATGAACGAGCGGAACATCAGCAGCAGCACGATCAGCGCGACGATGACACCGAACACCTCGGTGATGCCCAGCTGGGGAAGCGGGTTGTTGAAGGCGTTCCCGCCGAGCTGCACGCTCGCCCCGTGCCCGACCTGCCGGGCCAGGTCCTGGGAGATGCTGCTGAGCTGGTCCTTGGTCTGCTGGTGAAGATTCTGTGGCTGCGCGTCGATCTGAATGTTGATCAGCGCGGCCTGGTTATCCTTGGCGATCTGTCCCTTGGCGTTCTTGTCGAACGGGTCGGAGGCCATGCTGACCTGGTCGACCTTGGCCATCCGCTTGACCGCGGTGGATACCGCGGTCTTGACCCCGGGGTCGTGGATGTTCATACCCTTGGGCACGACCAGGATCGCCTGCCCCTGCGAACCGCTCACCTGCGGGAACACCCGGTTCAGGTGGTCGAGCGCGTCCTGGGCGGCGGAGCCCGGAATGGTGAACTTGTCTTCGGTTCCCTTGTTGAACAGCGCATACGCCCCGCCCACCAGGATCAGCACCACGAGCCAGGCGACGAGCACGAACCAGCGAGCGCGCGCGGCGGCACGACCAAGGCGGTACAGGAACGAAGACAATGTTTTGGCTCCCGGCTGTGCTCGAAGCTGTTCACCACGATGAACGGTGCGCAGTCTCTACTGTGTCAACTCAGGCCGCGACACCACTCGATACATGACGTATCCTAGATGCACAGTGTATTGAACGCTGTATGTGTTGAGTCACGTGGGCATGACGGGCCGGGAGGCGCTGGAGTTATGACAGTTCGAGGTGCTAGCGACCAGCTTGCCGATCCCGGGGCCCCGCGGGCGAAGACCTCACCCGGTGGGGGTACCCGCAGACGCGCGGAAACCCGGCGGCGGCTGATGGACGCCGCCTATGAGGTGTTCACCGAACACAGTATCCGGGATGCCCCCATCGAGCTGATCTGCGAACGTGCCGGGTTCACCAGGGGCGCTTTCTACTCCAACTTCGGCAGCAAGGAAGACCTGTTCCTCGCCGTGTTCGAGGAGCACATGCGCACCCAGGTGGACAATCTGCGCAGCACTCTCTCCGAGGTGCTCGGAGACGCCGAACTGCGCGATCTGACCTCACTGCGCGAGGCGATCGGCCGGGTCAGCGCGGTCTATCTGGAACCGCTCGTCACCGACAAGAGCTGGCATCTGATGACCATCGAGTTCAAGGCGATCGCGCTGCGTGATCCACAGCTGCGCGCCGGGTTCCGGGACATGATGAACCAGCTGGACAGCCAGCTCTCCGAGGTGCTGGCCACCCTGTTCACCAAGGTCGGGGTGGAACTGGCCATGCCGGTGGAGGACGTGGCCTCGGTGCTCGCGACGCTGTACGAGACGGCCGCGGAGCGGGTGATGTTCGAGGGCGAGCTCACCCCGATGGAGAGCCCGTTCATCACCCAGGTGCTCCCCCGGCTGCTCACCGCGGCACTGATCACGCCGCCGCAATGAGCTGCAACCAACAAAAAGAGTGCCTCCCGTTACCGGGAGGCACTCTTCGTACGGACCTCTACTCGCTTCAGTTGGCGAGTTCTTTCCCGCCGTTGACCGCGATCGTGCGCGCCTTCGCCTGTTCCACGATCGGAATGCGCAGGGTGAGCACACCGGCCTGGTAGTCGGCGGTGATGTTGTCGGTGTCCAGGGTCTCGCCGAGGAACACCTGACGGGACTGGGTGCCGCGGCGGCGCTCGGCGATCTGCACCTTGGCGTCCTCGCCGTACTCGGGAGTGCGCTCGGCCTTCACGGTGAGCACATTGCGCTCCACCTTCACCTCGATCGCGTCCTCGGCGACCCCGGGAAGGTCGAAGCTGAGCACGTACTCGCCGTCCTTGGCGTAGGCGTCCATGGCGAGGCCTCCGGTGCGGCCGGTCCAGCCGGTGTTCCGTCCGGGGCCGCCCTGCCCATTGAAGAACAGGCGGTCGAGCTCGCGGAAGGGTTCGGTACGCAGCAACATGGTCTTCTCCTCTCGCTGACCAGCGGCTCCTGCCGACTGGGTTCACCCTTGACAACGCTCGACTCAAGTTTCTTGTTTCCGCGACGATCTATGAACTGGATCACACCGGAGAGGATTCGGGTGCGACTCTTCGGACAAGAGTCGAGGCGCGGTCGCCGGGACGTCATGAGCTGGTCACCGAACGCGGCTGTACTCGAACCATGGACACCCGGCTGGCGGTCTCGGTCTCCGACATCACGCACCAGGGACTGCGCTGGTGCGCGAACTTCCTCGACGCACTGCACGCTCGCGGGGTGCCCGCCTCACTGCTCGTGGACCCGTTGCGGGTGCGCAAGGTGCGGGACTGGCTCGCGGAGCGCGCGGAACTCGGCGACGCCATCGTGACCCGCCCGGAGGTCCGGTTCGCGGCCCTTCCCGCGCACGAGGCGGGGCTGCGGCTGCTGGCCGCGCGGCGGGCGATGGACGCGGCCGGGCTGCGCAGCCATGCCTTCGCCGCGCCGGGCTGGCACGCCTCGATGGGAACCCTGGTCGCCTTGCGGCGCAACGAATATCTGGTGTGCGCACGGCGCGCCGATCTGATCGACCTGAACAGCGCCGCGGTCACTCGTGGCCGGGTGCGCGAACCCGGCATCGCACTGCACGCGCACATCGACCGGACCGCGCGGCGCGGCGGACTGGTGCGCCTCGATGTGCCCGCGGGCACCGAGATCACCCCGGTGCTGCGGGCCGTGGACAGCGCGCTCGCCAGGGGTGCGAGCGCGCTGACCTACGCGGGATTCGCTAAAGAGCGGTTGACTGTCCCTGCTCGAGCACGGTGAAGGTGGTCTTCTCCGGGAGCAGATTGCCGATCATGCCGTGGAACATCGCGGGATTCGCGTGCACCGCCTCGTGGATCGGCACCGCAACCCGCGGCTTGGCCACCCGCGCGAATCCGATCGCCTCGGAGGTCTTGAGCCACGGCCCGGAGATCGGCACCCCGAGCACGTCGATGTCCTGCGGCGGCACGAAAAGCGAGTCGCCGGGGTGATAGAAGCCGCCGTCCTCGACCAGGAAACCGGTGTTCGAGATGACCGGGATGTCCTCGTGGATGATCGCGTGCTGCCCGCCGATGGCCCGCACCTGCGCACCGCCGAGGGTGAGCTCGGCCCCCGGGCGCGCCACCGTGAACTCCAGCCCTTCCACGAGCTTCGCCGCCCCGGCATCCACCACCAGCTGCGCCCGCGGATTCGCCTCGAGCAGCGCCGGAAGCGCCTCCGTGTCCAGGTGGTCGAAGTGCTCGTGGGTGATCAGGACCGCGTCCAGATCGGTGAGCCCGGCATAGCCCGTCGAGAACGCGCCCGGATCGAAAAGCAGCCTGGCCTTCTCCGTCTCCACCAGAACACAAGCATGTCCATAATGGACAAATCGCATCGATTTTCTCCTTGTCTGGCAAGCATTACCGCCACGCACTGTGCTGGATCGAATCCCTGAGCGGTTCGCCAAGTGCGCCCCGCGGACAGCCTACTCGCGCCCGCACCTCCCGCGGTGGGCAAACCGGCGCCACCGAGCCGCCCGGTGAGCCGCGCCACGCGGTCCTACCTCCCTGGACAGCGGCCCGTGTTCGCCGGAAGCGAACGGCTACGATGAAGCCGTCACGCCAACCCCACACCATCTGGAGCACGCACGTGGCACGAGTCGTCGTCGAGGTCATGCCGAAGCCGGAGATCCTCGACCCGCAAGGGCAGGCCGTCGCCAAGGCGCTGCCTCGCCTCGGGTTCACCGGTATCGGCGAGGTACGTCAGGGCAAGCGTTTCGAACTGGATGTCGACGACTCCGTCGACGACGAGGCGCTGCACCGGATCGCCGGGGAGTTCCTGGCGAACACGGTGATCGAGGAGTTCACGGTACGCAGGGTCGAGTCATGAGGATCGGGGTCATCACCTTCCCCGGCTCGCTCGACGACGGGGACGTGGTGCGCGCGGTGCGCCGCTGCGAAGCCGAGGCGGTCCCGCTCTGGCACGGGGACGCCGAGCTGCACGGGGTGGACGCGGTCGTGGTCCCCGGTGGGTTCTCCTACGGCGACTATCTGCGCTGCGGTGCCATCGCCCGGTTCGCCCCGGTGATGGGCCCGGTACTGGAGGCGGCCGCGGGCGGGATGCCGGTGCTCGGCATCTGCAACGGTTTCCAGATCCTGTGCGAGGCCGGGCTGCTGCCCGGGGCGCTCACCCGCAACGCGGGGCTGCACTATGTGTGCCGGGACCAGTGGCTGCGCGTGGAGAACACCCGCACCGCGTGGAGCACCCGCTACGAGCCGGGCGCGGAGATCCTGGTTCCGATCAAACACGGCGAGGGCAATTACCAGGCGGACAAGGAAACGATCGCCGAACTGGAAGCCGAGAACCGAATCGTTTTCCGTTATATCGAGGAGAACCCGAACGGTTCGCGTGCCGATATCGCCGGGATCTGCTCGGCGAACGGACGCGTTCTCGGCCTGATGCCCCATCCGGAACACGCGATCGATCCGCTGACCGGCCCGAGCGACGACGGACTCGGCATGTTCTATTCCGCACTCGACTCTTTGGTGAAGGTGACGAACGAGTGAGCATCGACCGAGGAACGAGGGAGGAGCGGAACGAGCGAGGAGCCGAACAGTTGACGCGTGAACGCATGATCGACACGACGGCCGAGGCCGCGAAAACCCCGGAACTCGACCAGCCGTACGCCGAGCTCGGGCTCAAGGACGACGAGTACGCCCGCATCCGGGAAATACTCGGCCGCCGCCCGACCGACGCCGAACTGGCGATGTACTCGGTGATGTGGTCCGAGCACTGCTCCTACAAATCCTCCAAGGTGCACCTGAAGTATTTCGGGGAGACCACGACCGAGGAAATGCGCTCCCGCCTGCTCGCCGGAATCGGGGAGAACGCGGGCGTCGTCGACATCGGCGACGGCTGGGCGGTCACGTTCAAGGTCGAATCGCACAACCATCCCTCGTACGTCGAACCGCATCAGGGCGCGGCGACCGGGGTCGGCGGGATCGTGCGGGACATCATGGCCATGGGCGCGCGCCCGATCGCGGTCGCGGACCCGCTGCGGTTCGGTGCCGCGGAGGCCGAGGACACCAGGCGCGTGGTGCGCGGGGTGGTCGACGGCATCGGGCACTACGGCAACTGCCTCGGCCTGCCGAACGTGGGCGGTGAGCTCGTCTTCGACTCGTCCTACAACGGGAACCCGCTGGTCAACGCCCTGTGTGTGGGCGCGATGCGCAGCGAGGACCTGCACACCGCGCATGCCAGCGGCACCGGGAACAAGGTGATCCTGTTCGGCGCGCGCACCGGCCTGGACGGGATCGGCGGGGTCTCGGTGCTCGCCTCGGAGACCTTCGACGGGGACGAGACCTCGGGCGGGCGCAAGAAGCTGCCGAGCGTGCAGGTCGGCGACCCGTTCACGGAGAAGGTGCTCATCGAGTGCTGCCTCGAGGTGATCCACGCGGGCCTCGTGGTCGGGATCCAGGACCTCGGCGGGGCCGGGCTCTCCTGCGCGACCAGTGAACTCGCCTCAGCCGGGGACGGCGGGATGCGCGTGGAACTCGACCGGGTTCCGTTGCGCGCCAAGGACATGACCCCGGCCGAGGTGCTCTCCAGCGAGTCCCAGGAACGGATGTGCGCGGTCGTCGCCCCGGAGAACGTGGACGCGTTCCTCGCGGTGTGCGCGAAATGGGA
The DNA here is from genome assembly GCF_000737195.2 of Sciscionella sediminilitoris. Taxonomy (GTDB): domain Bacteria; phylum Actinomycetota; class Actinomycetes; order Mycobacteriales; family Pseudonocardiaceae; genus Sciscionella; species Sciscionella sediminilitoris. The sequence continues at coordinate 24,764 of NZ_JALM01000030.1, forward strand.
TGTCACCGCGACCGAGATCGGCGAGGTCACCGACGGCGACAACCTGGTGATCACCTGGCACGGAGAGACCGTGGTGGATGTGCCACCGCGCACCGTGGCGCACGACGGGCCGGTCTACCAGCGGCCGGTGCAGCGCCCGGAAAGCCAGGATGCCTTGCAGGCCAACACATCCGCGAGCCTCACCCGGCCGGACGACCTGCGCAGGACGGTGCTGGAGATGCTCGCCGCGCCGAACCTCGCGGCCAAGCGCTGGGTCACCGACCAGTACGACCGCTATGTGCGCGGCGGCACCGTGCTCGCTCAGCCCGCGGATTCGGGCATGGTGCGGGTGGACGAGCAGACCGGACGCGGCGTCTCGGTGGCCACCGACTGCAATTCCCGGTTCGTGGCGCTCGATCCGTACGAGGGCGCGCGGCTCGCGCTCGCCGAGGCCTACCGCAATGTGGCCGCAGGCGGGGCCACCCCGCTCGCGGTCTCCGACTGCCTCAACTTCGGTTCCCCGGAGGATCCGGGTGTCATGTGGCAGTTCCGCGAGGCGGTGCGCGGGATCGCCGACGGGTGCGCCGAACTCGGCATCCCGGTCACCGGCGGCAATGTCAGCTTCTACAACCAGACCGGCTCGACCGCGATCCTGCCCACTCCGGTGGTCGCGGTGCTCGGCGTAATCGAAGATGTGGACCGGCGCATCCCGACCGGGATCGGCACCGAGACCGGGGAAACCCTGCTGCTGCTCGGCGAGACCCGCGACGAGTTCGACGGTTCGGAATGGGCCAGGGTCGCGCACGGCCACCTGGGCGGGCGCCCGCCCAAGGCCGACCTCGCGCGGGAGAAGCTGCTCGGCGAGATCCTGGTCGCCGGTTCCCGGGACGGGATGATCTCCGCGGCACACGATGTGGCCGACGGCGGGCTGATCCAGACCGTGATCGAGATGGCCCTGGTCGGCCAGACCGGGGCACGGGTGCTGCTGGACCCGGACCAGGACCCGTTCGTGCAGCTGTTCGCCGAGTCGGCGGGCCGGGTCGTGGTCGCCGTACCGCGTTCCGAGGAGCTGCGGTTCACCGAGATGTGCACCGCGCGCGGGCTGCCCTGGCGCAAGACCGGGGTGGTCGACGCGGAGTCCGGAAGCCTGGAGATCCAGGGCATCGCCGAGTTCAGCCTCACCGAGCTCGCCGAGACCTGGAACGCCACCCTGCCGCGGCTGTTCGACTAGAGGAGCACGCATGCGGGTGCTGTTCACCGCGGTTCCCGGCCACGGTCACGTGCGCCCGCTGCTTCCGCTCGCCGCGGCGGCCCGCTCGGCCGGGCATGAGGTGCTGTTCGCCACCGATACGGACTTCCTGGCCGCACCGGAGCAGGCCGGACTGCGCACGGTGTCCGCGGGCGGGAGCGTCCGCGAGGCCTTCGCCGCCGCGACCGGTTCGGTGCCCGAGCGGCCGCCGAGCGGGGACGGGATGCGGCACGTGCTCGGCACCGTGTTCGGGGACGCCATGCCACGCCGGTTCCTCGCCGACCTCGGCCCGATCCTGGAGCGCGAGCGTCCTGATCTCGTGGTGTACGAGCAGGGCAATCTGGGTGGCGGTCTCGCCGCGAAGCTCGCCGGAATTCCCGGTATGCAGCACGGATTCGGCCGCGTCGCGCCGTCCGGTATCGGCACCGAGATCCGGCAGGTGTTCCAGGCCCTCGGTACCGAACTCGGTATCGGGGAACCTCCGCAGGCCGGTGATCCGTTCATCGATATCTGCCCGGAATCCGCGCAGGCACCCGAAACTCTCGCCATCGCCAACCGGATTCCGCTGCGCCCCGGCGAAGGACACGAGCCGGTCACCAGGACCGGGCGGCCGCTGCTCTATCTCACGCTCGGCACCGCGTTCGGCGATGCCGAGATATTGCGCACCGCCATCGCCGGACTGTCCACTCTGGACGCCGAGGTCCTCGTCGCCACCGGGCCCACGATCGACCCCGCGGCGCTCGGCGCCGTCCCGGACAACGTTCGCCTGGAAGCGTGGGTCTCCCAGGACACCGTGCTGCGGGCCAGTTCGCTCGCCGTGCACCACGGCGGAAGCGGAACCATGCTCGGGGCCTTCGCCGCGGGCGTCCCGCAACTGATACTCCCGCAGGGTGCCGACCAGTTCACCAATGCCGAAACCGTGCAAGCGCTCGGCCTCGGCGCGGTGCTCACCGAACCGGGCACGATCACCGAGGCCGCACGGCAGCTGCTCACCGCGCCGGAGGTGGCAGCGGCGGTCCGGCGCATGGCCGCGGAGGTCGCGGCCATGCCCGCACCTGCTGAACTGGCTGCTCGCCTTCCCGAGTTCGCCTAGTCGGCGGCGGTGGCGAACTTGGTGAGCTGATCCATGGACCCGTTGAACACGTTCTGATCGATCGGCGAATCGCTGTACTGCCACACCGAGTAGCCGCCCCAGGTCCCGGGCAGCTGGCCGGGGTCGGCGGCGTAGCGCGCGACCCACAGCGGGTTGGTCTTCGCGAAGTCCCCGTCCACGCACTGGCTCCACCAGTTCGCGGAGGTGTAGATGGCGGGGTATTTCTTCGTCTTGGCGTGATAAGTGTCGGAGAAGTCCTTGATCCAGGCGCCCATCGCGGACTTGCTCAGCCCATAGCAGGCCGGCTTGCCCTGCACGCTTTCCATGTCGAGCGCGCCGGGAAGGGTCTTGCCGTCCCCGGTCCATCCGCCGCCGTGCGCGATGAAGTAGTTGGCCTGCTCCGCGCCGGAGGTGGAGTCCGGATGCGCGAAGTGGTAGGCGCCGCGGATGAAGCCCTTGTCATAGGAGCCGTTGTACTGCTGTCCGAAGTAGGGGTTCGTGTACCCGGTGCCCTCGGTCGCCTTCACCCAGGTGAACCGCTTACCGGCGTTCCACTGGCCGGCCCAGTCCACATTGCCCTGGTGGCTGGCCACGTCGACACCGCGCACCGTATCGGCCAGGCGTGCGGCGCGTTTGTCGATCGCGGAGAAGGCCTTCGGTGCCTTGCCCTGCTCGGCGCGAATGGAATCGCCCATCGAGTGGTTCTGCACCGATTCGGTTTCCGCGCTCGCCGGAAGCGTGCCACCGAGGCACAAGGCCGCGGCCACTACTCCGACCGTCGCACTCGCCGCCCGGATCTGCTTTCCATGTTTCCCCGACTTCATGATTCTGCTGGCCCCTTCTTGAGAGTTTACAGTTTCACAGTTGACAGTTTTGCTGTCCTCACTGAAAGCTGAATTCCCCGCCACGAAGACGACTCATGACGGGGAATTCGGCACTATGCGGCTCCGGCTTCAGTCGTGATTCGTGGCGAATACCTTCAACCTATCATAGGAGCCGTTGAATACGTCCTGATCGATCGGCGATGAGGAATACTGCCATACGGTGTAGTTGGTCCAGTTCGGCGGCAGCGCGCCGACGCTCGAGCTGTATCGAGCCACCCACAGTGGATTCGTCTTCGAGAAGTCTCCGGAGACGCACTGGTTCCACCAGCTCGTCGAGGTGTAGATCGCCGGATACTTGTTCGTCTTGGCCTTGTAGGTGTCGGAGAAGTCCTTGATCCAGTTGGTCATCGCGGACTTGCTCAACCCGTAACAGGTGGAGCCGTACGGGTTGTACTCCATGTCGAGCGCGCCGGGCAGCGTCTTCCCGTCGCCGCTCCATCCGCCGCCGTGCGCAAGGAAGTAGTTCGCCTGCGTGGCGCCGGAGGACTTGTTCGGCAGTGCGAAGTGATACGCGCCCCTGATGAATCCCTTGTTGTACGAACCGTTGTACTGCTGGGCGAAGTACGGACTGGTGTAACCGGTGCCCTCGGTCGCCTTCACCCAGGCGAACCGTTTACCCGCATTCCACTGCGCGTTCCAGTCCACATTGCCCTGATGCCCGGAGACATCGATACCCTGCACGCCCGCCTGCAGATTCGACGCGGCCTTGTCGAGCGCGGAGAACGTGCGCGCGGCGGGCTGGCCCTCGTGCTTCCGGATCTGCGAACCCATCGAATGATCATCCGGGTTCTGCATACCGTTGGCCGGGAGTGTGTTCGCCGGTTCGGCACTAGCCTGGGAAATAGGAAGTGCCAAGGCCGCGGCGCACACTCCTGCCGCACCCGCCGCGATGAGTCTTGGTCTGATCTTCATGATCATGCCTTTCTGTGCCCTCGCTTTTCAGATTTGCCCCGGTCACCGCCAGTAGGCGGATGCAAGGCACTCACCACAAACCGTAATTTTCCGTTAATTCATGGCGAGAGCCGTATGATATGCGCGCCCGACCCATGGGGCAATAATCTTCGGAACGGTTTGCCTGTTCGCGAAAACGGAGACCGAAGTGAACAATTCCGCACGCCTAATTGCGCGAAAATCCACGGTTCCGATCGCGAATCCCCACGCCCCCGTCGATACACGGAGCCGTCGAAGCTTTCACGCAAACCGGTCACGCGGCAAGTGTGCGTGACTGATGTGGCGGTTGTAAACAGTTGTGGTCAAAGTTGCGCATGGTACTACGCAGAGTTCATCTGATCGGGCGGCGACACGCGGTACTTCGCAGGAAACTCATACAGTGAGTACTAGCGCGACGCAGCGCACAGAGCTATTTCGCCCGGGTACGGTCCCGATGATGCCTGCGGTGCACGCCGTCTCCCCACAGCGTGGCCGCGCTGTTCACCAGTGCGAGGTGGGAGAACGCCTGCGGGAAGTTCCCGATGAACCGCTGCTGCTCCGCGTCGTATTCCTCGGCGAGCAGGCCGACATCGTTGGCCAGCCCGAGTAACCGCTCGAACATCGCCTCGGCCTGTTCCCGGCGCCCGGCGAGCGCCAGCGCGTCCACGTACCAGAAGGAGCACATCAAAAAAGCGCCCTCCTTTCCGGAGAGCCCGTCCAGTCCCTGCTGGTCACCGGTGGTGTACCGATCCACGAGGTCGCCGTGCGCGAGTTCCCTGCCGACCGCGTCGATGGTGCCGAGCATGCGCTCGTCGTCGCCGGGAAGGAACCCGACCGAGGACAGCCGCAGCGTGGCCGCGTCCACCGTCGTTCCCCCGTAGTACTGGGTGAACGTGCCGAGCTCGGCGTTGTACCCGTGCTCGAGCACCTCGGCGTGCATCGCCTCGCGCCTCTCCCGCCAGCGCTGCACCGGCCCGGGAAGGCCCGATTCGCAGGCGCGCACCGCCCGGTCGAAGGCCACCCAGATCATCACCCGCGAGTAGACGAAGTACCGGTCCTCGCCGCGCACCTCCCACAGTGACTTGTCCGGCTGCTGCCAGATCGTCTCCAGGTGGCGCATCAGCCCGCGCTGCATCGCCCAGGACTCCGGGGTCTCCTCCAGCCCGCGCTCGCGCGCCAGCTGCAACGCGTCCATGACCTCGCCGAACACATCCAGCTGCCGCTGCCGGAACGCCCCGTTGCCCACCCGTACCGGGGCCGAACCGTGATAGCCGGGCAACCAGTCCAGCTCCTGTTCGAACAGGTGCCTCGACCCGTCGATGCCATACATGATCTGCAGATCGCTCGCATCCCCCGCCAGTGCCCTGTGCAGCCAGCGCCGCCAGGCGAGCGCCTCTCCCGAACGGCCGAAGTTGTCCAGCGCGAGCAGGGTCAGCGTGGCATCGCGCAGCCAGCAGTACCGGTAGTCCCAGTTGCGCTCTCCGCCGATGGTCTCTGGCAGCGAGGTGGTGGGCGCGGCCACGATGCCCCCGGTCGGCGCGTAGGTCAGCGCCTTGAGCGTGAGCAGCGAACGGCGCACGGTCTCCCGGTGCGGCCCCTCGTAGCGCAGCCCGCTCGCCCAGTCCCGCCACCAGCGCTCGGTGTTCTCCACCTCGGTCGCCGGATCGATCACCGGCTGGTGCACCTCGGGATCCGGGCAGTAGGACAGCGCCCAGGACAGCTGCTCGCCCTCGTCGAGGGTGAACTCCGCCCCGTGCACGCGCTCCGAGTCGACCCGATAGGGGAGCAGGTCCCCGTGCAGGGTGACCGCGCTCGGACCGGCGACCGCGAGGATGTACTCCCCGTCCTCCGCGCGCACCCGGCGCACCCAGGGGATCGAGTCCCCGTAGGCGAACCGCAGCACCCAGCGCATCTCGAGGGTGACTTCACCGGAGATCCCGATCACGGTGCGCACCACGGCCGGCGCGTCATCGGTGTCGGTCTGCTGCGGCTGCATCGCGTCGACCAGCCGCACCACGCCCTCCTCGGTGTGGAAGTCGGTCTCGAGCACCATGGTGGTGTCCCGGTACCGCCGTTCCACCTTGGTGACCTGCGCGGCCGGCGCGATCCGCCAGTGCCCGTGCGATTCGTCGCCGAGCAGCCTGGAGAACACCGAGGGGGAATCGAAGCGGGGAAGACACAGCCAGTCGATGGAGCCGTCCTTGCCGACGAGCGCGGCGGTGCGCATATCGGAGAGCAGCGCGTAGTCCTCGATCGGCCCGGGGGCGCTTCGCTGGTCAGCAGTCACATCCGGACCCTATCCCCGGGGCCGGGGCACCCCGGGGCGCCCGGTAATAACGTTTCGCCCGGCCCCTCGCACGCGCGCGCGGAGATTTTTCGACGGCTCCGCTGTGTACCTGTGCGTGATTTTGTATGGTGAAGTGGCTCAAATGGGGCGATCGGATCTCCGGGAACCGGACCACCGCGTCATACGTCGCAGCTACGATCGTCGCATCGATACGCGAGCAGGGAGGCGCAGTGTCTACACCAGGTGGGAACACCGGGCAGCCGGACGTACCGGCGCCGGGTGGGTCGCAGCGGCTGCACGTCGATCCGGCTTCGATCGGGGCGGCCAAGCAGGCATTCAGTGAGGCGCTCGATGGCGTGCAGCAGCAATTGCGCCGCATCCAGTCCGCCCACCAGCAGCCCTGGGCGGGGGACCCGGTGAGCGCCGAGACCGCGCAGGCGATCAACAACCGCACCAAGGGCGGCGCCGAGGAGTTCAACGCGGAGAACGTGCTGCTCAACTACGCGCGCCAGCTCAGCAATGTGGTCGAGGGGCTGCAGCGCACCGAGCGCACCTACCGCGATTCCGAGGACGACAACGCGGCGATGTGGCACAAGCACGCACGCGAAGGGGGTGGCCAGTAATGACGGACATGCGCTGGCGCGGACAGAACCACGAGACGCTGTACAACTGGATCAACAGCGGCGAGGGCGCCCGCGCGGCCACCCCGCAGCTGGAGTACTGGGAGGGCCTCAAGCGCTCGCTGGTGGACATCAGCGGCCGGCTCAACGACTCGCTGAACAAGATCGGTGCCAACTGGGAGGGCAGCGCGGGAGAGGCCGCACACAAGGGCATGACCCCGCTGCGGCAGTGGGCGGACGCCGCGCAGGCCGCGGCCGATGTCATGCGCCAGACCGCGCAGGACCAGGCCGATCACGTCTCGACCGCGCGCGCCAAGATGCCCGAGCCGGTACCCAAGACCGACGGCGGCGCCATGTCCTGGCCCGCCGAGGGCGCAGCGCCTCCCGGACAGGGCAAACCGGCCAACCCGGCGGCCGCGATCGCACTGCACGGCAAGGACCTGGAGACGGTCGAGCGCGCGGCGGGGGACGCCTCGGAGCGCGCCGTGCAGGTGATGAACGAGTACCAGACGGCCAGCGAGCACAACGCGGGCACCATGGCGAACTTCTACAACCCGCCGAACATCGTGCTGGAGGTCGGTAACCAGCTCATCTCCGGTGGCGCCGCGTTCTCCGGCGGGCACAACCGGGCGGGTTTCCAGCACACCGGGAACCAGGACCCGACGCCGCGGTTCAACACCGAGACCGCGGGCTACGGCTCCGCGCCGACCGGGATGTCCGGAACCGGTGCGCAGCCGCACCTGCCGAGCTCGGCCCCGGCGCCCGCCGCCGCGGCCAGCTACAACGAAAGCGCGGCGGGAACCCTGGGCGCGAGCGCGGCACTCGGCGCGCTCGGCGGCCAGCTCGCCCCGAAACTCGCCCCCGGCGGGTTCACCGGCGCGGCCTTCGGCGGTCGCGGCGGCAAGGACGAGGAGCGCTCCTCCGGTTCCCGGCCGGGTGCCACGACCGGAGCGACCAACGCGGCCGCGGCGAACACCACGCCGTCCTCGGCCCCGCAGAACAACACCCCGGCCGGTGCCCCGATGTCCCCCGGCATGGGCGCGGGGGGCGCGGGCATGAGCGGTGGGGACACCACCAAGGGCGGTAACCCCTACCTCGCCAACCGCGGTCTCACCGGGAACTCCCCGAATTCGGAGGGCTTCGACCCGCTCGGCCAGGACAAGCCGAGCGCGGGCGGGCACACCGGAGCGACCGTGCAGGCGGGCAACCAGCAGCACGGCGGCGGTGGGGCCGCCGGCGGCGCGCCGGTGCAGCACCAGCAGCAGCCGGGCGGGTACGGCTCCTACGGCGCGGACATGCAGCACCCGGCGGGGATGCCACCCGCTGGCGCGGGCGGTGCCGGCGGGGCCGGTGGCGCGGGCGGCTTCGGCGGCAGCGGCGGCGACCAGGTGCACGAGCAGAACTCCTTCCTGGTCTCGGCGGACAACGTGTTCGGCGACGACGAGATCAAGGTCGCCCCGCCGGTCATCGGTGAGGACTACTGAGCAGGAAACGCATCGACCCGGCGCAGGCCCGTGCGGCGGTCGGCGAGGTCCTTCCGTGGCTTCGCGGAGAGGCCGAGCCTCCCGCCCGCACGGTCCTCGCGCCCGCGGTCCGGCTCAGCCTGCGGCTGCTCGAACAGCTCGCGCCCGGGCACACCGTCGAGGTGCGGGTGCCGCCGTTCGCCGCGGTGCAGTGCATCGAGGGGCCAAGGCACACCCGCGGAACGCCCCCGAACACCGTGGAAACCGATCCGCGCAGCTGGCTGCTGCTCGCCTGTGGCCTGCTGGGCTGGGCGGAGGCCGTGGACCAGGGCGCGGTGCAGGCCTCCGGGCACCGCGCGGATCTGTCCGCCGAGCTACCCCTGCTGCGGTTCTGAGGTTCGCGCGGTCACCTCGAGCACCCGGAATCCCCGGTGCGAGGCGAGCCGTTCGGTCGGGTACCCCTGCGCGATGAGCCAGGCGGCCAGCGAATCCGAGCCGAGGTTGCGCTGCACCACCAGGTAGGCGCGCCCGTCCTCGGTGAGCCGGGAAAGCCAGCGCAGCAGCAGCTCGTGCAGCGCGGCCTTGCCGATGCGCACCGGCGGATTCGAGTACAGATAGTCGAAGCGCAGCGCATCGGGCACCTCGTCCGGGGCGCAGGCGGTCAGGTTCGCCGCTCCGAGCCGTTCGGCGTTCGCCCTGGTCAGCTCGATGGCGCGCTCGTTCGTGTCGATGCCGTACACCCGCGAACCGGGCCGGTGCAGCGCGAGCGCGCAGGCGATGGGCCCGTATCCGCAGCCGAGATCGAGCACCGTGCCATCGGTGTCCGGCCAGGGCATCTCGTCCAGCAGCACCGCGGTGCCCTTGTCGAGGTGGTCCTTGGCGAACACCCCGGCATCGGTGCCGAGCTCGAAGTCCAGCTCACCCGCGCGCACCGGGACCACGCCCGGACGGGACCGCGCCTCCGGTCGCTGACTGAAGTAATGCCCCACGCGGCGAGAGGTTACCTTGCACGAATGGCGATCATCAGCTCGGTGAAGGATCCCCGCATCGCCGCCGTGCGGGAGCTGAGCACCGCGACGGCCCGGCGCGCGGCGAACAAGTGCGTACTCGAGGGCGAACTGCTCATCGAACAGGCCATCGAGGCGGGTGCCGCGCTGGAGTTCGTGCTGCTCGCCGAGCGCGCACTGGACCGTGCACCGGACTGCCCGGTGCACGAGGTCACCCCCGGCGTGCTCAAACAGGCGCTGCGCAGCCAGAAACCGGTGACCGCGCTCGCCGTCGCCGAGCTCGGCGCGCAGTCCGGGGAGTTCGGCGAGCTCGCCCTCGTCGCCGAGGACATCGCCGATCCGGGCAACCTCGGCACCATCGTGCGCACCGCATGCGGGCTCGGTGCCACCGATATCGTGCTCACCGAGGAGCGCGCCGATCCGACGAGCAGGCGGGCCCTCGAGGCCTCCCGCGCGGCAGTGCTGCGGGCCAGCCTGCACCGCTACCCGGATCCCGCCACCGCGCTGGATTCCTTGCACGCCTTGGGTTTCGAGATCGCGGTGACCGCACCTGCCGGGCGCACCGTTCCCGCGCTCACCCCGCTTTCCGGCGGCCCGCTGGCCGTGGTGCTCGGCAACGAGACCACGGGGGTCAGCGAGGCCGTGCTGGAGCGCGCGGATCACGTGGTGCGCATTCCGATGGCCACCGAGGTGGAATCGCTGAACGTCGGGGTCGCCACCGGGGTGGCCCTTGCCGCGCTGCGCGAGCGGATGCTGGCCGTCTCGCTACCGCGGCGCTGCGCGGCAGCGGTGTTCCCGGAACCGGTGCGGGCCGCGCTCGCTGCCCGGCTCGGTTCCCTCGGGCACGCCGCACCGGCCGAGTTCGAGGCGCTGACCGCGGCGGGCGCCGGGCGGGAAACCCCGCTGGACGAGACCCTGCGCGCCAAGGGCTGGCTCGACGACCGGGGCCTGAGCACCGAGGGCAGGGCCCAGCTGCTCGCGCTGTGGCCGGAGTACACGGCGGCACTGCGAGCCTGCCCACGTGGGACGGACAAACCGGGGAACCCGACCTAGGCTCAATGAGATGAGCATGGCTAAGTGGCCGCCCGTGGAGGTCGAACAGGCCACACGACACCCGAAGGCGCCCGCACCCGGGCAGCTGCTCGGCGAGCACTACCGGGACTGTTTCGGCTGCGGCAGCGGCACACCGGGCGGGCTGCACCTGCGCACCACCGCGGGTGAGGGCGCGACGGTGCGCGCCGAGTTCAAGGTCAGCGAGGCACATCAGGGTGCGCCGGGGCTCGCGCACGGCGGGGTGCTCACGGCCGCGTTCGACGAAACACTCGGCGCGGTGTGCGGACTGGTCAGCTATCCCGCGGTCACCGGGAAACTGGAGACCGACTTTCTCCATCCGGTCCCGGTCGGCAGTGTGCTGCACATCGACGCCCGGGTGGACGGGATCGCCGGGCGCAAGCTCTACACCAGCGCGCTCGGCAGGCTGGACGCTCCGGACGGCAGACTCGCCCTGCGCGCGCGGGCGCTGTTCATCCGGGTCGGCATCGAGCACTTCCGCGAACACGGCACGCCGCCGCAGGATTGGGGCAGCGAGGTCAACCCCTGACCCGCTGCTCGTAGGCGGTGCGCTCGGCCGAATGCGCGCCGCTGGCCAGCAGCTGGTCCGCCTTGAGGGTGCGGGCCATCCAGTCGGTGAACCCGCGCGGCAGCGCCCGCGGCAGTTTCAGCAGCGCACCGGCGAATCCGGGAACGAAGACGTCGAACCGGGGGAACTGCAGCACCCGCACGATCGCGGCGGCCACATCCTCGGGCGCCACGGATTTCACCAGCTTGGCCTCGCCGAGCCCGCTGGCCAGTTCGGTGCGCACGATGCCGGGCAGCACCACCGAGATGTCCACCCCGGTACCGCGCAGTTCCCTGGCCACGGCATCGGAGAAGCCGACGACCCCGTGCTTGGTCGCGCAGTAGGTCGCCCCGCCGGGGAACCCGCCGACTCCCGCGATCGAGGCGATGTTCACGATGTGGCCTCGGCGGCGCGCCTTCATCCGGCGCATCGCCTCCTTGGTGCCGTGGATGACCGCGAACAGGTTGATCTCCAGCTGCTTGCGCGCGGTTCCGGTCGGTTCCTCGTCCGCGGGGCCGAGCGGCATGATGCCCGCGTTGTTGATCAGCACATCGATCGGCCCGGCCCGCCGCTGCGCCTCGTCCAGGAAAGCGGTGAACGCCTCCGGATCGGTCACGTCGACCTGCAGCGCGATCGGCTCCTTGTCCAGGCGCTGGGCGGTCTCCTCGGCGGTGGCCAGGTCGATGTCCCCGATGACCACCTTGGCACCATGCGCGACAAGGGCACTCACCGTCGCGGCGCCGATTCCGCGCCCGCCGCCGGTGATGACGACGACTTTCCCGCTCAGACTCCTCGGCTGCTTCGCCATCGGGCCTCCTCGCCTCGAACCTGCGAACGAACCTACAAGCAATCCATCCTGCATGTAAATATCGTTCGGTCATCGGGCAGTATGGTTCCGTGACCGAAGACCAGTCCTGGGCGCCCGCCGATGTGGATCCCGAGCGGCCGAACGCGGCCCGGATGTACGACTACTTCCTCGGTGGCGGGGCCAATTTCGCCGCCGATCGCGAATACGCGCGCAAGATCATCGAACTCGCCCCTGAGGTGCGCACCGCGGCCCGGCTGAACCGGGCCTTCCTGCGCCGCTCGGTGGAGTACTGCCTCGACAACGGGGTGCGCCAGTTCCTCGACATCGGTTCGGGCATCCCCACCGCGGGCAATGTGCACGAGATCGCCGCACAGCGCACCGGAGAGGCGCACGTGGTCTACGTGGATCACGAGGCCGTCGCGGTGACCACCGCCGAGCGGCTGCTCGCCGCGGAGCCGAACGCCCGTGTGGTGCGCGCGGACCTGCGCGATCCCGAGACGATCCTGCGCTCCGATGCCACGCGCGCGCTACTCGACCTGGACCGGCCGGTCGCGCTGCTGATGGTCGCGGTACTGCACTTCATCCCGGACTCCCCGGAGCTGGACCGGGCGATCCGCCATTATCTGGACGCCCTCGCGCCGGGCAGTGTCGTCGTGGTCTCGCACGCGACCACCGAGGGCGATCCCGACCGGCTGGACAAGGCCGCCGAGCTCTACCGGAACAGTTCCACCCCGTTCATCCAGCGCAGCGCCGCGGAGATCACCGCTTTCCTGGACGGGACCGAAATCGTCGACCCCGGGCTGGTGTGGACCCCGCAGTGGCGCCCGTACGCACCGGCGGATGTGCCCGAACACCCCGAGGAATCCCGCTTCTACGCCTGCGTCGGCCGCAAACCCTGAAGCGGCCGCCATTCCCGGAGCGCGGCGACGAACTCCCCCGGCGCATCGGATTCCACATAGAGGCCCGCACCCTCGACGATCACGGTCTCGCGCTCGGGGAAACTCGCTTCCAGGCGTTCCCGTTCCCGGGGTCGGAAACCGATCTGGGCGTCGCTCCACACGATCAGCGTCGGCAGCCGGCCCAGCTCCGCGAGTCCGGCCTGGACCTCGGTGAAGAACGCCCGGCTCGCGGTCATCCTGCGCGGGAGCACGGCGGAGGCCTGGCGAGGCGCGGGAGTGTCCAGCGCCCGGCGATAGTGGGTCAGCTCGGCAGCGGTGACCTTCCGCCTGCGGTGCCCCATCGGGACGAACGCCTTGGCGACCAGGTTGAAGTGCCGGGACAGGAACCGGATCGGGGCTCCGCCCGCGAGGAGCGCGAAGGCCTCGAAGTAGGGATCGCCGTTGACCGGCCAGGCCCAGGCATTGGCGAGCACCAGCCGATCGAAGGCGCCCGGCCGCCGGGAAGCGGCGGCCAGCCCGATCGGCCCGCCCCAGTCCTGCCCGACCAGGGTGGCCCCCTCGAGACCGAGCGCGTCGAGAAACCCGGTGACCACCTCCGCGTGTTCCTCGGGCAGGAAACGGTAGCCCGGCTTCGGCGTGGACAGGCCGAACCCCGGGTAGTCCAGCGCGATGCACCGGAAGTCCGCACGCAGCGCGCGGATCACCTCCCGCCAGAGGAACGACCAGGTCGGATTGCCGTGCAGGAGCAGCAGCGTCGGCCCGGCGCCCTCGTCGACGTAGTGCACGGTATGCCCGTCGATAGCGATGAACCGGCTCTCGAACGGGAACAGCTCCGCATCGACCCAGGCGGGCCGCACCCCCGCCACGCCACCGGACATGGTGACCCCCTCTCGGCCGCACAACGGCCTTGAGATTGTCACTTGCACTTGAAATAGTCAAGTGCAAGTGGGTGGAGTGCACGAAAAACCGCCCCCGGCACGCGGCCGGGGGCGGTTCTCGGTTCGGGGGCTCAGTTCTTGTGCAGTGCACTGCCCTTGAGCCACTGGTCCCAGGAGAGCGACCAGTCACCGTAGAGGTCGTAGACCGGAAGCTTCCCGCCCCCGTTGGCCACCTCGACCACATCACCGACGCCGAAGTTCTCGAAGAACCAGGAAGCGTTCGCCTCGTTCAGGTTGATGCAGCCGTGCGAGACGTTGGAACTGCCCTGGGAACCGACCGAGGCCGGATTCTCGTGCACGAACTCGCCGTCGTTGGAGATCCGCTCCGCGTAGTACTCGGTCGTGTTGTAGGCGTGCGGCCCGCTGCAGACACCGTAGGTACAGGAGTTCATCTGGTAGGAGCGCGACTTCGAGGAGACCACGTGCGTGCCGCTGTGCGTGGGGGTGTCGTCCTTGCCCATCGAGACCGGCATCGTCTTGACCGCCTTGCCGTTGTGCTCGATCGTCATCTTCTCGGTGTTCGCGTCCGCCTTGGCGATCCACGAGTCGTGCACCGTCAGGTCGAGATCGCGGTCGGCCTTGCCGTACACCCCGTCGCCGAGGTTCACCCCGTAGATGCCGACGTGCAGGTGGATCTTGGTGCCCGGCTTCCAGAACTCCTTGGGCCGGTAGTCGACCTGCTTGTCGTCGATCCAGTGCCAGGCGCCCTCCTGGTTGGGTGTGGAGGTCACCTGCAGCGCCTTCTCGGCCGCGGCCTTGTCGGTGATCTTGTGGTCGAACTGCACGACGAGCGGGAGCCCGACGCCGATGCTGTTGTTCGAACCGGGCGGCGGGATCAACGCGGGATAGGCGGTCGTCTTCGGATCGATCGTGTGCACGGTCGATTTCTTGTCGGTGTTCTTACCGTCTCCGTTGGCCTTCGCGTCCACGTTGTACGTCGCCCCGTAACCGAGGTCTTCCGTGGTGTGCCACGAGGTCTTGTCCGGAGAAAATTCCCCTTTGACCGCTTTGCCCTTTTCATTGGTCACGGCGACATTCGTCAGTTTGCCGTTCGCGACCTTCACATTGATCGGTGCATTCGGGCTCAGCTGCGCACTGGCCGCCGGCGTGATCGCGATCGTGGCGTCCTGCGCATCGTCGCCACCGCCGCCACTGCCTCCGTTACCCGAACCACCACTGCATGCGGCGAGCAGCAGTGTGGCCGCACCAGCGAGCGCGACCACACCGAGTCGCGCACGATTCTGCCGTCGGTTCTTCGTCATCGACCGATTCAATCCCTTCGCCCTCACTCCCCTGTTATTGGTGACGCATCGGGGCGGCCCACGTTGCTGCGGACCGCCCTAATCGCGGGGATTAAGCCGTGAGCGTGATCACGCAGTTAACATCGACCTCATGTCCGACTCCGGCCGCCTGCCAGACTACTCCTCCGCCGTACGCGATCTGCGTGCCCAGTACACCGCCTTTCCCCCGGGTACCCCCGTCCGGCTGGGCAAGGCCACCTCGAACCTGTTCCGCTTCCGGGACAACGGCGGACCGCGCCTGGATGTCGCCGCGTTCGACCAGGTATTCAGCGTCGACCCGGTCACGAGGACCGCGGAGGTCGGCGGGATGACCACCTACGAACACCTGGTCGACGCGACACTGCAGCACGGGCTGATGCCGCTCGTCGTCCCGCAACTGAAAACGATCACCCTCGGCGGGGCGGTAGCGGGGCTCGGTATCGAATCGACATCGTTTCAGCACGGTTTGCCGCACGAATCCGTACTGGAAATGGACATTCTCTGCACGGACGGTGAAATCGTCACCGCATCCGCCGAGCAGAACCCCGATTTGTTCACTACCTTCCCGAATTCCTACGGAACGCTCGGTTACGCATTGCGATTGCGCATCGAACTGCAGCCGGTTTCCCCGTACGTCCGGCTGCGCCACGAGCGATTCGGTTCGGCGAGCGAGGCGGTGGCCGCGATCGAGCAGATCTGCGCCGAGCGGAGCTGGCGCGGGATCGGAGTGGACTTCATCGACGGCACCGTGTTCAGCCGCGAGGAGTGCTACCTGACCCTGGGCAGCTTCGTGTCCGAGGCGCCCGGCGGCACCAGTGACTACGCGGGCCAGCGGGTGTACTACAAATCGCTGCGCGAGCGCCCGGTGGACAACCTGACGGTGCGCGACTACCTGTGGCGCTGGGATGTGGACTGGTTCTGGTGCTCGAGGGCACTCGGCGCGCAGCACCCGCTGGTGCGCCGCTTCTGGCCACGCGCGAAACGGCGTTCGGATGTCTACCGGAAGGCCGTCGCGCTCGATCGCAAATACGGCTTCAGTTCCAAGGGTGCGAAACTGGTCGGCAAACCACAGCGCGAGCCGGTGATCCAGGATGTGGAGATCCCGGTCGAACGGCTCGCCGAATTCCTCGATTTCTTCCACACCGAGATCGGCATTTCCCCGGTCTGGCTGTGCCCGCTGAAACTGCGCGGGGAACGCACCTGGCCGCTGTATCCGATGGAAGCGGAAAAGCTGTACGTCAACGTGGGTTTCTGGGCGACCGTCCCGCTCGCAGGCTGGGAACAGGAGGGGCACTTCAACCGGCTGATCGAGCACAAGGTCACCGAGCTCGGCGGGCACAAATCGCTCTACTCGGAATCGTTCTACACCGAAGAGGAATTCTGGAAACTCTACAACGGCGCCGCCTACGAAAAGGCGAAGAAGAAGTACGACCCTCAGTCGAGGGCCAAAGATCTGTACACGAAATGTGTTCTCGGAGGATAGTACGCAATGCGGATCGCTGATGTTTTCTCGCGTATCGCCGGATCGGAATTTCCCGTCGAAGTGCGCGCCTATGACGGAAGTAGCACCGGAGACCGGAACGCGCCGGTGCGGCTGGAGATCAACTCTCCGCTCGCGCTGTCCTACTTCGCCTCGGCACCCGGGCAGCTCGGTGTGGCCCGTGCGTACGTGGCGGGCACCATCGACGTGGTCGGGGACATGCACACCGGCCTTTCCCTGATGCCGAAGCTGAGCATGGCCGATATTCCGCGGGATCTGCGGCTCAAGGTGTTCGCCAAGCTGGCCGCCGCGCGGTTCTGGTGGCCGGTACAGCCGCCGCCGCAGGAGTCGAATGTGCGCGGGCGGCGGCATTCGAAAAACCGGGACGCGAACGCCATCCACCACCACTACGACGTCTCGAACACCTTCTACCGCTACGTGCTCGGTCCCTCCATGGCCTACACCTGCGCGGTCTACGGCGCGGAGAAGGACAGCCTCGAACAGGCCCAGTTCAACAAGCACGACCTGATCGCGAAGAAGATCGGGCTGCGCGAGGGCATGCGGCTGCTCGATGTCGGCTGTGGCTGGGGCGGCATGGTGCTGCACGCGGCGCGCGAATACGGCGTGCGGGCCATCGGGGTCACCCTGTCCAAGCAACAGGCCGAATGGGGCCAGCGCGCCATCAAGGAGGCCGGGCTCGACCACCTCGCCGAGATCCGGCACTCGGACTACCGCGACATCCCGGAGACCGAGTTCGACGCCATCTCCTCCATCGGGCTCACCGAGCACATCGGGATGGCCGAGATCCCCGGCTACTTCCGGTCCCTGTACGCCAAACTCGTGCCCGGCGGGCGGATGCTCAACCACTGCATCACCCGCCCCGACGACTCCATGGCGGCCGAGACCGGGCCGTTCATCAACGGGTACGTCTTCCCGGACGGCGAACTCGAAGGCCCCGGCTGGCTCGCCTCCACCATGAACGCGGCGGGCTTCGAGATCCGGCACTCCGAGAACCTGCGCGAGCACTACGCGCTGACCCTGCGCGACTGGTGCGCCAACCTCGAGGAGAACTGGCAGGCCGCCGTGGCCGAGGTCGGCATCGCGACCGCGCGGGTGTGGCGGCTCTACATGGCGGCCTCCCGGATGGGCTTCGACCGCAACATGATCCAGCTGCACCAGATCCTCGGGGTGAAGCTGGACGGGGAGAACTCGCACATGCCGCTGCGCCCCTCGTTCACCTGATCTCCACGGCATAGCGCAACGGCGCCCGCGATCGGCTGTCGCGGGCGCCGTTTCGTGCTCCCGGCGCCGCCGAAACTGTGCGGCGGATCACCGCGTGTCGACTTCCTTACCGCGGTTTCCCGGTACGGCACTGTGTTCGGCGAACGTATTGCCGAGAGTCGAGGAGAACGGTGATAACCGATGAAAATGCCGGGACGTGGCGGCAGCTGCGGTCGTACGGCGCGACGGTGGTCGTGTTGGCCGGCGGGGTGTTCGTCGGTGCGGTGAGCATCTATCTGGCGGCGAGCCTGCTGCCGACGGCGGTGGAACAGATCGGCGGCCGGGAGCTCTACGCCTGGAACATGACGGTTTTCCTGGCCGGTCAGGTCATCGCGGCGATGCTGACGGCCACCGTGCTGCGCCGGATCGGTGCCCGGCCGGCCTATGCCACGGGATTCGGGGTGTTCGCGGCGGGCTCGGTGGTGTGCGCGCTCGCCCCGGCGATGCCGCTCATGCTGGCCGGGCGCGGACTGCAGGGACTCGGCGCCGGTCTGCTCAGCGGGCTGGGGTTCGCGTTGATCCAGGCGAGCCTGCCGTCCGCGCTGTGGTCCCGGGGCACCGCGGTGATCTCGGCGATGTTCGGGGCAGGGAACTTCGTCGGTCCCGCGGTCGGTGGCGCCATGGCCCAGGCGGGGGCCTGGCGCTGGGCGTTCGCCGCGCTCGCGAGCTGCGCGGTGCTGCTCGGCGGCGTCGCCGTGCGGGTACTCCGTCCGGACGGGGTTCCCGCGCAAGGCGAACTCCGGATACCGGTGTGGTCACTGGTGTCCGTGGTGGCGGCGACCGGCGCACTGAGCGTGGCCGGACTGAGCGAGTCCTGGACGGTCCGGCTCGCCCTCGTGTGCGCGGCCGCGCTCCTGCTGATCGGCTTCGTGCTGGTGGAGAGCAGGCACCCGGTCCGCGTGCTTCCGGTGTCCACCTACCGGGGTGGCTCGGCCATGCGGTGGGTGTATCTGACGATCGCGGCGCTGGCCTCGGCAGTCGCGGTGGAGACCTTCCTGCCGCTGTTCGGGCAGCGGCTGGGGCAGCTTCCTCCGGTGGTCGCCGGGTTCTACGGCGCCGCGCTTTCGCTCGGCTGGGCGCTCACCCAGATCGGCAGCGCCTCCGCGCGGGGCCGTGCGGTGTCCGTGCTGATCCCGGCCGGTCCGGCGGTGCTGACGGTCGGCCTCGCGGCGCTGACGCTGCTGTTCGTCCCGAACGCCTCCACCGTGCTCGTCCTCGTATGGCTGATCGCGCTTCTGGTGGCGGGCGCCGGAATCGGCATGGCGATGCCCCACCTGACCGCGCGGGCCATGTCGCTCGCGGAGGATCCGGCCGAGGCGCAGCAGGCGGCGGCAGCCGTGGCCACCGTGCTCACGATGGCCACCGCGACCGGTGCCGCGATCGCCGGGCTGCTGGTCAACATCGGTCAGCCGGAACTGACCGCCGCGGCCCGCTACCTGTTCGCCGGGTTCACGATCATCGCCCTGCTCGGGACAGGTACCGCCCGGCTCAGCGCAGGCCGAGTTCCCGGGCGATGAGCATCCGCTGCACCTCGGAGGTTCCCTCGCCGATCTCCAGGATCTTCGCGTCCCGGTAGAACCGGCCGACCGGGAACTCGTTCATGAAGCCGTAACCGCCGAAGATCTGGGTGGCATCCCGGGCGTTGTCCATGGCGGCGTTGGAGGCGGTGAGCTTGGCGATCGCCGCCTCCTTCTTGAACGGCTTGCCGCGCAACATCTTCCCGGCCGCGGCGTAGTAGGCCAGCCGCGCGTTGTGGGTGCGCAGTTCCATATCGGCGAGCTTGAACTGGATCGCCTGATACCCGCCGATGGGCTTGCCGAAGGTGCTGCGTTCGCGCGCATAACGCAGGCATTCGTCCACACAGCCCTGCGCGAGACCGGCGGAGAGCGCGGCGATCGCGATCCGGCCCTCGTCCAGAATGGACAGGAACTGGGCGTACCCGCGGCCGCGCTCGCCGACCAGGTTCTCGGCGGGAATCCGGCAGTCGTCGAAGGAGAGCGGGTGGGTGTCCGAGGCGTTCCAGCCGACCTTCGAGTATTTCTTCTCGACGGTGAACCCCGGGGTTCCGCTCGGCACCAGGATGGCGGAGATTTCCTTGCTGCCATCGGGTTTCTTTCCGGTGACCGCGGTCGCGGTGACCAGCGCGGTGATATCGGTTCCGGAGTTGGTGATGAACGCCTTGGACCCGTTGAGCACCCATTCCCCGTTGTCCAGCACGGCGGTGGTGCGGGTGGCCCCGGCATCGGAGCCGCCGTCCGGTTCGGTGAGCCCGAACGCGCCGAGCTTCGTTCCGGCGGTCAGTTCGGGCAGCCAGCGGCGTTTCTGCTCCTCGGTGCCGAATCGGTAGAGCGGCATGATCCCGAGCGAGACCCCGGCTTCCACGGTGACCGCCACCGAGGAGTCCACCCGCGCGAGTTCCTCGAGCGCGAGGCACAGCGCGAAGTAATCCCCGCCCATGCCACCGTATTCCTCGCTAACCGGGAGCCCGAACAGGCCCATCCGGCCCATCTTCCCGACGATCTCGTACGGGAACTCGTCGCGTTCGTAGAAGTCCCCGATCACCGGGGCCACCTCGGCCTGCGCGAACTCCTCGACGGTCTTGCGCAGGGCCTCGTGCTCTTCACCAAGCTCGAAGTCGATCATTCAACTCACCTCGATTACCGCGAGAACTTCGCCGAGTGCCACGGATTTCCCGACCTCGGCAGGCAGTTCGGTCACCACTCCGTCCGCCGGGGCGGTGATGGTGTGCTCCATCTTCATCGCCTCGACGACCGCGATGGGGGCGCCGGCGCGCACCGTTTCCCCGAGTGCGGCCTTGACCAGCAGCACGGTGCCGGGCATCGGGGAGACCACCGGCCCACCACGCGCCCCGGCCTCTTTCCGGTTCGCCGCGAGCCGCTCGATCTCGGTGAGCTGCCAGCAGGCGCCCTCGTGTGCGAGCCACAGCGAATCCTCGGTGCGCGCCTCGGCGTAGACCCGGCGCACCCCGGCGAATTCCACGACCAGCGCACCATCGGCCCGGTGCGCGCTCGCGGTGACCGGTTCGGCCTCCCCGATCGCGACCTCGGCCCGTTCGGCGCGTCCGCGCAACGCGATCGCGAACGGGTCCCCGCCGGGAACCGCCAGCTGCCACCGGGTCCAGGCGTGTTCCCCGATCCGCCAGCCACCGGGCGTACGCCACGGATCGGTGCCCGCGTTGGCCTCCTGCCACAGTGCGCGTTCCATGGCCGCGGCGACGAGCACGTGCTCCGGCGGCTCGGTTTCCAGGTAGCTCTCGAGATTCCGCTCGACCAGTCCGGTGTCGAGTTCGCCTGCGCGCACCTGCGGATCGGCGAGCAGGGCGCGCAGGAAGGCGATGTTGTTCGGCACCCCGAGCAGCACGGTCTCGCCGAGCGCGGTGCGCAGTTTCCCGATCGCCTCGTCCCGGCTCGGTGCGTGCGCGATGTACTTGGCGAGCATCGGGTCGTAGTGACTGGTGACGCTGTCCCCGCGCTCGATCCCGGAATCCACCCTGACCTGTGCGGGTTCGGCGAGCGCGTGCACGGTTCCTCCGGAGGGCAGGAAACCCAGCTCCGACACGGTTTCCGCGTACACCCGCACCTCGATCGCGTGCCCGTCGAAGGCCGGTTCGGTGACCGAGAGCGGGAGCCCGGCCGCGGCACGCAGCTGCTGTTCCACCAGATCCACCCCGGTGACCAGTTCGGTGACCGGATGCTCGACCTGCAGCCGGGTGTTCATCTCCATGAAGAAGAACTCCTCCGGCCGGTCCCCGGAAACGATGAATTCCACCGTGCCCGCGCCGACATAGCCCACCGCGGCGGCCGCATCGACCGCGGCGGCGCCCATCCGTTCCCGCGTCGCCGCATCGAGCAGCACCGAGGGGCACTCCTCCACGATCTTCTGGTGACGGCGCTGTAGCGAGCATTCCCGTTCACCGAGGTGGATCGTGTTGCCGAGGGAGTCGGCGAGCACCTGGATCTCGATGTGCCGCGGATTGCGCACGAACCGCTCGATCAGCAGCGTGTCGTCCCCGAAGGCGGCGGCCGCTTCCCGGCGCGCGGAGGCGATCGCCTCGGGCAGTTCCCCTGCCTCGGTGACCTGGCGCATGCCTTTGCCCCCGCCACCCGCGGATGGTTTGAGCAGCACCGGAAATCCGACCTCCGCGGCGGCCTCGATCAGCTCCGCGTCGCTCATCCCCGCTTCGGTTCGCC
Organism: Sciscionella sediminilitoris; assembly: GCF_000737195.2. Classification (GTDB taxonomy): domain Bacteria; phylum Actinomycetota; class Actinomycetes; order Mycobacteriales; family Pseudonocardiaceae; genus Sciscionella; species Sciscionella sediminilitoris. The sequence goes on from NZ_JALM01000030.1 coordinate 46,791, forward strand.
CCGGAACGACCGGAACCCCGGCCGCGGTCACCGTCTGCTTGGCGCGGATCTTGTCCCCCATCGCCTCGATCGCGCTCGACGGCGGGCCGATGAACACGATCCCCTCGCGCGCGCAGGCCGCGGCGAATTCGGTGTTCTCACTGAGGAACCCGTATCCCGGATGGATCGCCTGCGCACCGCTGACCCGGGCGGCCCGGAGAATGTCCGGAATGGACAGATAACTGCGCGCGGCCTCGGCCGGTCCGATGCGCACCGCGCTGTCCGCCGCGCGCACGTGCCGCGCGTCCGCGTCCGCATCGGAGTACACCGCGACCGAGCGAATTCCCATCCGTCGCAGGGTTTTCGCGATCCGGACCGCGATCTCACCGCGGTTGGCGATCAGTACCGTTTCGAACATCGCTCACATCCGGAAGACGCCGTTGGAAATGGGTTCGAGCTCGGCATTGGCCGCCGAGGCGAGCCCCAGTCCGAGCACCATGCGGGTGTCGGCGGGATCGATGACCCCGTCGTCCCAGATCCGCGCGGTGGAGTAATAGGGATTCCCCTGTTCCTCGTACTGCTCGCGGATCGGGTCCTTGAATTCCTCCTCCGCTTCCGCGCTCCAGTCGTCGCCGAGCTGTTCCCGGCGCACCGTGGCGAGCACCGAAGCGGCCTGTTCCCCGCCCATGACCGAGATCCGCGCGTTCGGCCACATCCACAGGAACCGCGGTGAATAGGCGCGCCCGCACATGGAATAGTTCCCCGCGCCGAAGGAACCGCCGATGATCACGGTGAACTTCGGCACCCGCGCGCAGGCGACCGCGGTTACCATTTTCGCGCCGTGCTTGGCGATTCCGCCCGACTCGTACTGCTTGCCGACCATGAACCCGGTGATGTTCTGCAGGAACACCAGGGGAATCTTGCGCTGATCGCACAGTTCGATGAAATGCGCGCCCTTCATCGCGGACTCGGAGAACAGCACCCCGTTGTTCGCCACGATCCCCACCGGATGACCGTGGATCCGCGCGAAACCGGTCACCAGGGTGGTGCCGTAGTTCTGCTTGAACTCCGCGAACCGGGAACCGTCCACGACCCTGGCGATCACCTCGCGCACATCGTAGGGAGTGCGCGAATCCGTCGGCACCACACCGTAGAGCTCATCGGCCGGGTAGGCGGGCGGCTCCGGCTCGGCACGCTCCCATGGCGGGGCGGCCCGCGGGCCGAGCGTGGACACGATCTGGCGCACCAGCTGCAGCGCGTGCGCATCGTCCTCGGCGAGGTGATCGGTGACCCCGGAGGTGCCCGAGTGCAGTTCCCCGCCGCCCAGTTCCTCCGCGGTGACCACTTCCCCGGTCGCCGCCTTCACCAGGGGCGGGCCGCCGAGGAAGATCGTGCCCTGCTCGCGCACGATCACCGCCTCGTCGCTCATCGCGGGCACATAGGCGCCACCGGCCGTGCAGGATCCGAGCACCGCGGCGATCTGCGGGATGCGGCGCGCGGACATGGTCGCCTGGTTGTAGAAGATCCGCCCGAAATGCTCCCGGTCGGGGAACACCTCGTCCTGGCGCGGCAGGAAGGCCCCGCCGGAGTCGACCAGGTAGATGCACGGCAGGTTGTTGTGCAGCGCCACCTCCTGGGCGCGCAGGTGCTTCTTCACCGTCATCGGGTAGTAGGTACCGCCCTTGACCGTGGCGTCGTTGGCCACGATCACGCACTCCCGGCCGTTCACCCTGCCGATCCCGGTGATGATCCCCGCCGCGGGTGCCTCGTCGGAGTACATGCCGTTGGCCGCGAGCGTGGACAGCTCGAGGAACGGGGAACCGGGATCGACCAGCGCGTCGACCCGGTCGCGGGGCAGCAGCTTCCCGCGCGCCACGTGCCGTTCACGGGATTTGGCCGAGCCCCCGAACCGCGCGGTCGCCAGCCGGTCTTCGAGTTCGGTACGCAGCGCGGCATGTGCCTCGGCATTGCTCGTGAACGCCGCCGATGCCGGATCGGCCTTGCTCTGCAGCACGGGCGCGTCCATCCTGCTCCTCGTTAGTCGCCGTTAACCCTGCCTAGAGGTTAACGCTTACTAACAGGCGCGTCCAGTGCACGTGTCCTAGACCGCGGCGGCCGCCTTGCTCGCCGCGCTGAAGGCGGGCAGATAACCCTCGGACTGTCCCTTCTTGTTCGGGTGATAGGACTCGTCGACCGGCCAGGTGGTGCTGTGCAGCCACGGATCGGAGGTGCAGATCAGGTGCGGGGCGAAGGCCGAGCGCACATCGGCGAAGGTGGCACCGGCGGCCTTGGCGCGCGCGGCGATCTCGGTGTCGAGCTCGTCCGCGGCGTTGTTGATGTAGCCACGCGAGGTGTCCGAGAGGCCGACCGAGCAGGAGCCGCCGATCTTGTACAGCCGCGAGTAACCGAGCACCACGAGCTTGGCGTTCGGCGCCGCCGCCTTGATCTTCTGGTACGTGGTGTCGAGCTGGCCGGGCAGCGTCTTGTGCACGTAGTCGATCGCCTTGTCGGTCGCCGTCTTGCAGCCCGCGTCGCCGCCGGTGATGCAGGAGGTCAGGGTCGGGGTGAACCCCGCGTCGTTGCCGCCGATGTTGATCGAGACCAGGCTCGTCGACGAACTGAGCGCGGAGAGCTGGTCGGAAAGCACATCCCCGGTCTTGGCGCCGAGGCAGGCGACGAAGCTGAACGAGGCCGGTTTGTTCGCGTCCGCCCACAGCTTCGGGTAGGCGTTCGCGCTGCGCTTGCAGTTCCCCGAATCCGGGTCGTAGTCCCCGGAACCGACCCCGGCCGAGTAGGAGTCGCCGAGCGCGACGTAGTTCGCGGCCTGTGTCGCGTTCGCCGGAGCCGCGCCGAGTGATCCGAGTATTCCGACGCCGAGCGCGCACGCTCCGGCGAGACCGAGCAGTTTCCGCATGAGAGCCCCCTGGTTCCGTGCTGTGGACAGCTGTGAACGGTCACAGAACTTGTAGCACTCGCGGCCCCCGGAAGCGAGACCATTGCCACAAAATGCACCGAATGGACGCAGAACCTCGCGCGACGGCTACCGCGCGTTGTTAACAGCAGCTAACCTGACTGTGAAGAAAGGAGTTCGTGTGACGCTGGCGGAGGATACGGCGAAACCGGCGCGGCGCGAGCAGATCCTCGACGCCGCGGCCGGGCTGTTCGCCACACACGGCTACCACGGTGTCGGCATCGACGACATCGGCGCGGCCGTCGGCATTTCCGGCCCCGCGCTGTATCGGCATTTCCGTAGCAAGGATGCGATGCTCTCGGAAATGCTCACCGCGATCAGCGACCGGCTCTGGGCGGGCGGGCAGCAGCGGCGCACGGCCGAGGACCCGTTGCGCGAACTGATCGCCTTCCACGTGGACTTCGCGCTCGACAATCCCGCGCTGATCGTGGTCCAGGAGCGCAATCTGGCCCATCTGACCGAATCCGACCGCAAGCGGGTGCGGGCCCAGCAGCGCCGCTACGTGGAACTGTGGGTCGAGGCGATCCGCGCCACGATCCCGGAAACCGGGGAGCTCACCGCCCGCGCGGCCGCGCACGCGGTGTTCGGGCTGATCAACTCCACCCCGCACAGCAGGCTGCTCGGCCGCGAGCGGATGGCCGAACTGCTCACCGCGATGGCCCTCGGCGCGATCGAGTCACTCGCCGCGGGCGGCTGAACCGCTCGGGACACTCATCCGCTGTTCGACCTTCCCGATCCGCCACACCGCGAGCGCGATCGCCCAGGTGAGCACGAAAATCCCGACGATGGCGAAGCCGACGTAATCCAGATCGAGGTTCGCGATCCAGGCGAGCGGGCCGGAATTCACATCCAGTTTCTCGGCGAGCAGGCCGATCAGTTCGACCAGCCCGATCACCAGTGCCACCGCGACCGACAGCGCGGTGACCGTCATGTTGTAGTACACCTTGCGCACCGGGGTCGCGAACGCCCAGCCGTAGGCGAAGTTCATGAAACACCCGTCGATGGTGTCCAGCAGGCTCATCCCCGCGGCGAACAACAGCGGGAGGGTGAGAATCGCGTACCACGGAAGGGAAAACGCCGCCGCTCCACCCGCGAGCACCAACAGGCTGATCTCGGTCGCGGTATCGAACCCGAGCCCGAACAGCAGCCCGAGCGGGTACATCTGCCACGGTTTGCGGATCGAACGGGCGACCGGGCCGAGCAGCCGGTTCATGAATCCGCGGCTGGCCAGCCGCTGTTCCAGTTCCTGCTCGTCGTATTTCCCGGAGCGCAGTCCGCGGAACACCCGCACGATATGGCGCAGTGCCACCAGATTGAGCAGCCCGATCAGCATCAGGAAGACACCGGAGACCACCGTGCCGATCACCCCGGCCACCGCCTGCAGGGTCGAGGCCCCGTTCTCCACCTGCCCGGCGAGCGCCCGGATCCCGAAGCTGAGCAGCACGCACAGCCCGAACACCACCGAGGAATGCCCGAGCGAGAACCAGAAACCCACCGAAACAGGGCGTTTCTCCTCGGCCATGAGTTTGCGTGTGGTGTTGTCGATCGCGGCGATGTGATCCGCGTCGAACGCGTGCCGCATCCCGAGCAGATAGGCGGTGACCCCGAGCCCGACCCCGAACACCTGACTACCGGCGAGCGTGAAATGCCGCGGTGCCACCAGAAACACCAGCGAGCCCCAGCCGAGCGCGTGCAACAGCAGGATGAACGCGCCCATCCCGAGCATCGCGAGCTTGCCTTCCCGGCCCAGCCGCAGCGTGTCCGTCACCCAATCCTCCTCAGCACTGGCTTGCAGTTGCCAGTGTGTGGCAATAAGGCGGCGGAGGGAAGGGTTCTCACCCTGGGTACGCACGCTTCGCGCGGTTTGGGCGGTAATTCAACCGCTCAGGAATTCGGCGACCGGCTGGGCGAGTTGTTCGGTCTCGATCAGGAAACCGTCGTGCCCGTGCGGTGAGTCGAGCACCAGCAGGGGACGCGCTTTCGGCACCGTTTCGGCGATCTGGCGCTGCTGCTCGAGTGGGTAGAGCCGGTCCGAGCTGACCCCGACGGCCAGGGTTTCCGCGCTGATCGAACCGAGCGCGCGCTCCAGGCCACCGCGTGCGCGGCCGATGTCGTGCCCGTTCATGCTGCGGCTGAGCACGACGTAGCTGCCCGCATCGAAGCGGTGCATGAGCTTGCCCGCGTGATGGTCCAAATAGGACTCGATCGCGAATCTTCCGCCGTTGTAAGGGTCTTCTCCATCCTGGAACGAGCGGCCGAACCGGTCGTCGAATTCCAGGGCGCTGCGGTAGCTCAGCTGCGCCATGCGCCGCGCGGCACCGAGACCCTCGGTCGGCCCCTGCTCGACGTGGTAGTAATCCCCGCCGTTCCAGCGCGGATCCCCTTCTATCGTCCGGATCTGGGTGCTGCTCCAGGCGATCTGGTCCGCCGATGCGGCCGCGACCGTGGCCAGCGGAATGAGTTTGGCGACCCGGTCCGGGTACATCACCGCCCATTCCAGCGCGCGCATCCCGCCCATGGAACCGCCGATCACGGCTGCCCAGCGGGTGATGCCGAGGTGTTCGGTGAGTTCGAGCTCGGCCGCGACCTGATCGCGCACCGTCAGCGCGGGAAACCGGCCACCCCAGGGCCAGCCGTCCGGGCGCGGGGTGGCCGGACCGGTGGAACCCTGGCAGCCGCCGAGCACGTTCGGTGCCACGACGAAGTACCGCCGGGTGTCGATGGCCTTGCCCTCCCCGACAAGGCCGTCCCACCAGCCCGGCGAGGGATGCCCTGGGCCCTGCGCACCGGCGACGTGACTGTCCCCGGTGAGCGCGTGCTCGATCAGGATCGCGTTGTCCCGCGCGGGATTCAGCGTTCCCCAGGTCTCATAGGCGAGGGTGTACTCCGGGAACGCGGCCCCGGACTCGGTGAGCAGACCCCACCGGGCGGTGAAGAACTTCCGCCGCCCGGTGGGGTCTCCCTCCCGCCAGCCCCCGCTGATGGTTACCTCACTCACTCGTCCCCTTTGCCGCACGGAATCCGGATTCGAGGTCCGCCTTGAGGTCCTCGATTCCCTCCAACCCTACGGCGAGCCGCACCAGCCCGGGGGTGACCCCGCTGGAGAGCTGCTCGGCCTCGGAGAGCTGGCTGTGCGTGGTGGACGCGGGATGCACGATGAGGCTGCGCACATCCCCGATGTTCACCAGCTGACTGTGCAGTTCGGTGCCGTCCACGAACTTCCGGCCCGCTTCGACCCCGCCGCGCAGCTCGAAGGAGAGCACCGCACCCGCTCCGCGGGGCAGGTATTTCTGCGCGGCACCGTGATACGGGCTCGACGGCAGGCCCGCGTAGTACACCCGCTCCACCTCGCTGCGGGACTCCAGCCATTCGGCGAGCGCCTGCGCATTGGCCACGTGCCGCTCGAGCCGCAGGGACAGTGTCTCGATCCCTTGCAGGATGAGGAAACTGTTCAACGGGGAGATCGCGGCACCGGTGTCCCGGAGCAGCTGCACGCGCGCCTTCGCCGCATAGGCGCCCGGTCCGAGCGCCTCCCAGAACTTGAGGCCGTGATAGCTGGGATCCGGTTCGGTGAAACCGGGGAACCGCTGCGGATCGGCGCCGAAGTCGAAGGTTCCCGCATCCACCAGCAGCCCGGCCACCGTGGTGCCGTGCCCGCCGAGGTATTTCGTCGCCGAATGCAGCACCACATCCGCGCCGTGCTCGATCGGGCGGAGCAGATACGGCGTCGGAACCGTGTTGTCCACGATGAGCGGGACTCCGGAATCGTGCGCGATATCGGCGACCGCACGGATATCGAGCACATTGCTTCCCGGATTGGCCAGCGTTTCGGCGAAGAACAGTTTGGTGTTCTCCCGCGCCGCGGAACGCCAGGAATCGAGGTCGTCCTGATCGGAGACGAAACTGACCTCGATCCCCAGCTTCGGCAGCGTGTAGTGGAAGAGGTTGTAGGTCCCGCCGTAGAGCGCCGGGCTGGACACGATGTGGTCACCGGCATTGGCGAGGTTGAGCACCGCAGCGGTGGTGGCCGCCGATCCGGAGGCGAAGGCCAGCGCGGCCACCCCGCCCTCGAGCGCGGCGATGCGCTGCTCGAGCACTTCCTGGGTCGGATTGTTGATCCTGGTGTAGATGTTGCCCGGTTCCGCGAGGCTGAACAGGTCCGCGCCGTGCTGTGAATCGCGGAAGACATAGGAGGTGGTCTGGTAGATCGGGGTCGCTCGCGCACCCGTCGCCGGATCCGGTTCCGCTCCGGAGTGGATCTGCTTCGTCTCGAACGACCAGTTCGGCGGTGCTTCGGTCATGACGGTTTCTCTCCTAGGTGCGCTCTACGAGTTCCTTGTGGTGCCGGCTCGCTACCTCGGGATGGGCGCGCAGCCAGCCTTTCATGGCGTTGTTTCCGTACACGTCGAAAAGAGGGTTGTCCGGATCGGCGATGAATCCCGGTGCGTCCGCGACGAATTCGGCGGGTAATTGCCGCACCCGGTAATCGAGGCTCGGATTGTAGAAGAACGCCACCGAATACCGTTCCGATTCGGTGGCCACGACCCGGTGCGGGGTGGCGATCAGCCTGCCACGCGAGGCCACCTCGAGCAGTTCCCCGAGATTCACGATGAAGGCGCCGGGCCGCGGCTCGACGGCGATCTCCTGCCCGGCGCGCGGTTGCACCCGCAGACCGGGGACCCCGTCGGAGAGCAATAGGGTCAGGAAGCCGTAGTCCTTGTGGGTACCGACGCCCTGTTCGTTCGCCGCGGCACCGAGGCCCGGATAGCGGATCAGCTTGAGGTGTACGTGCGGGTCCTCGGCGAAGGCATCGGCGAAGAAACCGCGCGGACCACCGAGCGCGACCACGAACTCGTCGAGCAGGCGATCCGCAACCGGGCGCAGTTTCTCCAGCCAGCCGAGCACGATCGGGCGCAGTTCCGGGAGCGCGGGCGGCCAGAGGTTCGGTCCGCGCAACCAGTGATAGGCGGGTTCCCCCTCCGCGGGCGGGCGCGCCGGAAGTTCCTCGGCGATATCGAGCTGTTCCCGCGAATCGGCTCGCCCGTTCGTGTGTTCCGTGCCCAGCCTCGTGTACCCGCGGAAATGCGGCGAGCCCAGATTGCTGATCGCCAGCCGGTCCTGCTCCGGGAGGGCGAAGAATTCCTTGGTCACGGCGAGAATCCGGTCGATCTCCGACTGCGCGATCCCGTGCCCGGTCAGCTGGAAGAACCCGATTTCCTTGGCGGCACGCGCCAACTCCGCGCGACGGCTCTCGATCTCCGCGAGATTGATGACCGGAATGTCGAGCTCCATGCCCAGCGAAGCTAATGCCGCCGCCCACGGGCGACAACCGACGTCCAGGCATCGGGAAAGGATCGCGGTCCGCGTCAACTTCCACTTGACGATCCGGCGACGTCAACCTACCGTTGACGGCATGGCGAACATTCAACTGCACGAACTCATCGACGAACTCGAAGCGCAGACCCCCAGCGCCACCGAACTCGAACGGGTCGGCGAGGCCCAGCGGCGCGCCCAATCCCTGGCCGACCTCGGTGATCAGCTCGTCGGGCACTTCGTCGCCAGGGCACGGGACACCGGTGCGTCCTGGTCCCAGATCGGCGAAGCCATCGGCGTCTCCAAACAGGCCGCCCAGCAGCGAGACACCTTCCGGATGTACGAACGGTTCACCGATCGCGCCCGCCAGGCACTCGTCCAGTCCCAGGATGTGGCACGCACCCACAACGGCGCGTACATCACCAGCGAACACCTGCTGCACGGCACCCTGTCCATCCGGGAAGGAGTCGCCGCACTCGTCGTCGAACAGCTCAGCGGATCCCTGGACACCGTGCTCGAACAGCTCGAACAGCGGTTCCCGCGGGATGCCGAAACCCCGCCGCTGCGACTCGTCTACGCCGAAATGGGCCGCCGCGTCATCGACGAGACCATCAAGGTCGCGCTCAAGCTCAACCACAACTACGTCGGCACCGAGCACCTGCTGCTCGGCGTGCTCGCGGCGGGCGGACCGGCCGCGGCGCTGCTCGGCGAGCACGGCGTGACCAGCGAATCGGCGGAACCCGCGATCCTGGCGAAGGTCGAGGAGATCGTGGCGAACCTGAAACGCCAGCAGCAGTAGAGTGCGGCCCCATGACCACCGTGCAGGGCGTCGTGGACCGGGTCGGGCCGACACTGCTGCACGCCGTCGTCGTCCCGGACGAGGCGGTCGCGGTCACCGATGTCGTGATCGCCGAGCCCGGGCGGCACGCGGCGGCGGGTGACCTGCTGCTCGGGGTGGCCGCGAACACCGCGAAGGAGGCCGCCGCCCTCGTGCAGATGGCCGGTGAGCACAAGGCGGCCGGGGTGGTACTGAAACCGCCGATCGCCTCGAGTGTGCAGCGGGCGGCGCGTTCGGCTGGGGTCGCGCTGATCGAGGTGCACGGGCAGACCGCGTGGGCCCAGCTGGTGTGGCTGCTGCGCACGGTGCTCGACGCGGCGGAGTCGGAGAACGACGAGGGGGACGATCCGGCATCGGGCGCGCTCGGTGATCTGTTCCGGCTGGCCGATGCGGTGGCCGCGATGGTGGACGCGCCGGTGACGATCGAGGACGCGAACTCCCGGGTACTCGCCTATTCGGCGCGCCAGGACATCACCGACCCGGCGCGGGTTTCCACGATCATGGGGCGGCGCCAGCCGGACGAGGTGCTCGCGAAGTTCCGCTCGAAGGGCGTGTTCCGCCAGCTCTCCAAGGGCCGCTCGGCGATCTTCGTGCCCGCGCAGGCCGACGGCACGCTGCCGAGGCTGATCGTGCCCATCCGGATGGGTGGCGAACTGCTCGGTTCGATGTGGGCCGTGGTGCGCGACCGGGTTTCCGATGAGCGCTCCGCGGCCTTCGCGGACGCGGGCCCGGTCGTCGCGCTGCACCTGCTGCGCCGCCGTGCGCGCACCGATGCGCAGCGCCGCCGGTTCGCCGAGACGCTGCGCGGGCTGCTCGACGGCACCGGTTCACCCCGGCTCGCGGTCGCCGAGCTTGGCCTGCCCGACGCACCGCACCGGGTGGTCGCGATCGATGCCGCGGGGCGCGCGCCATCCGGAGAGGTGGACGCGGAAGGGGTGCGGCTGGCGCTGTTCGACCGCATCACGACCGGGTTCTCCCGGCTGCGCGCGGTCGCCGAGCTGGACGGTGTGCTGTACGCGGTCGTGGGCAAGGACAGCTGGCCGAAGTTCGCGGAAACCCTGACCGCGCACGACATGCCGCCCCTTGTCGCGGCGGGTTCCGCGACCGAGATCGGGGCGCTCGCGAGCTCGCGGGCCGAGGCCGACGAGACGTTGCTGCTGTTGCGCGCCGGGCTGCTCGAGGGCCACAGCGCCGCCTATGAGCAGGCGTGGACGGTGCTCGCGCTGCACCGCGCCGCCGCGGCCGCCGGTTCCGCCGGGGTCGCCGAACTGGGGCCGATCCCGGTGCTGCGCAAGGCCGATGAGGACGGCACGAGTTGTTATGTGGACACCCTCTATGCCTGGCTGCGCCATCCGGGCGATCCGCGCGCCGCGGCCGAGGAGCTGCGGATCCACCCGAACACCCTGCGGTACCGGATCCGCAAGATCGTCGAACTGACCGGGGTGAGCCTGGAGGATCCGGATATCCGGATGGCGCTGCTTGTACAGCTAGTGACACTACGCTGGGTATAAATTGTGCTCGCGGGACAAGGCAATCCGCGCGATTTGGTTTCGAGGGCACGATGACATGGGCCAAATGGGGCAGCATTGTGGTACGTGGCACGGGGGAGCACGTACGCACAGTGAGATGGAGCTGCTATGAAGATCGCGGTCCCCAGGGAGATCAAGAACAACGAGTACCGGGTGGCGCTCACGCCGGCCGGTGCGCATGAGCTGACCGAGCACGGCCACGAGGTGTTCGTGGAGGCCGACGCCGGTATCGGCTCGGCCATCGCGGACGAGGACTACCTCGCCGCGGGCGCCAAGATCCTGCAGACCGCCGAGGACGTGTGGGCCGAGGGCGAGATGGTGCTCAAGGTCAAGGAGCCCATCGCCGAGGAGTACCCGCGGCTGCGTGCCGGGCAGACCCTGTTCACCTACCTGCACCTGGCCGCGGACAAGGCGCTCACCGAGGCGCTGCTGGCCTCGGGAACCACCGCGATCGCCTACGAGACCGTGCAGCTGCCGAACCGCTCGCTTCCGCTGCTCGCCCCGATGTCCGAGGTCGCGGGCCGGCTCGCCCCGCAGGTCGGCGCGTACTCGCTGATGAAGCCCTCCGGCGGGCGCGGTGTGCTGCCCGGCGGGGTCCCCGGCGTGCTCCCGGCCAAGGTCGTCGTGATCGGCGGCGGCGTCTCCGGGCTGAACGCCGCGCGCATCGCCGCGGGCATGGGCGCGGACGTGACCGTGCTGGACACCAACGTGGACCGGCTGCGCCAGATCGACGAGACCCACCCGCAGCTCAAGACCCTCAGCTCGAACGCTCTGCACCTCGCCGAAGCGGTCACCAGCGCGGACATGGTCATCGGCGCGGTGCTCGTCCCCGGCGCGAAGGCCCCGAAGCTGGTCTCGAACGAACTCGTGAGCCGGATGAAGCCGGGCGCTGTCCTGGTGGACATCGCCATCGACCAGGGCGGCTGCTTCGCCGACTCGCGGGCGACCACGCACGACGACCCGACCTTCGCGGTGCACGACACGGTGTTCTACTGCGTGGCCAACATGCCCGGCGCGGTGCCGAACACCTCGACCTACGCGCTGACCAACGTCACGCTGCCGTACGCGGTCTCGATCGCCGACAAGGGCTGGCACTCCGCGCTGGCCGCGGACCCGGCGCTCGCGCTCGGGCTGAACACCCATGACGGCAAACTGACCAACGGCCCGGTCGCCGAGGCGCACGGCCTCGCGCACACCGAGCTGGCCAGCGTCGTCTAAAGCGTTTCCAGCAGCGCGGGGAGCTCGCCGAGCGGTCGCAGCCCGGCGAGCTCTTTCGCGAAATCGCGCGCCGCACCGCGCAGCGATTCGTCACCGAGCAATTCGCGCACCCGTTGCCCGGTGATCTGCCCGAGCTGGTCCTGTTCGAGCACGGCCCCGGAACCGGCCCTGGTCACCAGGTTCGCGTTCACGTGATGGTCCATCCCGTGCGGCAGCACCAGCTGCGGGACCCCGGCGGCCAGCGTGGTGCACGTGGTGCCCGCCCCGCCGTGGTGGATGGCGAGCGAGCAGCTGTCCAGTACCCGGGAAAGCGGTACCCAGGGCACCTGCCGCACGTTGTCCGGCAGCGGGCCGAGCTCGCCGAGATCGGCGTCCCCGAGCGCGAACACGAACTCCGCGTCCACCTCGTGCGCGGCCCGCACCACCTGGCCGAGGCCGGAGACCCCGGAAACCGAGGGAACGACCGAGCCGAGCGTGACCAGGATCCGCGGGCGGCCCGGATCCTCCTCCAGCCATTCCGGGAGCACCGCCCCGCCGTTGTACGGCAGATACCTGAACTGCCAGCCGGGATCCGGATCGGCGAGCAGCCGCGGCGGCATCAGATCGATACAGGCCGCGGGCTCTCGCACCTGCGCACCGTATTCGGCATAGCGTTCCGCGAGCGCCTCGGCGACGGCACGCGGATACGCGCGCCCGGTGGAATCCGCCGAGATCGCGTGAACCACCGAAGGCACCCCGAGACAGGCCGCCGCGAGTGGTCCCGCACCCTCGGCCGTCTCGTGCACGACCACGTCCGGGCGCCAGTGCTTCGCGAACGCCACGGTCCGTTCCACGGCCGGTTCGCTCACGTGCCCGAACAGCTTGCCGGGGGCCTCACCGGTATTGCGCTCCATCGGCGCCCGCAGCTCCGGATAGCGCTCGAAGAACGAGTGGAACTGCTGGTACGGCGGGACTCCGGGCGCGGAGTCCAGGACCGGCAGCCCGGCGGCGGCGAGCTGGTCGGTGATCCCGTACACGGCGAACGTGACCTCGTGCCCGGCCGCGCGGGCAGCCCAGGCCGAGGACACCAGCGGATAGGCGTGCCCGACGCCGGGCGCGGACGTGAACAGCAGACGCAAGGGAGTTCTCCTCGTCGGTGGTCTTGCGGTGGATCAGGTCGTTTCCTCAGCGGCGTAGCCGCTTGTCACCCGGCTGGTAACCGGCACCGCGGCGGGGTTCCGCCACCCGCACCGCCACGCAAGCCCTGCCACGACAGTTCTCTCAGAGCAGGTTCGCGAACTGGTCGACGAGGGTGCTCGGCGCGGGCTGCGCATGCAGTTCCGCGGCCAGCCGCCCGGCCGAAGCGCGGACGGGTTCGTCGGTGAGCAGGCGGTTCAGCAGCTCGGCGTCCACCTTGTCCCCGGTCGCCGTCAGCGCGGCACCGCAGCCGTCCAGCAGTTCGGCGTTCTGGAACTGGTCGGCGCCCTGCGGAATGATCACCGAGGGCAGTCCCGCGTCGAGCACCGCGAGCGTCGTGCCCGAACCACCGTGATGGACCGCGCCCGCGCAACTGGGCAGCAGCTGGTTGAGCGGCAGCCAGTCGATCGCGCGGGCGTTCGGCGGCAGCTCACCGATCTCCGCACCGTCCAGGGCGAGTACGAACTCGGCGTCCACCGAGCCCATCGCGGCGAGCAGCCCGTCGAGCGCGCCGAGCCCGGCCATCGCGGGCAGCACCGAGCCAAGGGTGACGGCGATGCGCGGACGCTCCGGCGGTTCGAGCAGCCAATCGGGCAACCGCGCGCCGCCGTTGTACGCGACCGGGCGGATCCGCGCGACCTCCCGGGGTTCCGGTTCGAGGCTGGCCGCCGCGATCGCCACGGTCAGTTCGGGCTCGGCATACCGCACGCCGTAGCGGGAGTAGGCATCCCCCAGTCCCTCCGCGATGCGCTCCCGCAACGCGGCCGGGAGCGCGGCGAAGGAGAACTCGTGGTTCACCGCGGGCACCCCGAGCACCGCGGCGAGCAACGGTCCGGCGCCCTGCATCCCGGAGTACACCACCAGATCGGGTCGCCAGCGGCGGCCGAGTTCCACGGCGCTGTCCACGACCTCGGCGCTCACCTCGGCGAATATTCCGCCCGCGATGTCCAGGGGTGTGGCGTCCGGAGGTGGCACGAACCCGCCGAACACCTCCGCGAAGTTCACCCCCGCCGCGGTGTCCACCGCGGGCAGCCCGGCAGCGGCGACCCGGTCCGCGGCCCCGCCGGCGGCGAACAGCACTTCGTGGCCCGCGGAGCGCAGTGCCCACGCGGTCGGGACGAGCGGAAAATTGTGACCGAGGCCGGGGGAGGTCACGAACAGTGCGCGCATGCGAACAACGTAGCGCGCGGGTCGGACGGGAATCACCTGAATATAGGGCGACCCGCTCTACCAGCCTGGGGGTCGCCGGGAGCGGGTCGCACCACCAATCTTAAGGCAGACCTAAGCGTTACGCCAACCGGGGGGTGGTGGCTTCCATCACTTGGCTGTTTTCCGGCCCACGGCGCCCCCACACTCGGGCAAGATCGGCGCTGTTGGATGATCGGGCGCAGGCGCATATATCGGACCGGCGCACAACGAGCAGCACGGAAGAACGGAGTGCTTAGCGTGCACGACCGCAGCGGCCGGATCGTGGTCTCCGGCCTCAGCAAGCAGTTCGGCGCGGTCACGGCTGTCTCGAACCTGAGCTTCACCGTCGAACCCGGTTCGGTGACCGGGTTCCTCGGGCCGAACGGTTCCGGGAAGACGACGACCCTGCGCATGATCCTCGGCCTCGTCCGCCCCTCACAGGGCACCTCGACCATCAACGGGGTCGGTTTCGAACAGCTCGAGGAGCCGGGCAGAGTGGTCGGCGCGGTACTCGACGCGCAGGGCTTCCACCCCAAACGCACCGCGCGCAACCATCTGCTCGTGTACACCGCGGCGATGGGGATCCCCGATCACCGCGCCGAGGAGGTACTCGCGCTCGTCGGGCTCGGGGTGGCCGCGGACCGGATGGCGGGCACCTTCTCGCTCGGTATGAAGCAGCGGCTCGCCCTGGCCACGGCCCTGCTCGGTGATCCGCAGGTGCTGGTGCTGGACGAACCGGCGAACGGGCTCGACCCGGAGGGCATCGCCTGGCTGCGGTCCTTCCTGCAGGCGTTCGCGCGCAGCGGGCGGACCGTGCTGATCTCCAGCCACATCCTCGCCGAGGTCGAACAGCTCATCGACCACGCGGTGATCATCTCCCGCGGCCAGACCATGTTCAACGGGCCGCTCGCGCAGTTGCGCGGACAGCAGCGCAGCCGGGTGCTGGTCCGGGCCGCGGACAACGCGCGGCTCGCCGAGGCCCTGCGCGCGGAGGGCTTCACCGACCTGCAGGCCACCCAGGACGGACGCATCTCGGTGGCCGCGGAGATCCAGCAGGTCGGTGATATCGCGGCCAAGATCGGCGTGGCCACCTACGGCATGGAGGAGCAGCGCACCAGCCTGGAGCAACTGTTCTTCCAGCTCACCAGTGGCCAGTTCGCGGCGCCCCCGCCTCCGGGCTGGGGCCCGCAGCAGCCGCAGCAGGGCTACTACCAGCAGCAACAGCAAGGCTACCCACCGAACCAGGGCGGATACCGCTGATGACTTACTACCAGCAGCAGGCGTACCCACCGGCAGGCGCGCCGAAGGTGAAACTGTTCGCGCCGACCCTGCCGAAGGCCGAACTGCGCAAGTTCACCACCACCAGCGTGTGGTGGGGACTGCTCATCCCGACCGTGCTGCTCGCGCTCGGCTGGTCGTGGATCGCCACCTCGTTCGTCAGCTTCATCACCGATCAGGTCGTCGAGGGCACTCGTTCGCTCGGGGTGAGCGCGAACATCCCCGATCTGCCGTTCGCCTCCTTCGCGCTCGCCCGCGCGATCAACATCTCCACGATCTTCCCGATCGTGCTCGGCGGGCTCGCCATGGCGAACGAGGTCCAGCGGCGCACGATGACCACCTCGTACCTGACCGCGCCCAGCCGGGTCTCCGTGCTGACCGCGAAGTTCGGGTTCTACGCGGTGGTCGGCGCCGCCTACGGCGTGGTGATCGTCGGGATCTCCAGCCTCGGCATCTGGCTCGGCTCGGTCACCGGCGGGCACACCCAGTTCCTGCCCAGCGCCGGGGTGTGGCTCGGTATCGCGGGCGCCGGGATCCTGTCCACGATGCTGTGGACCCTGCTCGGCGTCGGGGTCGGGGCGCTGCTCGGCAACGTCATCGCGACCACGCTCGTGCTGCTGCTCTACACCTTGCTCGCGGAGAACCTGCTCAACCTGGCGGTCGTGCGGATCGGCGATCACGTGCCCGGGTTCCTGATCAACCAGTCCGGCAGCGGGATCGTGTCCAGCATCGCGGCGGATGACCTCACCGCGCGGATCACCGATCTGCCACCGCGGCTGTCCGAGGGGATGACCGAAGTGATGCGGTTCGCCGCGGGTGCCGGAGGTACCTACAGCTGGTGGATCGAGGCGATCATCTTCCTGGTGTGGACACTGATCTTCGCCGGTCTTGGCTGGTTCGTCGCGCAACGCAGGGACGTATCGTAATTCGGCGGCTTCTGTCGGTGGGCCGACGTAACCTGGTTCGGTGCCCGACTCAACCACCACCACAGCGCGCCGCGGCTGGATCCGCAGGCTGGCCGCGGAATGCTTCGCCAATCGCGGTCTCGCCGTCCTCGTCCTCGTCTCCGCCGTACTCGGCACCGGGCTGGAGGCGGCGGGACCGCTACTGACGAAGGTCGGCATCGACGACGCCGTCGCCGGGCACACCTCGAACATGCCGGTGCTCGTGCTCGCCCTGCTCGTGCTCGCTGCGATCCGGTTCGTCGCCGCCTTCGTGCGCCGCTACTTCGCGGGCAAGCTCGCGCTCGACGTCCAGCACTCGCTGCGCCGCTCGGTGTTCACCAGCGTGCAGCGCCTGGACGGGGCCAAGCAGGATCAGTTGCGCACCGGCCAGGTGGTCTCCAGGGCGAACAGCGATCTGCAGCTGGTGCAGGGCCTGCTGTCGATGGCCCCGCTGTCCATCGGCACCGTGGCGCTCACCCTCGCCTCGCTGGTGGCGATGCTCTACCTGTCCCCACTGCTGACGGTGATCGCGCTGGTCATCGTGCCCGCGCTGGCCATCGTGGCCGGGCGCTCGCGCAAACGGCTCTTCCCCGCCACCTGGTCGGCCCAGCAGCGCGCGGCCGAGATCGCCCAGCACGTCGAGGAGACGGTGACCGGGGTGCGCGTGGTGAAGGGCTTCGGCCAGGAACGGCGCGAGACCCGGAGCATGCTCGAACGGGCGGGCGTGCTGTTCGCCGAACGCATGCGCGCGGCCAAGCTCCAGTCGGTGCCGACCGCGACCCTGTCCGCGCTTCCCGCGCTCGGCCAGGTCGCCGTGCTCGCGCTCGGCGGGATCCTCGCCCTGCGCGGCGAGATCAGCCTCGGCACCTTCCTCGCGTTCTCCAGCTACCTGGCCACCCTCGTCGGGCCCGCGCGGCTGCTCGCCGGGCTCGTGGTGATGGGCCAGCTGGTGCGCTCGGCCGCGGAGCGCGTCTACGACCTGGTGGATTCGCAGCCGGAGATCACCGACGATCCCGATGCCGTGGATGTGCCGGACGGCCCGGTGCGCGTGGAGCTGGACGCGGTGCGGTTCGGGTACACCCGCGAGGAGCCGGTGCTCGACGGGGTGAGCCTGGCGGTGGAACCCGGCGAGACGGTCGCGCTGATCGGCACCTCGGGTTCCGGGAAGTCCACGGTTTCCCTGCTGCTTCCCCGGTTCTACGAGGTGCAGGACGGGGCGATCACCGTCGCGGGCCGCGACATCCGCTCACTGCGGCTGGCCTCGCTGCGCAGCACGGTCGGCGTGGTGTTCGAGGACGCGTTCCTGTTCTCCACCTCGGTGCGGGACAACATCGCCTATGGGCGCCCGGACGCGACCGATGAGCAGGTGCGCGCCGCCGCCCGGGCAGCGGAGGCGGACGGGTTCATCGAGGCGCTCCCCGAGGGCTACGACACCACGGTCGGCGAGCGCGGACTCACCCTGTCCGGCGGGCAGCGCCAGCGCATCGCACTGGCCCGCGCACTGCTCTCGGATCCCCGGGTGCTCGTGCTGGACGACGCCACCTCCGCGGTGGACACGGCGACCGAGGCGGCCATTCACGAGACGCTGCGCCAGGTCACCGCGGCCCGTACCACGATCCTGATCGCGCACCGCCGCTCCACACTGCACCTCGCCGACCGGATCGCGGTGCTGGACGAGGGCAAGCTCGTGGACATCGGCACCGAGGCCGAACTGACCGAGC
>NZ_JALM01000031.1 GCF_000737195.2 Sciscionella sediminilitoris
AGTCGGACAGCGAGATGAAGTGCTCCGCGGAGCACTTCATCTCGCTGTCCGACTCCTACCGGCGCACCCGGCTGCGCGCGCAGCGCTACATCGCGCTGTACTTCCCCTTCGTCACCTTCCTCTCCGAGTTCGCCCAGGCGCTGGTGCTCGGCTTCGGCGCCACCTGGGTGGCCGGTGGCGGGCTCGCGCCCGGGGTGCTCGTGGCCTTCCTGCTCTACCTCGGCCAGTTCTTCGCGCCGATCCAGCAGCTGTCCAACGTGTTCGACGGGTACCAGCAGGCCGCGGTCGGGTTGCGCCGCATCGGGGAACTGCTGGGCACCCCGAGTTCGCTGCGCGAGACCGAGCATCCCGTGGCGGTGCCCGCCAAGCTGCGCGGCGAGGTGTCCTGCCGGGATCTCGGCTACACCTACACCGAGGCGCCCGAACCCGCGCTCGCGGATGTGCGCGTGGACATCCCGGCCGGGAACAGTGTCGCCCTCGTCGGCGCCACGGGCGCGGGTAAGTCCACCCTGGTCAAGCTGCTCGCGCGGTTCTACGACCCGACCGAGGGGGCGGTGCTCGTGGACGGGGTCCCGGCCAGCGACTACGAACTGTCCGGGTACCGGGGCAGGCTCGGCGTCGTCCCGCAGGAGGCGCACCTGTTCACCGGCACCATCGCGGACAACATCCGCTACGGGCGCCCCTCGGCCAGTGATACAGAGGTCGAGCGCGCCACCCGCGCGGTCGGGGCGCTGACCATGGTCGCCTCGCTGCGCGGCGGGTTCACCCATGTCGTCGGCGAGCGCGGACAGGGACTCTCCGCCGGTCAGCGCCAGCTCATCGCGCTCGCCCGCGCCGAGCTCGTGGACCCCGATCTGCTGCTGCTCGACGAGGCCACCGCGGCGCTCGATCCGAGCACCGAGGCCACCGTGCTCGAGGCCAGCGAACGCCTCGCGAACCGGCGCACCACGGTGATCGTCGCGCACCGGCTGGCCACCGCGGCACGCGCGGATCAGATCCTGGTGCTCGACGGCGGACGGATCATCGAGCGCGGCACGCACACCGAACTGCTCGAGGCGGACGGTTCCTACGCCCGGCTCTGGCGGCACGGCGCCACCGAACCGGTCAGCTGATGGAGTTCATCGAGCACTGCGCGCAGATCGGCGCGCAGACCGAACGAGTGCGGGCCGCGCTGCACGGCGCGGATCCGACCGTTCCGGTGCCCAGCTGCCCGGGATGGAACCTCGGCCAGCTGATCCGGCATCTCGGCGGGGCACACCGCTGGGTGGAGGCGACCGTGCGCACCAGGGCCCGGGAACCGCTGCCCGAGGAGGACTTCGCGTTCCGCGACCTCACGGCGTTCGCGCACGAGGATCCCTCGGTACTCGGCCCCTGGCTGACCGAAGGCGCCGAGCGGCTCACCGGAACCCTGCTGGCGGCCGGGCCGGAAAGCCCGGTGTGGGTGCCGATTCCCGGAGTGCCGAGGACGGCCGCGTTCTTCGCCCGCCGGATGGCCTTCGAGACCCTGATCCACGGCGCCGACGCACTGCTCGCTCTCGGACAGCCGGTCACCATCGAACCGGACATCGCCGCCGGGGCACTGGCCGAATGGCTCGAATCGATCACCTACCCGTTCCAGCTGGAGCGCTCACCCGAGCTCCGCGCGCTGCTCGGCAACCGGCACGCGGTGCAGCTTCGGGCAAGCGATACCGGCGGGCGGTGGTACATCGAACTCGGCGCCGAACGGATCACCGTGCGCGAAGGGGACGGCCCCGCGAGCGTCGGCCTGCACGGCCCGATCACCGAGCTGCTGCTGGCGCTCTACCGCCGCCGCCCGATCGAGTGCGTCGAGGTGCGCGGTGACCAGGCCTTCCCCGAACGCTGGCTGGATCTCCTGGCCTTCGGCTGAGCGGCCGGTCGGACACGCGAGCAGCGGCTAGTTGGACACGTGGGTGGCTCTGACCCGAACGGGTCCACAGCCTGGCTCCACGTACTACCCTGTGCACGTGGCGGATGAACTGGAGAAACGCGAGCCGAACGGGATGCGTGCCTCGGACGCGGACCGGGAGAAGGTCGCGCAGGCACTGCACAAGGCGATGGCGGACGGCCGGATCGACGTTTCCGAGCTGGATGAACGGCTGGCCACGGTGTACAAGGCGAAGACGATCGGGGAACTGACCCCGGTGACCGCGGATCTGCCGATCGAGGCCCCGCTGGCCGCGCAGCATCAACCCGCCCTGCCGAACCGGACCGGGGGCACCCCAGGCTCGCAGGTCTCGGTGGGCGTGCTGAGCGGCTTCGAGCGAAAGGGCGTGTGGACGGTCCCGCCGACCCATACGGCGGTGGCGTTCATGGGCGGCGGGGAGCTGGACCTGTCCCAGGCGAAGTTCTCCGCGGCGCACACCACGATCACCTGTGTCGCGTTCATGGGCGGGATCGAGGTGCGGGTTCCCGAGGACGTGAACGTGCACGTGAACGGGATCGGCTTCATGGGAGCCTTCGACAACAAGATCCACGAGCCGGACGCGGGCGATGACCGGCCGACCGTGAAGATCACCGGGCTCGCGTTCATGGGCGGGGTGGACGTGAAGCGCCCGAAGCGCCGCAAGCGCGACCGGGACGAGCTCGAGTCATGACGGCTCTGGAGGACGTCACCCGGGACGAGGCGAGCCTGACCCGGTTCCTGCACGGGCTTCCCGGGGTGGACGCGGTCGGACTCGAGCAGCGCGCCGCGGGCCTGGCCACCCGCAGCATCAAGAAGGCGAGCAAGCGCACCGCGATCGATCTGGCCATCTCGATGGTGGACCTGACGACGCTGGAGGGCGCGGACACGGTCGGCAAGGTGCGCACGCTGTGCGCGAAGGCGCGCCGCCCGGACCCGGACTATCCGGATGTGCCGAGCGTGGGCGCGGTCTGCGTGTACCCGGATCTCGCCGGGCTCGCGGTCGGCGAACTCGAAGGCACCGGCGTCGGCGTGGCCTCGGTGGCCACGGCGTTCCCCGCGGGCCGCGCGGCGCGGGCGGTCAAGCTCGCCGATGTGGCAACCGCGGTGGACGCCGGCGCGACCGAGGTGGACATGGTCATCGACCGCGGCGCGTTCCTGTCCGGGAACTATCGCCTGGTGTTCGAGGAGATCCTGGAGGTGAAGCGGGCCTGCGGGACGGCGCACCTGAAGGTGATCCTGGAGACCGGGGAGCTGGCCACCTACGACAACGTGCGCCGCGCGTCCTGGCTGGCGCTGCTCGCCGGGGCGGATTTCGTCAAGACCTCCACCGGCAAGGTCTCGCCCGCGGCGACCCTGCCGGTCACCCATGTGCTGTTGCAGGCGGTCGCCGACTGGCACGCGCTCACCGGGCAGCTGCGCGGGGTGAAACCGGCGGGCGGGATCCGGGACACGAAGACCGCGATCCGCTATCTGGTCGCGGTGCGCGAGGTCGCCGGGGAGCAGTGGCTCGATCCCGCCCTGTTCCGCTTCGGCGCCTCCAGCCTGCTCAACGATCTGCTCATGCAGCGGCGCACCCAGCTCGACGGGCACTACAGCGGCCCCGACTATGTGACGGTGGACTGAAATGGAATGGGAATACGCGCCCGCGCCGGAGAACCGGGACATCGCGCGACTGAAACCGGATTACCGGATGTTTGTCGACGGGGAATTCGTCGAGGGAGCCGGGCCCGGACTGAAATCGATCAACCCGGCCACCGAGGAAGTACTGGCCGAGGTGTCCACCGCCGCACCGTCCGATGTGGACACCGCGGTCGCGGCGGCGCGGCGGGCCCAGGAAAAGGTGTGGGGGCCGATGCCGGGCGCCGAGCGCGCCAAGTACATCTTCCGCATCGCGCGGATGATCGCCGAACGTTCCCGGGAACTGGCCGTGCTGGAAACCCTGGACAACGGTAAGCCGATCAAGGAATCCCGGGACTCCGACATCCCCACCGCGGCCGCGCATTTCTTCTACCACGCCGGCTGGGCCGACAAACTCGACTACGCGGGATTCGGCCCCGATCCGCGCCCGCTCGGGGTCGCCGCCCAGGTGATCCCGTGGAATTTCCCGCTGCTCATGGCGGCCTGGAAGATCGCGCCCGCGCTCGCCTGCGGGAACACCGTGGTACTCAAGCCCGCCGAGACCACCCCGCTGTCCGCGCTGGTGTTCGCCGAGATCTGCGCGGAGGCCGGACTCCCGCCCGGAGTGGTGAACATCCTGCCAGGGGCGGGCGATATCGGCGCCGAACTGGTCGGGCACGCGGGCGTGGACAAGGTCGCGTTCACCGGTTCCACCGAGGTGGGCAAACAGATTCAGCGCACCCTGGCCGGGACCGGCCGCAAGCTCACCCTCGAACTGGGCGGCAAGGCGGCGAACATCGTGTTCGAGGACGCCCCGGTCGATCAGGCGGTCGAGGGCATCGTGAACGGGATCTTCTTCAACCAGGGGCATGTGTGCTGCGCCGGATCCCGGTTGCTGGTGCAGGAATCGGTCGCCGATGAGGTACTCGGCAAGCTGCGCACCAGGATCGGGCGGCTGCGCATCGGGGACCCGCTGGACAAGAACACCGATATCGGGGCGATCAACTCCGCCGAGCAGCTGGCCAGGATCCGCGAGCTCACCAGCAGCGGGGAGGCCGAGGGCGCGGACCGCTGGACGAGCCCGTGTCCCTTGCCGGACAAAGGTTTCTTCTTCGCGCCGACGGTGTTCTCCCAGGTTTCCCAGTCGATGCGGATCGCCCGCGAGGAGATCTTCGGACCGGTGCTCTCGGTGCTGACCTTCCGCACCCCGGACGAGGCGGTCGCGAAGGCGAACAACACCCCGTACGGGCTCTCCGCGGGGATCTGGACCGAGAAGGGATCCCGGATTCTCTGGGCCGCGCAGCGGATGCGGGCCGGAGTGGTCTGGGCGAACACCTTCAACCGTTTCGATCCGACCGCCCCGTTCGGCGGCTATCAGGAATCCGGGTTCGGCCGCGAGGGCGGGCGCACCGGACTGGAGGCATACCTCGATGTCTGATCGGGTGACCGTGGCGAAGACCTACAAGCTCTACCTCGGCGGGTCCTTCCCGCGTTCGGAATCCGGCCGCACCTACGCGGTCACCGACGCCCAGGACCGGTTCCTGGCGAACGCCGCGCAGGCCTCCCGCAAGGATGTGCGGGACGCCGTCGCCGCCGCGCGCAAGGCGTTCCCCGGCTGGTCCGGGGCCACCGCGTACAACCGCGGCCAGGTGCTCTACCGGGTCGCGGAGATGCTGGAGGGCCGCAGGGAACAGTTCGTCTCCGCGGTGCGCGATTCGGAGGGCGCGCCGGACGCTGCGTCCATTGTGGACACAGCGATCGATCGCTGGGTGTGGTACGCGGGCTGGACGGACAAGATCGCGACCGTGCTCGGTGCCGCGAATCCGGTCGCCGGACCGTATTTCTCGTTCACCGTGCCCGAACCGACCGGCGTGGTCGGGGTCTTCGCCCCGCAGCACTCCTCGCTGCTCGGACTGGTGAGCGTGCTCGCCCCGGTGCTCGCCGCGGGCAACACCGCGGTGGTACTGAGCAGTTCCGCGCGCCCGCTTCCCGCGATCACCCTCTCCGAGGTGCTGGCCACCTCCGATGTGCCCGGCGGGGTGGTCAACGTACTCACCGGGGACACCGGAGAGCTCGCCGGGCATCTGGCCACGCACGCCGATGTGAACGCGCTCGATCTGTGCGGCGCCCCCGCCGATCAGGCTGGCGAACTCGAACGCGCCGCCGCGGAGACGGTCAAACGGGTGCTGCCCGCCCCGGCGAGCGAACCGGACTGGTCCAGGCGCCCGGACATCAAGCGGCTGCGCACCTTCACCGAGGCGAAAACGGTCTGGCACCCGACGGGGACGTAGCGGCGAACAACTCGTCCACATAACCCGGCCGCCCCTGCACGAGGGCTTCCGGGGCGCGGTACCGGCCGACCTCGAAGTGCCAGTCGAAATTACCGCGCACGAGCGCGCGCAGCCCCGCGATTCCGGTGCGGGTCTCGGCACGTACCGGTTCGCCGAATCCGGCCGTCTCCAGATGATCGAGCAGTATCCGCGCGGACGCGTCCAGCATCTCGATGCGTTCGGTGAGCAGCACGTTCACCGCTTCGACCGCCTCGCTGGTGCTCATTCCGGAATGCTTTTCGTGCAACAGCACCGAATTGTGCGTGTAGCCGAGCCTGCGTTCCTTCTCGCCGGAGAGCACGTCGTTGAACAGGCCGATGTGTTCGGCCGCCGCACCGCACAGCGCGCCGAATTCCGGGAGCTGGTGCACCGCGGCCGGAAGCTCGATACCGAGGGCGGCCTCCATGAGATCCACGCACCACAGGGTGCCCACCGTGTGCCGCCGATGCGCCAGATACTCCGGGATCGCCGGGAATTCCTCGCGCGATCGCTGCACGGTCTCGGTGTGATAGGACCACAGCCAATCCCGCAGGTTCACCTCGAACCGCAACCGCCAGCCGCCGGACCGGCCGCGCGTGGTGCGCTCCCACAGTTCGGCGAGCGCCACGGCGAACCCGTTGCCCGGATCCGGATTCCCCTCGACGGCGGCGAGCAGCCCCTCGATCGCCCCGCGACAGCGCGCCGCGTCCCGCCCTGCCGGTCCGTCGTCGAGCTCGTCGTCCACGATGAACGCCCAGGCGAGCCAGCGACACAGCAGGCCGAACCAGTCCGGGTGTGCCGCGGGGAAGCAGCGGGCCACCATCAGCTCCGGCCGGGTGCGCTCGACATGCTGTTCGCGCGCCGCGGCCGAGCGCAGCAGCCGGTGCCCGTCGACCCAGTCCCACAGTGGCACCGATTCCTCGCGTAGCGCGGGATGCACGGCCGGGCGATACGGCATCACGAATGCGGGCAATCCCTCTCGTGCTCTCATGTCCGGCAGCGTGACACGGGCCACGGCCGCGCGTACACGCGACGTTCCACCGCACGGAACAACGCGATACCTACGCCGGTCCCGCCGATCTTGACGCGCTGTTGAGGCCGCGCGGGCGCGCGCGAACCTAGCGTTTCCGGTGTGAGTGAGAATCGGCATCGGCTGACCGCGCTGACCGGGACCGTGGCACTGGGACTGGACGCGCTCGCTTCGGTTTCCTACGGACCGGAGGCGATCGTGGTCGCGCTCGCGGTCGCGGGTTCGGCGGGTCTGGGCTGGACGCTCCCGGTCACCGGATTGATCGTGTTGCTGCTGCTCGTGCTCGTGGCCTGCTATCGCCAGGTGATCGCGGCCTATCCGGACGGCGGCGGGGCCTACTCGGTCGCCAAGCACAATCTCGGCACCACGGCCTCCCTCGTCGCGGCGGCCTCACTGGTCGTGGACTACGTGCTCAACGTCGCCGTCTCGGTCTCGGCCGGGGTGGCCGCGCTGACCTCGGCGATCCCCGGGCTGCTCGCCTGGACCCCGCAGCTGTGTCTCGCCGTGCTGTTCGTGCTGACCCTGGTGAACCTGCGCGGGGCGGCCACCAGCGCCCGGCTGTTCATCCTGCCCGCGGCGCTGTTCGTGTTCGCGCTCGGCGCGGTGATCGTGACCGGTCTGCTGCGCGGCGCCCCGGTGCCTTCCGCACACCTGCCGAGCCAGCCGGTCACCGTGGGCTCGGTCGGGCTGCTGCTCGTGGTGACCGCCTTCGCGAACGGCTGCTCCGCGCTGACCGGGGTGGAGGCGATCGCGAACGCCGCACCCGGATTCCGCAAACCGCGCGCGAACCGGGCCCGCCGCGCGGAGGCCGGGCTCGGTGCCACGCTCGGACTGCTGCTGATCGGGCTGGCCCTGCTCATCGAACGGTTCCACATCCACCCGGTGCCCGGCCGCACCGTGCTTTCCCTTGTCACCCAAGGATCTTTCGGGGACGGCTTCGGGTATCTCGCGGTGCAGTTCGTGACCGTGGTGCTGCTCGCGCTCGCCGCGAACACCTCCTTCGGCGGGCTCCCGGTGCTGGCCGCGCGGCTGGCCGGGGACGGTTTCGTGCCGCACATCTTCGGGCTGCGCGCCGACCGGCTGGTGTACCGCTACGGGGTCGTGGTGCTCGCGGTGCTCGCCGGGCTGCTGCTGGTGTTCTCCGGTGGCGTGGTGAACGTGCTCGTGCCGATGTTCGCGGTCGGCGTGTTCATCGGTTTCTTCCTGTGCCAGATCGGCATGGTGCGGCACTGGCGCGCCGAACGCGGTGCCCGCTGGCGCCGCAAGGCCACGGTGAACGGGATCGGGGCGGTGCTCACCGCGATCGCGGCGATCGTGACCACGGCCACCAAGTTCCTCGAGGGGGCCTGGCTGATCGTGCTCGTGATCCCGTTGCTCGCCTGGGGATTCCTCCGGGTGCGCGCCGCCTACGACCGCATCGGCGCGCAGCTGGGCAGCGGGGCGCGCCCGGAATCCCCGCGCAGGCACGAAACCCTGATCGTGCTGCCCATCGTGGCGATCGACCGGCTCGCCTGCGAGCTGGTGTCCACCGCGCTGGCCATGGGGAACCGGATCGTCGCGGTGCACGTGAGCCACCCCGGCGAGTTCGAATCGGCGCGCGCGATGGAACGCGCATGGCACGCCTGGCGCCCGGAGATCCCGTTCACCCTGCTCGCCTCGGAGCGCAGGGAGCTCGGCGCACCGCTGGCCAGGTACGTGCGCGGTGCCGACGCCGAACGGGTGGTGGTGCTCATCGGCGAGGTCTCGCCGCAGCGCCGATGGGAGCGGCTGCTGAAGAACTACCGGGGCGCGGTGATCGGTCGGCGGCTGTCCCGCAGCACCGATGCGGTGGTGTGCCGGTACCGGATGCCACTGGCGCCCGCACCGGTGCCGCGGGAATCACGGGAGTACGCGCATGCTGGCGATCAGTGAGTGCCCTACCCCGAGCCCGGAGCGGTTGTCCCGTTCACAGCGCAGTAGTTCCTCGGCGAGCGCGGTGCCCGGCTGCTCCTGATCGATGGCCGCACGCACGATGCCGTTCCACCGCGAAGCCAGCTCCGTGAAGAACTCGAGCACGGCCGGTGGCGCGCCCTTGCGCGGCGGATCGAAGAACAACCGCTCGAATCCACCGGTCTCCGTGCCGGAATGCAGGTCGTTGACCAGTTTCCGGTACGGCGGGATGTGCGGATTGAAGGTGCGGGTCGCGGTGTGCCTGCCCAGCAGCACCGAACGGTCGGTGAACCGGGTGTCCGCGAGCCGCACCCCGGCCGAGCTCGCCGCGTTCCGCACCACGGCCGCGAAATCCTCACCCGCGAGGAAGGTCATCGGTTCCCCGGCGGGCGCGCTCTCCCCCTCGAAGAAGGTCATCGCGTAGTCCCAGCGAGTGCGCCCCCAGTTCGGCAGCCATTCGATCGAGTACCGCCCGAGCACATCGGCGAGCAGCGCGGCCGGTTTCCCGGTTTCCCGGACGCGCTCGAAAATTCCCCGCAGCGCCTGCTCGATCTGGTCGGCAGGCAGATGCGAATAGGGCACCCCGGAGGACATGTACAGCTCGAATTCACCCTCGGGCAGTGGCCCGCGCAGATCCCCGCGCACGAACCGCGCGTCCGGATGCAGTTCGGCCGCGGTGTGCACCATGTCGGCATCGCTGTCCAGCCCGGTGTACTGCACCGCGTGGGGTACCCCGGAGAGCAGATCGAGCCCGTCTCCGGTGCCACAGCCCAGATCGAGCACCCGGACCGGCCCGTGGTGTCCCAGTCCGGCGACCGCCTCGCGCAGCAAGGTGCGGGAGACCGGTTCCTCGGCCAGCCGCTTGACGGGATCACGCCGCTTCGGGGACAGGTAATGCGCCCGAGCACCAGCGTAAACGGATTCACGTTTGCCCATGTGACAACCGTAGCCTCAGTTGGACAGGCCACAGCGCAGCGACCTAGAGTACAAGTATGGACAGGCGTGAACAAGGGCTGTTCGGGAAACGAAACCGGCTGATCGCCGATCTCACCGAACAGATCCACTCCGGCCGCCTCAGCAAGGGCGACCAGCTGCCGGGGGAACACCAGCTCGCGCAGCGCTACTCGGTGAGCAGGGGGACCGTGCGCGGTGCGCTCGACGAGCTCAAACGCCGCAGGCTGATCGCCACCGAGATGGGCGTGGGCTCCTTCGTGGCCTTCGACGGGGTGCCGCTCGACCAGGACCTCGGCTGGGCCACCGCGCTCGCCGACTCGGGCTTCAGCATCAGCACCGAACTGCTCGGCATCGAACGGGTCACCGATGCCTCGTTGACCGACAGGTTCGGTATCCAGGAATTCATCGCGGTGCGCAGGCTGCGCCGGGAGCAGGGGGACGGGCCGGTGTCCCTCGAGCACTCCCTGGTGCCCGCGCAGGGCGCGCTCGCCGAACTGCCCGAACGCGGACTGCGCGGGGATTCGCTGACCGCGAGCCTCGCCGAGGCAGGGCTGCGCGCGGACATGGGCGAGCAGTGGATCGACACCGCACCGCTGGACGAGGAATCCGCGGAACTGCTCGAGCGCGCGCCCGGCGAGGTCTTCCTCCAGTCGGTGCGGTGCAGCACCATGGTGAACGGCCGATTCGTGGAACACGTGACGAGCCTGCTCGACCCGCAGAGATTCCAGTTCCACCTCACCTTCGGAAACAGATGAACAGCTATGAGCGGGCGCTTGGCGCCTTTTACGGGCTCGCGCTCGGGGACGCGCTCGGCATGCCGACGCAATCCCTTTCCCGGCAACGGATCGCGGAACTCTACGGCACCGTGGACACCCTGCTCCCGGCGCGGCCCGAGCAGCCGATCGCGCCCGGCCTGCCCGCCGGAACGATCACCGATGACACCGAACAGGCCGTGCTGCTGGCCCGCCTGCTCATCGACGGCGGTGGCCAGGTCGATCCGACCGTGTTCGCGAAAGCCTTGCTGGACTGGGAATCCGAGATGATCCGGCGCGGTTCGGCCGATCTGCTCGGCCCGTCCACCAAACGCGCGCTCGAGGAACTGAACGCGGGCGTCGGACCGGAGGAAACCGGGCGGTTCGGCACCACGAACGGCGCGGCCATGCGCATCACCCCGGTCGCGATCGCCACCCCGCCCCGGCTCAATCCGATGCTCGACGCGGTCGTGGCCACCAGCAGGATCACGCACAACACGAACATCGGGATCGCCGCCGCGGCCGCCGTGGCCACCGCGGTCTCCTCCTCGATCGAGGGCACCGAACCGAAGGCGGCACTGGACAGCGCGGAACTCGCGGCGACCCACGGCGCGGGACTCGGCGTGTGGAGCGCGGGCGCGGACATCGCGGCACGCATCCACTGGGTGCGGAAACTGGTGCGCGGCTTGGGAACCACCGCGCTCGTCGAGACGATCGCCGAACTGGTCGGCACTTCCGTTGCCGCGCAGGAATCGGTGATCGCCGCGTTCGCGCTCGCCGAGGCGCGGGGCGAGGAACCGCTGCAGGCACTGTGTCTTGCCGCACAGCTCGGCGGGGACACCGACACGATCGCCGCCATCTGCGGTGCGATACTCGGCGCGCGACACGGTGTCGCCGGGCTGCCCCGCGAACTCGTGGATACGGTGCGCGAGGTGAACGTCTTGGAACTGGAACCGCTGGTCACCGGGCTGCTCGAAGTGCGAGAGGAGGCGGATGAGCGTCGCCGAGACCGCCGCTGAACCGGGTGGCGCGCTCGAGACCCGGGGCATCGAACCGGTCCCGGACAGCGAGCGCACCGGACGGCCGATGCAGCTGTTCTGGGTGTGGTTCGCGGCGAACGTCTCCATTCTCGGCCTCCCGCTCGGCGCCACGCTCGTCGGCATCCAGCGACTGACCTTCTGGCAGTCCGCGATCGTCGCGGTGCTCGGCGCGGTCGGCTCCTTCGCCATCGTCGGCGCGGTATCGGTCGCCGGACGCCGCGGCGGGGCACCGGGACTGACGCTGTCCCGCGCGGTTTTCGGGGTGCGCGGGAATGCGGGACCGACCCTGGTCTCGCTGCTTTCCCGGCTCGGCTGGGAGACCGTGAACACCACGACCGCGGCCTTCGCGCTGCTTTCCCTGTGCGCCATCGTGTTCGGCACCCCGACCGAGGCGAAGTCCGCCCCGGCGCTGACGATCTGCTGCATCACCGTGTTCATCGGGCTCACCGTGATCGTCTCCGGGCTCGGGCACCGGGTACTGCTGGCCGTGCAGCGGATCGCCACCTGGATCTTCGGCGCGCTGAACATCGTGGTCGCGGTGAACCTGATCGCCACGATCGACTGGCACGCGGTCGGTTCGGCGCGCCCCGCCTCGATCGGCGCGATGATCGCGGGAATCGGCACCATCGCCGCGGGGACCGGGATCGGCTGGGTGAACGCGGCCGCGGACATGTCCCGGTACCAGTCCAGGAGCGCGCGCACCGGGGCACTGATCGCCTCGGCCGCTGCCGGTGCCGGGATCCCGCTCGTACTGCTGATCTCGCTGGGCAGCCTGCTTTCCGCGGGGGACCCGAGCCTGGCGAACGCGAGCGATCCGGTGGCCGCGATCCGTGCCATGCTCCCCACCTGGATGGCCGCGCCGTATCTGATCGCGGCGTTCGGCGGGCTGCTGCTTTCCAATCACCTCTCGGTGTATTCCGCCGGGCTGACCACGCTCACCCTCGGCATCCGGATCAAGCGGGTGTACGCGGTGATCGTGGATGTGGTCGTCACCTTCCTCGGCGCGATCTATCTGATGCTGCTCGCGCACAGCTTCTATCAGCCGTTCGTCGCGTTCATCACGCTGCTCGCGGTGCCCAGCACGGCCTGGGTCGGCGTGTTCACCGTGGACATGATGCGGCGCAAGGATTACGACGCCGCGGCCCTGATGGACACCGGCCGCACGAGCGCCTACTGGTACCGCGCGGGCTGCGCACCCCGTGCGGTGCTCTCCTGGGCGATCGGCATCGTCGCCGGTTATCTGTTCACCACCGATCAGTGGTTCACCGGCCCCTTCGCGCACACCTGGCCCGGGGAGAACGGGCTCGGCTGGGTGATCGCCTTCGCGGCCGCCGCCGGGTTGTACGCGCTGCTCGGGTGGAAGCGCCGATGAGCGGGCGGCTGCTGCACACCGGGCAGGTGGTGGTGGATCTGGTGCTGCGCGTGCCAACCCTTCCGCAACGCGGTGGTGACCTGCTCGCCGAGGGCACCGAACTGCTGGTCGGCGGCGGATTCAACGTGATGGCCGCCGCCGCCCGGTCCGGGGCGGAAGTGCTCTACGCGGGCGCGCACGGCACCGGGCGGTTCGGCGAGCAGGTGCGCGCGGCGCTGCGGGCCGAGGGCATCGCGGTCGCGCGCGCACCGAGCTCGGAAGCCGATACCGGGGTGTGCGTGGCACTCGTGGAACCCGACGGGGAGCGCACCTTCGTGACCGGGACCGGCGCGGAGGGCGGGCTCGGGCCGGGCGCGCTGGACGGGATCACCGCAGGACCTGCCGATCTGGTCTACGTCAGCGGCTACAGCCTGCTGCACGAGTCCAATCGGGACACCCTGCTGGATTGGTTACCACGGAACGGATCCGCGCGGACACTGTTCGACCCCGGGCCGCTCACCCCGGACATTCCCCCGGAAACGCTGCGCGCCGTACTGTCCACTGTGGATATCGTGAGCTGCAATGCGGAGGAATCGGCCCCGTTGACCGATTCGGTGCGCGAATTCCCCGAGTGCACCTTGCTCGTCCGGGACGGCGCGAACGGCTGCACGATCCGGCGCGGGACCACGGCCACCCAGGTTCCCGGATTCCCGGTCACCGCGGTGGACACCAATGGCGCCGGGGACGCGCACTGCGGGGTGCTCTCGGCCGAGCTGCTGCGCGGTACCGAGCTGGAGACCGCGGCACGCAGGGCAAACGCGGCCGCCGCCATCGCCGTTTCGCGCACCGGTCCGGCCACCGCACCGGAACGCGCGGAAATCGACCGGTTCCTTGCCGCCCGGCAAGGTTGACGTGCCCGGCAGGTCCCGAGAGCATGAACGGGTGACCTTCTCCTCGATCACCGCGCTCACCACCGCGTTCCGCACCGGGGAGCTGAGCCCTGCCGAACACCTGCGCTTCCTCACCGAGCGGGCCGATCGCCTCGAGCCGCAACTGCGCGCTTATGCCTGCCGCACCGGGGAAATCGCCACCGAACAGGCGCGCGCGGCCACCGAGGCATACCGGCGCGGCGAGACCGGGGAACTGCTCGGCGTCCCGCTCTCGGTCAAGGACTGTTTCCATCTGGCCGGTGCGCCGACCGGGCTCGGTTCGCTGCTGCACAAGGATGCCCGCGCGCTCACCGATTCCGGAGTGGTGCGCCGCCTGCGCGAGGCAGGCGCGGTCATCACCGGGAAAACGAACATGGCGGAGTTCGGTCAGGCGGCCACCTCGGAGAACCTGCTCGGCCCGGAAGCGGCGAATCCCTGGGACACCGAACGCACCCCAGGTGGTTCCAGTGGTGGCAGCGCGGTCTCGGTCGCCGCGGGCCTTGCCACGGCGAGCATCGGCAGCGACGGCGGCGGCTCGGTGCGCATTCCCTCGGCCTTCTGCGGGCTCGTCGGGGTGAAGCCGAGTCAGGGACTGTGCGCCGATGAGAACGGTTTCCGCGCCATGACACCGTTTTCCGGGCCCGGTCCGATCACCTCGAGCGTCGCGGACGCGCGGCTGCTGCTCGGCGTGCTCGCCGACCGGGTCTATCCGCGCAGCGCCACCGGCCGGAAGCGGATCGCGGTTTTCCCCGCACCACAGGGAAGGCCGGTGCACGAGGGCGTGGCGAAGGCGGTGCACGGCGCGGTGACACTGCTCGAACAGCAGGGGCACGAATTCCTGGAGAGCCCGCTGCCGATCGAGGGCTGGGCCGAGATCTTCGGTCCGCTCGTGCTCGCCGAGGAACACCAGGAACGCGGGCATCTGCTCGGCACCTTCGACGATCGGCTCACCCGCTACGAACTGGCCACCCTGCGCGGCGCGGCCCGCCTGGAACCCGCCGCGGTGGCCGAGGCCGAGCGCGCGCTACGGGAGTACCGATCCCGGTTCGCCGAACTGTTCGGCGAGGTCGATCTGCTGGTCACTCCCTCGGTCGCGGTTCCGGCTTTCCCGCACGGGCAGCGGCCGCGGTCGATCGGCGGGACCGAGGTGGACGCGCTGTGGGGCGCCTATCCGTTCTCCGTGCCGTTCAACGTGGCCGGTGCCGCCGCGGTGAGCCTGCCGTGCGGCCTGGTCGAGGGGCTTCCGGTCGGCGTGCAGCTCGTCGCCGCACCGGGGAACGAAACGGTGTTGCTGGATGTCGCCGAGGAACTCGAGGAAGCCATCGCGTTCGACCGGTCCGCCGTGCGAGCATTGTGGCCATGAGCGGATTCCGTACCGACTCGGCCCGGCGCTGCTTCGAGCGCCGGTACGCCGAGCTGGCCGCTCAGTGGCCGGTACCGGCCGAGGAACTCGACGTGGAGTCCGGCTTCGGCACCACCCGGGTTCGCCGCTTCGGGCCCGAGGACGGAACCCCGCTCGTGCTGCTGCCCGGGGCCAACCTGACCTCGCTCAGCTTCGCCAGGCACGCCCCCGCACTCGGTGCGCGGCACCGCGTCCATGCGATCGATCCGCTCGGCGAGCTCGGCAGGAACACCCAGCGCGCCCCGCTGCCCGACCCACCGACCACCATGCGCTGGCTCGCCGAAACCCTGGATTCCCTCGGGATCGAGTGCGCCGACTTCGCCGGGGTCTCCCGGGGTGGCTGGCTCGCCGCGAGTTTCGCCCTCGCGTATCCCGCACGGGTGCGCACCCTCACCCTGCTCGACGCCCCGGTGTTCGCCCCGCTCGGCGCGCGGTTCTACGGCTGGCTGTTCGGCCTGCTTCCGTTCGCCTTCGCCCCGGAAGCTCTGCGCACCCGCATCGGGCCGCTGCGCGCCACGGATCCCGCGCTCAGCTTCGCGCTGCGCGCCATGCCGCTGTTCCGGCTCGGCGCCTGTGCCCCGGTTCCGTTGCGGGACAACGAACTGCGCTCGCTCGGCGCACCGACGACCGTGCTGGCCGGCGCGCGCAGTGCGTTGTGCCCACTGCCGGTAGCCGAACGCCGAGCCGCCCTCATCCCGGACTGCCGGTTCGAGGCCGTTCCCGGCGAAGGGCACCTGTTCCCCGTGACGGCGACCGAACTGGTCACCACTCGGATCCTCGCCAGGACCGCCGGGTGACCCGTCTCGGTCTCCGTTCCGGGCAATGACTTGCCCGCGCAGCGTTTCCGGATTTCCCGCTGCCCGGAGCCAGGTTCGGTGCACGGGACTCACCGCTCCCCTCGCCGACGCCGTCGGCTACGCGAGGACCGGCACCTTCATCAGCATGTTCTCCGGTGCGCTCGGCGTTTCCCCGAGCGAGTACTACTGAGCACGCGGTCCGGAGTGGCACACTCTATAGTCATGACGGACTTCACCGCGCAGACCATTCAGGCCGAGTTCGACATCGAGAACTGGGAGGAGGTTCCCTATCACGAACCCGAGGACGGCCCGAGACTCACCAGAATCACGATCCGCAAGAACTATCGGGGAACGCTGGAGGGCACCGGCCTCGTCGAGGTGCTCACCGCCCAAGGCAATCTGGGCAGCGGCTACGTGGCCTCCGAACTCATCCGCGCAAGCCTGGACGGCCGCAGCGGCACCTTCGTCATCCAGCACGGTGGCCTTGCCGACAACGGAGCCCAGAACACCTTCGGCACCGTGGTGCCGCACTCCGGCACCGGCGAGCTGACCGGACTGCGGGGTGAAGCGACCGAGGCCACCATGGGCGTCCTGACCCTCACCTACTATTTCGACACCCAGCAGGATTTCGCCGACTGGCAACGGTGAACCTCACGTTCGCGAAACGGAGCATGCCGATGCGCCACGCCGCACTCGTAGCCGGTTTCCTCGCCATGACCGCCCTGTCCGGCGCCCAGCCCGCTTCCGCTGCGGCGCTCCCCAGCTACGAAATCTGGAAAGCCGATGTGCACAAAGCGATGCAAGGCGGGACGGATTACCTGAACAAGCGGGTCGAACAGGGCGGGAAGAAACTCGCGATCGTGACCGATATCGACAACACCGCCCTGGAGACGCATTATCGCCGCGGTCACGCAACCGCGGATGTGCTCGATTTCGCCGAGACCGGTCACCGGCTCGGAATCTCGATCCTGATCGCCAGCGCGCGGACCGACGCGGACGGCGCCCGCAAAGCACTGACCGATGTCGGTTATCGCGTCGACGGAACCTGCGTCCGGCAATCCGGCGACCAGCACGCCACCGATGTGAAACAGCGCTGCCGCCAGGAGTACGCACAACAGGGCTACACGATCATCGCCAATGTGGGAAACCGGCCCGGTGATATGACGGGCGGAAACTACGAGCGCGGATTCAAGCTGCCCGATTACGATGAACAGCTCTCCTGAATCACTGTGTGAGATAGCGGGTGAGCATGGCGACCAGTTCCTCCTCGAACCGGCCGACATCGATGGGATCGGGCGCCGCGACCAGCTTGTGCACGACGAGCTCGACCGTGGACACCATGAGCCGGGCGGCGGTCTCGGTGTCCTCGACCCGGACCTCCGGATGACTGCCGAGCAGTTCCCGGACATAGGCGACCCGGGAGCGCTCGTACTGATCGATCTTCGCCAATAGTTCGGGGGAGCGGGGAGCCTGCTCGATCAGCACCCGCAGCAATTGCGGATCATCCCGGTGATTCTCGATCACCGCCCGCACCTGCCCCCGGATGATCTCCTCCAGCGAGCCCTCGGGCGGGAGAGGACCGGAAGCCGCCGCGACGTCCAGATGCCGGAGCAGCAGCTCGCTCAGGATCGCGTCCTTGTTCGGGTAGTACTGATACAGCGAACCGATCGAGATCCGCGCCTGCTCGGCGATCCGGTTGGTGGTTCCCGCGGCGTAGCCGTGCTCGGCGAAAACGTGAGCAGCCGCGGTGAGGATGCGCTGCCTGGTGAGCTCCGCCCGCACCTGACGCGGCCGTTTACGTGGTTGAAGTCGCCTGCTGTCCGCCGTCATGACACCTCCGGATGCGCCGCGCGAAAGCGAGTAGCGCCAAACACAAGTTATTGCTCATAATATTCTCATGAGCTGCGGATATGCCGATGAAGGGGCGATGTGATGCTTCCCAAAGTGCGGATGCCCGACACCCGGAAGATGATCACCCTCGAAGTGCTCGCCACCGCCAGGCGCAGCGCCGGCTTCACCACCATCACCCTCGGCGGCCCCGAACTCGACCAGTTCAAACCCTCGGGCGACGACCAGACCGTGCGCCTGTTCTTCCCGCGCGAAGGACAGGACCGGCTGACCATGCCGACGCTGTCCAACGAAGCGTGGATGGCACAGGTGCTCATGATGCCCAAGACACGTCGCCCCTGGGTGCGCAACTACACGATCCGGCGAGCGCGCCCCGAACGCGGCGAGATCGACATCGACTTCGCGCTGCACGGCGACGCCCCCGCATCCACCTGGGCCCAGCACGCCAAGCCCGGTGATCCCGCGGGCATCTTCGACATGGGCGTGACCTACCTGCCGCCGGCCAGGGCATCCTGGCAGCTGCTCGTCGGCGAGGAGAGCGCGGTGCCCGCGATCCTGGCCATCCTCGAGAACGCTCCCACCACACTCATCGCCGAGGTATTCCTCGAAGTCCCGGAAACCGCCGATATCCAGCACGATTTCCGCGCCCCCGAAGGAGTTCGCGTGCACTGGCTCCCCCGCGAGCGCGCGGACACCCTGCCCGGAGAACTCGCACTGCAAACCGTGCGAAATGCCCAGCTACCCCCGGAACCCTTCTACACCTGGGTAGCGGGCGAGGCGAAACTGCCGACCGGACTACGCCGCCACCTGGTCAACGAACGCGGTATCCCCAAAGCCGATATCGCCTTCTTCGGCTACTGGCGCCACGGCCGGTCCAGCCCCGGTTGATTCGGCGCGGATCACACCACAGAAAAGATGCGGATTCCGAGGAATCCAGGTAGCCTATGGCGAGAGGGCTTCCGGAGCGCACCATCCGGGAGCCCTCAATGCATTTCGTCAGCGGCCACCGTAACCGAACTCATTACCGTCCGGATCCCGGAAGATCACCTTACGCATACCCCCGTCGTAGGTTTCCCGCTTCTCCGGCTCGATACCGCGTTCGGCGATCCCGGAGACCACCGCGTCGAGATCATCCACCAGCACCGTATTCATCGCGTGGCCCGCGTGCTCCGGGTTCGCCACGACATACACCCAGCTGTTCTCGCCGAGCTCCCACACCGATTCGGTCTCGGTCGCCGCGAACGAGGCGGGCCGCCCGAAAAGCCGCTCATACCAGGCGACCGCGGCCGCGTGGTCGCTCACCGGAATTCCCGCGAACAGTGCGAGGGACACAGTGCAAGTCTAACCCGTCAGGCGAGCACGCAGACCGTCGAGTTCGGACTCGGAAAGACCGTTGCCCAGGAGGAAACCGGGCATCGCCAGCGAACCGATCGTCGAAAACAGCGAATCCTCGATGGTCGTGCCATGACTCGCCAGGAGCTCGCGCACCGCAACGAGTTGATCACCGATACCGAGCTCCGCCAACAGCTGCCGCATACGCTCATAACTGAGCAGATAATCCGCGAGGATATCCTCGGGTTTCGCCCCCGCCAAAGTGAGCAACACCAGAGCAAGCAGCCCGGTACGGTCCTTACCGCCGGAACAATGGAACACCACGCATCCCGGAGCCGCATCGGCGATCGCCCGTACCGCCGTGATCACCGGTTCCGGATACTCCGCCAACATCGCCGGGAAATACAACGGCGAGGCAAAATTGTCGATCCTGCTCCAGCGCTCATAGAACGGCGTTCCCACCGGATCCAGCGGAACCCGCACCGTCGTGATCCCCGGCGGCCGCTGCGCCTCATCCGGTACACACTCATCGGCATTGCGCAGATCCAGCACCGTGCGAACCCCATAGTCCCAGGCCGCCGTCCAGCCCGCCGCACTCAGCCGCGTCGGCGCCTCCATCCGGACCACCGCACCCCGCCGGATTCGTCCCAGCCCGCCCAGATCACGAGCATTGACACAGCCCTCCCAAGAGAGCTCCCTGCTGTCGGTCACATCCGTAGGACGCATCGCCGCAGGTCTGGTTCAGCGCTACAAGTAGGTGACCGTCGGATCCGCATTGCGGTAGACGTGCATCCTGTCCCAGTCACCTTCGAGCTTATAGTGACCCTCGTGGTAAACCAATGAGTCGATGTTGCCATAGTCGATCTCATCATTGGCATCCACACTCGGCCGAAAGATACGCTCGATCCAGTTCGTGGCACTAATCTCTGTGAATGAGAGCACTACATCCGCATAGCAAATGCTACTCACCGGGTTTCGGAGAATATCGCAGGTTTTCCGGGGTGAGTACGGCGTCCACCTTGAACGACAGGCTCCCCGGCTCTTCGTGGGCATCGAGCACGGAGCTGTCCTCGAGGTAAAGCTCCGAAAGATCCGGGAATTCTGTGTAATCGCGCACCACTTCTGCTCACCAATCCCATTCGATCGGAGTATTGTTACCGTCGCTCTTCTCCCTCTCGTCCTGGCATCGCTCATCGAGCTTGCTGACCTCGACATGCTGTCCTAACCTATCGAGCCAGTCACACGGTCCACGAAGCGTCACCCGCTCGCGCCCTGACCAAGAGACCCGGTCCAGGCAGATTTGACGGAACCAGCATGTCACCCCACTCCATACATCGGGTGAGATCGAAACCAAGCTGGCGGACCTTGTCCTCCTTCGCGCCAACTGCCACCACATGATCCACCGTGGAACCCCATGGCTGACGCCTGATCAGCCGCGGGAACTCATACGTTGATCCATGCCCCCTTGTCCTTGCCACTTACTCCGACTCACGGAGATCGCATCCAGAGCGCGCTGCCGATCACTCATCAGCAACCAGCGACAATCAGACACATGGTCGCCTGGATAGCACTTGTCATTGCGGCACTGTCACTGCTCGGAACTACCTACCAGACCTACGCACGATGGAGAGACGAGCAGGAGAAAGATCTTCCTACTACCGTTGATGCGCGACTCTTCTTCGGGATCAACGGTCTCCTCAAGATCAAAATAGCGGTTCACAATCCGTCTACCTCTGGCGTTCAGCTAACAGCCATTGGAATTGAGCGAATGGAAGACGACTGCGATCCGATGTGGTTCGAACTTGATGGTGCACTGGAACCTCATAGGGCCGTTCAGCAGGATCTTACGGCTCAGTGGTTGTACAACTGGATCAAGCACCTCGGCCTGACCGATGGCAGACTCTCTTGTAGAGCTCATGCCGAAGGATACTCACGGTACGGTCGTCACCGTGCATGGCATTCAGATCCGTTCACGATCGAGCCCGATATGTTCCCGACCACTTCTGACGTGAGCAACCGTTAGACACACACTAACGGTCGTCACTACCGTGAATCCGTGGACCTGGTGAGGTGGGCGCGAAAAAAGGCGCAGACCAAGCTGGAAACGATGCTGCCCCGGCGGTGGGCTCATGTGCAGGGCGTCGGTGCCCGAGCTGCGGTCGCGGGCGCGCTGTTCCCGGATGACGAGGCCGAGCTGTTGACGGCGGCCGGGCTGCTGCACGATATCGGCTACGCGCCCGAGCTGGCCCACACGCAGTTCCATCCGCTCGACGGTGCCCGCTATCTGGCGGCCACGGACGCCCCGGAACGGCTCGTGCACCTGGTCGCGCACCACTCCTGCGCATACCGCGAAGCCGAACTCCGCGATCTCGGCGGCGATCTGGCCGAATTCACCGACGAGACAACGCCATTGCGCGATGCCCTCTGGTGGGCGGATATGACCACGACACCGGATGGCAGGGTTACCACGGTCGACCAACGGCTGAACGAAATTCAGGCCCGCTACGGTCCCACCGACCTCGTGACGTCCTTCATCCACGCGGCGTGTTCCGAGCTCACCGCGGCCGTGAACCGCACCGAAGAACGGCTCACCGAGGCGGGCATCGTCTACGCGTAGTACGGAGACCCGGTGACCGAACTATCCCCGCAATTCCATGGTGCAGCATTTGGGCCCACCGCCGGATTTCCGCAATTCCGAGATGTCCACGTGCAGCGGCGCATAACCACGGGCGCGCAATTGTTCGGCGAGCGCGGTGGCCTCGGTCGGCAGCACGACGTGGTAGCCGTCGCTGACTCCGTTGAGGCCGAGGCAGGCGGCGTCCTCGGCGGTCGCGATGACGGCGTCGGGGAAGAGGCGGCGCAGTACTTCCCGCGATCCGGGGGAGAAGGCTTCGGGGTAGTAGGCGATGTTGGCCCCGGGTCCTTCGTTGAGCACGAACAGGGCGGTGTCGAGGTGGTAGTAGCTGGGGTCGATGAGGCGCAGGGAAACGACGGGCACGCCCAGCACTTCCTGTGCCTCGCCGTGTGCGCGCTCGTCGGTGCGGAATCCGGTCCCGGCGAGCAGCAGGCTCCCGGTCCAGGCGAAGTCGCCCTCGGCTTCGTTGATGGCGGTGGGCATGACGACGTCGGTGTAGCCGTTTTCGAGGAACCAGCGGCGGAAGTGTTCGGCTTCGGCGGCTCGTTGTGGCGCACGGAATCGGGAGCCGAGGACTTTGCCGCCGATGACGGTCCCGGAGTTGGCGGCGAAGACCATGTCGGGCAGTCCTGGCTGGGGCTGGATGCGGTGCACGTGGTGGCCGAGCCGTTCGTAGGTTTCGGCGAGCCGGGTCCACTGCCGCATGGCGAGCTCGGTGTCGACGCCCGCGGCCGGGTCCATCCAGGGGTTGATGGAGTATTCGACGGTGAAGAACTCCGGGGGGCACATCAGGTAGCTGCGCACGGTGGGTACGCGTTCGGCCATGAGCTGGCCGCCGGGGGACTCCAAGATCGTCATAACACCAAATCTATGTGCGTGATGACCAGCGAACAATGTCGCGATGTTGCGGATGGACATGCAGAATGTTGCGCATGGACGCCACGGATCAGCGAATCATTTCGGCACTGGTGGGCGATGCGCGCGCCAGCTATGCGGAGATCGGCAAGGAGGTGGCGCTCTCGGCGCCCGCGGTGAAGCGGCGGGTGGACCGGCTGCTCGAGCTCGGCGTGCTGCGCGGGTTCACGGCGGTGGTGAACCCGGAGGCGATCGGGCGGGGCACCGAGGCGTTCATCGAGGTGCACTGCCGGGGCAACATCACCCCGGCACGCATCCGGGGCGCGCTGGAGCCGTTCCCGGAGGTGGTCGCGGCGTACACGGTGACGGGTTCGGCGGACGCGATCGTGCACCTGCGCGCGGCGAGCATGCACCACCTGGAGAACGTGCTGGAGCAGGTGCGTGCGCTGGAGATCGTGGACACCACGGTTTCGACGGTGGTGTTGTCCACGCTGTTGGAGCGCCCGCCGATGCCGGAGCGGTAATCTCGCCGACCATGGCTGAGACCCGCGCTGAGATCCGCACCGAACACACCGGGGGCGTCGCCGTGCTCACCGTGCACGACCCGGACCGCCGCAATGCCCTGACCACAGACCTCTCCGCCGAGCTCGCCGAGGCAGTGACCCGCTGCGAGGCCGATGATTCGGTGCACGCGCTGGTGGTCACCGGCGCGGATCCGGCGTTCTGCGCGGGGGCGGACCTCGCCGCACTCGCGGACGCGAGTGAGGCGGCCGAGCAGGAGCGCGGGCTGCGCGCGGTCTATGCGGGCTTCCTGGCGGTCGCCGAGTCACGACTGCCCACGATCGCCGCGGTGAACGGGGCCGCGGTGGGCGCGGGCCTGAATCTCGCGCTGGCCGCCGATGTGCGCATCGCGGGCCCGAAGGCACGTTTCGACGCGCGGTTCCTGAAGCTGGGCATTCACCCCGGCGGCGGGATGACCTGGATGCTGCAGCGCGCCGTCGGCCCCCAGACCGCCCGCGCGATGGTGCTGTTCGGCCAGATCCTGGGCGCCGGGGCCGCGGTGGACGCCGGTCTCGCCCATTCCGTCGCCGAGGACCCGGTCGCCGCCGCGGTGGAGTTCGCCGAACCGGCCACCCAGGCGCCCCGGGAACTGGTACTCGCCACCAAGGCGAGCATGCGCACGACGGCCGCGCTGGACGCGCACGCCGGTGCGGTGGACATCGAGCTGACCCCGCAGGTGGAATCGCTGAACTCGCCCGCGTTCGCCGAGCGCCTTGCGGCCATGCGGGCGAAGATCAGCCATCGCTGACTATGTTAGTTTAGGCTAAGCTAACATAGTCAAGGAGCGCGCGATGACCTCGATCAGGCAGGAGATCCGCCGGATCACCCAGCACGGACAGGGCCCGTTCAGCTGCGAGGTCGAGGTCGAGCGCGTATGGCCGATTTCCCGGGGATTCCGCCGGGTGGCGGTGCACGGCCCGGGACTGGCGCAGTACCGCGACATCTGGCCGGCGGACGCGTTCAAACTGATGCTCCCGGGTAGCGAGCAACCGCTGCCCCGCGCCTACACGGTGCGCAGCTTCGATCCGGAACGCAATCGGATCGAGTTCGACGTCGCCGAGCACCGCGGCGGCCCGGGAATGGCCTGGCTGGAGCGCACCGGACCGGGCGAGGTCGTCGGGTTCGCCGGGATGCGCCACGAGTTCTCCTCGGCCGCCCCGGTCGACCGGCACCTCATCGTGGGCGATGCGAGCGCCCTGCCCGCGGCCGCCGCGATCCTCGAATCACTGCCCCCGGAAGTGCCCGCGCTGGTCTGCCTTTCCACCGCGGAGGAATCGGACAAGGCACTGCTTCCCGAACGCGCACGCACCAGCGTGCACTGGGCGATCGGGCAACCCCGCGAGGCGCTGGCCGAACTGGTGCGCTCGGTCGCCGCACCGCAGGGGCGCACCCAGGCATGGCTGGCCGCCGAGGCGGCGGTGGTGCGCGAGCTGCGCCGGTTCACCCTCGAGGAGTGCGGTGTGGACCGCCAGGACATGCAGGCCCGCGCGTACTGGAAGGCCGGAGTGGACAGTACGGCGATCGATGCGGACAGCATCGTGCGCTATCAGAAGGCCATGGCGGACGGTTTGGACGTCACCGACCCGGATGTGGTCGACCGGATGGAATTCGAAACCGCGGGAGGCTGAACCTCGAGCTAACTGAAGTTCCGTACGACGAAACACGCACGGCGTGATCTCCGACACACAGGTGCTTGTACGACACAATCGATGCAGCGGCACTGACATGCGCTTGGTAGTAGTCACGGCAGGCCCAGCGGGTGGTCACGCGATGATGCAGCACACGATGCGTTTTCCTGCGAAGTGGGAGCACCATGTGCACTCGGTGCGCCTCGAGCGAAGACGGTTAGCATCGACGGTGCGCAAGCAAAGGGTTGGCAACCCTGAGCAGCGGCCCGAGCGTGGAGAGAAGGTACGGGTAAGCGATGAGCCTGAGCGAGGTCGACGAGAAGGTCGGCGACAGTTCGAGCACCAAACTGAACCGGGTCGTGATCCGGTTCGCCGGTGACTCCGGGGACGGCATGCAGCTGACCGGGGACCGGTTCACCTCCGAGGCCGCCTCCTTCGGCAACGACCTCGCGACCTTGCCGAACTTCCCGGCGGAGATCCGCGCCCCACAGGGCACGCTGCCCGGAGTGTCCAGCTTCCAGCTGCACTTCGCGGACTACGACATCCTCACCCCGGGCGATCGCCCGGATGTGCTCGTCGCGATGAACCCGGCAGCGCTCAAGGCGAACCTCGCCGATGTGCCCAAGAGCGGGATCATCATCGTCAACACCGACGAGTTCAACAAGCGCAACCTGACCAAGGTCGGCTATGCCGCGAACCCGCTCGAAGACGGTTCGCTGGAGAACTTCCAGGTCTACGAGGTCGCCATGGGCACGATCACCCAGGGCGCGCTCGCCGAGACCGGGCTCGGCAAAAAGGACGCCGAGCGCTGCAAGAACATGTTCGCCCTCGGCCTGCTCTCCTGGATGTACCACCGTCCGACCGAGGGCACCGAACAGT
The DNA here is from genome assembly GCF_000737195.2 of Sciscionella sediminilitoris. Lineage (GTDB taxonomy): Bacteria > Actinomycetota > Actinomycetes > Mycobacteriales > Pseudonocardiaceae > Sciscionella > Sciscionella sediminilitoris. The sequence continues at coordinate 25,773 of NZ_JALM01000031.1, forward strand.
TCCTGCGGGACAAGTTCGCCAAGAAGCCGGACATCGCCGAGGCGAACATCCTGGCCTTCCGCGCCGGCTGGAACTACGGCGAGACCACCGAGGCCTTCGCGGTCACCTACGAGGTCGCCCCCGCCAAGCTCGCGCCGGGCACCTACCGGCAGATCACCGGGAACACCGCGCTCGCCTACGGAGTGGTCGCCTCGGCCGAACTGTCCAAGCTGCCGGTGCTGCTCGGCACCTACCCGATCACCCCGGCCTCGGACATCCTGCACGAGCTGTCCAAGCACAAGAATTTCAACGTCACCACCTTCCAGGCCGAGGACGAGATCGCCGGGATCGGCGCCGCGCTCGGGCACGCATTCGGTGGCGGGCTGGGCATGACCACGACCTCGGGACCCGGTGTCGCGCTCAAGTCCGAGACCATCGGGCTCGCGGTGATGACCGAGCTGCCGCTGGTGGTGATCGACGTGCAGCGCGGCGGGCCATCGACCGGGCTGCCGACCAAGACCGAGCAGGCCGACCTGTTGCAGGCGATGTTCGGCCGCAACGGCGAATCCCCGGTCCCGATCGTCGCCCCGGCCACCCCGGCCGACTGCTTCGACGCGGCACTCGAGGCGACCCGGATCGCGCTGCGCTACCGCACCCCGGTGATCCTGCTTTCCGACGGCTCGATCGCGAACGGTTCGGAGCCGTGGCTGATCCCGGACGTGGACACGCTGCCCGATCTTTCCGTGCAGTACGCGAACGAGCCCAACGCACCGGACGGTTCCGGGGAGTTCTGGCCCTATCTGCGCGATCCGGAGACCCTGGCCCGCCCGTGGGCCGTTCCCGGGACACCCGGCCTGCAGCACCGCATCGGCGGCCTGGAGAAACAGGACGGCAAGGGCTCGATCTCCTACGACCCGGACAACCACGACGCGATGGTCCGCATCCGCCAGTCCAAAGTGGACGGTATCGAGGTGCCGGATGTGACCGTGGACGACCCATCCGGTGGCGAGGCGAAGATGCTCGTGCTCGGCTGGGGATCCACCTACGGCCCGATCGGCGCGGCCGCACGAAGGGTGCGCGCCAAGGGCATGCCGGTCGCGAGCGCGCACCTGCGCAACCTGAACCCCTTCCCCGCCAATCTCGGGGATGTCCTTCGCCGCTACGAACGCGTGCTCGTTCCGGAGATGAACGGCGGCCAGCTCGCCCTGCTGCTGCGCGGCAAGTATCTGGTCGATGTGCGCTCGTACACGAAGGTAGCCGGGCTGCCGTTCAAGGCAGAGGAACTCGAGCAGGTGTTCACCGACCACATAGGGGAGATCGCATGACCGCGACGGATCTGGGGCTACCGCAGCTCGGTGGGCTCGACCTCGTGCCGAGCACCGAAGAACCGCAGAAGGCCAAGGACTACAAGTCGGACCAGGAAGTGCGCTGGTGTCCCGGCTGCGGTGACTACATCGTGCTCAACACCATGCAGTCCTTCCTGCCCACGCTCGGGCTCAAACCCGAGAACATCGTGTTCATCTCCGGGATCGGCTGCTCCTCGCGGTTCCCGTACTACATGAACACCTACGGGATGCACTCCATCCACGGCCGCGCGCCCGCGATCGCGACCGGGCTCGCCGTCGGCCGCCCCGATCTCTCGGTCTGGGTGGTCACCGGGGACGGGGACGCGCTGTCCATCGGCGGCAACCACCTCGTGCATGCCTTGCGGCGCAACGTGAACATCAAGATCCTGCTGTTCAACAACCGCATCTACGGGCTCACCAAGGGCCAGTACTCGCCGACCTCGGAGACCGGGAAGGTCACCAAGTCCACCCCGATGGGCTCGCTGGACACCCCGTTCAACCCGGTCTCGCTCGCGCTCGGCGCGGAGGCCAGCTTCGTCGGCCGGGCACTCGACTCGGACAAGAAGGGGCTGACCGAGGTCCTCACCGCGGCCGCCAACCACCGTGGTTCGGCGCTGGTGGAGATCTACCAGAACTGCCCGATCTTCAACGACGGCGCCTTCGACATGCTCAAGGACCGGGATGAGGCCGAGCGCCGGATCATCCCGCTGCGCGAGGGGGAGCCGGTCACGTTCGGCCCCGAGTCCTCCGACGGCGAACGCGAGTACGGCGTGGTGCGCGATCCGGAGACCGGCGGACTCACCGTGCGCAAGCTGGCCGAGGTCGGCGTGGAGCAGGTGGTCACGCACAACCCGGCCGCGGCCGATCCCGCCCAGGCGTTCGCGCTCTCCCGGCTCACCGGTTCCGATCTCGCGCACACGGTCACCGGGATCTTCCGCAAGGTGCAGGCGCCGAGCTACGACGACCTCGCCCGCGAGCAGGTCCAGACGGCGATGACCAAGCGCCCTGGTGATCTGCAGCAGCTGTTGCGCGGCAACGACACCTGGACGGTCAGCTGAAGTCTCCGCGTTCCGGCAGCGGTTCCGCGATGCCGTGCATGAGCTGGCGCATCGCGGCCCGCAGCACGGTTCGCTGCTGCGGGCCCTCGTACCGCACCGCAACCCGGTAGGCGGCGGCGAGCGCGGCCGCGGCCACCGCCGGGTACAGCTCGTCCGGTTTGGTGCCGGTGCGTTCGGCGATCACCTCGCGCATCAGCATGCCCGGCTGTTCGAGCGCGGCGTGCAAATGCGGCAGTAGCCCCGGATTCGCGTTCAGCATCTCGGCGATCCCGAGCATCGAGGTCTCGCCCGTCGTTCCTTCCAGTACCGCGTCGAACGCCTGCTCGAGCGATTCGTGCGCCGGTCGCTCCCGCAGTTCCTCGACCGCCTGCCTGGTGGAGAACTGCACCAGCGCCACGATCGCGGCTTCCTTGGTCGCGAAGTAGTTGAAGAACGTGCGCGGGGAAACCCCTGCGGCGCGGGCGATCCCGTCCACGGTGACACCGTCCATGCCGTGTTCGAGCGCGAGCCGCCACGCGTGCTCGGCGATCGTGGTGCGGGTGGCCTGCTTCTTCCGTTCCCGCAACCCTTGCTGGGTCATGGGCGGCAGTTTACCTTTCAATAATATTGCAGTGTATGCAAGATTATCGCTACGGTGGAGGGGACGGATCGCGCGGCCACTGGAGGAGCCATGAGTGTTTCGACCTTCCCAGTACAGCGCGAGACCTTCTTCGATCCGCCACGCGAACTGCTCACCTTCCCGCCCGTGCAGGCGGTGCATCTGGCGGACGGCACCCGCAGCTGGGTGGTGACCGGGCACGCCGAGGTCCGGGCGGTGCTCGCGGATCCACGATTCAGCTCGGACCGCACCGGTGCGGTGACCGCGGACAATCCGGAGCGGGCCCTGCGGCTGCGGGAACTGCGTGAGCGGCGCGGGGAGAGCACCCCGCCCGGTTCCTTCCTCGGCATGGACCCGCCCGAGCACGGCCACTACCGCAAACTGCTGACCAGTCAGTTCACCCTGCGCCGGATGCGCGCCCTGGAGACCAGGATCGCCGAGATCGTCTCCGATCAGCTCGACGAGCTCGCGGGCAGCGGCCAGCCCGCCGATCTGGTCGCGCACTTCGCGATGCCGGTGCCCTCGCTGGTGATCTGCGAACTGCTCGGGGTTCCCTATGCCCGGCGCGCGGAGTTCCAGCACGCCACCAAGACCCTGCTGCGCCGGGATACCGATGTGGACGAGATGGAGCGGACCACGGGTGCGGTGCGCGAGTTCCTGCACGAGCTCGTGCGGGACAAGCGCGGGGCGCCGACCGACGACATTCTCGGCGGGCTCATCGCCCAGTCCGGGCTCAGCGACCAGGAACTCGTGAACATCTCGTTCCTGCTGCTCGCCGCGGGCCACGAGACCACGGCGAACATGCTCGGCCTCGGCACCTTCGCCCTGCTCTGCCACCCCGAGCAGCTGCGCATCCTGCGCGCCGATCCCGGCCTGATGCCGACCGCCGTCGAGGAACTGCTGCGCTACCTGACGATCATCTCCTCGCTCGTGCCCCGGGTGGCCACCGAGGACCTCAGCATCGGGGACACCCTCATCCGCGCGGGGGAGACGGTCGGGCTATCCCTTGCGGCCGCGAACCGGGACAGCGCGCTCACCGAGAACCCCGGCGAGCTGGACGTCAGCCGGGCCCGCACCCACCACCTCGCGTTCGGCCACGGCATCCACCAGTGCCTCGGCCAGCAGCTGGCCCGCTCCGAGATGACCGTCGGGTTCCGCGCCCTGCTCGACCGGTTCGCAACGCTGCGGCTCGCCGTGGCCCCCGAGGAGGTTCCGCTGCGTTCCGATATGACGATCTATGGCGTGCACGAACTGCCCGTCGCCTGGTAAACAAGAGACCTTCACACGAAAGGCATACCCACCACATGAAGATCATCGCCAACACCGAAGTCTGCATCGGCGCCGGGCAGTGCGTGCTGACCGCGGAGAAGTACTTCGACCAGAGCGAGGACGACGGCACGGTCATCGTGCTCAACGAGACCCCGGACGCCGGGGACGAGGGCTCCGTCGAGGAGGCGGTCAACATCTGCCCCTCCGGCGCACTCAGCATCGAGCGCTGAGTTGCGCGCCGCGTCCAGGTCCCTGGACGATCACCGATATCGAGGCGCTTCCGGAGAACGGCAGCCGCCACGAAATTCTGACTCCGGGGGCACTCACCGTGAGTCCTGCGGAAGGCGCGCGGCATCAACGCGCCGCGCGCCGTCTCGCTAACCTCCTCGAAGCCGCGGCGAACGCGGCAGGCGCAGGCGTCGACGTCATCGAAGCGATCAATGTGCGTCATTCGGACGAACGGCTGACCATTCCGGACATCGCCGTCGTCGACCGGGCCGCCGCAGGAAAAGATCCGACATACTTCGTGCCCTGACCCCAGACCATGCCTGCATGTGCAGCGGCTCGGCGGGGGAGCTACGAACAGGTCGCTGCCTACCTGGGCGGCACGGAGCACGCGGTCAACGGGCCGTTCCCGTGCACCTTCGATCCCGCTGACCTGATCCGCCAGGTGATCAGCTGACCCGGCTCAGTTCGGGCGGTCCCAGCTGGTGAATCCGGCCCGCGCGGCATCGTCCACATCGCGGAACCACACCTGCGGCAGCAGCCGGTCGAAGAACGGGGACTGCTCGGTGTGGAACACCATGGACGAGGTGCGCGCCTTCACCCGGAACTCGGGTGCGGGCGCGGAACCGTCCGGGCGAGGCAGGGCGGATCCGGGTCCGAACGGGCCGACCGGGGCGCTGCCCCCGGACTCCGCGTCGAGCTCGGCGGAAGGATCGAACAGCGATCCACCGCCCGCATTGGACGAGGCCGCGGCGAGCGGTCCACCGTCGACCGCAGCGGCGGCCGCTCCGGGGGTGCGCCGGGGCAGGGCTGGTTCGTCGTCCTGAGCGGGCTCCGCGACGGGTTCGGCTCGCTGCTGGGCGGGGAAGGGCTCGGGGAACCCGGTTGCGGCGGGCTCACGCGGCTCGTCAAGGAAGCTGAACGACTGGCCCTGGCTGGACTCTCCGGGCCGCGCCTGCTCGAACTCGCCGGGCTGCAGCCAGGTCATGGCGGAGCTGCCCGTCGGCTCGGGGTGCGCCTCCGGCTCGGGCTCGGGCTCGAAAACCGAGGGCTCGAAGCTCGACGGCTCGGAAGTCACCGGCTCGGCACTGCGCGGCTCGAGGTGCGAGGGCTCGGCGCCCGCGGGATCGAACATGCCCGGATCGCCCGGCCGCTGCTGCGGGGCCTGCGGCTCCGGTTGCGGGGCGCGCTTGGCCAGCTGGTCCGAGAGGCGATCGTTCGGATCGATCCGCACCTCGGGGCGCCACGGCTCCTCGTCCTCTTCCTCCTCGACCAGGTCCCGCGTCTGGCTGCGTGAATCGGGGCCGCCGAAGTCGAAGGCCTCGAGGACGACCGTCTGCTCCTCCGGGCGCTCCTCGGCGATCGGCTGCTTGGTGGCCGGGCGCGGCGGCTCGGGCGGCGTCTCGACCGGTTCAGCGGTCCGCGTCGGCTCGGCCGGGCGCGGCGCCTCCCCCTCGACCGCGGGCGCGGCGAGCGTGGCCACACCCTCGGAGCGCGCGGTCGACGGCCGGCTCACCTTGGGTGGCGCGGTCTGACCCTGCTCCGATGCGCGCCGCCGGGCCTCCCGGTTGGCTTCCTCGGTGCGCCGCGCGAGCTTCTTGCGCAGCGGCAGCACCCCGATCAGCCAGGTGAGCACGACGCCGACGACGAATCCGACAATGGTGAACAGCCATACCTGCACGAAGATCTCCCAGGACATCTCGCAAGTACCTCCTGCCTGAATAAGCAAGTGTGCCCCACCACATGCGTCACCACGATCGGGGTATCAGCCCTATCGGCAAGCACACTGACGGTATTAAGAGGTGAGTCTGCGCCGAATACCCACCGCGAACAGCCTGGACAACCGTCTATCCCGGCAGTTTTTCCCGGCGAATTCTCCCGGCTTACGCATCACGCCTGCTCACCGCTTCACCATCGGAATACGAGTACTAATTACGCCCGGTCGAGGGTAATGGATATCGAATACCCGGACTCGGGGCGGCCATTTTCAGGACGTCCGTTCCACTACGTAATGCGATATCCAGCGCAGCGCGGCGCGGGCGGGCACATCGGGAAGCAGTTCGAGCACATCGAGCGCTCGCTGTGAGTAGTTCTGCAGGGTCTCCTGCGCCCGCCGGATCCCGGAGCTGCCGCGCAGCAGCGCGAGCGCCTCCTCCACGGCCGCGTCCTCGGTGATCGGCCCGGAGAGCAGCTCGACCAGCCGCGGATCGGTGTCCTCGGCGGTGAGCGCGTACAGCATCGGCAGGGTGTGCACGCCCTCGCGCAGGTCGGTCCCGGGAATCTTCCCGGACTCGGTCGATGGCGAGAGGATGTCGATGATGTCGTCGGAGATCTGGAACGCGGCCCCGATGACCTCGCCGTACTCCCGCAGCGCCTCGACGTGCTTGCCCTCGGCACCCGAGCACATGCCGCCGAACCGGCCCGCGGTGGCGATCAGCGAGCCCGTCTTCTGCCCGATGACCGAGAGGTAGTGCGCGGTCGGGTCCTCCCCCTTCTCCGGCCCGATGGTCTCCCGCAGTTCGCCGGTGACCAGTTCGGAGAAGGTCTCCGCGATGATCCGCGCCGCGTCCGTGCCGAGATCGGAGACCAGCAGCGAGGCCTTCGCGAACAGGAAGTCCCCGGTGAGGATGGCCACCGTGTTGTCCCAGCGCGCGTTCGCCGATGCGGCGCCCCTGCGGATCTCGGCCTCGTCCACCACGTCGTCGTGGTACAGCGTCGCCAGGTGCACCAGTTCGACGGCGGCGGCCGCGGTGTAGACGTCCTCGCGGCCCGGTTCGCCGAACTGCGCCCCGAGCAGGGTGAGCAGCGGGCGGATCCGCTTGCCGCCGGCGTCGGCGAGATGGCGCGCCGATTCGGAGAGCAGCTCGACCTCGCTGGCCACGGCCTCGTGCAAGGTCTCCTCGATACGGACCAGCCCCCGCCGAATCGAAGCGGCGAGATCAGGGTCGATCTCGTCGAGCGGCAGCCGGTCGTCCGGGGTGGTCATCGTCGCGCGTCATCCTTACTAGTCAGCACCTCTTATCCCGATCATTCAGGACAAAATTGCTCGCGCCAACCGATGTGCCGCTACACACCCCTTAGATGGGAGGCGCGTCACACGACGAAACCACCGGTACCCGCCCAGTCGAGCATGAACGAGGGGTACACGCCGAGCAGCAGGGTCACGAGCGTGCCAAGCGTAATCGCCGCCGTCGTGTACATGCCAGGCAAGGTCACCGTGGGCCCGTCGGCGGCGGGCTCGGAGAAATACATGAGCACGATCACCCGCAGATAGAAGAAGGCGGCGATGGTGCTCGCGATCAGGCCGAGCACCACCAGCGGGGTGATACCCGCGCTCATGCCCGCGGAGAACACCACGAACTTGCTCACGAATCCACTCGTCAGCGGGATCCCGGCGAGGGCGAGCAGCAGGAAGGTGAAGATCCCGGCCAGCAGCGGGGACCGTTTCCCGAGCCCGGCCCAGGAGGACAGGCTGGTGGACTCGCCGCTGCCGTCCCGCACCAGGCTGACCACACCGAACGCGGCGATCGTGGTGAACCCGTAGGAGATCAGGTAGAACAGCGTGGCCCGGATCCCGCTCCCGTCCAGTGCGAGCACGCCGACGAGCAGGAATCCCGCGTGCGCCACCGAGGAATAGGCGATCATCCGCTTCACATCGGTCTGGGTGATCCCGAGTATCGCGCCGAGCAGCATGGAGATGCCCGCCACGACCCACATGATCGTCTGCCATTCCCAGTGCGTCGAGCCGAAGGCCACCATCAGCACCCGCAGGATCGCGCCGAAGGCGGCCACCTTGGTGCACGCGCCCATGAACGCGGTCATCGGGGTCGGCGCGCCCTGGTAGACATCCGGGGTCCAGGTGTGGAACGGCCCGACGGAACCCTTGAACAGCAGACCGATCAGCAGCAGCCCCATGCCGAGGAACAGCAGCGCGTCCGAACGGTTCGTGCCCCCGGCCGCGTTCGCGATATCGGCCAGCTTCACCGAGTTCGCGTAGCCGTAGAGCAGCGCGACCCCGTAGAGGAAGAAGGCCGAGGCGAACGCGCCGAGCAGGAAGTACTTCACCGCGGCTTCCTGGGAGAGCAGCCTGCGCCGCCTGGCGAGCCCGCACATCAGGTACAGCGGAAGGGAAAGCACTTCGAGCGCGACGAACATGGAGAGCAGATCGTTGGCCGAGCAGAAGATCATCATTCCGGCCAGCGAGAACAGCGCGAGCGGGAACACCTCGGTCTGCATGCTCGACCGGTTCGCCTGTTCCTTGTCCAGCAGGGTTCCCGGGCGGATCCCGGCCTGGGCGACGAAGGCACCGCCGGGTTCGACCACGCGGTCCGCGATGAGCAGGATCGAGCCCAGCCCGAGCGCGAGCAGGGTGCCCCAGAGGAACAGCGCGGGCCGGTCCACCGCGATACTTCCGGCGAAGGTCGAGGTGTTCTGCGGCCCGGTGTACAGATACGCGCCGAGCGCGATCGCGGCGACCACGATCGCCAGCAGGGACAGCACCACCTGGACCGCCCAGCGCTGGCTGCGCGGCACGAACGCCTCGAGCAGCACACCGATGCAGGCGGCACCGAGGATGATCAGGATGGGCGCGACGCCCGCGTAGTTGATATCCGGCAGCGATGCTGGCGCGGCAGCCATGAGGTCCCTCATTTTCCTTGCACCCCAACAGAACTCAATGTATCGGCCACCGCGGGCCCTACCTTGTCCAACAGCGGCTGCGGATAGAAACCGAGTCCGATCACGAGCACGAGCAGCGGGGCGAGCACCCAGCGTTCCCGAACACCGAGATCACCGAATCCCTTGCGTGCGCCCACATCCGGGCGCATCGCGGCACCCGGCCCGCCGGAGAGGCCGACCAGCGCGTCCCCGCGAACCGGCCCGGTGAACACCCGCTGGTAGAGCCAGAGCACGTACAGCGCGGCGAGCACCATGCCGACCGCGGCGAAGATCGTGAACGCGGGCTGGCTCGGATATGCCCCGAGCAGCACCAGGAATTCGGAGATGAACGAGTTCGTCCCGGGCAGCGAGAGCGTGGTCAGCCCTGCGATGAAGAAGGCACCCGCGAGCAGCGGGGTGACCTTCGCGAGCCCGCCGTAGTCCGCGATGCGCGCCGATTTCCCGCGTGCGGCGAGCATGCCGATCACGATCAGGAACATGCCCGTGGAGATCGAGTGATTGACCATGTAGGTCACCGAGCCGACCCCGGACTGCTGGGTGAACGCGAACACGCCGAGCGCGATGAATCCGAAGTGGGCCACCGAAACATAGGCGATGAACCGTTTCATATCGCTTTGCCCCGCGGCGAGCAGCGATCCGTAGAGCACCCCGATCACCGCGAGCGTGAGCACCAGCGGGGCCAGGGTTTTCGAGGCCTCCGGGGTGAGCGGGATCGAGTAACGCAGGAAACCGAACACTCCTACCTTGTCCAGCACGCCGACCAGCATCACGCCCGCCGCGACCGGCGCCTCCCTCGTCGCGTCCGGCAGCCAGGTGTGCAGCGGGACGAGCGGGGCCTTGATCGCGAACGCGGCGAAGAACCCGAGGAAGATCCACACCTGCACGTGCAGCGGGGCGTGCGAGACGATCGAGGTCAGCTTCATCCAGTCGAAGGTGCCCTGACCGGTCGCGGATTCCGCGTACACATAGGCCCCGATCGCGCCACCGAGCATGAGCAGCCCGCCGAGGAAGGAGTAGAGGAAGAACTTCACCGCCGCGTACTGCCGGTTGTTCCCGCCGAACCGCCCGATCAGGAAGTACATCGGGATCAGCATGATCTCGAAGAGCACGTAGAAGACGAACACGTCGGTGGTGGCGAACACCCCGATGGTCAGCGCCTCCATCAACAACAGCAGCGAGAAGAAACCCGAGTGGCTGCGGCCCTCGGCGAGCTTCTCGGTCCACGAGCCACCGATCACGATCGGCGAGAGCACCGCGATCATCAGCACCATCACCATCGCGATCCCGTCGATCCCGAAGGCGATGTTGATGTCGAAATCCGGGATCCAGGGCACCGAGAAGGCCATCTGGATCCGCGCCCCGTCCCCGTGGAAGGAACCCCACATGCAGGCCGCGAGCGCGAATTCCACCAGCGAGATCCCGAACGCGGTGAACTTCGCGGCCCGCTGGTCCCGGAGGAGCGCGACGATCAGGCTGCCCGCGAGCGGGATCAGCAGCAGCGCGATGAGCAGCCAGGAGTGCTGGGAGGAGGACTGAATCATGCGTACCTCACCATTAGCAGTGCGCCGATCAGAACTACTCCGCCGGCGAGCATGGAAAGCGCGTAGGAGCGCACGAAACCGGTCTGCAGCTTGCGTAATCGCCCGGAACTACCGCCGAACAGCGCGGCCGTGCCGTTGACCAGTCCGTCCACGCCCTTGTTGTCCAGCCAGACCAGGAACCGGTCGAGCCAGATACCCGGACGCGCGATGAGGGCTTCGTTGAGCGCGTTCCCGTACAGATCCCTGCGCGCCGCGCGCACGATCCCGGAGACGTTCTCCGGGCGCTCGACTGGGATGTCCTTGCTACGACCGAAGATCAGCCAGGCGACGAGCACCCCGATCGCGGCGAGCACCAGGGTTCCGATGGTGATCAGCAGTTCGGGGATCGGATGGGATTCCGCGGTGGACAACCGGCCCAGTGTCGGCGAGAGGTAGTTCACCACGCGGTCGCCGAGCACGAAGAACGCGCCCGCGCCGAGTGAGCCGATCGCGAGCAGCACCATCGGCACCCACATCACCGGTTTCGCCTCGTGCGGGTGGAATTCCCGGTCGTCCGCGGACCGCAGTTCCTTCCACCTCGACTTGCCGAAGAAGGTCATCAGCATCAGCCGGGTCATGTAGAACGCGGTGAGCGCGGCGCCGATCGCCCCGGCGAGCCCGAACACCCAGCCACGCCAGCCGCCCGCGCCGAAGGCCGCCTCGATGATCGCGTCCTTGGTGTAGTACCCGGAAAGGAAGGGGAACCCGATGAGCGCGAGATAGCCGAGCCCGAAGGTGACGAAGGTGATCGGCAGCTTCCGCCACAGGCCGCCGAACTTACGCATGTCCACCTCGTCGTTCATGGCGTGCATGACCGAACCCGCGCCGAGGAAGAGCCCCGCCTTGAAGAAACCGTGCGCGAGCAGGTGGATGATGCCGAGCGCGTAGCCGAACGGCCCGAGCCCGACACCGAGCATCATGTACCCGATCTGGGAGACCGTGGAATAGGCGAGCACCTTCTTGATGTCGTCATAGGCACAGCCCACGATGCACCCGAGCAGCAGGGTGAACGCCCCGATGAGGGTGACCACGAGCCTGCCGGTCTCGGTGAGATCGAAGATCGGGTTCGAGCGCGCGACCAGGTACACGCCCGCGGTGACCATGGTGGCCGCGTGGATCAGCGCGGAAACCGGGGTCGGGCCCTCCATCGCGTCCGGGAGCCAGGCCTGCAAGGGGAACTGGCCGGACTTGCCGCAGGCGCCGAGCAGCAACAGCAGCGCGATCGCGGTGGCCGTGCCCGGGGAGAGTTGACCGGCGCGGGCGAAGACCTCGGTGTACTGCGTGCTGCCGAGGTTGGCCCACAGCAGGAAGATCGCGATCGCGAGGCCGACGTCCCCGACCCGGTTCATCAGGAAGGCCTTCTTGGAGGCGGTGGCCGCGGAACGGCGATCCGAGTACCACCCGATGAGCAGGTAGGAGGCGAGCCCGACACCTTCCCAGCCGAGGTAGAGGGTGATGAAGCTGTTGCCGAGCACCAGGATCAGCATCGAGAACACGAACAGGTTCAGGTAGCCGAAGAACCGCCGCCGGTCCCGGTCGTCGTCCATGTACCCGATCGAATAGATGTGGATCAGCGCGCCGACCCCGGTGATCAGCAGCACGAACACCATGGACAGCGGGTCCAGCCGCATGCCGAACTCCACCTGCAGCGAGCCGACGTCGATCCAGTCGAACAGGTGCAGGTTCAGGGTGCGCTGATCCGGCGGAGCACCGAGGCTGGTGAAGAACAGCACCAGCCCGACGGCGAACGCGGCGGCCACGGTGAGCACACCGAGAATGTGGCCCCAGGCGTTCGTCCTGCGCCCACCGAGCAACAACACGAGCGCGCCGAACGCGGGCAGCGCGAACAGCAGCCACGCGAGCGACATGGTGCCGCTCGCCTGCTGCACCGTTTCTGATGCGGCGAGGTTCACGAAGGCTCCCTAGTACTTCAGCAGGTTCGAATCGTCGACCGAGGCCGAGCGCCGCGTCCGGAATATCGAGGTGATGATCGCGAGCCCGACGACCACCTCGGCCGCGGCGACGACCATCACGAAGAAGGCCATGATCTGACCGTCCAGCCCGCCGTTGATGCGGGAGAAGGTCACCAGGGTGAGGTTGACCGCGTTGAGCATGAGCTCGATGCACATGAACACGACGATCGCGTTGCGCCGCACCAGGACGCCGATCGTTCCGATGGTGAACAGCACCCCGGAGAGCACCAGATAATAGGTCGGCGTCATCCCTGCTCCCCCTTCTGCTTGTCGGCTGCCCCGGTGAGCGCGTGCGCGTCCGGATGCCGGTCGGCCAGCGCCTCGTCCTCCTCGATCTGGGTGACCGGGGTGGTCTCGATGATCCGGGAAAGCGATTCCTTGGCGATCGAGCCGTCCGGCAGCAATGCCGGTGTGGCAACGGAATCGGCGGTGGCGAAGACCCCGGGACCGGGTAGCGCGCCCGGCCGCGTGTTCTCCCGGAACCGCATGTTGACCATTTCCCGCTGCCGGTTCTTCCCGCCCTTGGCCTGTTTACGGGTGTGGGCCAGCACCATCGCCCCGATCGCGGCGGTGATCAGCAGCGCGGAGGTGAGTTCGAAGGGGAACAGATACCTGGTGAAGATGCTCTGCCCGATATTGGCCACGTTCCCCGGTCCACCGGAACCGTTCGCCGCGGGGTTGTCCAGTCCGGCCGGGGTCACGTCACCGAGCGAGCGGGCCACCCCGGCCACGATCAGCCCGGCGAGCCCGATCCCCAGCAGCGAGGCCCAGATTCGTTGCCCGCGAAGGACTTCCACCACGGAGTCGGAGGATTCCCGTCCGGCGAGCATGAGCACGAACAGGAACAGCATCATGATCGCGCCGGTGTACACGATGATCTGCACGATCCCCAGGAACGGTGCGTCCTGCACCATGTAGAGCACCCCGAGGGAGAGCATCGTGAGCACCAGCCACAGCGCCGAATGCACCGCGCTGCGGGAGAACAGCATGCCGAGCGCCCCGGCCAGCGAGAGCGGACCGAGTACCCAGAACGCGATCTCTTCGTAGACGCTGACGGTCATTCTTCCTCCGTTCGGCGCGCCAGCTCCGGCCCGTTCACGTAGTAGTCCTGCTCGTCCTCGCCGAGCCGCATCGGGTGCGGTGGCTGCTCCATCCCGGGCAGCAGCGGGGCCATCAGCTGTTCCTTGGTGTAGATGAGGTTCTGCCGGTCGTCGTTGGCGAGCTCGTAGAAGTTCGTCATGGTCAGCGAGCGCGTCGGGCAGGCCTCGATGCACAGGCCGCAGCCGATGCAGCGCAGGTAGTTGATCTGATAGTCGGCGCCGTAGCGTTCCCCTGGCGAGTACCGCTGTTCCTCGGTGTTGTTCCCGCCCTCGACGAAGATCGCGTCCGCGGGGCAGGCCCAGGCGCACAGCTCGCAGCCGACGCATTTCTCCAGCCCGTCCGGATGCCGGTTGAGCTGATGGCGGCCGTGATACCGCTGCTCGGTCGGCCGGTAGTCCTCCGGGTACTGCTCGGTGGCCACCTTGCGGAACATGGTGGCGAACGTGAGACCGAAACCCTTCAGTGGGTCAAGCACGCCCATCGGGAACTCCTTCCTCCTCGGCGCTGAGTTCCGCTGCCGGAGCCGCGGCCACGGGTTTGCGCTTGGGCACCTTCGGCACCTCGAGATCCAGCGGTGGCAGCGGATGGTCGCCGCCGGTCACCGGCACTTCCTCCACATCGGAGGCGGCCGGCCGGTTCGGCAGCAGCAGCACGATCGCGAGCACCACGACCACCACGATGCCGATGATGGTGAGCAGCTGGGCGGTGCCGACCCCGGTGTTGCGCATGGTCCGCACCGCGACGACGGCCACGATCCACACCAGGTTGACCGGGACGAGCACCTTCCACCCGAGCTTCATGAACTGGTCGTAGCGCAGCCGGGGCAGGGCACCGCGCAGCCACACGAAGACGAACAGCATGAACACGACCTTGAGCAGGAACCACAGCAGCGGCCACCATCCGGTGTTCAGCACCCCGCCGCCGACCCCGCCGAGCCAGAACGGGGCGTGCCAGCCGCCGAGGAACAGGGTGGTCGCGACGGCGGAGACGGTGACCATGTTGACGTACTCGCCGAGGAAGAACATCGCGAACTTGATCGAGGAGTATTCGGTGTGATACCCGCCGATGAGTTCGGATTCCGCCTCCGCGAGGTCGAACGGTGCCCGGTTGGTCTCGCCGACCATGGAGATCACGTAGATCACGAAGCTGACCGGGAGCAGGAAGGCGTACCAGACCCCGCCCTGTCCCTGCGCGTCCACGATGTCCCCTGTGGAGAGTGTTCCGGCGAACAGGATCACCGCGACGAAGGAGAGCCCCATCGCGATCTCGTAGGAGATCACCTGTGCCGCGCTGCGCAGTGCGCCGAGCAGTGGGTACGGGGAACCCGATGACCAGCCGCCGAGCACGATCCCGTACACGCCGACCGAGGAACAGGCGAGCACCACGAGCAGGCTCACCGGCATATCGGCCAGCTGCAGGGATGTCTGGTACCCGAACAGGTTCACCTGGCCGCCGAGCGGAATCACCGCGAACGCGAGGAACGCGGCACCCGCGGAGATCGCGGGTGCGAGGAAAAAGACCCAGTTGTCCGCGAGCTTCGGCCGAATGTCCTCTTTGAACGCGAGCTTGAGCGCGTCCGCGACGGTCTGCAGCAGCCCGAAGGGGCCGACCCGGTTCGGTCCCGGCCGGTGCTGCATCCGGCCGAGCACCCGGCGCTCGAACCAGATGAGCAGGATCGTGATCACCAGCAGCAGCGCGAAGATCAGCACCGCCTTGACAAGGGAGAGCCAGGTCGGATCGTTCGCGATCAGTTCCCGCGCACTCATTCGCCACCTCCGGCACGCACATCGACGAGGTCACCGTGGCCCACGCCGAGGCTGGCCCGCACCGTACTCGGGCCGGAGTTCGCGGGCAGCCACACCACGCCGTCCGGCAGATCCGCGATCTCGGCGGGCAGCTCGATGGCGCCCTGGTGGGTGCTGACCACGACCGGATCTCCCGCGCCGACCCCGATTCCCTGCGCGGTGGCCGTGGAGAGTTTGGCCACGACCTCCCGCGCGGTCTGGGCCAGATGCGGTTCGTTGTCCTGCAGTGATCCGTTGTCCAGCAGGCGATGCCAGGTGGCCAGCCGTGCTTTTCCGGTGCGCAGCGGGGTTTTCGGCGGCCCCTCGCCCTCGAACTCGATCGTCCAGCCCGGTTGCGCGTCCGGTGGCTCCACGGTGCCGAGCCGGTCCAGATCGGCGAGCGCGGCCTGCGGGGTCTGGGTGAACAGGTCGGTGTCCATCTCCACCGCGAGGGTGTCCAGCACCCGGCAGTCGGAGAGGATCCCGGTGTTCTCGATGGCGATGTCGAACGGGCGCCGCCTGCCCTCCCAGTTCAGGTAGGTGCCGGATTTCTCCACGGCCGCGGCCACCGGGAGCACCACATCCGCGTATTCGGTGACCGCGGTGCGCCGCAGTTCCAGGCTCACCACGAACTCCGCGCGCGCCAGGGCTTCGAGGGCCAGTTCCGGATGCGGCAGGTCGTCCGGGTCCACCCCGCCGAGCACGAGACCGTGCAGTTTTCCGTTCGCCGCCGCGGTGAGGATCGCGCTGGCATCCTTGCCCCGGTGAATCGGCCAGGTCTCCGCGTCCACTCCCCAGGCGGCGGCGACCTCGGCGCGGGCCTCGGCATCGTCCACCCGGCGCCCGCCGGGCAGCAGGCTGGGCAGGGCACCCGCTTCGAGTGCGCCCCGTTCCCCCGCCCTGCGCGGGATCCACGCCAGCTTCGCCCCGGTTTCCCTGGCCAGTCCGGCGACCGTGGACAGCAACCCGGGCACCTCGGCGGCGCGTTCCCCGAGCAGGATCACCCCGCCCTCACCGAGCTGGGCGTACACATCGGCGGCGTGCTCACGCAGGCCCAGCACCGCATTGGTCTCCTCGCCCGGTGTGCAGGCGAGCAGGGTGCCGAAGGTCTTGTCCACCGCGGGAGTGCTGAACTGCCCGATGTGCACGACCTTGGTTCCCGACTTGCGGGCGGCCTTGCGCAGCCGCAGGAAGACCGCGGGGGCTTCCTCCTCGGGCTCGAGCGCGATGCACAGCACCGTGTTCGCCCGCTCCAGCCCGGCGAAGCTCACCCCGTTCTCCGGGGTGCTGCCGAGCACGTTGGTGGCCAGGAATTCCAGTTCCTCCGCGGAATGCGGGCGGGCACGGAAGTCGATGTCGTTGGTGTGCAGGGAGATCCGCGCGAACTTGGCGTAGGCGTAGGCGTCCTCCATGGTCAGCCTGCCGCCGGGGAGCACGCCGACCCCGCCGTTGTCCCGCGCCTGCACGAGCCGGTCCGCGGCGATCCGCAGCGCCTCGGTCCAGGAGGCCTCGCGCAGCTTCCCGTTCTCCCGCACCAGCGGACGGGTGATCCGGTCATCCGCGGTGACATAACGGAACGCGAACCGGCCCTTGTCGCAGATCCACTCCTCGTTCACCTCCGGGTCCTCACCCGCGAGCTTGCGCATCACCTTGCCCCGGCGGAAATCGGTGCGCTCGGCGCAGCCGCTGGAACAGTGCTCGCACACGCTCGGCGCGGAGACCAGATCGAAGGGCCGGGAACGGAACCGGTACGCGGCACTGGTGAGCGCGCCGACCGGGCAGATCTGGATGACGTTCCCGGAGAAGTAGGACTGGTACGGCTGGCCGGCCGAGTTCAGGGTTCCCCAGCCCTCGGTGTCCGCGGTCTTCGCGGTGCCGATCTGCTGATGTGCCCCGCGTTCGAGCAGTTCGATGAACGGGTCCCCGGCGATCTCCGCGGAGAACCGGGTGCAGCGCTGGCAGAGCACGCAGCGCTCGCGGTCCAGCAGCACCTGCTTGGAGACCTCGATCGGTTTGCTGAAGGTCCGTTTCTGGTCCCGGAACCGGGATTCGGCGCGGCCGTGGCGCAGTGCCTGGTTCTGCAGCGGGCATTCCCCGCCCTTGTCGCAGATCGGACAGTCGAGCGGATGGTTGATCAGCAGCAGCTCCATCACGCCCTCCTGGGCCTTGCGGGCCACCTCGGAGCCGTGCTGGGTGTGCACCACCATGCCATCGGAAATGGTGATCGCGCAGGCCGGTTGCGGTTTGGGCATGGGGCGCCCGTTCATCTCCACCTCGACGAGGCACTGCCGGCAGGCGGCGGCCGGATCGAGCAGCGGATGATCGCAGAACCGCGGGATCTCGACACCCTCGCGCTCGGCGGTCCGGATGATCAACTCACCCTTGGGCGCGATGACCTCGCGCCCGTCGATGGTCAGCCGGACATGGCCTTCGGGCACCGGAGTCTGCGTGGTTTCCTCGACGGTGGTCATACGCGCGCTCCCGCAAGTTCACGTTCGGCCTTGTTCTGCTCGCACAGGGCGAGAAATTCGTCCCGGAAGTACTTGATCCCGCTCTGGATCGGGGAGACCGCGCCGTCCCCGAGCGCGCAGAAGGAGCGGCCGAAGATGTTGTCGCACACATCGAGCATGGTGTCGATGTCCTCCTCGGTGCCGTGCCCGTCCACCATGCGCTCGAGCACCTTCGCCAGCCAGAAGGTGCCCTCCCGGCAGGGGGTGCACTTCCCGCAGGACTCGTGTTCGTAGAACTGGGTCCACTTCATCACCGCCCACGGCACGGAAACCGTCTCGTTGAAGATCTGCAGCGCTGTGGTGCCCAGGATCGAGCCAGCCTCCACGGCGCCCTCGAAATCGAGCGGCACATCGAGGTGTTCGGCGGTGAACATCGGTGTGGAGGATCCGCCGGGAGTCCAGAACTTCAGCGGGATCCCGTCCTTCATCCCGCCCGCGAGATCGAGCAGCTGGCGCAGCGTGGTGCCCATCGGGGCCTCGTACTGCCCGGGTTTCTCCACGTGCCCGGAAAGCGAGAAGATCTTGGGTCCCGGGGACTTCTCCCGGCCCATCCGCTTGAACCAGGCCGATCCGGCGTTCACGATGAACGGCACGCTGGCGATGGTCTCCACATTGTTCACCGTGGTCGGCTGCGCGTAGAGTCCGGCGGCCGCGGGGAACGGCGGCTTGAGCCGCGGCTGCCCGCGCCGCCCCTCCAGCGAGTCGAGCAGCGCGGTCTCCTCACCGCAGATATAGGCGCCCGCGCCCGCGTGCACGGTGATCTCGATGTCGAACCCGCTGCCGAGCACGTTCTCGCCGAGGAACCCGGCGGCGTGCGCCTCGCGGACGGCGTTGTGCAGCCGCCGGTAGCAGTGCAGCGCCTCGCCCCGGACGTAGATGAAGCACCTGTGCGAGCGCATCGCGTAGGCGGCGATCACACAGCCCTCGATGAGCGAGTGCGGATCGGCCATCATCAGCGGGATATCCTTGCAGGTTCCCGGTTCGCCCTCGTCCGCGTTCACCACGAGGTAGTGCGGTTTGTCCTCGTCCTTGGGCATGAAGGACCATTTCACGCCCGCGGGAAACCCGGCACCGCCGCGGCCGCGCAGCCCGGAGTCCTTGACCAGCGCGACGAGTTGCTCCGGGCTCGCGCGCAGCGCCTTGGGCAGCGCGGTGTACCCGTCGAGGCGGCGGTAGGTCTCGATGCTCCAGGAGCCCGGCTCGGTCCAGCGCTTGGTGAGCACCGGGGTGAGCGGATCCGTCACCGGCTCGGTCATTTCGCGCCCTCCTCGACCTCGGGAATCGGGACGTCCTGCACTTCCGGTGCCGCCCAGCCGTGTTCGGCGGCGATCTGGGCGCCCCGCAGGGTTTCCACCGCCTGCGCGGAACCGTCCACAACGGACTCGAGCTCCGCTTCGCCGTCGAAGAACCCGGCGAGCTGGCGTTCCGCGGCCCGGAAGCCGCGCAGTCCCGGGCCCCTGCTCGGCTGCACCGCCTCGCCCGCGCGCAACCGGTCCACGAGTTCGGCCGCGGATTCCGGGGTCTGCTTGTCGAAGTACTCGTAGTCGACCTGGAGCACCGGGGCCAGATCGCAGGCGGCGAGGCATTCCGCGTGCTCCAGGGTCAGCGAACCCGGTTCGCCCGGTATGCCAACGGTTTCCTCATGGCCGACGCCCAGCTTCTCGCGCAGTTTCGCGTAGATCGCGTCCCCGCCCATCGCCGCGCACAGGGTGTTGGTGCACACGCTGACCAGATGCTGTCCGCACGGAGAGCGCTTGTACATCGTGTAGAACGTGGCCACCGCGGCGACCTCGGCCTCGGAGAGCTCCAGCTGCTCGGCGCAGAACCGCATCCCCTCCTGGGAGACGAAGCCCTGCACCGACTGCACCAGGTGCAGCATGGGCAGCAGGGCCGAACGCGAATGCGGATAGCGCGCGACGATCTCGGCGGCCTCGCGGACCGTCTCCGCGCCGAAGGTCTCCTGCGCTGCGTGCGTCATCGGTCAACCCCTCCGAGTACCGGGTCGATGGAAGCGAGTGCGGCCACCGCGTCGGAGAGCAGCCCGCCCTCGGACATGGCCGGAGTCCCTTGCAGGTTCACGAAACTGGGATCGCGCACGTGTACCCGCATCGGCCGGGTCCCGCCGTCGGAGACCACGTGGAACCCGACCTCGCCGCGCGGGGCCTCCAGCGCCTGGTACACCTGACCCGGCGGGACGGTGAACCCCTCGGTGACGAGTTTGAAATGGTGGATCAGGGATTCCATGGACTGGCCCATGATCTTGCGGACGTGTTCGAGCGAGTTGCCCATCCCGTCCGGTCCGATGGACAACTGCGCGGGCCAGGCGATCTTGGGATCGTCCACCACGACCGGGCCCGGTTCGAGCTTTCCCAGCACCTGCTTGATGATCCGGCAGGATTCGCGGATCTCGTCCAGCCGCAGCAGATACCGCGCGAAGCAGTCCGCGTCGTTCGAGGTGGGCACCTCGAAGTCGAACTCCTCGTAGCCGAGGTAGGGCTCGGTCTTGCGCAGATCCCAGGCAAGGCCCGCGGAACGCAGGATCGGCCCGGTCACCCCGAGCGCGATGCACGCGTCCACCGGGAGCACCCCGACGTTGCGCAGCCGGGCCTTCCAGATCGGCTGCCCGGTGAGCAGCTGGTCGTACCCGGGAAGGCGGCGGTCCATCAGCTCGAGAAATGCGCCGATCCGCTGCTCGTAGCCGTCCGGCAGATCCTGGGCGACCCCGCCGGGCCGGACGAAGGCGTGGTTCATCCGCAGCCCGGTGATGAACTCCAGCATCTTCAGCGCCTCGTCGCGCTCGCGCTGGCCGTAGCTCATCGCGGTGGTGGACCCCATGTCCATGCCACCGGTGGCCAGGGACAGGAAGTGCGAGGAGATCCGGTTCAGTTCGAGCAGCAGGATCCGGATCAGCTGGGCCCGCCGCGGAATCGTGACGCCGAGCAGCCGCTCCACCGCGAGGCTGTACCCGGTCTCGTTCGCGATCGGGGACAGGTAGTCGGCGCGGGTGAGGAAGGTGACCGCCTGGGTCCAGGTGCGGAATTCGCAGCTCTTCTCGATCCCGGTGTGCAGGTAGCCGACGACCAGCCGCAGCTGGGTGACCGTCTCCCCTTCCAGTTCCACGACCAGCCGCAGCACGCCGTGGGTCGAGGGATGCGAGGGGCCGAGGTTGATGACGATCCGCTCGTCCCCGGCACCATCGGATTCCGCATCCCAGTCGTCCGAGGTCACCGAGTAGACCCGGCCCTCGGTGGTGTCGCGGGATGCGGCGTACTCGCTTTCCTCGGTGACCTTGTCGAAATCGAAATCTGTCGTCATGAGTACGACCTCCGCTGGTCCGGCGGCGGGATCTCGGCTCCCTTGTATTCCACGGGAATCCCGCCGAGCGGGTAATCCTTGCGCTGCGGGTGGCCCTCCCAGTCGTCCGGCATCAGGATCCGGGTCAGTCCGGGGTGCCCGTCGTAGACGATCCCGAACATGTCGTAGGTTTCCCGCTCCTGCCAGTCCGCGGTCGGGTACGGCGCGACGATCGAGGGCACGTGCGGTTCCTCGACCGGCAGCGGCACATCGAGCCGGATCCGGCGCCGGTAGGTCATCGAGGTCAGGTGGTACACCGAATGCAGCCGATCGGGTACCTCCGGGCCGTAGTCCACCCCGGAGACCGAACTGCACAGTTCGAAGCGCAGCCCGGGATCGTCGCGCAGCGCCCAGCACAGGGCCAGCAGATGCTGCGCGCGCACGAAGAAGGTGATCTCCCCGCGGTCCACGGTCACCTGGCTGATCGCCTCGGCGGGAATCTCGCGCTCCCGCATCGCCGCGTACAGCTCGTCGGCGAGTTCGTCGAACCAGCCGCCGTAGGGCCGTTCGGCCGGTGGCACGGTCGCCTGCGGAACCGCGAGCCCGCCGAATCCCGAGGTGTCCCCGGAACCGGAGACGTTGAACATTCCCTTGCGCGCCTTGCCGACCCTCTGTTCCTGAGGTTGTTCGCCGCGCGGTTCGAGCTCGCTCATTTCTTCGCCCCTTCGACGAGCGGGACCCCGCCGGACGCGCCGTTCGGATCGCGCGGACCGGCGAGCTTGTCCGGGTCCTTCGCGTATTTCACCGAGGACGGGATCATCGGCGTCGTCTTACCGCTTTCGAGCTTGTCGCGCGCCCGCGCGGGCCCGAGCGGCTCGTCCATGATCTTGGCGTGCAGCTTGAGGATCGCGTCGAGCAGCATTTCCGGGCGCGGTGGGCAGCCGGGAAGGTAGATGTCCACCGGCACCACGTGGTCGACGCCTTGCACGATCGCGTAGTTGTTGAACATCCCGCCGCTGGAGGCGCAGACCCCCATCGAGATGACCCACTTCGGGTCCGACATCTGGTCGTAGACCTGGCGCAGCACCGGGGCCATCTTGTTGGTCACCCGCCCGGCGACGATCATCACGTCCGCCTGGCGCGGGGTCGCGGCGAACCGTTCCATGCCGAAGCGGGCGAGATCGTACGGCGTGGCCCCGGTCGCCATCATCTCCATCGCGCAGCAGGCGAGACCGAACTGCGCGGGCCACATCGAGCTCTTCCGCGTCCAGTTGACGAGTTTCTCCACACTGGCGAGCAGAATCCCGTTCGGGAGCTTCTCTTCCAGCCCCATGATGTCCTCCAGTGGTGGTGGTTCGGAGTCGGTTCGGGAACCGGGTCAGTTCCAGTCCAGCCCTCCCCTTCGCCACACGTAGGCGTAGGCGAATGCCACGGTCGCGATGAACAGCACGATTTCCACGAGGCCGAACACGCCGAGCGCGTCCGCGGTGACCGCGAACGGGTAGAGGAACACCATCTCGATGTCGAACAGGATGAACAGCATCGCCGTGAGGTAGTACGCGACCGGCATCCGCCCGCCGCCCACGACCGGCTGCGGAGAGGGCTCGATGCCGCACTCGTAGCCTTCCTGCTTCGCCTTGTTGAACCGGCGCGGACCGGTGACCTCGGCGATCGTGACGGAGAAGGTCGCGAACCCGAAACCGAGCAGAAACAGCAGCAGGATCGGGACGTATTCCACGCTCGCCTCCTCTTCGAGACCGGACACTCAGGCTTGTGAAACTCTTCACAAGCTCGGGTAGAGCTCTGTGAACTGTTTCACAAGATGCCCCTAGTGTATGACCTACCCCACTCTCGTACGCCACCCCCTACACTCATCCGGCACGCGTGATCCACGCCACGTGATGATGATCTTGCGGAAGAGACAAAAAGCCCCTCGTGCTGCGCACGAGGGGCGTGTGGGGGCGGTGAAGTCAGCGAGCCGCGGGGGCGAGCTTGGTGGCGAGCGCGATGACCCGGTCGTTGATGTCGCCGTCGCGCGGTTCGTAGAGCCCGGCGAGCAGCTTGAGCACGAGCCGCATCAGGCGCTCGCGCGGCATCCCGTGCCGGGTGGCCAGCCGCATGATGGTCGGGTTCCCGATCATCTTGGAGAAGATGTTGCCCAGCGTGTAGTAGGAGCCGAGCGCCTCACGGATGGCCTGCGGATACCCGTGCAGCGCGCGTTCGCGGGCGGGACCTTCGGCGCGGGCCATCGCCTGCACCACGTGCTCCGCGGCGATCTTCGCGGACTCCATGGCGTAGCCGATTCCCTCGCCGTTGAACGGGTTCACCATTCCGCCCGCGTCCCCGACGAGCAGCATCCCGTTCGCGTAGTGCGGGGTGCGGGAGAAGCCCATGGGCAACCCGGCGCCGAGCACCTTGCCGAGCGCGTTCTCCTCGCGCAGCCCCCATTCCTCGGGGGTGCCGTCCAGCCAGGTGCGCAGCAGGGCGCGGTAGTCGGTGTTGCCGAAGGCCTTCGTGGTGGACAGGATGCCGAGCCCGACGTTGGCGGTGCCGTCACCCATCGGGAAGATCCAGCCGTAGCCGGGCAACAGGATCGGGTTCGCCGGATCGGAGCGGTCCCAGAGCTCCAGGTGCGATTCGATGTAGTCGTCCTTGGACCGCGGGCTGGAGTAGTAGCGGCGCACCCCGACCCCGATCGGCCGGTCCTCGCGCTTGCCGATGCCCATCGAGAGGGCAAGCCGCGCGGAAACCCCGTCGCAGCCGAGCACCAGCGGCGCGCGGTAGGTGACCTCGGTCTTTTCCGGGCCGGTCTTCGCCTGCACGCCGACGACCCTGCCGGTCCGGTCATCGGTGACCGCACCGGTCACCGTGGTGCGCTCGATCAGCCGGGCACCGGCGCGCTGCGCGGTCTTGGCGAGTAGTTCGTCGAAATCGCGGCGGGTGCGGGTGACCCCGTAGGGCGGGAAGTTCGACAGCTCCGGCCAGTCGAGTTCCATGTTGTGGTGCGCGGTCACCACCCGGAGACCGCGGTTGTGCAGCCAGCCCGCTTCCTCCCGGGTGTCGATGCCGAGATCGATCAGCTGCTTGACCCCGCGCGGGGTGAGCCCGTCCCCACACACCTTTTCCCTCGGGAACTCCGTCTTCTCGAGCAGCAGCACATCCAGGCCCGCCCGGGCGAGATAGGTAGCCGCCGTGGAACCTGCTGGGCCGGCGCCGACGACGATGACCTCAGCGTCCTCGTTCGCCTTCCGGCGGCTTGGCGTGCTCATCAATACTCCTCGATTCGGTTCCCGTCGGCCCGCTCGATCGAGTGTACGTGCCCGCTCAGGCCTTCGGCTTCACCGCTCGATGCAGTGCCACCACCCCGAAGGTGAGATTGCGCCATTCCAGTTCCGACCAGCCCGCCTCGGCGAAGATCCGGGCCAGTTCCCGTTGCCGCGGCCAGGCCCGGATCGACTCCGGGAGGTAGGTGTACGCCGCCGGGTTCGAGGAGGCCATCCGCGCGATCACCGGGATCAGGCGCAGCGCGATACCGAAATAGGCCCAGCGGATCGGGGCGAACGGCGGGGTGCTGAACTCGCAGATCACCACCCGGCCACCGGGTTTGGTCACCCGCAGCATCTCCCGCGCGGCCGCCGCGGTGTCGGTGAAATTGCGCAGCCCGAACGACACCGTCACCACGTCGAAGGAGTCGTCGGCGAACGGCAGCGCCAGCGCGTCCGCCGCCACCTTCGGCACCGGCCGCCGGGCACCCGAGCGCAGCATCCCCAGCGAGAAGTCGGCGGCCAGGCACCACGCCCCGCTGCGCGCGTACTCCATCGTGGAGACCGCGGTGCCCGCCGCGAGATCGAGCACCCGTTCCCCGTGCTTCGACTGGATCGCCTTGCGGGTCGCCGAACGCCAGCGCTTGTCGAGCCCGAGCGCCATGATCGTGTTCATCCGGTCGTAGCGGGGCGCGACCTCGTCGAACATCGCCGCTACTTCGTGCGGTTCCTTGTCAAGGCTCGCTCGGGACATACGGAGAGCTTAACTCGCTGTAGTGATCGACAGGTCCCGGCGAGCCCGTTCACCCGTTCGCAGTCATCGGCGAGGCGTGGTTCAGGCCAGGTCCAGCGCACCGAGCATGCCGGTGACCGCGTTCGGCCAGGTGAACTGTTCCGCCCTGGTGCGCGCCGCGGTGCGCCGGGCCGGTTCGGGGGATTCGAGCAGTTCGCGCACCGCGGCGGCGAAGGCATCGGGCGCGTCGGGGACCGCGGCCCCGCAACCGGGCCGCACGATCTCGGACAGGGCACTGGACCGGGACACGACGACCGGGGTGCCGCTCGCGAGCGCTTCGAGCGCGGCGAGCCCGAAGGTCTCGTGCGGTCCGGGGGCGAGCGAGACATCGGCGCTGGCGAGCAGTTTCGCCACGGTCCGGCGGTCGTCCACGAACCCGAGGAAATCGATCGGTAACCCGCCCGCCCTGCGTTCGAGCGCGGAACGGGAACGGCCGTCCCCGGCGATCACCAGCCGGACATCCGCACCGGCATCGAGCAGCGCCGCGGCCGTGTCGATGCTGCGGTCCACGTGTTTCTCCGGGGAGAGCCGCCCGCAGTGCAACAGCAGGGTTTCGGCCCCGTCCGCGAGTTCGGCGCGCAACCGCTCGTCCCGGTTACCGGGGTCGAACATGGCCAGATCCACCCCGAGCGGGACCTGGCGCACGTTCGGCGCGGAGATCCGGTCGAACTCCTCGCGGGCGAACGCGGTGGTGCACACCACGGTGTCGTAGCTCGCCGCCATCCGCGCGTTGAGCCGGTCGGCGAGCGGGCGCGCGGCCGCGGACGGCAGCACCTGGCCGAGCAACCGATCGAGGCGTTCGTGCGAGATGAACACACTCGGGATTCCCCTGCGCGCGGCCCATTTCCCGAGCCCGCGCAGGGTGAGCCGGTCGGAGACCTCGATCGCGTCCGGGCGCAGCCGTTCGAGCACGGCGCGCACTCGCATCGGGTCGACCGCGCGATAACCGCCGGTTCCCGGGATCATCGGCGCGGGAATGGTGATCCGGCGGACCCCGCTCGGCAGATACTCGTCCGAGCGCGCCGGCCCGGGCACGATGAGCACCACCTGGTGGCCGTGGGCGCGATAGCCCGGGCCGAGGTGATTCAGCGCGGTGCGCAGGCCACCGGATCGGGGACCGTAGAAGTTGGCCAGCTGCGCGATCAAGGTCACGAGAGGCGGTCCTTTCCGAGCATCGCAGGGCCGCCCGCGGCCCGAGGAGCGGAAGAAAGGCCGCATCGGGCCAGCACCGTGGTCATGTGATCTCCGTGTAGTGCTCGACGAGGCGCGCGCACACCGCATCCCAGGTCCGGGGGCGCACCGAAGCGCGGGCCCGTTCGGCGAATCCAGCGCGCACCCGTGCGTCGCTGAGCTCGTGCACCACCTTGGGCAGCTGGCTGGCGAATTCCTCGTCATCGAGCAGATACCCGGTGACCCCGTGCTCGATCAGATCGCGCGGCCCGCCGATGTCCGGGGCGATCGCGGGCACCCCGGAGGCGAGCGCTTCCTGCACGGTCTGGCAGAAGGTCTCGTGGATACCGGTGTGCACGAACACATCCAGGCTCGCGTACGCCGTTGCCAGTTCGGCACCGGTGAGCTGGCCGAGGAACACCGCATCGGGCAGCTGGCGCTCCAGCTTCGCGCGGTCCGGCCCGTCACCGATGAGCACCAGCCGAACGCCGGGCAGCCCGGCGAGCGGGGCCAGCCGGTGCGCGGCCTTCTCCCTGGCCAGGCGGCCGACGAAGCCGACGAGCAGTTCCCCGTCCGGGGCGAGCCGGGCGCGCAGTTCGGCACTGCGCCGCCGCGGATGGAAGGTCTCCTGGTCGACCCCGCGGGGCCACAGCTGCACCCGCGGCACCCCGTTCTCCCGGAGGGTGCGCGCGGTGACCGTGGACGGGGCGAGGGTGCGCGCGGCCAGCCGGTGCGTCTTGCGGATCCACCCCCAGGCGGGCCTGGTCAGGAAACCGAGGTTGTACATCGGGGCATAGCCCGCGACGTCCGTCTGGTACACCGCCAGCACCGGGATATCCAGGCGGCGCGCCACCGAGGCGGCCCGCCAGCCGAGGAAGAACGGCGAGGCCAGGTGCACCACATCGGGCGCGAAATCGTGCAGCAAACGGTGCATCCGCATGGTCGGCCAGCCGACCGGGAGCGAATCGATCAGCGGAAAATCCACCGCGGGCACCCGCACCACCCGTGCACCGTCGTAGCTGACCGGGCCGTCGTCCGGGGCGATGATCAACACCTCGTCCCCGCGCCGATGCAGGTACCGGGTGATGCGCTTGACCGAGTTCGTCACCCCGTTCACGTGCGGGAGGAAACTCTCGGAAACGATCGCGATGCGCACGACTTCCACTATGACCTACGGCGATGTGAACTTGCTAAGAGCGGGTGTTTCGGCTGGGGACGAAACACAGAACCGAAGCGCGGTCCGATGCGTCCAAGGGGTTGAAGGGAGGCAATCATGACGAAACTGCGCAGATCGCTTTTCGCCGCGTTCGCCATCGCTGCGCTCGCCGCCTCGCTGATCGCCGGACCGGCCCACGCGCAGGCCCCGGCCGCAGGGACCGTCCTCGCGGCGGTGCGCTGAAACTTTCGCGGCCGGTTTACTTTCCGGTCGGTTGGCCGACACCGTGCGCGCGCACCATGAACGGCATGTCCGTCCTGCCAGCGCGGCCCGCAGATCAGGTGGTCGTCTCGCGCGCGCTCGAGATCGCCGGACGGCTCGCCAACGATGCGACCGATGTCATCACCGCGACCGCCGGACGCGGGGCGAGCCCGCCGTTCGACTGGGTCACCGACACCGGCCGCACCCTGGAACGGCACACCCGCAGGGTGCTGGCCGCGGAGTTCCCCGGGATCCCGGTCGCCACCGCGGACGCCCCCATCCGGGACGCGGTGCGCTGGGAACTCGCCGCGGTCGACGGCACCGCCAACTATCTGGCCGGGCTGCCGTGGTGCGCCTACAGCCTCGCGCTGCTCGACGCGGACGGTCCGGTGGTCGGTGTGGTCGCCGATCCCTACCGGGCACAGATCTACGCTGCCGCGCGCGGTCGCGGGGCACGGGCCAACGGGGTCGCCTTCACCCTCGCCGACCGGGCCGATGCCGCGGGCACCATCGTGTGCACCGAACTGCTCTCCGGTCAGGAGTGGCCGGGGATGACCGCGTTCTGCGGGTTCGCCGCCCGGGCGCACGCGCGCGTGCGGGTGCTGGGTTCGGCGGCGCTCGCGGTCACCGAGGTCGCGCTCGGCCACGCGGCGGCCACTGTGCTGCACGGATACCAGCGGGCCGAGGTCGCCGCCGCGCTCGCGCTCGCCGCCGAAGCGGGTGCCGAAGTACTCGACCCGTCCGGGGCCAGCATCGCGCTGCCCGCGGACGGGTTACTCGTCGCGGCGCCCGGAGTCACCGACCAGATCCTCGGCTGGTGGTTGCGCGCCCGGCTCGGCTGAGGGTCGCGTCCGGCGCAGCAGCCACACGCCGGGTCCGGCGATCACCCAGGTCACCAGCAGCGTGGTGCCGGTGGGTAACAAAGCGAGCCGCCAGTCCCGGCCAGCCACCCGCACCAGTTCGGGGTTCACCTTGTCGTATTCCACCCGCACCCGGTTGCCCGGTTCGAGCCTGCGCGGATAGAGCACCCCGGTCACCGGGACATGCACCTGGCCATCGGGGGTGGTGAACCGGATGATCGTGCGCCGGTAGCTGACGCTGAGCACATCCGCATCGGCCTTACCGGTTCGTTTGCCGATGGAGTAGTCATCGCGCATCGCGGCGAAGAAGGTGAGCACGGTCAGCGCGGAGAACGCGATGGCGAGCACGAGCAGTACCCGCGCGGTGATCTTGGCGGCCCTGGCCCGGTCGACACGGCGGAACCAGGCCGGTATCGCCCGTTCGCTGGCGCTCACTCGTGTCCTCACTCACTTGTCGCCACGGAACCGACGCTCGGCTCCTGCGCTCGCTGCGGGCCTCGTTCGCTGGCGCTCACTCGTGTCCTCACTCACTTGTCGCCTTCGTGACCCGTCCGCCCGCCATCGCCGCAGGGTACCGTGCGTTCGTGTTGACCGTGACCACGCGCCCCGTCGCCGACCCCGGCGCCCTGCTCGATCTGTTGCCCGCGGCGCATGGGGGTTGCGCCTGGGTGCGCGGCGGGGACGGCCTGGTCGGCTGGGGAGTCGCGGCCCGGTTCCGCCCATCCGGGGAACACCGCTTCGCCGCGGCCAGGGAGCGGTTCGCGGAGTTCACCGAGGGCCTCGAGGTCCGCGATGAGCTCGGCCTCCCGGGAACCGGTCCGGTCGCCTTCGCCAGTTTCGCGTTCGCCGATGATCCCGGCGATTCGGTGCTCGTGGTGCCGAAGGTGCTTTTCGGGCGCCGCGACGGGGTGAGCTGGATGACCACGGTCGGCGAGCCGGGGGAGTTCGGCACCGAACCGGTCCGTGCGCCCGCCGGGGTGCGCTATGCGGACGGCCGGCTCACCGTCGAGGGGTACAAGAAGGCGGTTCAGCTTGCGGTGCAACGGATCCGTGCCGGCGAGCTGGACAAGGTGGTGCTCGCGCACGATCTGCTCGCGCACGCCGACGATCCGCTGGACGAGCGCAGCCTGCTCGGCAGGCTCGCCACGAACTACCCCACCTGCTGGACCTATGCGGTGGACGGGCTGATCGGGGCGACCCCGGAACTGCTGCTGCGCCGTACCGGGGAGGTCGTTTCCGCGCGGTTGCTCGCCGGGACGGTGTGGCCGCGTGCCGGGGTCACCGATTTCGATCAGCTCGCCAGCGAACTGCTCGCCTCCGCGAAGAACCTCGGCGAACACCGCTACGGCATCGAATCCCTCGTCGCCTGCCTGGAGCCCTACTGTTCCCGGCTCGATGTGCCGGACGGCCCCTCGGTGCTTCGCCTGCCCAATGTCGCGCACCTGGCCACCGAGGTGCGCGGCACGCTGCGGGCGGAGACCTCGCTGCTCGAGCTGACCGCGAAGGTGCACCCGACCGCGGCGGTCGGCGGCACCCCGACCGCGGCCGCGGTGCGCGCGATCGCGGAACTCGAGGGCATGGACCGTGGCCGGTACGCGGGCCCGGTCGGCTGGCTCGATGCGCACGGGGACGGAGAGTTCGGTATCGCGCTGCGTTGCGCCCAGCTCTCCGGTTCCACCGCGCGGTTGTACGCGGGCGGCGGCATCGTCGCGGATTCGGAGCCGGAGAACGAGGCGGCCGAGGCGGCGGCCAAGTTCCGTCCGGTCCGCTCCGCGCTCGAGGGTTGAGTTCTGCGGTTCACCGCAGCCGCGCGATGACCTCGGCGAAGGCCTCCATGTGGAATTCGGGCACGGTGAAGTACGTCAGCCCGTAGCGTTCCCGGTACTCGCGCAGGGTGTCCGCGATCGTCGCCGGACTGCCGCCGAGCAGACCGGGCAGTGTCCGGATCTGCTCCTCGGACAGGTCGGGGGCGAGCTGACGTGGGAAGGACAGGTCGGCGGTCGACACGTCCGGGTAGACGCCCAGCACGAGCAGGTTCAGTTCGGGATCGGTCGCCAGGGCGGTTGCGGTGGTGCGCACGAGTTCCGCCTGTTCGGCCAGCCGGGTGTGCCCCGTGTCGTTCTCGTCCTGGGGAAAGGAGAACGCGATACCGACGATCTCGGCGTGTTCGGCGGCGTACCGCAGCATCCGGGGGCCGGATCCGGCGACCATGATCGGTGGCATCGGTTGCTGTACCGCCGGGGGCCGGTGACCATCGGCGAACAGGCCGCGCATTTCGGTCACGGTGTCCCGTAACTGGTTCAGGCGTTCACCACCGCTGACGAAGGGGAGTCCTGCGGCCTCGAATTCCTCCTTGACGTAGCCCGCGCCGAGGCCGAGTTCGAGGCGTCCGTCGGCGAGCAGATCGGTGGTGGCAACCTCCCTGGCGAGCAGCGCGGGCCGGTAGAAGCAGATGTTCAGCACGTACGTGCCCAACCGTGCCGTGGTGACCTCCGCGGCCGTGGCCAGCGCGGGAAACGGGGCAGGCAAGCCCAGGTGGTCGGGCACCGCGAGCACGTCGTAGCCGAGGCTTTCCGCATGCCGGGCTTTGTCCTGCCACTTCGCGCGCGACTCGCAGATGCCCAGGTTCACACCGAAACGGAAAGGGCGGTCGGACATGGGTTCTCCTTGTGCTGTGCCCCAACGGATCGGAGCGGTGATCGTCGGTATTCGGGTGGGGTGAATGCGGGTTTGCCGTGGTGGATGTGGACTTGCCATTCGGTGTTGTGGATCAGGGTGTGGTGGTAGGCGCAGAGCAGCACCATGTTTTCTTCGGTGGTGAGTCCGCCGTTGGCGTGGTGCTGGATATGGTGGGCTTGGGTGAGGCTTGGTGGTTTGTCGCAGTCGGGGTGGGCACAACCCTTGTCGCGGGCGATGAGTCTGCGGCGGAGTTTCGGTGGTGCGGTGCGATCCCGGCATCCCATGTCGAGCACTTCGCCCTCGCTACCGAGCACGGTGGGGATGATTCCCGCGTCGCAAGCGATGCGCCTGAGCTGCTGGGCGGGGATGGTGGTGCCGTCCATGGTGGTGGCCTGGCCGATACCGTCGCGCAGGGCTTGTTCGGTCATGGTGACCATGATGGTGAACGGTTCACCGCCTGATTCGGGAAGACTCTCCGGATTCGCCGCGAGCTGGACGATCTCGGCGAACACGTCCGCGTCCCGTTCACTCGGGTGTCGACCTTCCGGGCTGCGGTTCTTGCCCAGCACATCAAGGACACTGCGCAGCTTCAACCCAGTCTCGTTGTCCAGGTGTCCTTCGATGAGCCAATCACTGTTGCGCTGCTGCAACCAGATCTCTCGGCACGGCCGCACGGGTTCATGATCATTGGGTTCCTGCCCATCCGGATCGAGGCGCGCATGTAGTTCCCGGATCGGACGACTCAACCCACGCGGCCCGGTCTCGGTAGCAATCGTGGCCAGACACTTTTCCGCGATCGGCCAGGATTCTCCGGTCAACACATCGGCGGGCAGTTCGGCGACGAACTTGCGGATCCGATCCACATGCTCAGCACCGACCTCGCCACGTGCATAGGCTTCCGCGGTATTCGGCAGATCCGGCGGCAACGGTTCACCGCTGATCCCTAGCGAACCGAACAATGCCCGCGCACGCTCGGCGATCCGGCGCGCCTCGGCCAAACCGACCCGTGCCACATCCTCGACCATCCGCGCGGGCGAACCCCGATACCCGAACTCCACCGCAGCACCGTGTTTGTCAAGCAGCGCAACAAGACCCAGCATCTCCGCCTCCGCGCGCCGCACCATCACGGCCTGCTCGCTGAGCC
>NZ_JALM01000032.1 GCF_000737195.2 Sciscionella sediminilitoris
GCCGCTGCGCGATGTGCACCGCCTCGGCGAGCAGGGCAGCCGGTTCACGTGCCGGTTCCTCGGGCACCACACCGGTGGCCAGGGCATGCGCGAGCCACGCGAGCGGGGCGGCCGCCCTGGCCCGGACCGGTTCGAAGACACTCGCGGTGCCGATCCGTACCAGCTCGGCGCGTTCGGCAGCGGCCGCCGGTTCGGCGGCGAGGGCGAGCAACAGCTCCAGGCGCAGCAGCGCAGGAAGCCCACTGCCCGCGGCAACCGCGGCCGCGATCCCGTCGAGCAACCGCAACCCGTCCCGCGCGAAACCGGCCGCGGCGACCGGATCCCCACCGACCCGCAGCGAACGTGCCGCCGCCGCGAGCACCTCGGCGCGGACGAGCACCGCGCTGTCGGTGTCCAGCCGATCGTCGAGCACGCACAGCCGTTCGGCGTTCACCAGCACCGTGTACAGCTCATCGCGCCAGCGATACGGGGCGAGGGCGGCGGAGGCGACACCGAGCGCCAGGCCGAGCGTGCCCGGGGACCGTCCCGCAAGCAGCATCGGGCGCAGCACCGCGAGCACGGCCTTCGGGGCGCCGACCGTACGAGCGGCCGCGGCGAGCCGGACCCGCAACAGGGCGCCGAGCTCCGGATCGTCCTCGGCCTCGGCGAGCTCGATCGCGTCGAGCACCGCACGGACCCCGCCGTGATGCGGGCCGTGCGCAGCGGCGCCCATCCCCTCGGCGAGCACGGCGAGCCGCCGGTCATCGGCGTTCGCCGCCGCTCCGCCGGCCAGGGCTCCGGCCAGTTCGGGAGCCCGCCAGAACTGACCGCGCGCGGCGGCGAGCAGCTCGGCGGCAGGCCCGGATGCGAGCCCACCCTGTCCTCTGCGCTGCCCGACCACGACGGCGCTCCGATCAGTTCCTGGTCAGTTTCCGGTGCGTGACCCGATGCGGCCGCGCTGCCTCCGGGCCGAGCCGCTCGATCTTGTTCTCCTCGTAGCCCTCGAAGTTGCCTTCGAACCAGAACCACCGTGCCGGATCCTCATCCGTGCCCTCCCAGGCGAGGATGTGGGTCGCCACCCGGTCGAGGAACCACCGGTCGTGCGAGATGACCACCGCGCAGCCGGGGAACTGTTCGAGCGCGTTCTCCAGCGAACCGAGCGTTTCCACATCCAGGTCGTTGGTCGGCTCGTCCAGCAGGACCAGGTTGCCGCCCTGCTTGAGGGTCATCGCGAGGTTGAGCCGGTTGCGCTCCCCGCCGGAGAGCACGCCTGCCGGCTTCTGCTGGTCGGGGCCCTTGAATCCGAAGGCGGAAACGTAGGCCCTGGACGGCATCTCCACGGCACCGACGTGGATGAAGTCGAGCCCGTCGGAAACGACCTCCCACACGTTCTTGTCCGGGTCGATCCCGGCACGGTTCTGGTCGACGTAGGAGAGCTTGACGGTCTCCCCGATCTTCACCGTGCCCTCGTCCGGGGACTCCAGCCCGACGATCGTCTTGAACAGGGTGGTCTTGCCGACCCCGTTCGGCCCGATCACCCCGACGATGCCGTTGCGCGGCAGGGTGAACGAAAGACCGTCGATCAGCTGGCGGTCGCCGAAGCCCTTGCGCAGCCCGTCGACCTCGACGACCACGTCACCGAGACGGGGACCGGGCGGGATCTGGATCTCCTCGAAGTCGAGCTTGCGGTTGCGCTCGGCCTCGGCGGCCATCTCCTCGTAACGCTGCAACCTGGACCGCGACTTGGTCTGACGCGCCTTGGCGTTGGACCGTACCCACTCGAGCTCGGTCTTGAGCCGCTTGGCCAGCTTGGCGTCCTTCTTGCCCTGCACTTCGAGGCGTTCGCGCTTCTTCTCCAGGTAGGTGGAGTAGTTGCCCTCGTAGCCGTGCAGGTGCCCCCGGTCGATCTCGGCGATCCACTCGGCGACGTGGTCGAGGAAATACCGGTCGTGGGTGACGGCGAGGACGGCGCCCGGGTAGTTCGAGAGGTACTGCTCGAGCCAGAGCACGCTCTCCGCGTCGAGGTGGTTGGTCGGTTCGTCGAGCAGCAGCAGGTCCGGCTTGGACAACAGCAGCTTGCACAGCGCGACACGGCGGCGCTCACCCCCGGAGAGGTTCGCCACCTCGGCGTCCGGCGGCGGGCAGCGCAACGCGTCCATGGCCTGTTCGAGCTGCGCGTCCAGATCCCAGGCGTCGGCGTGGTCGAGCTCCTCCTGGAGCCTGCCCATCTCCTCCATCAGCTCGTCGGTGTAGTCGGTGGCGAGCTGCTCGGCGATCGCGTTGAACCGCTTGAGCTTCACCATGATCTCGCCGACGCCTTCCTCGACGTTGCCGAGAACCGTGGTCTCCTCGTTCAGCGGCGGCTCCTGCTGGAGGATGCCGACGGAGTAGCCGGGGCTGAGGAACGCTTCACCGTTGTTCGGCTGGTCCAGCCCCGCCATGATGCGCAGCACGCTCGACTTCCCCGCGCCGTTCGGCCCCACGACGCCGATCTTCGCGCCGGGGTAGAACGACATGGACACGTCGTCGAGGATCACTTTGTCGCCGTGCGCCTTGCGCACCTTCTTCATCGTGTAGATGAACTCCGCCATGGGCAGATCGTAACCCCTGCCCCATGAGCCGGGACCGATGCGCTCGCCGGTGCGGCCACGACCGGCCACGAACGAAACCGCCCGGCCGAACACGGTTTGTGTCAGCGATCTCGCCCAGTGTTACCCCGCGTGTCGTGCCCTCGGTCGCGGGCAGCACGGAAATCCCCCGACCGTGTCGGATTCAGTTCCTCATGCGGCCACCTCCGGTACCCATTCGACGGGTTCGAGCTCGTGGTTCGCTCGCCGGACCGTGACCGAACACCGCGCGATATTCGGGCCGATCGCATAACCGGTCATCTCCGTGACCGTGCGCATGTTTCCCTCGTGCTCGAAGCTCTTGGTCACGATCTTCCCGGTGACCACGACGGGATCTCCGGTGCGCAAGGTCTCGCCGACCCGTTCGGCGAGTTTTCGCCAGCTGGTCACCGCGATGAACAACGTGTCCCCGTCCACCCATTGCCCGAGTTCCTTGTCGAACCGGCGCTCGGTGGAGGCCAGCCGGAAATTGGCCACCGGGATCTGCTCGGCGGTTTTCCGCAATACCGGATCGGTCGCCACATTGCCGACAACGGTCAGAACGGTCTGATTCATGATTTCCCCTCGGCTCACGCACGAAAAGCGGACAACCCGACGATGCCGCATTTCCCGCGCTGGACAACCGGGCGACCGGAATCTGTGGACAACCGCGAAGCCTGTGTACAACTCCGCAGACGCACAAGGGGCGACGCCCCGGGCACCGGCCGCTGGGAGAGGATGGGCACATGCGCGTGCTTGTGGTTGACGACGAAGCCGCGGTCCGGGAATCGATCGCGCGCGGTCTCCGCTTCGACGGTTACGAGGTCGCCGTGGCGGCCAACGGGCTCGCCGCCCTCGACTCGATGCACGCGAACCGCCCGGACGTCGTCGTGCTCGATGTGATGATGCCGGTGCTCGACGGGCTCGAGACGTGCCGACGGCTGCGCGCGAACGGCAGCAGAACCCCGGTGCTGATGCTCACCGCGAAGCGCGCGGTCAACGACCGGGTCTCCGGACTGGACGCGGGCGCGGACGACTACCTGGTGAAACCGTTCGACTGGGACGAGCTGCTCGCCCGCCTGCGCGCGTTGCTGCGCAGGCGGGACGCGGCGAACCAGCACACGCTGCGCTACGGCGAGCTGGTCATGGATCTGTCCACCGGGATCGTCACGCGGGGACAGCGCACGATCGAGCTGACCAAGACCGAGGCCGGGCTGCTCGCCGCACTGCTTCGCGCGGGCGGCAAGGTGGTCACCCGCTCCGCCCTCTACATCGAGGTGTGGGGCTACGACTTCGGCAACCGCTCGAACAGCCTCGACGTGTACATCGGCTATCTGCGCCGCAAACTCGAAGCCGGCGGTGAGCAGCGGATCGTGGAGACCATCCGAGGGGTCGGATACCTGCTCAAGGGCACGGCGCCATGAGCAGGCCGACGTTACGGCGACGGCTGACCATGCTCACCGCGGGCATGGTGGCCATCGCCGTTGTCGGCCTCTCCCTCGGTGTCTGGCTCCTGCTGCGCATCCAGCTCTACGACGAGGTGGAATCCTCGGTCCGGGAGAAGGTGGCGCGGATGACCCACCGCATGGACCCGATGAAGCTGGCCACCATCCCGGTGTGGATCCGCCCCGATATCGACACTCTCTTCGGCGTGGTCTCCCGGCAGGGGGTCACCCAGCGGCCGGGGTTCCAGCGAGAGCGGCTGCCTGTCGGGCCGGTCGACATCGCGATCGCCAAACGCCAGCAGCGGGATTCGGTCCGCAAGGTCACCGTCGGCGACACGGACTACCTGATGCTCACCGTGCGCGGGGAAACCGGGCAGGCGATCCAGATCGCCCGCGATCTGACCGAGACCGACCAGACGCTGCAGCGGTTCGCCGTCGTGCTCGTCGCCGCCGACGCCGTCGTCGTGGTGCTCACCGTCAGCCTCGGCTACGCGCTCACCCGCCGCGGACTGCGTTCCGTGGAAAGCGTGCGCAGGGCGGCCGAGCACGTCGCGCAGACTCAGGACCTGACCGCCGCGGTACCGGTCGCCCGCCGCGATCCCGCCGAGATGGCCAGTGTGGCCCGCAGCGTCAACGCCATGCTCACCGCGCTCGCCACCTCCCAGGACGCGCAGCGCCAGCTCGTCGACGACGCCGGTCACGAGCTCGCCACCCCGCTGACCAGTCTGCGCACCAATATCGAGCTGTTGCTGCGCGCCGAGAAACACCCCGAACGAGTGCTCGCCGCCGAGGACCGCCGCAAGCTGCTCGAGGACCTGCGCGCCCAGATCGGGGAACTCACCACCCTCACCGAAGAGGTCGTCGAGCTCGCCAGGGACCAGGGCGCCCACGAGGAACACACCGAGCTGGACCTCGCCTCGGTGCTGGACGCGGCCGTCTCCAGGGCCCGCGCCCGCACCCCCGACGTGCCCTTCGAGGTCAGCAGCGAACCGGTGACCGTGCACGGCAAACGCGCGGCACTCGAACGGGCCCTGCTCAACCTGCTGGACAACGCCGCGAAATTCAGCCCGGACGGGGAACGGGTCGAGGTGTGGCTGCGCCCCGGGGAGAACACCGCGGCGATCGGGGTCGCCGACCGTGGCCCCGGAGTCTCCGAAGAAGAGCTGGACCGGGTGTTCGAACGTTTCCACCGCAGCGCCGATGCCAGGGCCCTGCCGGGATCCGGGCTCGGCCTGTCCATCGTCGCCCAGATCGTCGCCGCACACGACGGTTCGACCTGGCTCACCCACCGCGAAGGCGGCGGCACCGTCGCGCACATCGAACTGCCACTAGCCGACCGGTGAGGCCACCTTCGCCCGCGCCCGCAACACCGCAGCCCCCTTCGCGGCCGCCGGGATCACCGCGACGATCAGCGCGACCACCCCGAAACTCACCGAATAGTCGCTCGCACTCGCGATCCCGCCCATCGCCGGAGGACCGGCCATATAGCCGGTGTACGCGATCCCGGAGACGAACCCGATCTCCCGTTCCCCCGAACCACTACCCGAGCTCCCCGCCAGCGACAGCGCGACCGGGAAACAGAACGCCAGCCCGGCACCCGCGAGGCCGAACCCCAGGTAACCGACCCAGGCGAGCGGGACGAGCACCATGACCACCAGTCCGAGCGCCGCGACCGAGGAAGCACCGATGAGCAGCCGGTACGGCCCGAACCGGCGCTCCAGCCGTTCACCGGTCAGCCTGCTCACCGCCATGGCGACCGAGAACACCGCGAAAGCCACCGCGGCCGATGCCGTGCTCACCCCGCGCTCGTGCACCAGGAACATCGCCGACCAGTCGGTGCTCGCCCCCTCCGCGAGACCGGAGCACACCACGACCAGGCCGAGCACCCACAGCACCGGCCGCCGCATCGGGGCGACACCGCCCGCCGCGTGCGCATGCCCGGCAGGACGGTCATCCGGGACCTCCCTGCCGAGCACCCCGAGCAACACCGCACCGATGACCGAGACCAGCAGCAGATGCCAGACCACGGGAAGACCTGCTCCCGAGGCCGCGCCGGCGCCGAGCGAACCCGCGAGCCCGCCGAACGAGAACCACGCGTGGAACACCGGCATCAGCGGCCGGTCCAGCCTGCGCACCACGTGCATCGCCCCGATGTTCATGCCCACATCCAGCGTCGCGATCAGGAAGCCGAACAGCAGCAGGAGCACCGCGAGCACCGCGACCGAAGGGGCCAGGCCCACCATCGGGACCAGCACGAACAACAACACCGCCGAGACAAGTACCGCCGACCGCGCCCCGAAGCGCGCGCACAGCCGCCCCGCCGGGTTCGCCCCGAGCGCCATCCCGGCCGCCGTGCCGAGCAGTGCGAGACCGAGCACTCCCGGACCCGCGCCGACCTGCTCGGAAAGCTCCGGGATACGGGTCGCCCACGAGGCGTAGAACCCTCCATTCAGTGCAAAGGCCACGGTCACGCTCGTTCGTGCCGACACCGAACCTCCTGATTGGTTGAGTAGGCTCACCATCATCATGAACGCACAGAACTGGGCTCCGGCCGCCCCCGCCTCCAGGTTGAGATTCCCCCGTTCGCGGTAGTCGTGAAACGAACGACGGGGCGCGAACGATCAACCCCATGAGACGCGCAGCAAGCCTGAACGTCTCCCGGCCTCCGTAGCTCAGTTGGATAGAGCAAGAGCCTTCTAATCTCTAGGTCGCAGGTTCGATTCCTGCCGGGGGCGCCCACGGGCAGGTCAGAGCCGGTTTTCCGGTGCTCCACTCGGACCGCTTCTGGCCAAGGGGACTTTTTGAGGACTCTTTGGCTCGGGCTGTCATCCGGCTGCGCGGAACATGCCGTCGAGCGCCTTGCTCGTCTTCTCGTTGGCCA
The DNA here is from genome assembly GCF_000737195.2 of Sciscionella sediminilitoris. GTDB lineage: Bacteria > Actinomycetota > Actinomycetes > Mycobacteriales > Pseudonocardiaceae > Sciscionella > Sciscionella sediminilitoris. The sequence continues at coordinate 6,912 of NZ_JALM01000032.1, forward strand.
CTCGCTTCGCTCTGTAGTGACGTTCGACCACCTCGGGGGTGTTGCCGAGCTGATCGGCGATCTCGTTGTTCGAGAAGTCGGCTTCATCCAGAACCGACGCCACCGTCTTGCGGAAGACTTTCGAGGTGACCCATCCGTACCCGGCGGCGGTGAAGGCTTCCTTCATCCTGCGCCGCACGTTGTTGGGGTCGACCCAGCCTCCGTTCCACGCCGGGAACAGGGGGCCGTCCACCGCTGCGGCGGCGAGTCGCTCGAACATCGGCACGGACCACTCCGGGACGCGCAGCACCAGAGCCGGTTCCCCGGCCTTCCTGCCATCGACGCGGACCATGCCACGCCCCTTCACGCGAATGAGGTGGTGATCGATCGTGAGGAGCTTCTTTGCCGAGTTGTAGTCGGTTCCTGCCAGGGCCAGTACCTCGCCGATCCGAGTCGCGGTGGCGAGTAAGGCACGGACCTGCCCCGGTAACAGCATCCAGGCGTATCCGCGGGCGCCTAGTGACCGCCCTCGGCGGTCGGTTTGCTGATCCTCGACGTACCGTTCGACCTTGGTGAGCAGGTCGACCCATTCGCTGGGCTTCAGGCCCCTGATCGCGGCCTTGCGCTGTTTCGTCTCCTTCGAACCCGCCATCCGCGCAATGGACTTGACCGGGTTGGTCTTCATCGCACCGTGGCGCACCGCATATCCGCAGATGCCGCTCATCGCTGTCCGAACGACCTTGGCGTTCGCGAGACTGGTCTTCTCCCGCGCCGCGGAGATCGGCCGCTCCGCGGCCTTCACCGTGAACTCGTGAGCGCGGAGTGCACCGACTCGGGGTTTGATCCAGTTCTCGACCCGGCTGGTGTAGTCCCGCAGCGTATTGTGCGAGATCACCCCGTCCTCTGCGGCGACCTTCTGTTCCTCGAGCCAGAGGTCCGCGAGCTTCCCCATCAGGGTGTTGCCGGACACGATGCCCCCGAGCACCTGTTCAGCCAGTTCGTTGAGCGCTTCCTTCAGCTTGTTCTCCGCTGCCCCCTTACTCGCCCCTCTCCTGCGCACACGCGGGAGGGTGCCATCCTCCCGGCGAAACCGGGCCATGGCGACAAAACCCCGTCTTCGGTCACCGGTAATCGTGATCTTCCCGTACGCACCCACGGGAATCGGGAGCCTTGGCATGGCGGCCTTTCAGGGAAGCTGATCGTCGACCCAGCGCCTGACATCTGCTGGTCGATACCGAAGATAGCGACCAACCTTCAGCGCCGCAGGCCCATAACCAGTGCCCCGCCAGTCGTACAACGTCTTGACTGGTACAGACAGTAACCGAGCGACGTCCTCAACGGTCAGCAGCTTTTCCAGCACAACTTCCCCATCGTGATTCATTTCTTAGCCTTTGCAGCTGTTCTCCCGGCGTGCAATTACGCACGAAAGAAAACAAATGAACTTCTCGTTCAAATGACACACGAGCGCATTAACGGATCCTCTTTATAGGGCATTGAATGTATGCGTTCCCCCGGCCGCGGGGACGTGATGAGATCGGGTTCCCCTGGAATCCCGCTCGTCATGCACGCAGACTATCGCACATGTTCGCGCATATGCAATCATTATCGCCATTTTTCGCACATATTGGCGCGTTTGGCCACGTCGATGCGATCCACGGGCGATATGTTGCGAAGTCCCGAAACTGGCCGCCATCTTGCCATCGCCGCCATACGAAGCGTCCTCGGTGGATGATGACTTGAGCGAGTCAGATGAGGGTGTCGAGAAGCTGGCGTAGTTCGGCGCCGGTGACCGCGGCTGTCCAGAGTTGGTCGAGTGCGTGGTTGTAGAGCTCGAGGTCTTCGGGGTCGTTGCTGGTGATGGTGGTGTGCATGACTTCGAATTCGACGAGGTTGTCGTAGATCCACCAGCCGTGCATGGGCACGATGCCGGGGTCGGTGTCTTGGGGGATGACGCCGATCTTGACCGACCCGGCGACGGCGCGGATGCGGTCGAGTTGGGCGGCGCGGATTTCGGGGGTGCCGATGGGCGCGCGCAGGGCGGCCTCGGTCATGAGGAGGTCGATCTGTTTGGTGGAGTCGTAGAGCACGTGTTGGCGTTGCATGCGGGCGGCGACCGCGGCGTCGGTGTCCGGTGTGGTTCCGTGCAGTTTGGCGTGTTGCTGGAACACCACGCGTGCGTAGTCCGCGGTTTGGAGCAGCCCGGTCACGAGTGTGAGGTCCAGGGCGCGGATCCGGGTGGCTCCGGTTTCGTCGGCTGCGCGGGCTTCTTGGATGGCGCGGTGTCCGGTGCGCAGTTCGTGGGTCCAGCGGGCGGCCTCGGCGCGGATCGCGGTCAGCTCGGCGATGATCTCCTCGGCCGCGTTGGGCAGGGTGGCTGCGCACCAGGCGCGGGCCTCGGCCGTGGTGGGCAGTTGGTGGCCGCGTTGGATCCGGGAGACCTTGGCGGGGTCCCAGTCGAGGCGGGCGGCGAGCTCGTTCGCGCGCAGACCGACCGCCTCCCGCAGATCGCGGAGGCGGTCGGCCATATGCAAGCGGCGTTCGTAGGAAACGGTCACGGACTCCTCTGCACCACGTCGGCATGTGGCAGCGATACTGCGGTCAAGCGGTCACGCCAGAGGATATGACGCGCGAGCTCGGCGGGCTCGTCGGTCACCTCGGCGCCCCGCAGGCGACCGGCTTCGAATTTCATCGTGGCGACCAGGCGCTCGTCGAAGAGGTAGAAGTCCTCGATGGGCGGTTCGAGGCGGCGCACCTGGTCCTGGGTGATCCAGCGAATGTCCTCGCCCGCGGCGATGTTGAGCTCGGTGACGGTGATCATCCACTGCAGGTACTCGGTCAGCGGGTCGGTGAGCATCCGCACTCGCGCGAAGGTCTTCCCCTCGGCGACCCAGGCCCGTACCTGCGCGAGCCAGGGGTCGAGGAACGAGTTGTCCGGGTGCCCGGCCTTCCAGTCATCGAACGGTCCGGACTCGTCGGGTTCGCTGTAGTCACCCTGGCATTCCCAGCGCCAGCACGAGTGTTCCCACCGCTCGAACAGGGCGTCGAACTGCTCGACGGTCAGCCAGCTCAACGCCAGCGCTCCGCGAGCTCGGCACACGCTTGCTCGCCGAGGACGAACTCGGCGCGGCCGGGATCCAGCGGTACTTCCTCGAGCTCGCTCACGTCCACGAACGGGAACAGCTCGGCGGGCACCTCGACGACCGTCTCGTCGGCGTCCAGCCCCTGCCGATGGTTGCGAATCTTGGCCAGGGCGTCCGGATCCGTGACCACGCGGCCCTGCACGATGATCGTCGACCGGTCGGTCTTGAACAGCTTCGGACAGTGGTTGCCGTTGGTCGTGGTCCCACCAAAGTAGAGTTTCATAGATTGCTCCAATTTCAGTATCGGATGCCCTGAGTGTGGCCCGCCCGTGCACTCGGTCAACACCGGCCGATCGGGTGATCTCACTTCTCACTACTCCATACGGCGTGAAATATTGCCGCAATTTCACGAATTGCTTGCACGGTGCGGCGGAGCGGCACGAGCATGCGTTCATGCAGCGCTCCCCGCTTCCGTCCGGCGCCGACGTGACCCCCGAACCGTCGGTGCCGGACGGTGCCATCGTGTGGATCGTCGGCCAGACAAGCACCCTCGAGGCACACCGCGCACGCCGCATCGACGGGTCACGCCGAGTCGAGACCGACTGCGGCCACGCCCTGCACGCCGTCTGCATGTTCACCCGCGAACCCCGCGCCATCCGGCTGTGCTGGTACTGCCGCCACGGCAAGGTGCGCCCCACGAGCGAATGCATCCGTTGACCACGACATCGAACCGCCCCGCACCGATTCACCACTGCCTCACGCAACAGCGGAGCGCCGCGGTGGCGCCAACCGTGTTGTAGGCCGCTTTTCACAACCCGAACGTAGGAGGAAGCCCCCAGGTTCTCGGGCCGTCCGCCCCTCACTAGCGAGCCCGCAACTGAAGATCGAGCAGGCCGATCCGACGACGATCGGCCATTCCTGCTGCGCGCCTTGACGCAATTTGCACGCCCGTTTACCTTTGGTACTCGTGTGCAGATATGTACCGAGAGCACACATAGGGGTGCAGAGGGGGTGCGCGTGCGATGGCGCATGCTGACAGGGGATCGGCTGAGGTGGTGTATGTGGCGTCTCGCCGTCCAACCTCACCCGATGACGAGGTTGTCTTGGAGCTTCGCCGTACTAATCAGGATCAAGTGGCCGTAATGGCCTACTCGTCGCTTGACACGCTTGTGGAATGTTGTGGGGGCCAACAACCGTGGGTTGCGGTCAGACCGGATGAGCTGGCCGACTTCGTTCGCCGCTCCGAGGCAGACGGCTACCTCTGGGACTCCGCGATCCCGGAGGAATACCAACACGGCCCGTTCGGGGATGGTGTGATTAGCAGCAAGGAGGATCCGGATGCCTGACACAGACGCCTCGGCGTCAGCGCTGCAGGGTGTCGCAGGTCGTCTCAGCGGCGCATGCTCGGCGGCGCAAGGACTCTCGACACCACCTCCTGCGCCGAACCTCGGCCCTGTCACCGGTTCGGTCGCCGCGGTGTTGAGTGCATATACCAGCGCGTATGCGGCGGTCGTCGATGGGCTGGAGAACGCGGCGCACAAGGTCCGTACCAGCCACGAGTCCTATATCGTCGTTGAACAGGTGAACTATCACAATCTGGCGAGTCAGGACGGGGACAAGTGATGGGGGTTCGTTGTGCCGCTTGACATTCGCTTCGAGGAAGATATCCAGGGCTTGCGCGACGCTGCCGACTATATTCGGCAGATGTCCAAGTTCACTCACGAAGCCGGAACCGCTGCGATTGCCGCCAACGTGGAGTCCGAAGATGGTTGGGGCGGACAATCGGGGACGGCGTTTCGGGAGTACATGAGCGCCTTCGGCGGCGACACCGACAAAGTCGGTGAAGGGGCTGGCAAACTCGCCCAAGGGTTCGACCAAGCAGCAGACGGCTACAACCACGTCAAGATGCGGTTCGCGCAGGCCCGAGAAGTCGCAGCAGCAGCGGGGTTGCGGACAACGGATACCCAGATCTTCGAACCTGGTCCCGCACCCGCTGCGCCGGGACCACTGCCACAAAACCCAACCCCCGAACAGACGCAGGCCAATCAGCAGGCCACCGAGGCTCAGTCGGCGCACCAAGCTCAGCTAAAAGCGTTCAAGGAAGCGCAACAGACCGTTACCGAGGCAACCAAATCCAAGCAGGAGACGCAGAGCTTTTTACTCGATCTGATCGGCGGCAATCCGATCGATTCGGGGCTCAAGATCATTGGAACATCGGCAAGCTTGGGCGGTTTACCTCTCGCGGCCTCTCAGAAGTATCGGGATGCTGCACTCAAGTTGTGGAAGAATGTCGAAGACTGGAGAGAAATTCTCTCTAACCCACGGGCAACGCCGGAGATGCGTCTCAAGGCAGCTCTGTCCAAGGACAAAGCTTTGACCGAAGCCATGTCTAGCGATGCTAAGGCGGGTGCTACCGCTGCACAGCGCTTCATGAACAGAATGCCTAAATCGGTAAGGGTGGCCCTCAACGGAATTGAAGAACTTGGCGCCGATGTCGGCAAGAACGCGGGCCCGATTCTCAAAGGCGCGATGCCAGTTTTGAAACGTGTCCCGATCGCGGGCACTGCGATTACGGCATTCGGGATCGGAATGGACATCGGTGTCAATGGTGCCGACCCGGCAAAGTCGGTCATCTCCGGCACTGGCGGCCTGATCGCTGGAACTGCTACAGGAGCCGCGATCGGAGGGCCGGTCGGGCTCGTCGTTGGGGCCGTAGCTGGAGCCGGAGTCAGTTACGCCGTCGACCATTATGACGACATCAAGCAGCCGATAACAGACGGATTTTATGATGTCACCCGGGGAATCAACAAAGTCTTCTAACGATGCAACCGACGCTGCCACCGAGACCAGATCCGCGAACCGGACTGCCCCGCCCCCCAGATGCTCCCGTGGAAGGACAGAGCAACAAGGGGGCCGCTCCGGAACGAGGAAAACATAAGGCCAACCATCTGCCCCCACCACCCGGCATGGGGCCAACCCTTGAAGGGTACCGAGTTCCGAAGGGAGAAGCTTTCGGAGCGGCCGGAGTACTCGCAGGCCTCTGTGTGGTGTACGGGTGCGTGCGCGGTTGGATCGAAGACGGCAACCCATTTGTATGGGTGAGCGTCTGGTATTTGTGGCTGATTATCGCGATAGCGTTCGCTTATCCACTGTTGTTCATTCGCGGAAAGACAACGACCTGCGGCTCAGACTGGCTGATGTACAACGGCAAAGTCTGGGTCAACACGTACGAGTTGAACGAGATTAAGGTAACGAAGTACGCGGGCGGTTACCACATAACCTTGAAAGATACGAGCGGGCGCGGAATGATGCTCAATTTGCGCACACTTCAAGAACTGCCATATTTGTGGAATTATGTTTATCTCGGGATAATGCATTCCGTTGTTTATGGCGGAGCAACCGCCAATAACGAGGCAATCAAACGATTACAGCTCCCCGCCCGCATAAGCTAGAGGCGCACTCATCCGCAATCGGCAAGGCGTCGGCACCCGCGCGAACACGTGCATGCCTAAACACGGGCACCAGCCCTGCCGATCGACGGACTCGTCCTTATCGAATTCCCTACCAGCCAGCTCGACCGCTGGCCTCGACCCTCGCGTTGACCTTCTCGACGCACTCGGGGCTGCAGCGCCCGTAGTACTGCGCCAGCTGCTCGATCGGGCGCCAGTCCAGGCAGCCCAGGCACACGCCCTCGGTGATCTGTCCAGGTGAGGTGTAGTTACGCCGCTCCCACGGGACCTCGCTCGCCACCATCGACTCCCTTCGTCCCGCACAGCCTAGGTATGCGCGCTCGGTATTCGCGCAGCACAACCCCACGATGGTGACCGCGCACACCAGTCTTGACAGTCCCGAGCGTCCGGTGTTCTCCTGAAGAGCATTCGAACACCAGTTCGAACAACTCGGGAGGTTGTGGGAGTGGCGGTCAAGCTCGTGCGGGCGGGTTTGCAGGTGAGGTTTCCGACGCGGGAGGCCGCGCGGGCGTACGTGGCGCGGTACGGCGGGCACGGGTGGGAGGTTGTGCCCGCACGTGATGGTCGGCCTCGGATCGTCGGCGTGAAGGGCGGCGGGCATGGATGACGGCGCGATGCGGCCTCCGCGGTATCAGGTGTTGGATGAGCCGCAGAAGGTGTGGGTGACGACGAGGCTTCTGCTTCCCGAGGACAGGTACTGGCGCCGTCCGTATGCCAAGGAATGCCTGCAGGTGGGCAAGCCGATGCCGGGGTTCCTCTACGGGTGGATGCCCACGTCTACGGGCGGCATGGTCGGCCTGGTCAAATACCAGCTCGGTACGGAGGACAAGCAGTGGTGGATCGAGTTCACGCACTTCGTGTCCTCGAAGCATCTCCGGAAGCGCAGCACGAAGCGCGGCGAACGCCGCTACGACGGCTGATCGGGCGCCCTGGTTGATGCGGCGACGGCCTTCGGGACCAGGTTGTTGTACTGGTTGGTCCGGGGGCGGGCTGTGGGTTCGGGTGGTTCGGTTTCGGCGGTGAAGTCGCGGAACTGGTCGTCGGTGATGATGTGTTCGCGTTTGGCCCATCCGGCGAGGAATGCGAGTGCGCCGGTGATGGCGAGCGTGACGACGGCGCGGACGGCGGTTTGCGCGGTGGGGTCGGCGAGGTGGATGGTGTTCGCGATCCACATGGCGGCGGGTCCGGCGAGAGCGGCGGCGATTCCGGCCGCGGTGACTTTGCTGGCGGGTCGTTTCGGGGTGTTCTGGACGGGCATCAGGCACCTGCTTTCTGTGCGGCGAGGGTGACGAGGGCTTGGTCGGCCTGGCGGCGCAGTTGCGAGATGCGGTCGAACTCGCGCCAGTCGACCGGGATGACCCAGTCCAGGTGCACCTTTCCGGCCTGGGCGTCTTCGAGGGCGGCGTCCCTGGCTTGTGGGGTGAGGCCGATGAAGTCGCCGGATTCGAGGCGGTGGGCGATGGAGATGGCGTCGGGGTGTTGTGCGTCGAGTCCCTGGCAGGCGATGTACTGCATGCTGGGTTCCTCCTGTTCGGGTTGGGGTGGGCTTGCGGTGTGGAGTGGTTGGCGTAGTTCGTTGATGTCGCAGACGATTCCGCCGACTCGGCGGGTGGCGTCGTTGCGTTGGTAGAGGTGGGTTCCGGGGCGGATGGCGCGGCGGCTGCCGCATTGCCACAGCCACACGCCGAGGTCGGCGACGGCGTCGATCGCTTCGCCGAATCCGTAGGCGCCGCACCGGCTGCCGAGGATGGAGCGTGCGCCGAGGACGTAGGTGCGGAACTGCTGGCCTTGGCGTGTGGTCAGGTGCCGGTCGGCGCACACGAACAGCGCGGACGATGCCGGGAGTCCGCATCGGTTGGCGTCGGCGAGCAGGGCCTCGCCTGCCGCCACTCCCCCGGCGTAGCCGGTGGCCCAGTCCATCGTGTTGTGCTCGTAGACGCCGTGCACCTCGAGCCCGGCCGCGAGGTGCGAGGCGACCTCGAGGGGTGTGGTGTTCTTGGCGCGCCCTGGCGTGCCGAGATAGCGCACGCTGCCGGTGAATCCGGCGGCCTTGAGCTGTTCCCCGGTGAGGCGTCCGGCCGAGTAGTCGGCGAAGGTCACGGTCAGCCTCCCCGCTCAGGTGAATAGCGGGATCAGCGCGGCCAGGAGTGCACCGATGACACCGATCAGGGCGAGATAGATCTGCCAGCGGCGCCCGGCCGCAGCGGCGATGTCCTTCTCGAGCTCGGCGGTGCGCTGCTCGAGAAGGGCGAGCCGGGTGCTTTGGTCGAGGATGAACGCGGAGAGTTTTTCCCTGATATCACGGACTTCGGCATAGACATCGTTGGTGGTGAACTCGACGTTGGCCATCGGTTCTCCTTAGGAGGCTTGGTTGTTGTCGAAGATTTCGAGGGTGTAGCCGCTGTGGGTCGGGTTGATCGTGTAGCTCGGTGCGGGGTTCTGGGCGAGCGCGCGGGCGGTGAGCTTGACCGTGTGGTTGCCGGTGGCGAGGTTGGACACCACCCAGGTCTGGCCGCTGGTGCCGCGGAAGGGCGCGCCGGGGATGAACAGGATCTGGTCGGGTTGCGCCGCGCCGTCGAGGACGCATTCGACGACAAGCGCTCCGGCCCCGTTCGGGCTGGGAAACGGGGATGCGGTGATCTGGCAGTCGACGTTACCGATGATCACCACCCGGCTTGCTGCCTGGCTGATCGTGAAGTTGCTCGCGGTGCCGGGGATGTCGGCCGCGGCTTGGTTCCCACTCGTGGGTGCGGTGATGTTGAGCGGCGAGGACGCGCGCACCTTCCCCGCCCTGGGGCGAGCGTTCTCCAGCACTGTGGTTCGGTTGGACAGCGCGGTGTCGGCGTTCTGCCGGTTGGTTGTTTCGGTGCTCAGCGCGGTGGTGTTCGCGGCGATCTTGCTGCCGTTGCTGTCGATATCGGCGTCGTGGGTGTTGACGCGGTTGACGATCGGGTTCCAGTCGTCGACGGCGCGGACGAAGTATCCAGGTGAGCGGGTGGGAAGGTCGGGGTGTCGGGTCACGGTTCCTCCTATCCGAGGATCGTGGATTCGTCGAGCCGAGAGTGGTCGGGATCGTCGAGGATCCAGGAACCGCCGCGCGGGCCGAAGGTGCGCATCGTGGCCGTTTCGGTGATGCCGTGCTCGGTGTATTTGCGGTTGATGCCGACGACGGTGGCGTAAATGGGGCCGCCGATTCCGGCGGGGTCGTCGAGGCGGATCACGTCTTGCAGTTGGCGGCGGGGATCGCCGCGGATTTCGGTGGTCTCGAACGCGGGCCGCGGCTGGGCAAGGTCGGTGGCGAGTTTGACCGAAAGGTCGTGCTGGGTGTTGTAGTCCGATGCCCAGTCGGATTGTGGCCGGTGCAGACTCCTGACGCCGAACTTGGCGATCGAGCTGCCGCCGTCGTCGGCGGTGACGGTCTCGGTGCCGCTGTCGAGGTCTTCGAGGGCGTAGCCGCGCACATGTAGAAACGGGGTGTTGTCGTCGACGGCCACGCGCGTGGTGCGGCCGCCCGCGGCGTTGCCGTTCTGCACCTGGATGGTCAACCGCGTGGGGTCGGTGTCCCCGGCTCCCCAGCCGGTGCCGACGACGATGTTGACGCCGACGCCCATTAGTGGAACGGCGAGCCCGCCGCTGCTGCCGGTGGATACGTCGCCGAGGTTGTGCACACAGAACCCGTTGCGCCATGTGTTCGGCGGATAGGCTTTCATCCAGTCCGAGCGCAGATAGCCGCCGGGGTTGTCGGCGCCGCCGCCGACCTCGTTCTGGGGGTAGCCCTGGGCGACGCCGCGCCAGGTGAGCGGGCCGGGCATCACCGAGATGACCTCACCGCTGATCGTGGTCTTGTAGGTGGCAATCGTGTTCGAGGCGGTGGCAAAGTCGTCCACGTTCTCGCTGGCGAACACAGCCTTGTCGGTGAATGCACGGTCTGCGTACGAGTAGCTGACGGTGTTGATCACCGACTCGTACAAGGTGGTCGGATCAAGCTCCTGAACGTCGGCGAGCGACAGCACCGCGGTGGTGCGGCCGGTGTCGCGCGCCCGCACGATCTCTTCCCAGTTCGTGTAGTGCAGGATCCCGTGCTCGTCGGTGTAGATCACGCCGAGGTCCGCCGAGCCGATTTCCTTGAGCAGGTCCCACGCCTGGCGGCCCCGCACGGCCGGTGTCCACATCACGCGGGCCATCGACGGGCCGATATCGGTGGCCGTGGTGAACGGCTGCGAGGCGGCATCGGACCACACGAGGGGTCGACTGGCCGGGCCGGGCGGCTGGTACCAGAGCCCCCAGTGCTGTGCGCCTCCGGTTTGGCGGAACGTGAAGTTGTTCGTCTCGATGTCGACGAAGTTGAGTTGCAGGTATTCCGAGATGTTCCACGAGCTCGGCGCGTCCGTGCTGCTGACCGCAACGTCTTTGTACTCGGGGGGAACGTCTTGATCAGGCAGGCGTGGGAACACGCGATCGTCGACCTTGGCGGTGACGATCGGCTTGGATCCGTTCTTGAATTCGAAGTTGAACGCCAGGTAGTGATTCCCTGCGGGAAGATTTGTCAGCCAGTAGTAATACCGATACCCATTGCCGGTGGGCGGGTAATAGGTGAAGCTGATGTACCCGGTTCCCCGGGCCATCATGTGCATATCCATGCCGCCATAAATTGCTGACGTTGCCCAATTCGCGTTCGATCCGGGTAGCTCGAGGCGGGCATAGATTTCTTCTCGGTCGGGCATGCTGGGGTCGATGAGGTAGTAGCCGCCAAACCCGAGCCGCGCCACTTGGGAGCTGGTGGGGTTGATGCGTATCGCGGTGGACGTGCAATACACGCCGGTCATGCTGTCGGTGATGGTGCCACCGTCATTGGATCCCCAAGGGCCAAGCGGTGTCTTGGCGGGATCGTAAACCGCGCGTTTCATGATCGGGCCGAACGGGCCGCGTTCCCAGGCATAGCGCGGGTATTCGTAGGTGGTGTCGACCTCGGTGCTCGCTGGGGACGAGGTGGATTTCACCGGGTCGGTGTTGTCCGCGTAGCTGGGCTGGTCGTGGATCAGCTGGGTAATTGTCTGGTCGGCCGCGTTGCCCTGGCGACCGTCCCGTGCCATCTGCCAGAACCCGCCGACTTCGGGCAGATTCCCGCCGCACAGCGTCGAGTACCAGATCGCTTCGGCCGGGGCCGGTGGGCCTTGGTAGAGCCCGGCCGCGCGGCAGATGTGGAGCATGTACCAGGACAGCAGCTGTCCGCCGCGGATGCGCATCGCCTCGTTGCGAGTGGCAGTGGGGTTGAGGTTCCAGCGGGCCTTGGCCATGGATCGCCCGGACGGGATGAGGGTGATCGGGTTGGTCAGCTGGCTGGTGATGTCGGCGAGCTCAAGCACGACGGTGCCCTTCGCGCGCGAAGGGGTGGCCTGCAGTAGGTAGCCGGTGAACTGGCGCAGCTCGACCGGGCCTGCGCTGGTCATGATGGTCGCCGAGAACCGGGCGGGTGTGTTGATCGCGCCCACGTCTCCGCCGGGCTGACCGGAGTACGGGGAGAAGAACCGCACCACATGCACAGCCTCGGGCCCGATGTGGCCGTGCACGGTCACCGACAGGCGGTTCTGCGCGTAGCCGTCGTTGACCTCGAGCGCGGCCGGGTACTGGCCGGTAAACTGCTCATCCAGACTCGCCTCGACGAGATTCGCCGAGAAGTCCGCGTGCGGACCGGTGAACGTGCCGTCCCGGTTCCAGTCGAAGACCAGGGTGTAGGCGAGCCGGATCGTCTGCCCGGAGCTCAGCGCCTCGGCGAGCGCGGCGTTATCAGGTTCGAGCATGTCAGCGTTCTTCCATGTCACAGTTCCTCGAGCTCGATCGTGGTGGAGACGCGCGGATAGATCGGGGTGGTGGCGCTGCGCTCGGCGAACCCGACCCGCATCGCCCCGCCACCGGTGGCCCAGTTGCTCGACCCGTCGGGGCGCACCGACCAGGCGGTGGTCGTGATCGTCGCCGCGCTGGCCGTGCCGAGCTGGTAGGTCATGGTCGCCGCGGTCTCGGGCACCAGCCCAGCGCAGGTGATCCGCTGGTATGCGTCGCCCGAGGGAGCCGGGGCGCTGGTGTGCTCGGCGAGCATCGCGCCGGTGGTGTCGAGGATCCGCAGGCGCGCGGTTACCGCCGCGGTGGCGTGCACCCACGCGGCGGCGGTGAGGGTTTCGCCGGGCATCACCGGCAGACCGGCGTGCTCGACGAGGGTGGCGCCGGTGACCTGGACGGCCATCGGTGGCGCCTCGGCGAACCCTGCCGGGTCGGGGATGACGTTCAGCGCGCCGTCGGTGCGCAGCGCCCGCTCGCCGCGCAGCGTCGATCCGGTGTCGGCCACCCCGACCGGGAACCGGTTCGGGATGACCGAGCACAGCAGCCACAACGGGCTGACCGCGCCGGTCCAGCACAACCCGATCCAGCGCAGTTCTTCGGGGTCGCAGTGCGCGACGGTGATCGAGGTGCCGTGTTTCGTGCCGAGCAGCCACTCGGTGCCGGTCCCGTCGAGGCCGCGGGTGATCGTGCCGAATCGCAGGTATTTCGGCGACCAGCCCGGCTCGGGTGGCGGGATCTCCCGCATCCGCCCCGGCGCACCGAGATACAGGGTTGAGGCGGCGATCATCGGGTCGCCATTCGCCGGTTCGTGCGGTTGACCTCGCTGGTGACCCGTCGGCCGTCCATGTACACCTCCGGGCGTGCCATGCTCGTTCCCCGTTCCGCGCCCGCGGCGACCGCCTCGGCGAGCCCTGCGAAGAACCCGTCCGATCCGGTGGTGCGGGCGGTGAGGGTCGCGGTCGCGGACATGTTGGTGTTGCCCACGATCTGGCTCACCCGGTTCATGGCGTCGGAGACTTTCGGCGCGGCCTGGTCGATGCCGTCGGCGATGCCCGCGGGGATCCAGCGCCCGACGTTGTCGCGCATGTACTTCGAGGGCGAGGAGATCCCGAGGAATCGCAGGATCGGGCCGGGCACGAAGGACTTGATGAAGTTCAGAATCTGGTTCCACAGCCAGTTGCCCATGGCCTTGATGCCTTCCCAGAGACCGTTGACGATGTCGCGACCGACGTTGACCAGCCACCGCCCGGCATCCCCGATGGCGCCGAGGATCATGCCGGGCAGGCGCCCGAACCAGCCGACCACCGAGCCGATCGCGTCACCGACCAGGCGGACGATGCCGCCGAAGATCCCCGCGAAGAAGTTCCCGACCGCCTTGAGTCCGCTCCAGACGGTTTGCCCGATGACCGAGAGGGCACCGGTGATGATCGAAGCGATGGTCTTGAGGACGCCGCCGACGATGTTCTTGATCCCGTTCCAGACCTGCGACCAGTTCCCGGACAGCAGCCCGGTGAACACCTGAACCACGCCGGTGATGACCTGCAGCACTGAGCGGATGACCGGAACGATCGCTTGAAACACCGTGGTCACGATCGGCAGTAGTGATTGGATGATCGGGATCAGGATCTGGGCCAGGGTGGCGATCAGCGGTGCGAATGCCGCGGCGAGCTGGCCGATCGCGGGCAGCACGGGCAGCACGGCTTGCAGGATCGATGCGACCGCGGACGCCAGGATCGGAAACAGCGGTGCGAGAGCTTGGATCACCGGAACCAGCGCGGTCGCCAGGGTTGCGGCGAACTGCGCGAACGCGGCGGCGATTTGGGGCATGATCGGGGTGATCGCCTGCAGCACGGCGAGGATCGCCTGGCCGAGGACGCCCGCGATCTGCGCGAGGGCCTGCCCGATGACCGGCAGCACCGGCAGCAGGGCCTGCATGGCGGTGGTGAACACGTTCGCGAAGATCGTGGCCACCAGCTGCAGCACGGGCATGATGGCTTGCAGGACGGGCAGGATGACGCCTTGCCAGTAGGTCGCGAACAGCTGCCCGAACTGCGTGATCAGCGGCACCAGGGCGTTGATGATCGGCGCGAGCCCGGTGGCGAGGGTGGCCACGATCTGCACCAAGGGCGGCCCCATCGTCCCGATGGCCTGACTCAGCACGGGGCCGAGGGTGTCGGCTAGCTGCGCGAGAACCGGGGCGAGCGCCTGCACGATGGGCAGCAGCGCCTGAATCGCGGCGGTGAGGGTGGTCGCGAACAGCACGGCGATATTGCCGATGACCGGCGCGAGCGCGCCGAGCGCCTGCCCGAGCGGGGCGATCGCGGGAACCAGGGCCCGGAACGCGGATCCGATCATCGGGCCCAGCTGCGCGATCGCCGGGGCGATGTTGGTCGCGATCGCCTGGCCCACCGCGGCGAGCACCGGCATGACACCGTCCAGGGCCGCGCGCAGCCCGCCGAAGATCTGGCCGAGCATCCGCGTTCCCTGCGCGGATTTCAGGAACGCGGCGATCTGACCGGTGATGTTCGCGAGCGTGGCGAACAGGCTCGTTCCGGACGCGTTCGCCGCCGAGAACACACTGGCGAGAATCGAGCCGAGGTTGCGCACGATCGCGAACAGCTGCCCGAGCGCGGTGAGCGCACCCTGAATCCACTGCTGCAGCTGCCCGGTCTGGCGGGCGTTGTCGATGAATTCCCGGAACCGTGCCGCGGCGGCCCCGGCCGAGTTGGCGATCTGTGGCAGGAAACCGGACCCCACGGCGGCGATCGAGCGGAACGCGTCACCGAGGTTGATCACCACCGCCGAGAGTCCACCAACCGAGTCGCGGGTGTTGGCGAAGATCGTGGCGGTGTCGCGCAGGGACTGGCTCGAGGTCGCCATCGCGACGAAGTTGCGTGCCAGCCCGTTGAGTTCCCCGGCGACGCCGGTCATCCCGGCACGCAGCACGGGTAGGTACGCGGTCGCGAGCGTGTTGATCTGCGCGCCGAGCCCGGCGAACAGGCGCTGTTGCACGTCGAGCTTGAGACCCCGGAAGGCCGCGGCCTGGCCTTGGATGGCGCGAACGAACGCCTGCGCATTCGGCGCGAGCTTGGCCATCGCTTCGTTGAACTGCTTGACCTTCTTCGGGTCGAACGCGTTCTTGAGCGCGTCCCCGACCCCGGAGACACCGACCTTCAGCGTGGCTGCCGCGGCCCCGGCCGCCGCGATCCCCGCGGGCAGCAGCGCGGCGGCCGGGGCGATTTGCTGCAGCGTCACGAGCAGCTGGCCGGCCGCCGAGACCGCGGCCCCGACACCGGCGGCGAGCCCGCCGAACACCAGCGCTTTCCCGCCGATACCGGCGATCGCGCCACTGATCGTGGTCAAGGAACGGGACAGGGCTTGCAGGTTCTGCCGGTCGACACCGAGCCGGACCGTCACGGCACCGATCGCGGCCATCCGCGCCCGCCACGCGGCGATTTCGCGGGTCGCGGGCTCGGTGTCCGCGGTGACCCGCTTGTTGATCGCCTCGGCCGAAAGCCGGATCGCCGCGGCCTTGACCTCTTCGGACAACCGGGTGGTGTCGGCCGTAACGGGAAGTTCGACCCGGACCCGGTTCTCGATGCGCTTGAGGTACTTCTCCAGGGACGGCAGGAAGTTCTTGGTGTCCGGGAAGACTCGTATCGACACGTTGCCGAGCACGCCACCGCTCGCGGGCATGGCACCCCCTCACGGTGTATGCAGTTGTGCGGGCCGTCAGTCCCCGGCCTGGTGTGCCGCGCGTTTGCTGGCGAGCAGATCCCGCAACAGGTTCGGCTTCTGGCCGGGCTCGGTGTCCTCGCCCGTCGAGGGCATGGGCAGCAGCTCGGGTTGCGGGTCCGGTTTGCTGTTGCCGAGGTTGGCCACATGCCAGAGCTCGAGCCGGGCGAGGTTGGCGTGATAGGTGGCCACGATCCGCTCGTACGTCCAGAAACCCTCGATACGGTGGATCCGTGCGGTGTCGGGCAGATGTTCGATGAGCGCGAGCACGTGCTCGAGGTCGACTCGGCCGCGCCACACGTCGGCCAGGTCGAGGTGGTAGTACTCGGCCAGGTCCGCGCGCAGCTTCGCGCCGTGCGTGTCGACCAGATGTGCTAGCGCAAGCCTTTTCCCGCGGCCATCGCCTGCATCACGTAGCGGAACAGCTCGAGCATGGCGGGAATGTCGTGGTCGAGCACCCACTCATGCAGGGCGTCGCGATCGGCGGCGATGATCGACAGCCCCTGTTCGATATCCGCGGCGAGCCGGAACGCGGACCCGGCCTGCTCGATGGGCACTGTCCCATCGGCCGCGGCCGGTAGGGACTCGGCGCGCTGCCGGATCGGCCCCAGCAGATCGAGCAGATCCGCCCGCTCGGCGTAGGACAGGCGCAGCACATCCCGAAGCAGTTCCGCCCCGGGCGGGGCCTGCACCGGCTCGGGGCTGGTTTCCGCGGTGAGCGCATCGGCATACGACACCTGCGGTTCGGGGGCCGGGCGGGCCTGCATCGCCTCGGGCACCGTGGCGAGCGGGTTCGGCTGCGGCGGGGCGGGTGCGTATGGCGCGACCGGTTCGGGTGCACCGTAGGCGTACTGCGGCTGACCGGTCAGCGGGTTTGCGGTGGCGGGCGTTTCGGACATGATTCCTCACAACACGGGCGGGCGGGAAAGGGCCGGTCGGTCGCGCGCCCGCCGCGAATGCGCGACCGACCGACGAACAGGGGCTACGAGATGACCGCGGACGGGGCCACGCCGAGCAGCTGGAACAGTCCCGGCGCGCCGGGCTGGCTGATCCAGGTAGCCCGAGTGGGCCACTGGGTGTAGTCCTCGGTGGAGAGCTTGAATTCCTTGTCCCGGGTGAACGAGGCTTTCCAGGCGTGCAGGCCGATGCGCACCGGGCCGTCGGCGATCAGCAGCATGAACGCGCGTTCCAGCGGGGTACCGCCGACGGTCTTGACGATGAACCGGCGCTTGTCCGGGTCGTAGTCGCCCATGCCCCAGTACATCGACATGATCGTCTCGTCGAACTGGTAGGGCTGAATGGTCAGCCAGTCGATCGAAACCTCGGTCTGGACCTGGCGGTTGAGCAGGCCATCCCACGAGCCCTTGACCTTGGTGTCGCCACCGTCGTTGCCCGGCTCGGGCAGATCATCGAGGCTCGAGGCACCGATGAACTGCCAGCCGGGGAAGGCTTTGGTGCCCAGGGCGGCGGCCACGAGGTCATGGGTTTCCCAGTCCTCGGGTGCCTCGGTGCCGGGTGCAGCGGTGAACATGAAGCCGTTCTTGGCGATCAGGGACGCCTTTTCCACGAACATGCGCAGATTTCCTTTCCGCGGGGTGTTGGTCTGGCTCGCGGCGGGCGAGAGGACTACCGGTTGGGGCGCAGCACGAATCGGTAGGTGGCGGTGTGGCGGTGAACATCGGGCGGTTGCCCGGCCAGCCGCTGCGCAACCGGATCGGTCACCGGGGTGAAGCTGGAGATCCAGCCCTCGGGGTAGGTCTTGCCCGCCCGCCACGCGGTGAACAGGGCCTCCTGCACCGACCACGCGAGCCGGTCCCCGTCGCGCTGGTCGCCACCGGTGTAGGTCTCGATCTCCGCGGTCGGGCGGGTGTCCATCCCGGACTCCCCCGCCCCGCCCGTGACGGTGATCAGGACGTAGGGGCGTCCGGAGAACGCGGCGCCGGTCCACTGCGTCGCGATCGTGGCATCCGGCAGGGCATCCCGTAGATATTGCTGCAGTAGCCCGGCCGCGTACGGCGGCGGGCCGAGCGGGAGCGTCATTCGCGCAGCCCCGCCGCGCGGGTCAACACGTGCAAGCCCTCGACCTTCGAGCGTTCGCCCTTGTACCCGGCGAAGTGCCCCAGTTCGATCGCCGCGGCGGCCGGGCCGACCAGGGACACGTACGCGTCGACACGGTTCTGGTCGACCTCGATGCGATGCTCACCGGAGCGGTGATGCTCGGCGAGTAGGCGCTCGGCTTTCACGCCGATCTCCAGGGCGACCTCGGCCACCGCGGGGCGCGCGATCTGCGCGACGATCTTGTTCGCGCGTTTGCTACTGATCATCTTCGGCACGGCATACCTCCCGGCACAGAACGGAGACGTGCCGCACCGCGGGGGTGCGGCCGTAGTGAAGGGGCCCGTCGGTGGGCTCCCAGGCGAACCCGCCCCAGTGGATCCGCCCGTACCGCACCGCCTCGGGTTCGACACCGTCGGGCAGGGTTCGGGCGATGATCCGGATCAGCCCGGAACCGCGCTGCGCTTCGGTGGCATCCTCGGTGCGGGCGCGCCACTGCACCGTGACCCCCGACCACACGAGCGGGGTCCGGGTGCGTGTCCACAGTGGATTGCCGTCTGAGTCCGGCCGGTAGACCGCCGGGTAGAGCGTCACCGTGTCGAACCCGGTGTCGAGCAGGCTCACGGCATCCACCGGAGAGCGAGTTTTTCCAGCCAGGCCACGAAATCCGCGCGGGCGTCCAGCGCGGCGAGCTCGGCAGACCGAGCGCGGGCGCGCGCCGATGCCGCCTCCCACACCGCGGCATCGGCGCACAGCCTGCTCACCGCGGCGATCCATCCGTCGATGTCGTCGTGGTTGACGAAGATTCCAGCATCACCGAGGGATTCCCGCAAACCGGGAGTCGGGGTCGCCACCGTCGGGATCCCGGAGGCGGCGGCCTCGACGCCGACCATGCCATAGGACTCGTAGATACTCGGCATCACCAGCACGCGGGTGCGCGTCCACACGGTGCGCATGTCGGTGGTGTTGTCGACGATGCGCAGGTTCGGATACCGGCACATCACCTGCGCCCCGTGCCCGCCGATGACCCCGAGGAACGCGATATCCGGAAGTCGTTCGGCGAGCTGGTAGAAGATCCCGGCGCCCTTGTCGGCGTTGAGGTTCACCAACGTCACGCATTCCCCCGGCGTGCTCCGATGCGCGCCGGGGTCGACCGGCGGGGCGACCACGATCGACGGGATCCCCGGTTCGGCGAGCCTGGCTGCGATCCACTGGGTGTTGAACACCAGACCGGCGTGCGGTTCGGACAGTTGCGCGCGGGTGTGGGGCATGTCGTTGTGGATCAGGAACACCACCGGGACACCGAGCGCCACACCGATACGGGCCGCGGTCGCGGTCTCCTGGTGGTGGGTCAGGATCACGTCAGGATCCAGCTGCGGTATCAGGGTTTCCGGGGTGTGGCTGCGGATCACGCGGAACCCGCGGTGGGTGTACTCGTCGGGGCCGTCCCGGTGCGCGGTGACCACCGCGGTCACGGTGTGCCCGGCCTCGGCGAGCGCGGCCAGCAGGTGCTCGGCCATCTTCTCCGATCCAGCGTTGTGGATCGGGGTCATGAAATGCACCAGCGCCACCACGCGCACGATGTCCTCCTACGGCCAAGTCCGAATCGGCGGGGTGCGGATAGTGAAGATATCCGCGGCCATGCCCGGACATCCGCCCCAGATCCGGCCCATGTCGTCATCACCGAGGGCACCCACCACCGCGGCGACCTTCCCCCGCGCGTAGGAGTAGTCGCCCTCGGTTTCGGAGGTGTAGCGGCCCGGATTGCGCAGCATGTCCGCCACCAGTTCGCCGAGCACGGTGACCCACGTCGGTTTCACCACCGCTTGCTCACACGGTTTGCGCCCCAGCACTTCGAGCCAGAGCAGATCGAGCAGGATCTGCGCCCGCGCCCACTCCTCGTCGGTGAGGGCGCGGCCGAGCAGGGCCGCGATGACCGCCCGATCCACCACCGGGCGCGGGGTCGAGCCCGGCGGGAACACCACCGGAGAATCCGCAGCGGTCATCGCAGCCCCCTCGTTCAGCTGGTCGGCGCGCCGACCGTGGTCTTACCGGTGTCCAGGTCATGGGTGACGGTCACCGGCTTGTTGCGCCCGTCGTAGGCCACATACGTCTCCGTGCGACCCTGGCTCGGCGGGGACGAGGTGTCCGGCACCGGGTCGGTGGGCACCACGGCGTTGACCGTCTGATACCCGGCACTGGCCGCGGCCTTCTTGTCCGCGGTGACCGAGGATGCCCGCTCGTGCCAGTCCTTGGTGTCCGCCGGGGCGTCACCGGGCTTGGTGGGCTGCGGCTTGGTCACATCAGACGACAGGCGGGTGCCGTTGTCCTTACTCACCATCGCTTGTTCTCCGTTTCGCTTAGCTGGTCGGGGTGTTCACCGGGAACCCGGTCAACCGGGCCGCGGCCTGGCCGCCCTGCACCGCGACCCCGCAATAGAACTCGATGCGGGTCCGGTAGGCGGGCTTTTCCTGCAGCTCGCCGAGGTCGTATGCCTGCACCCCGCCATTGGAGATGCCCATGACCCCGACATCGCCGAACCCGGACGCCCACTTCACCGCGTACACCTCGGCGGCGTTGTCGGTGATCGGCAGGATTTCGCGGTTCGACCAGTGCTTGCCGGGGTCCACAAAGGACACCCCGTTCCACTGGACAGTGGTGCGGCCGGTGATCTCCGAGCGAATGTATTCGGCCCCGCCGACCGCGCGGAACGCGGACTTGAGCCGCCCGAGGATCCGCTTGTTCGCGAACACCACATCGGGGCCGCCATCGACCAGGCTGAACAGGGCGTCCAGCTGCTCGATCACGTTCGCGTTCGTGTTCGTCCCGGCGAACTGCGCAACCTGCTTGCCGCGCAGCCGCTTACGCAAGCCGTCGAAGGACTTGGCGTTGACCTCCTCGTCGCCGTTGAACAGCGCGTCGGTGTAGGTCGACTGAGCGGACTTCACCTTCATACGGGTCTGCTGCGTGCGCAGGTCCGCGACCGATCCACTCGACGTGGTTTCCAGGAACCGGTCGACATCGGCGTCGCCACCGAGGATGGTCAACCGCTCGGTGCGCGGGTTGACCACACCCGTGGACTCGATGTACGCCTCGTTCACGGTGCGGAACGCCGTTCCCGGCAGCACCGTCTCTTCCTCATAGGAGTAGGCGTTACCCGCGATCGGTTCGATCGGGATCGACTCGAACACCGCGGATTCCTGCACGAACATCTCGGTCACGCCACGAGACAGCGGATTCGTCTCGGTCAAGGCGACCTGAGCCAGGGTCACAGCCATGGTGACTCCTTCCCAGCCCGGCCACCGCCGGGCCTCTCGTTATCGGTTGGGTTGCGCGTACGCCGCACGCACGCGGTCGGTCCCGAAACCGGGATCCGGTGACACCGGGGGCCTTCCCCCTTGGGCCATGTCCGGCCATCCACCCGAATCGCCGGAACCGTCCTGCTTGCTAGGGGCGAGCTTGTCGATCCACGCCACGATCGCGGCACGGTCGATGTCCTCCCCCTTGGCGAACCGGGACAGGTCCGCCCCCTCGAGCAGCGCATCCACATCGAGCCGGTCAGCGGCCACCGCGCGGACCTCGGCCGCCGCGATCCGAGCCAGCGCCTTGGACATCGCCTCGGCGTAGCCCTCCTTGCGGGCGGCCTTCACCGCCTTTTCCTGGTCGCTGGCGGACGCCTCGAGATGCGCCTCGTACTCCGCGGCCTTCTGCTTCAGCGCCTCGTAGTCGGCGAACTTCCCGCGCTCGCGGGAGATCCGGTCGGCCACGATCCGATCCACATCGGCCTGAGAGAAGGTCTTGCCCGCATCCGAGTCCTTCCCGGACGCGTCCTTGCCCTGCTCGCCATCCGGCGTGGTGTCTTCGGAGCCGCCGAGCACGGGCCAGATCGGGCCGCGCTTGGTGTAGCCGAGGGCACGCAGCCCGGTTCGGGCGTGTGTGGGCAAAGTGTTGTGTCGCATGGTTTCCACCTTCTGGTGTGGTCCGCACTTGGTGCGCGTGCGTGGCGCTCCCCGCATTCGGGGGTGGTCTATTCGCCGCGGTCCTCGGCCGCGGTCTGCCCGGTGAAGTGCTCGCCCTCGGCGCGCAGCACCGGGCCGAGCTCGCCGTGGTGGTGGATCGTGTAGCGCACCCTGGTCAGGTTCTGCCGATCCGTTCCCCCGGCGCGCCGGTACAGATCGCCGATCTCGTCCGCGTTGAGGTTCCGGCCGGGATCGAGGCGCCCGAGGATCGGCAAGGTGCTGCATTCGCACCGGGTGTGCAGCGGCAGCAGCTCGGCGCGCCCGTACACCCGATCGGAGGCAGCGATGCACAGCCCGCACGTCCCGCCCTTCGAGAGCTCGGGGTGCACGATCCGCCGGTAGCCGGACACCTTCGCGGCCACGTAGATCTGCTTGGTGGTCTCGCGTTCGGCCAGGCGCAGATCGTCGGAGATGAGCAGTTTCAACCGCGTCTCGGCCGCGGCGAACGCCTGCTCCTGCCCCTGCCCCACCGAGCGGGCGTACCGGTATTGCTCGGGCACCCGCCGGTACACCTGCTCGGGAGCCACGCCGCGCAGCCGCGCGGGGAGTTTCGTGCCGATCGGCCCGACATCGCGCCCGGTGAGCTCGGAGAGGACGCGGGCCAGCCCGGCATCGGTCAGCGCCGCCGCCTTGGACTGCGCCGCACCGGCCAACCGCGCCCAGCCCTGCACCGCGGCGTCGGGCCGATAGAACTCATCCTCGTCGAGGTTCGCCAGTATCCGCAGCAATGCCGCGGTCGTCGTTTTCAGCAGGTTCCGCCGAGCCGCGGTCATCTGGTCCACCAACCGCACCAGAGCTGGTCGCGCCATTCCCATCTCCGTTCAGTGCAGCGTCGAGCAAATCGGCGGCGGCGTCGGCCTCGTCGCGGGCGATGGCTTGCGGGGACATCTGCAGGATGTCGCGCTTGATGGTGCGCTTCGCGAGGATGCCGACCATCTTCACCGCGGCATCAGAGCGCTCCGAGAGCGTGAACCGCTGCGCCGAGGCGAACATGGCTTCCATGTCGTGCAGATCCGCGCGCCGGTCGTCGCCGATGACGCGGAACGCCAACGCCATCGTGCGCTCGAGCGGGTCCTGGAATGCCCGGATCCGCTGCTCGCATTTCGCCAAGAACGTATCGAGGCTGGCGGTGTAGGCGTCCGCGCCGATGTTCACCAGGTCGCCGCCGAGCATGTGCTGTGCCGGGGTGCGTGAGGTCTTGGCCATCGCCATCACATCGGACTCGTTCGCTTTCAGGATCGGCGTCAGGTCCACCGAGTCGAACTCGCCGAACTCCACCGCCCCGCGCAGCGCCCAGAGCGCATCCGGGCCCGAGCGCAGTACCGCGTTCAGGTCGATCGGCTTGCCGTCGGCGTCGACCTTCGGGATATCGCCTTTCACCCACCGCTGTTTGAACGCCTGCACCGCGGCGATCACCATGCGGTCGAACGTCTCGCGGTCGAGGCGGTCCTGAATGTCGATGGCGTTGCCCTCGAATTCGGCCATCGAGGCACCGAGCAGGTCACGCCGGTTCGCGAACCGGGTAATCAGGACCTCGTCGATCGGGACCCGACCCGAGGGGGATTCGTCGATCTCCCACCCGTTCGGGCTCACCACCCCGAGACCGCGCCAGCGGGTCTTGTTCGTGGCCCGGTAATGCACCACCAGACCGGGAAGCTGCACCACGGCGCGGTCGAGCTCGTCGAGGTCGTCGTGCCAGAGCTTCACACCGGCGATCGGCTTACCCGTGGTGGGGTCTTCCTCGGTGATCACCTGCCGGGGATCCTCCACGGTGATCCGCGGAATCCCGTCCACCGGCGGGCCGACCATCGTGTACCCGTCCCGCATCGTCAGCGCGGCGTCGAACAGCAGCGTCGACCAGTAGTCGAGACTGTTCGCCTGCCAGATACGCCACGCCGCCTCGTCCCCAGTTTCGTCGGAGACCGCGCCGGTGCGGAACCCCAACGGGTGCAGCCGGTCGAGCACGGCCTCGGCGATCAGCGCGAGATAGTTCGTGCGCGCGCGGCGCAGAAACACCTTGTACGCATCCTCGAGCGCGGCCTGGTCGTACTCCGCAGGCAACGGCGGATCCCCGGCCGCCCGGTCCCGCAGTTCCTGAATGACCGGTTGACGCTCGTGCAGCTTGCGCACCAGGCGGGCGAACCACCAGTCCGGGGAACACGGGACGTCCAGCTGTGTCAGCAACGCGGCCCCCTACCTGACTCGGATGATTTCGCCGACCGCGTTGTGTGCCTCGAGCGCGCCCGAGGCGAGCGCGTCACCGCGGGCTTCCCACGCCAGCATCGCCGCGTACGCGAGGTCGATGTGTTCGGGTGAGTCGTCGCGGGTCTTGCGCACGTACCAGAGCGGGTTGCCCTCGTCGTCGCGTAGTTCCATCGGCACCCGGCGGGCGTTCGCCACGTGCGCGGCGAGATCCGGATCCCCGTTGTGCGTGACCGCGCGCAGCTCGATCGCCTGCGCGAAGTTGCGGCACATGTTCCCGACCGCGCGCTTGCGGTTCATCGCCCACGAGACCACCCGGTCCTCCCCGTGTCGTTCGGCCCAGCGGCGTAGGTCGTCCCACCAGTAGGCCGGATCCGCGTACAGCCGCCACACCGTGAACCGGCCGTACGCGTCGTCGAGAACGGCGTCGACCTCATCGGCGGGCACGTACCATTCGTCGTCGCGGTCCAGGTGCGTCGGCCGCGGCCAGTGCCCCAGCTTCACCAGCAGTCCGGAGGCCACGTCGCACGCCATGAGGCCGGTCGAGTCCCGGCTGCGCGCGCCGTCGAACCCGAGCGTGATCAACGCGCCCGGCTCGAGCACCCCGCCCGCGTCACAGCCGCCCTCGGCGACCGGAGCCTTCCACCGTGCGGCGTTGAACGCCTGGCGCGCCGATTGGGTGGTGCGGTTGAGCCACACCCGCTCGAGATAGCCCCGGTCGACACCGGGCTGCTCCCACTGCCGGGCGATCGCCTCGAACTGGCCGGGACCGTATTCGCCTTCCGGGCCGCGTGCCTCGGCGACTGCGGCGATCCGCCCCTCGAGCGTGGACAGGTCGTGCTCGGGTCCGGCCTCGCGGTGGAAAAAGAACAGCTGCGTGTCGCGGGTGCCCTCGCGGGCGATCTTCTTGGCCTCGTCGTGCACGGTCTCGGCGACCGAGCGCATCCCCGGCTCGTAGGCGGTCGTGGTGTACAGCGACCACGGCTGTGCCATCGGCCGCTTCGGGAGGTTGGCTTGCATCGTCGTGTGTGCCGCGCGGTGCCGGTCGGTGTCCATCCGGTGCGGCTCGTCGAACCCCTGAAACGTCGTGCGCGCACCGTCGCGTGCGCTCGGCGCCGCGGCCAGCGACACAGCTCGCCCGTCCCCGCTGGCGCGCATGATCCGGTCGAGCCCGATATCGAACAAGTCCGCGTCCGGGCCCTCGGCGCACATCGTGTACAGCACCGTGTACGCCAGCTCGTCGGACTGCTCCTCGGTGTAGGCCAACAGCGGAATGTACGGATCATTCACCGCCACCCCGACCGGTTGCCCGTTCGCGTCGAACCCGTCGCAGCGCACCGGCGCCTCCGGGTGCAGCTCGGCGTAGCCCACCGCGCCCAGCAGCTCCGTTTTCGCCAGCCCCTTGCACACCGACACGAACACCCGCGAGAACCGCCGGTGCCCCGCCAGTCGGTGCCCCGGCGGGAACACCTCGTACGCCCGGTACAGGATCGCCGCCTTCTCCGGACTCACCCTGTACGGTTCGCCCTTCAAATCGCCGGGCCCGAACACGGCGCGCTCCTCGAGGAACGCCACCAGCTGCGGCCCGAGCGTGGGCCACGGCGTCTCGTCGAGCTCGGGAACGATCAGGCTGCTCACTGCACCGCACGCAGCACATTCCGCGGATCGTTCGCCGGATCCGGTGGCGTCGGCTTCGCCGTCTCGGCCTTGCGCTTGCGGGTCCGCGCCGCGGCGTCCTCGCCCTTCTCGATCTCCCACTGCAACCGGCGCCGGTCGATCGGCGAGAGCCCGAACCGCTGTTCCTGCAGCCGGATCTCGGCGGCGATGAACGCCCGATCCCGCGGCTTACTCGCCGGTGCGGTCCAGTAGTCATCGTGCAGCGCGGCCAGCATCAGCAGCCCGTGCACGTCCGACTCGGTGAACTCCGGCGCCATCGGCGAGGCCCACACATCCACCCACCACGTCAGCGTCAACGCGTGCCACCCCTGCTCGCGCGGCGGCAGCTCCGGGGCGGTCAGGCCGTGATCGGCCGAGAGCTTCGCCGCCGTCGAGGTCTTGTTCCGTCGCTGGCGGGTCGCTGTCGGTTTCGGTGACTGCGGCATCCCGGCCCCCTCGCTACGTTCCGAAATCCGTCGGCCGCCGGTACCGTCCCTGGCAGGGCCGGGCTCAATTCCCCCTCCGAGCTCGGCCACGGGCCGCGTCGCACTCCCCCCGGCGGCGCGGCCCACCCCTATCGTCACGCTCTGAAACCCTGGGATCCGTACGGATCAAATCCTGCAGTACACGGCGGTAACCGGCACCCCCTGAGGGGAGTCACCCCCTGGGGTTCAGTCACGCAACGTGATCCGCAACGGTTTGCCAGCCGCGCGAGCTCGCCGCGCCGCGCTGGTCTTCTCGCGGTGACAATCCTTGTGGATCGGCCTCATGTTGTCCTCGGCGTAGGTGCCACCGTCGGCCACCTCGTGCACGTGATCCACATGAGAGGCACCACCACTACCGCACCAGTAGCACACGCCATGGTAGCGACGCAGCACCCGAGCACGCCGTGCGTTGTGGTCCTTGGGCCGCACCTGGTTGCGCGCGCTGGTGTGCACCCACGGCACCACCGGATGCGCCGGGCAGGGCTGCAGGTTGGGACACCTCACGTTCCGGCACGGCTTCCCTGGGCGTACCACCGTTCAGCACCCACCCGGAATTACATGGAAATGCATCACAGCGGGCGGCCTCCGTTCGGGCGCTGGCTCGGGTAGATCCCGAACACCGCCTTGAAGATGTTGGCCGCCAGCCCGTGCACCATGTGCTCGGGCACCTTCTCCGCACGCAGGGCCCGCACCAACGCCGTGTAGGGATGCGGCGACTTCGCCCACCGCGCCAGCCCCTCACCCTTGGTCCAGTAATGCCACAACTGCGGGCCGAGGATCTGCAATGCGGAGGCCACACGCTCACCTCCCGTGGTGGCGTGATGCTGTTTGCGTGTTAGCAGAACTGTTTACGTGTTAACAGAACCGGTAGCTACTTGCCACGCTTCGTGTTGTGGCTGCCTTTCTTCGGGCCGGGCTTGTTCCCGCGCCCGGACAGGCGCTTGTCCTTCGGGGTGCCGGGGTTCGGTTTGGTGCCAGGCATGGCGACTGCTCCATTCCGGTGATGCGGGTAACGGGTGAGGGCGAGCGGTCGATGTCCAGCACACAGCCACTGGAGGGCCAGCTATGGGCATGATCCGCAAGACGACCTCGATGATCACGTTCGGTGCGGTCGATTTCCGTTCCGACAAGGAGCGCATCGCCCGCAACACCAAGAAGGGCGCGAAGGAACTGCGCAAGCAGAACGACCTCATGATTCAGCAGCAGAAGCTGGCCGCCAAGAACGCGAGACTTGAGCGGAAACTCGAAAACGAAAGCCTCGCCGAGCAGAATCGCCTGCTTGCCGAGGAGGAGTGATCTGGGCATAGCGCCGCCCCTACAAAGCGTGATCTTACCCGTGACCTGCGCGGACGATCAAGCCGCCTCGCGCGCGACACGCCGCCGGTACACCGCAGCGACCTCGGCGGGTTCGTAGCCGCGGCCGGGGCTCAGCAAGCCGAGGTGGCGCCACCGCCGCAGTGTGGCCGCCTGGATCGCCGGGAACCCCAGGTGCTCGAGCGCGGCGATCGTCTCGCTCGCCGACAGGCGCCTACCCATGCCGTCCACGGTAGACGAACCCCGCGAGCTCCCTCGGGCTCGCGGGGTTCGCTGCATCGCCGCGGTCAGTGCCAATGCACGTTGCGCCGGGTGTCGATCCGGGGATCAGTCTCAACGTGGCCGTAGTAGTTGGTGTTGAAGTGGTCCAGCTGCGAATCGGAATCGTCGTAGTTGTAGGCGCGGTGGATGTCCCTGATCGCCTCGAAGAGTGCGCGCATTGCGGGCGTGGCCACCTTGTGCTCCTGGCCGAAGTCGTCCGACTTGATCGTCCATCCCCATTCGGCAGGAATGTTGCGGATGACAATGTCGATCGACCCGCCGCCCGAGAAATGCTCGGTGCGCACGCTGTACTTGATCTCGGTGGGCGCCCCGGCGATCGGCGCGAACAACGCGGGCGTCTTGTCGCTGTCTCCGGTGGCGGCGTTGCCGACCTTGCGCGCGAGCTTGATGTCCTGACGCATGAGCTTCGCGATCTCGGCCAGCGGCAGAGAACGCACCTCCCGATACCGGGCGCCCTCCCAGCGGGGATAGCGCACCCGCCGGGCATCGGCCGGTGCGGCGACGCGCTGCAGGCGCACCAGGGCGCGGCGCGCGGCATCGCGCTCGGCCTCGGAGGTCTTCGGGTGCTCGATCAGCGCGGTCAAGCGGTCGATGGTGCTGGCAGTGGACATGTTCGGCCCCTTCGTTGAAGTGACTGGGTTTCCTTGCTGACACCACAAACTATACACTCAAACTAGCAGTTCTGCTAGTGTCATTGATTCGAAAACTCACCCTCATATCTATTTCTTTCCGCTAGCAGATCTGCTAGTATTTCGTTGTCAGCAAGGAAGGGAGGGGGTGATCATGGACAAGGACGTACGCAAGCTGATTCGTCGGCTTGAAGCGCAGGGGTTCGAGGTGCGGTACTCAGCGAAGGGCTACCCGCTCGTCTACCGAGATGGAGAGTTCGTCACGAAGCTGCCGCAGACCCCGAGCGACTGGCGAGGGTTGAAAAACTCCGTCGCCCACCTCAAGCGTCACGGGTACCGCCCGTGATGGTTGAGTGAAGGGGACCGGCTAGTAATCGGCTAGCCGGTCCCCGCCCACAACCAGGTGTCAGCAAGGAAGGGGCGAACCCAGAATGCCATGGTTCGCGGCGCACATCGAACTCGACGTGCGCCCTACACACGAGACCAACACGGACACGTTCTTCGAACGCCTGCAGCCACACCACGCCTCCACCGGGTTGAGCCCGTATGGCTACCTCGACGCGCAGCTGTCCATCGAGGCGCGCACCCTGCCCGAGGCAAGCACCGCGGCAACCCGCGCGGTCACCGAGGCCGCCCGCGCCGCCGGATACGGCACCCCGCAGATCGTGGCACTCGAGGTGCTGACCGAGGCCGAGCACACCGCCCGGCAGGACAACCCCGTGGTGCCGCCGCTGCTGTCCAAGGCCGAGGCCGCCGCCGAGCTCGGCGTCGTGCACCAGCGGGTACAGCAGCGCGCCGACGAGCTCGGCGGAATCAAGGTCGGCAACGCCTGGGTGTTCCCCGCCGCGCGGATCGCCGCCGACCGCGACCATCACGGATAGTCGCCGACCAAGAACAAAAAGAGTTCGACCCCGAATCCGGGGTCGAACTCAACATGCGGAAGTTATCTCTAAGATTTCAGCCTGCCAATTTCACTTCCCAACCTTCTCCTCCCGCTTCTCTTTCATCTGCTTCAGCGTCTCCCCCGTTATGAAGATATCATCAAGAACACTAGCCATCAGTGTAAGCACCTCCGATGAATCCTCCTTTTCTGGTACGATCTTTAAGTCATGGACCGCATCGTTTCCTGAGTCACGAATCCCGTGTGCAGCATCCTTGACAAATAGTCGAATATGCCCTTGCTCGTGAAGGTTGTCTATCTTCTGCTGCAAGTTCCCCTTGACAGCCCCCTTGGTCTTAGCCGCCGCTTCGATTACTGCTCGAGCCAGGATCACAGAGGATCGGTAGCAACCAACGCTGTGCGCCCTATGGGCCTCATCCGCCATGCTCGCGATATCGGCCGGAACGTGATCATAAGTTTTCCCAATCGGACCCATGGGATGCCAGACTATTTCCAACTCTCCGGTGTCGATCATTTCGGTAACAATATCCGGGTGATCATTAGTGTCATCACAAGAAGTCAACCCCACGCTGTGTGCATTACATTCACCACACACGAACGCCAGGGACCATCCTTTATGTGTACTCGACAAATGTTGAAGGTGAGGGATTAGGTTGAGCTTCAGTCGGGAAGGACTGCCAACAGGTTTCTGCTGCGCTTTCACGTTGCAGCACCAACATTCGCGAGCGACCACGGCGATACACCTCTCGGCATCAAACGGGCAGTATAGCTATTGATCGGGCATTGGTCGTGGTGCGTTACTGGCGCACCTGCACCCCCTGTGACACATGCAAACGGGCCAGGTCCAACCCGGTGTAGACGGTTCGGCACGATCGGCACCGCACCCCGGATGCGTCCGGGAGCGGGTACACGTGTCCGCTGCAGTTGATGCGCATGCAGTCGCCCGCAGGCGGGTCCGGGGCGAGTCCGACGAGCTGCACCAGGCGTCGGCGGATCTCGTCGAGCTCGAGCGCGTACTCGTCGACCCACGGTTGCGCGAGGATCCATCCGTGGTGGCTGCGCAGGAACGCGCATTCGTCGGGCATGTTGACGTGCTCGGACTGCTCGATCTCACGTTCGCGGGCGATGATGCGGGTCCACAAGGTGATCGCGGCCAGCGCGCCGACGTTCTCATACTCGTCAACCTTGCTGCGCGGGTCCATTTCCACGATCACGTCGTCGCGGGCCGGGGAACGGGAACCGTATCCGGGCGCGTGCCGCGCTTCCCCGCCGTGCACCGGCAGCGCGGAGAGCGCCGCGAAGCAGGCTTCGATCTCACGCAGCCACCGCAGGATCCGGTTCCCGCAGTCGGCACACAGGTTGCTGCTCGGTTCGGCCTCGACGGGGCGGGTTTCGCTCGAGCAGCGCACGCACACCAGACTGGTCATCACTGCGCCTGTCCGGAGATGTAGGGCGCGACAACCTGGTCGAACCAGCGCATCGCCTGATCACCGCCGCCGACGAAGGCCACCATCCCGTCGTAGCGGTCATGCCACTCGTCGGTGTACTCGTTGCACCACTTCCACTCCAGGCCCTGATCGTCGAGCCACTTGCCCAGCTTGGACATCAGGCGAACGTGAAGTTCGGAGCACCGCTCACCATTGTCGCCGCGGTAGCCGTAGGCGGTATCGAAGCTGAGCACCACCTGCGCCCAACCGTTCTCGCTCGGATCGCTGTCGATGCAACGTCGATGCTTCTCCACCTCCTCCTGGGTGACGACGTGCTCCGGGTTCCACAAGCTCGGTCCCACTTCGGCATCGCAGAACTTGTCGCAGACGTGCCGGATCCCATCATCGTTGCTGTACTTGACCGTGAGGATGGCGGACAGTCCGATCCCGATGGGGTTCGCGATCCACTTCACCGAGGCAGATAAGTAGCTCTCGCCCCGCTCGGGCTCGATATCGTCGGGAGTGTCCAGCAGGTCTCGGCCGAAGCGGTAGACCTTCATCGCGTCGACAGGGCCAGCGATGGCCACCTTGGTGTTCAGGGTCATGGCCGCACCTGGCCTCTGCCGAGCCGGGCGTGCCGGTCGAATCGCGGGCCGGTGTTGCGCTGCTGCTGGAACTGCAGAGCGCGGCGCATAGGGGCGTCCGGCCGTGGCTGGGTGAGCTTCGGGAGATTGGCGCTCGCAGCCTGGAATGCTCGCGCGAGCCTGGCCGCCGTGGCCTCGGCGAACGCTCGAACCACCGCGGCGAGCGCGTTGTGCGCCTCGAGCATGCGCGCCACGGCATCCGGGTCGACCTCGTCGAACCATGGTCGTGTGGCACCCGCGCGCCCGGCGTGCCACCGTTGTTGGCAGGACTCCGAGCAGAAGTCGTCCGAGGGGGAATCGCCGAGCTCACGGCCGCATTGCTGGCAGCCGATCGCGGCGTCGATCTGGTCGAGTATGTCGTTCACAGCGCGCCCCGATCTGACCATTGCACGCCGTCGCCGCCGTAGTGCGGGCCGTCGTGCTGGGCGCCGAACACGCATCGGCGGCGCAGGCCGTCGAGGGCGCGTGACGGACTTGCACTGCTCGTCCTCGGGCTCGGGAGGGGCGAGGCGTTCGAGTGCGTCGGCGATTCGCTTCAGCGCCAAGGTGATCGCGCCGGGTTCTTGGGTGCTCACTGCTGTACCTCCACGGTGATTTGCTTGATCCCGCCGCGCATGCCGGCCACGACCGTCACGGGCTCGGCCCCGTCCGCGCCCGCGTGCAGGGCGCGCGTGACGAAGGTGGCGAGCTCGTCGAGGGTCATGCCGGTACGCCGGTCGGTGGCTTCGTTGGTGAGTTTCTGGTGCAGTGGCATCGGTTCATTCCTCCTCGGCGGGCTCGGAGTTCGCGCCGAGCGCGACGTGGTGTTCGGGGACGACGATCTCGGGTGCTTCGAGCGGTTGGAATGCGCTACGCGGGATCTGCAGGCTGACCTTGACCACCACGCAGCCGGGTTCGGTCTGCGCGGGGTGTTTCTGGGTGCACTTGATGACCCGCAGTTCGTGGCCGTAGCTCGGGTGTTGCCGTACCTGCAGGTAGGTGGTGCCGGTGGCGTCGGTGGGTTTCATGGCGTGTGCTCCTGGGTGGTGACGGTGAGCCAGAGCCGCCGGGGCCCGGGTTCGGTGTGGATGATGGGCATTTCCTCGGTGACGTAGTCCGGGGTGTCGTCGGGGACGATCCCCGCGTCCACCAGTCCGTCGACCGCGGCTTTCTGGGTGGGCATGAGGTTCGACGGGTCGCGGCGAGTGGCGTCGCTGACGCGGTAGTGCAGCCGCACGGTGATGTGCTTCTGGCGGCCGATGCGGGCGGCTTTCGCGGCCCACCCGACGCCTTCGCGGATCCGGGATGTGCGCGCGGCGCGGCGGCCCCAGTCCAGGCGCATGTTCGCGGTGAGCGGCGGGCCCACCTGTAGCGAGGTCTGCTCGCCGCGGCGGTGCGGTGGGCGCAGCATCGGCACCTCGAGCTCGTAGTCGGTCATCTCTGGCTCTCCTGGTCGGCCTTGTCTCGCCGGGACGGGTGCGCGGCCACGGCGATATCGGGTTTCCCGGTGCGTCCTGATCGGGTGCAGGGGTAGCCGGGTGCGGCGTGGCAGTGCGGGCAGGGCACGGACAGGACGGGTCCGTGTTTGGGGACCCAGCCCAGCGAGGCGGATACCTGGTCGACGATTTCGCGGACACGCGTGTCGCTGGCTGGTTGGTTCAGCATGGTCCGGTGTTCGGCCATGCGCCGGGATGCCTTGTCTTGGCGGCGGCCCCGGATGATGACGGCGACGTGGCTGGGCATGATCCACTCGCTGGTGTGGTGAAAGTGCGTGATCACCGCGTCTCGGGCCTCGGGCCAAGTCCAGCGTCCGAGGGCGGCTTGCTCGCTCCACGCCTCGAGGTCGGATTCGCTGGGGTTGCGCCCGTCGTGGGCGACGATCAGCGAGAGCAGATCGACCACCTGGTCGCGGGTCAGGGTCATGATGCACCGCCTTCGAGGGCTGGCAGGGGTGTGGATTTCAGGGCTTGCAGGGCGCGGATCTTGTCGTCCTTGGTCGGCTTGCGGCCGCGGTTCGGTGCGCGTTCGGCGGCGTTGCGCATCCAGTTGCGCCAGGTGGCGACCCAGTCGAGCTTGGTCGCGTCCTTCCCGGTTTTGGCTTGCCAGTAGTCGATGAATTTCGCGGTCTCGGTGCGCCCGTCGACGTGCGGGGTGTGTTCCCGGGCCCAGGTCACCATCTCGGGTGTGGCGGCGAAGTCGTCGGGGATTCTCGTCCCGCGCGTGGCTTTCTTGGAAGACGAACGTAGTGAGTCTTCTTCTTTCTCTGGTACGGGACGGGTCGGGGTAGCGTTTTGCTTGGCATCACCGCTGGCACTTGCTTGGCCGTTGTCAGCGGTTTGCTTGGTGTTGTGGGCCTTGGCCCGCCCACCCCGGCGTCCGGCCTCGGCGCGTTTGGCCCGCAGGTCTTTCACCTGGGCCGCGGTGGGCTGGTAGCTGTCCCATTCGTGGAACCGGTAGCCGCCTTTCGTTCGCCGCCACAACCCGCGGTCGAGCAACGCTTGCACAGCGGTCTCGGGGGTATCGCAGAGCCGCGCGGGCAGGTTGGCGGGCACGAAACCGTCGGTGAGGTTCCGGGCTGACCAGCTACCGGCACGGGTCCACAACGCCACCGCACTGTCCGGCGCGTCGAACACCTTGGGATGGTCGTAGAACGAGTCGTCGACCTTGAACCACGGCATGCGGGTTACGACACCTTCCTCGTGTGATTCGTCGAATGCGTTGCCAGCCCGAGACGGTCGCGGATCCGGCCGACGGTGTAGGTGGACCATTTGGTGTGCACCGCGATCTCGGTGTCGGTCCATCCGGCGTGCCAGAGCTCGGCGAGTAGGCGCTCACCGTCCTTACGGTCCAACGCCTCGGCGGGCAGGGCGCCGCGCATCGCTTCGGCGTAGGCCCAGCGGCGGCGCTCGGCGTGCACGTCGGGCGGCTCGGGTATCCGTACCAGGCGGATCACGACGGGCCCCGGTTCAGCGCGGCCACCGCCACCCGCAGCGTGGACCACCCGGGGCCTTGGTCGGCGAGCAGCGCCGAGACCGCCGCGTCCACCGCGGCCGGGTCGGGGCCGGGGACCACCCGCGCCAGCTCGAGAGCCGACGCGGGCAGGTCCGCGGGTCTGGTCATCGTTGCGGGGTAACGCTGTCGGGGCGCACGCCGTAGTGCATCGGCACCCCCGAGAGGGTGCCCTCGTCGATCTGTTCGACGAGCTCGTCGAACGCCTCACGGCGGGCCACGTCCGGACGCAGCAGCTTGTACCCGATCTTGAGTTCCCCGTCCTTGATCCGATACCGCAGCCGCGCGGTGACGTTGACCGGATCGGCACCGATGAACGGGGCCAGCCGCAACTCGAACCGTTCCGGGACCTCGATCTCGCCGCGGCTTCCCGCTTTCGCGGTGGTTTCCTCGGTGAACGACAAGGCGATGTCGCCCGAGTCCAGGTGTGTCGACCGGTTGAAGTCCGCGCGGGTGTGGGCGCGGAAGGTGCGGGCGATCGTGTACATCGCCGCCGAGTCCGGCGAGACGATGGTGTGCGACAGATCCTCGATCAGCTCGGCGAACCACTCCTGAGCCCCCAGGTGCCCGTCGGCTTCGAGCCAGCGCCGCCAGTCGGGATCCTCCAGCAACCGCAACTCGACCCCGTGATCCCGCCAGCCCGCCAGCTCGGAATTCGCGTGATCGTTGAACACCGCCGCCACACAAGCGGTCGCCTCGTGGGCCCACAACGTCGTGTTCGCGTTGGCGAGCCGGTTCACGTAGGCGATCAGGCTGCCCGGATCATCCACCCGCGCCAGCCCGCGCAGACGCAGCGGCACCTCGAGGTACTGCTCAAGATGCACCACTTCGAGGTGGCGGCGATCATCGAGTACCCGCACGATCGTCGGCGCATCCAGACTCGGCCGGAACGGCAGCGGGTGTTCGGCATCATCGGCGGCCACCGCGTAATCGGCGATCCGCTCGATCGCTTCGGCAGTCAGGTCAGTCACGGTCTACCTGCTCTCTCGGCCACAGGCCGGATTGATGGGGGTGTTCACGCGAGAGCTCGCCGCTATTGCTGGCGAACCAAATATCGGTTTTCCGGTCGAACCGCGGCAAGGCGGGTTTGATGTCGTCGGTGACCTCGACCATCGCCTCGCCCGCTTTCGAGGGCTTCACGCTCACCGTGTACGTGAGCTTCCCCGCGCGGCCGGTCTCGCACACCGCCGCGACCAGGGCCATCACCTGCGCGTCGAGCTCGCGGGCCGTGCGGCCCTTGTTGTGTTCAGCGAGGAACGCCAGGAATTGGCCTCCCGCGTCATGTTCGTTGTCTGGCAACGAATTTCACTTCCTTCCCATTTCTCGCGCGGCCTTATGCCGCGTCGCTTGGTTCCAGAACCGGCACGTAGTGGCCGAGATCGTCGAGGAGCACCCACCCGTGCCACGCGGTCAGCACCGGCACCGCGGCCGGGTTCATCCACGACCGGCACGCCCACCCGAACCGCACCGCCTCGTCCGGATGCTCGGTGACATACCGGTGGCACGGCGAGCACAACCACATCCCGTTGGCAGGCGCCCAATGCCCGCCCTGGGAGCGGTTCTTGCGGTGATGCCACTCGGCGGCCTGCACATAGCCGCACCGCTCACACCACAGCCCGGCACGGTCCTTGACGATCTGGCGTGCCCTGGTCTCGTTCATGCCGCGGCACCTCCTCGAGCAGCGAAGGGCAGGGGGTCTTGTGCCGCGCTGTCCTGTGCCCGAGCCGTCGTACTCCAGCCCGTGACGTACGCGCCGGGGAGCCCGGAACGCCCGAGGATCCGTGCGTCCTCGTGGCCGTAGGCAATCAGGACTGAGGGGGCGCCCGAATTCTTGGCGGCTATGCCGTCCTGGCGGCAAAAGTGCACCCGGCCGTCGAGGAACAACAGCGCAGTTGCCCGCTGCCACACGGTGGAGACGAACCACGCCGTCTCGGTCCGGGCGAATACGAGCGCTGTTCCTTGGCCGTGCTCGGCGAGCCGCGCGAGCCAGCCGCGCGCGTCCCGGTTGTAGGGCGGGTTCAGCCATACCCGCCCCGACCATGCTGCGGCGAGCCCGTCACCGTCCTCGGCGGCGATGTGGTATCTCGCGGTGGGCCAAGGCCGCGGTGCCGGGGCGGCGCACGGATCGAGGTCGAAGTCCCCGAGCTCGCGCAGCAGCCACCAGGGCGTCAACCAGTTGATCGAGCGCGGTCGCTGCGATTCATGGCTCATGAAACCACTCCCGCCATCTGGTAGGCCTGCCGCACGAGTGCGCCGATGGATTGCACAGTGACGGCGATATCGCGCACCGCGCGCACGTGATCGGCAGCGGCCTGGGCTTTCGTTGCCGCAATCCGGTACGCCTGGTACTGCTCGGCGCAGCGCTCGCCGACCCACGCGTCCCGCTCGGCCGCGGTCGCGCCATCGCGGCGGACTTTCGGGCAGTCCTCGGAGAGGATCGCCCGCCGCTGCACCGACTGATAGGCCAGCTCTGCGTCGGTCTCGGCGTCGCGCGCGTCCCGCAAGGCAGCCTCGGCGCGCGCGACTTCGGTGATCGACTGGCGCAGCTTGCGCTCGACATCGACCGGTGACCACGGCCGGTAGGGCTCGGTCACGGCTGCGTCTCCTGTCGTTCCTGAAGTCCTTGCGTGCGCAGAATGTCCAGGAACTCGCCGAGCTGCTGCTCGGTGGCATCACGCGAGCCGTGCCCGTACAAGCTGTTGAAATACTCCTGAACCGAGGCCATGTGCACGCCGTTCTCCTTGACCCATACCGCGATCTCGTTGCGTAGCAGGAGTTTCGGATCCGGTGGCGCTTCCCGTTCGGCCGCGCGGTTGCGGGCCTCGTCGGCCGAAGCGATTCCCTTCTTCGTGTCCGCTGCGAGGGCCGCGACGATCGCCCGACCCCACGCCGAGGTTTCCGCGTTCTGCAGCTCGCTGCCCTTGGTGTAAGGCGTGCGTCCGGGAAACTGCTCGTAGGCCATGCCGATCCCCGGACGCTGATCCTCCGGGGACCGATACGCCGCCGCCACAGCGACGATGAACACCTGGTCGCCGATGGTCTCCACCCGGTACGGGGCGGCCAGATCGGCGGGCTGCAACGAACCGTCGGGATACTTCTCGCGGAACTCGACGATCCGTGCAGCCACGTCGATGTAGTCGTTCATCTGGAAGTTGCTCACGACCGATCACCGCCCGAACCGCCGAGCTCGGCAGCGCGCTCGTGTTCCAGTGCAGGTTCGTCCCCGTACCCGCGAGCGCGACACCGTGAGTCCCCACAGACACGCGCCATCTCCGGTGTGCACAACTCACACTCGAGCGCGCTCATGACCCACCACCCGGAAGCGCCTTGAGCGCGTCTCCGAGAAGTTCCTGCCACCGCTGCGCGATGACCTCACCCGCACCAGGCTGAGCGCGGAACGACACGTACGGGCTGCCCTCGCGGACCTCGATACCCGGCACAACCTCGCCGGTGGATTCGATCACCGCGGCACCGTGCTTCTTCGCCGAATCCTTGAGCGCAGCCAGAAACGAGTCCCGCACGGTCGGCACGATCTCGTCGGGCCGATGTTGCCGTACCCACTCCAGCAGGGCCCGCCCGTCGGTGACCACCGGACGCACCTGCCCAGAAACCAACGACACCTTGCCCAACTTGGTGTCATCATCCAGAGCCGCGGCCTTCGAATCACCGGGCTCCAGCTCCTCGAGGAACCGCAGCTTCAACTCGGCTTGCGCGTCCTTCACCCGCGCCTCCAGCTCCCGCAGCATGGCCAACCGAACAGCCAGAACGCGCCCGTCCTTCACGCCACACCACCATTCGCAACATCCCGGTACCAGCACAGCGCGTCGGCCATCGCCTCCGCGTGCGCAGCCGGATCACGTCGATACGTCGCGGCGATCGGTTCCCGCAGATCCCGCGGCAACCGCGACCAGCACCCCCGGCACGCGAACAACCGCAACGGCACCATCCGCCCGCACCCGCCCGGACAATCGTGAAGGCGTGTCATGAATCGGCCCCAGCTACCGCCAGCAGCGGCGCACACCGCCACTCGTACCGATCGACGGTCCGGGTCTGCTCGACCATCGGAACCTGCACACTCGGATCCGGCACCATCTCGGTGACGGTCTCCTCGCCGACCTTGACCCGCTCGCACACGTCGGAGCGGTCGCCCAGAGCCTTGAACCTCATGTCGTGCCACGACACCGCCAAGTTGAACCGTTCCCCGTGGATGTCTTTCTCCACCTTCGCGCCGTGTTCCAGTGCCGCACGCGCGATCGCCGCAAGTTCCTTCGCCGAACGCGGACACCAGATATCAAGCCCATACGTCCGATCCAGGTACGCCACCCGAATCTCCGGGTGCGCCTCGACCATGTCCGCCAACGCGCGCAGAGCGTCCGCCTTACGTCTCGCAATGTCCACAGCGGACTCGTCAACAACGGCCATCGTCACCGCTCCTTGTTCATTCGTTCAGTAATCGCCAGAAGGGCATTGAGATCGCGGCTCCGAACCGCGGACAGGTACATCGGGCTGCGCAGCCGCATCGCGGCATGCCGCGGACAGAACTCGGCATTCCCGATCCGCCACGCCGCCATCTCCCGGCAGCGCTTGTGATCGCAGCGCTCGCCCAGCGCCATGGACGCAGCCGAATGGACCTCACAGATCGAGTAGTCAGGCATCCGCGGTCACCGCCTCACGCGGTGGCACCAGCGTCCGGCGCCCCCGTCCGGGGCGTTCGAACAAGCCGTCCATCCCGCGCGGCTCCGGCCTCGGCCGGGGCTCGGTTCCGCCGCCGGGTGGCCGGAACTCGGTGCAGATGTACAGCTGCGCCAGCGGCACCCGCCCGAGCTCGTCGCGTGGACCGTCCAGCCACTCAGCCGGGGTCTTTCCCGCCAGCGCGGTC
The DNA here is from genome assembly GCF_000737195.2 of Sciscionella sediminilitoris. GTDB lineage: Bacteria > Actinomycetota > Actinomycetes > Mycobacteriales > Pseudonocardiaceae > Sciscionella > Sciscionella sediminilitoris. Next base: position 46,495 of record NZ_JALM01000032.1, read on the forward strand.
AACAGCAGCGGGCAGCCGGACCCCTTGTTCATGTTGCGAAACGGCGCATCCACCAGACACCGCTCGCACCACATCGCCGTCCACGCGTGCCCCTCGGTGCCGTTCGCGAACGGCGCCCCGTCCCGCGCATCCGCCTGGATCTCCGCATAGGTCCTCATCGCGTCGCCCCCAACAGCAACCACGCGATCCCGACACCGACCAACACCAGCGCCGAACACACGGTGAGCGCGACACGAACCGCATGCCGACTCGCCGGAACTCGTTGCGGCGCAACATAAGGGACGGATGCCATCAGCTGTCGCTGCAGACGAAGCTCGGCGGCAGTCACCATCACCGGCGTGGGTTGCTCCTCCAGCCAGCGAAGCACTTCAATCAAAGCGTCGCGCTCGACGCTCACCTGATCGTCAAGCGGCGCAAGAACTTCTCCCCAGTCGCTCATCAACCGTCCCGCCCATCGGCCCACGTGCACGAAGTGCAGCCCCGATCGCCTGAAATCTGATCGCGCCACAACTCGCCCGAACCGCACTCCGGACACGTCCCGGCGATCGCCTCGACCGGCGCCGTGTCCGGTCCGGTTTCCTCGATCGGCGAACGCATCGAGATCCGCCAGAACCCCTGGTTCCAGCGGGCCCGCAACCGCTCGTCGTCATACGGGTTGATCGGCTCGTCGTGCTCGGCGGCCCACTCGTCCCCCTCATTCCATGCGCGGACCTCATCGGTGGGGATGTGCAGCTCCGAGATATCGGCCATCGCAGCCGAACCGTTGCGGGACAAGATGTCCTGCGCAGTATGCTTCGCGACTCGGCGAATGAACGTCGACCGATGTCTACCCTTATACTTCTTGGTGTTCACGGGAAAACTCCTTTGTTCCGTTTCCTGTGGGCAGCGGTCCCGGTGTTTGCGGCACCGGGGCCGCCTTTTGTTTTCGAACCTGAAGCGGGGAGGCCCGGTCCGAGCGTGGGGCGCTCGGGGTCCGCTCGGACCGGGCGTTGCCTCAACCGGTGCCTGAGGTGCCGGGAGGCAAGCGCGAGTCATGCTGCGTGGTCGCCAATGCGCTTCTCGAGCATCGACACGGGCACGTTCATCGCGTGCGCTAGGCGCGCGATTACTTGCGGAGTTGGCTTCTTGCGGCCGGTGCGCAACTCGGAGAGATAGCTCTGAGAGATGCCCGCCTGCTTAGCGAGTTCCCGAAACCGGATCCCGTCTTTCGCGGCCATCACCTCGAGCTCTCTCCATGGCGATCTACCTGTTTTCATGCACGCACACTATCGCGCATGTTCGCATATACACAAGCAGTATCGCGAATCTTCGCGATCATTAGCGCATTCAGCCACGTCAATGACGTCACATGGGCGATGCGTTGCGAACTTTTGCGAAGTACACTGCTCGCCATGGAAAAGCCAGAACCACCCCCGGAAGCCGTACTGCTCGGGACAGCACTCAAGCGATCCCGCATGTCGGCGCGGAAGGCGGCCGAAAAGGTCGGCATGAGTGACGGCCGATTCCGACAGATCATCAACGGATACCAGTCACTCGGCGCCGGTCAGTACGCCCCAGTCGAAGGCCCTGCCGAAACGATTGCCCGAATGGCTCAAGTACTCGAAGTGTCCGTGGGAGAGCTAGAGCAGGCCGGACGCAAGGACGCCGCCGAGGAGTTGCGGATTCTCAGCGGCGGCAGTGGAGACACCGGCGAGCCCGAGGGGCAGGAGTGGATCATTCGGGAGCTCAAGGAGGTGCGGGAGCGAATGGAGCGAATCGAGGAGTTTCTGGCGCAACAACGTCGCTAAACCACCGTCAGTAGAGCGATCTAGTCGAACAGTCGTCCAATCAGGTGCAAATTGCGAGGGGCACTCTGTGTACCCCTCGAGGGAGTCGCAGGAGCATAGGCTGCTTACTTCTTGATAGTGCAAAGGTTGGAAGGACGAATGATCGTGGAGAGATCCGACGAAGCTGACAGAGTCACGGTCGCAGACGGGCGCATCGTTTGCCGAGCGCCAGACCCGTTGAGTCTGGCCGGGGCGATTCGACTGGCACTCCAGCTGGTCACCGCCGTTGAGCAAACCGTCTGCGACGACTGGGGGCACGATGCAGCTCGGTGAACACGTGGGCACCCGAATCCGACAGGCCCGCGGAAAGCTGTGGACAAGGCAGCAGTTGGCCGACGCGGTGGAGTGCTCACCATCGACGATCAAGAAGCTCGAGCACGGCGATCGCCAGCCGAGTTTGAGCCTGCTACATCGCATCGCAGAAGTGCTCAACGTCCGGGTCGCATGGCTGGCCGGCGGCCCGCTCGTCGCAGAGGCCGCACCCGACATGGCCGCGGTCCGAGCGGTTCTCACCCCGATCGCGGCGGCGAACGCCGAACCTATCGCACCGGAACGCGCACAGGGCGCGGTCGACTACCTGTTCGCCCTCTACTGGGGTGCACGATTTCACGAGTTCATCGCGCTGGCACCCGAGATCATCGAAGGTCTGCGGGCGGCACTGCGCGATCGTCCTTCGCCGCGACTCCATGAATTCGTGGCGCGCGTACTCTGGCCGCTGGGGATCGTCGCGACGCGCGTCGGGTTCCCCGCGGAAGGACTGCTAGCCGGTAGCGGAGCGCGCGAGCACGCGTCGCTCTCCGAGGATCCGCTACTGGTCGCCGCCGTCGAAGTGGGGTTCGCGCACTCCCTGCAGATCGACGGTCGCGACGATGACAGCGCCGCCACCGTCTTGCGAGCCACCCGCGGCATCGAGCCGCAAGGCACGGTGACGACCGAACAGCTCGGAATGTACTCGGGCATGCTGACCATCAGCGCCACCGTCACCGCGGCAGCCGGACGACTCAGCGAAGCCGAGGACCTGCTCGACGAGGGGCGCCTCGCCGCCGAGCGAATCGGACACGACCGCATCGACTACCAGATCCCATCCGGACCATCGATGCACCTGATGATGGCGACAACCTCCTACGTCAACGCAGGCGACTACGACCGCGCCCTCAAGGAAGCCACACGGATCCGGGACCGTTCCCTCTGGGGCGCTACCGGACGATCCGTGCTCCTCTCCGAACGGGCCCTCGCCGAGGCTCGGACCGGCAAATACACGGCCGCGCTCGAGACCTTGAAAGAATTGGAGATCATCGCCCCGGAATGCCTCGACGAACCGCTCCCCCGACTGGTTCTCACCGAACTCATCGACCGGACATGGACAAACTTTCGGCGATCAGACCTCATACGGCTCTCTCAACGGGTCGGCCACCTCGACATTTAATGACTACGGGCTGTATCAAGTTTGCGGTACAGGCCACTTTCTCGAATTCACCCGGTCGCGGTAGGGCGAAGCTCCTGCCTCGCCCCGGGGCGAGGACTTTTTGAGGACTGTTTCAACCGGACACGCCCGGAAGCGTCCGGGAGTCGCCAGTTCGACATTCCAACGGCCTCGCAGATTAACCAGTAACGCCCGGAGTCTTCCAGACAACTTCGGACGTACGTCCTTCTAATCTCTAGGTCGCAGGTTCGATTCCTGCCGGGGGCGCCCACGGGCAGGTCAGAGGGGTGATCTACGAGCGAGAGCTGGGATCACCCACGTCTTACCCACGTCTTTCCTAGGCCGCCATTGGACTGAACCCAGCTAGAGCGCTCGCCGCTCTCGTACTCGCAACCTTTCGAGCCATGTAGATATCTTGGGTCATTGATGGTCGCTCATGCCCGAGGTAGTCGGCGATTTCACGCGCAGAGAGGCCAGCTGCGTCAAGGCGCACGGCGACGAGATGTCGGAAGGCGTGCGGGTGCAACCCTTCCCACCTGGTGCCCTTGATCACACTACGGAGCTGCTTGCGCGTGTTGTCTGGCTCGCGCAGTTTGTCGAGGGTGTTCGGGAAGACCCATGGGCTTGCGGCCGTGTGGCTGCGACGTTCGAGGATCGTCATAACCCAATCTGGCGGAGCGATCGTGCGCATCCCGGCTTCGCTCTTCGTGTACTCCTGGACGTAGAGTCCTACCCCCGTCTCGCGGATGACAGTCCCTTCGATCGCCAGAGTCCCCTTTTTGAAGTCACATTTCGGCCAATCGAAGGCCAGCATTTCGCCGATCCTACAGCCGACGCCAGAGAAGACATCTAGCATATCGATGAGATCATACTTCTGCGCGGCCTCTATTAGCGCGATCCATTCACGGAGTTCGCTCCACTCCTCTTCTGCAAGGTCGTATTTGTCCTTCTGCCGTTTGCCGCTTATTTCACTGGTTTCCCGGATCGGATTCTTTTTGATTAGATCTAATCGGACAGCTAGACCGCAAATTCCACTAAGAATGACCTTGGCCCGGCGAGCGGATGCGGCACCGGAATTTTTTCGGATGGTCTGGATAATTTTTTCCGACCGGGAAACCCGCTCAATCTCGAACACTTTAAGCCCTATGATCGCCGTCCTGATATTCCGTTCCCAGTCACGGCGATAGGTTTCCTTCGTCCGCGTGGACTTGTCAGACTCTGCAACGCTGTTGATCCAGTAGTCTCCAAGATCAATCAACAGCGACTCAGGGGTGAATTCCCCATCACCGTCGATCTTGGCGCGGTCGCGTAGCGCCTCGCGGAGGCGGTTCTCCGCTTGCCCGGCGGAAGCCCCGTAGCGCTCAACTGGTCGCGTTTGGCCGTCGTAGTCGCGGTAATGAGCACGGGCGACATGCTGATCGCCCCGCTGAAAGGTCCAGATCCTCCCCCAGGTTCCTAGGGGTAATGATGGTCGTGGCATACCTCTCCCTTGACGACACCAGCGCCCGCCGAGCACTGAATCTCTTCGACAGTCTAGCGTCGACAGTCCCAGTTCACGATGGACCGTGAACTGTATGTACTGCCTGGAAAGTACTGGTTCACGCTGGTTTCGTCGGCATCGTGATTGGCATCGCCCCGCGAAGCGCTTCGCGATTCGTCATACCCATCCGGTCTGCTCACCGGGTGAAGATGTCGCCATGCCTGCCGATGTTCACGGCGATGGCGAATTCGGCGAGTTCGTACATCATCTCACCGTCGTCGCGGGCGATCACCGGCCGCACTCGGTCGCCGAGTCGGAATGCCCATCCGTTCTCGTCGATGGTAACCACGAGCGGCTCCTTGACCCGTATGCGCCATGGCGTGTACAGGCCCGGAAACAGCAGTACCCCGCGCTCGTCGAGAACCGATGCTTCCTTCTCGAGCCGGGTTCCCCGGTATTGTCCGGCGATCTCCTCGGCGAGCAGGTCCAGCAGCCATTTCCGTTGCACGGCGTCTGGTTTCGGGAATCCGTCGCACACCGCGTACACCCGCCGTAGGGCTTGCCCGGCCCACCGGTCCAGCACCCGCAGCCCCTCCTCACTCCCGAGGATGGGGTTCCCGCACTGCCCGGCTTCGCGCAGCCAGTCCTCGAGCACCCTGATCGCGGCGTCCTCGATCGTTCGGGTGCACAGCCGGGGCGCGGAGACCACCTGTTGATGCACCGCAACCCCCACGTAGAACGCACTCGGTGGACGCTGGGCCATCTCCCGCGCCCGCTCAGCGTGCTTCTGCTCCATCGGACTCAACCGCTCCATACAACCCCTCCACACATTCGAACGTATGTGCGATTATCCATCTTGAGGTGCGCAGATAGCAACCGTGTACCGAGGAGCGCGGAACCGACTCGTGGTGGTCCTCAGCGAAGTAGGGTGCCGCGCAGGAGCCCGGAGTTTTCAACCGAACGGCGGTTCAACGAGGTGGCGCACTACCTCGACGACGCAGCCGCAAAGGCTCGGAAGCTGAGCGAGGAAAACGGTGAGGGGTACGGCGGATGAGGTTAGGGCCTGGGGTTGATCAGTAGGCAGTCCACGCCGGGCAGGTCACCGAACGCGGCGCGCTGATCGGTGGTCGCGACCGCGCGGCCGTTGGTTTTCGCGATCGCGGCGATGATCAGGTCATGGCTGCCGCGGGGTCGGCCTTCTTGGCGGGTGTGCTGCATGAGTCTGGCGTGTTCCTCGGCGACCGCGAGGGAGTAGTCGAGCACCGGCGCGGCTTCGAGCACGCCCTGCAGGTACTCGCGGTTGGCCTCGGCGCGTTCCCGGTCGTTGTCGAGCAGGCACCCGAGTTCGAACTCGGCGACCGCCACGGCGGGGATGGCAATGTCGGCGGCCTCGCCGAGGCCGAGCTCGGACAGGTCGTGTTCGGTGCCAGCGATCAGGACACCGGTGTCGAGGACTACTCGCTCCACGGGTCGGTGTCCAGATCAGCGGACGAGACCTCGTGTACCGCTTCGAGCCCGCGGTGTAGGGCCTCGGCCGCGCCGGGGTGGATCCGCTTGCGGCCAGTCTTCATCGCCTCGAGCACGGCCTTACCGTTCGCGCGCGGCGCCGGGGTGACCAGAGCGACCCGCTCCCCGCCACGCACCACCGCGATGCTCTCCCCGGCCGCGGCCTCGTCGAGTAGCTTCGCGAAGTTGCGCGACGCTTCGGTCGCCGTCCATTCCTTCATGTCCTCAGATTATCAGATCGACACGAGTTGCACCGCGCTCGCGGGCCGCCAGATCAAATGTGACGCACGCCACATGATATCGAGAGTGGCTAGTTGACCTGCACTTTTGGGACAACGATAGCGCGAACAGCCGACGTGGACATGAAAAATCGCGCCACCGGCTTGCGCTAGTGACGCGACCTATACTAGTCTGCGGGGTGGTGTGTTGTAAGCACACCATGGCCCTACGGAGCTATCCAACTCAATAGATGTGCACCGCTCGTTTTCGCTATTAAAACAGTAACACAAGATATGTGGCACACACTAGCATAGTGTGTGGTGATTCACGGCCCGTAGTTTCGGGTGGTTTTCAAGCGGTGCACAATCTGTTAGGCCAGGTCAGCGTGGCGCTGATGCTGGTTGCGGTAATTCCCGGGCTTGTACTGTCCGTGAGCAGAAGGGACTGCCCGCTTGAGCAGCACTAGCGATGTACCGCGTATCGGGATTCGTGTGGCCGCCGACTACCTCGGCAAAGACCCTGTCGCGGGAACGAGGATGGTGAAGCAGCAAAAAGAGCGCTACCTCGACCCGGATTCTCGCGCCTTCGAAGGGTACCGCGCGATCGTGAGCGGTCTGAAGAGCGCACCGATGTCCATCGACCCGCGCCAGACCCTCGACAACGTCCGGCGCCACCAGGATTGGCAGGTCGCCGCGTTCCGGCAGATCAGTGACGGGTTCCTGGACTGGCTGCCCCGTGGGAGCAGCGGAATCAAGACCCAGCCCGCGACCTGGGCGGATAGCAACCTGCAGGTGAGGATCGCCGACACGGTAGGGCTGCGCCTTCGCTCCGGAAAGACCATCGTGGTGGTGCCCTACCTCAAGGAGGAAGAGCTCGCCAAACCGACCGCGGAGATGGTGCTGGTGATCGTCGAGGACAAGATCGCCGAGATCTGCCCTGAGGCCACGCCCGTGGTGCTCGACACCCGCCGCGGGCGGGAGTTCAAGCTCCGCAGCAACGCCAACCGCGACATCCTGCGGGCGAGCGTGCACGCACAGACAAGTGCATACGCTGACTGCTGGGCCCGTGTCGCCTGACCAGGCACACCCCGCACCGACCGTCCGGAACCGGGCGGATCGGGTTGTAGCGTGAGAAACGGGGTGGGCCAGATACCCGCTGGCCCACCCCACTCTCTGCTGCCGGTCAGCGACCGCACTTGCAGCACACCCATTGCCCGTTGACTTTGTGCTTGTAGCAGCCTTCTTCGCACGCGTGCATGGTGTTCACCTCCTCGCCTGGAATCGGATTTCGGCGACCCGTTCGGTGATCGCCGCACGCTGTTCCTCAAGTTCGGCCCGCTCGGTGTCGGTGATCCGGTTTTCGAGCTGGTGGTCGATTTCGTTGGCCTGGTGGCCGAGGTCGAGTAGTCGGCTCATGGCGATCTGGGTGTCCTGCTCGGTCATCACGCCCTCCCGAGGGGTGTGTGGGTGTAGCGGTGGGTGGGGATGCCCGCGGTCTCGGCGAGCGCGGCGGTGTGGCTGGCCCCGGTCGAGCCGTCACAGATGAAGGCCAGGCAGATCTGGGCTCCGGCGGCGACCATCTCGGCATTCCGGCGTGACCCTGCGGCCCGGCCGTGTGCCTGCCAGTCGGCGGGGTGGGTTTCGACCCGTCCGCCCCATGCGGACCACAGGTAGTGCGCGATTCGGTCGGCCCCGCGCGGACAGGCACCGTGGACGAGGACCGCTTTCCCGTCGCCCCACTGCTCGGCGAGCGCTGTCTGGATGGTGGTGGTGTCGGTCCAGTCACGGGATCCGGTGACCAGGATCCGGCGGGCCGGTGCTGTCATCTCAGCTACCTCCCTGTCCTCGGAATTGGTTTTGTCGGCCCCGGTTTGCGGGGTGGCGGGCTCCCCCGCCACCGCCTGAGCGCCGCTGCGCGGGCGTAGAGGCTCCGCACGAAAGGGGCTTCGAGGACAGAGAAGTTTCGCGAGCGCCAGCGGCCCGCAGGGCGCGAAAGTTGTCTGTCCGTACCCTTCTGTGCGGAGGGGCGCCCGTGCCAAGCTCGGGGCCGACAAGACCGGCCGCCGAAGGCGGTTCCGCAGAGGTCTTTCCCCTCGGCCGGCGCGGCCTTGAGCGCGAACCCGGTTGTGCTGGTGCCGGTGATCGGCGCGGCAGTTGCGTTGATGGTTAGTCGGGCTGATCAGTTCTGCGGTAGTGGTAGCCGCTTATCGCGTGATGGTTGTTCACGTGGCCGTTTGCTATGGCTGAAGCGTGTTTGCAGCTCGGGACGCATCAGCCACAACGTCAGGGCCACAACGTCAGCGGTAGGACCTCCGTCGCGTCCTCATGTACCGTTGGGGTATTCACCGCTGATGGCAGGCCACCTGCGTCTTCCGGCATGCTGTCGGGTTATGAGAATGCCCCAACTCGGCCAGACGATCGGTCGACGCAGGCTGTTCGTCCTCTCTGTCGCTGCCGTGCTCTCTGCAGTAGCAGTGTGCGGTGGACTGATAGTGCTGGCCCTAATGCTCCCGGTGCCTGCTGACCGACTATCTGCGGTCCTCGATGCGGTCAAGATCGGACTGAGTGTGCTCGCCGGTCTCGGTGGCCTCTTCGGCCTATATCTCGCGTGGCGCCGACAGCGCGCTATCGAAACCGACCATGACCGGCAGGAACGGGCACTTGAGCAGCAGCGGACCGAATTCGAGACGGATAGGAAACACCGGGAGAACGTGGCCGCCCAGGACGCGGCTGACGCACTGTCCCGGCGCATCACTGAGCAGTACACCAAAGCGGTGGAACAACTCGGCGCGGAGGGTGCAGCCGTGCGCCTCGGTGGACTTTACGCGCTGGAACGACTCGCGCAGGAGAATCCTGAGCAGCGCGGTCCGGTTGTGAAACTCTGCTGCGCCTACCTACGGATGGCTTACACACCACCAGCGATCGGTTTGGACGAGGAAGGACAAGTACGCGTAGGAGTTCAGGAGGTCCTAAGCAGGCATCTTCAACCGAAGATGAGCGAGTCCTACTGGCCAGATACGACCTTAAACCTGCGCGGCGCGACACTGTACGAAACCGATTTCTCGCGCTGCGAAGTCGAAACGGCAGATTTCCGTGACGCCAAATTTTATGGCCAGACTAATTTTACCCGGTCCGAGTTCTACGGAGCCAATTTCACAGGTGCCGAATTTCGCGATCGTGCGCTTTTTGATTATATAACTTGCAAGGGTCGCACCGGATTTACTAGCGCTCAATTTGCGGCCGTCGGATCCTTCGTCGGCGCAACACTCCTCGATGCCAACTTCGAGCTGGCCAAATTCCAGGTACTTGCCGACTTTTCGGACGCCAACTTTCTCTCGTGGGGGTTATTTACAACTGCCCATTTTGAGCTGGCCAATTTCTCTCAAGCTAACTTTGAAGGGAATTGCTCCTTTAGGCAGGCAGAATTCGTCAACACGCCACTTTTTCGTGGTGCGTTTTTCGCACTGGGGCCACCTGAAGAGGTTTTGGACTATCTCTAATAGATCTCCAGCGCGACTACTGCTTGACGCTGATTCTTCGCGTCTTCGAGGAAGCTATCGGCATCAGCGGAGATCCGGTGGTGATCAAGGGCCAGCCGGGCCGATCAGTCGGGCTGATCAGCTCCGCAGCCGGGGCGACCGCTTATCGCGTGAAGGTTGTTCACGTTGCCATTTGCCAGGCCCTCGATCGGGGTGGTTTCCCACTCGTTCGGCGGTACACCGGCCCGGATCGCGCTCGGGTGATCGGCCCGACGGCGGGTTTCCGGTGGCAGTCTTGTTCGCTGGTCGTCGGCCGCTGGCCCCGCCGTGGTCGGGCGGCCAGGCTCGGTGGCACAACGCGTGGACAAGCGGCGGTATGTCGGGGGCTGTCGCTCGTGCGCGCGATCGTGTTGATCGAGAAACGAGAAGGCGGATGAGGTGTGATGACTCCCGGCATACACAGGAACCGGGCCGCGCGGGTGCGCCGCGGACAGGGTGGGAACTACTCGGGCACGTACTCGACTGCCCGGGCCGCACGGAACGGGCCACCCGATTGGCCGTGCCGGTGTTGGTGGCGGTCGCGGTGATCCTGTCGGCGATCGTGCTGGTCGCCTACTGGTCGGGCCCGTCGCTGGCCGTGCCGCTCGGCGCGGCCACCAGTACGGTCGCCGCGAGCGTCGTGCGCACGCGCCTGACCCGGGCTCAGCGCGCAGCCGCGCGGCGCACCTGCCAAGGATGCGACCGCAACGAGCCATAGAAAACGACGGTGCCCGGAACCCTCGTTGGGTTCCGGGCACCGCGATCACTTCCAGCCGACAGGTGTTTACCGGTCGGGCGGATTCGGTCTGGGGCGTGCGTGAACTCCCGAACCTGCGGATTGAATCTCGAGGTACACCTCGCCGAGGTCGATGCCTTCGCGGTTCGGCGCGAACTCGGTGGTTTGCAGGACGGGCAGGATCGCGGCGAGCAGTTCCGCGGTCTCGGCGGTTTCGGCGCGGGTTCCGGTGATGCGGATACGCATGGGGGAATTTCCTTCCGGGGGTTTAGCGGGCTGGCAGGTTGCGCAGTGGGGAGCGGGCCCCTTTGGGGACCGCGCGCACCGCGGCCCAGTCGATGGCCGGGTCCTCGGCGAGCTGGTCGAGGTCGCCGATCCGGTAGAGGGGCACCTCCGGTTGGGCGCGGCGGGGCTGCCAGCGGCTATGGACGTGCGCGACCGGGGCGAGCCAGCCGGCGCGCACGAGGTGGTCGAGATCGGTGCGGCGGATCCCGAGATGCTCGGCGGCCTGGTCGCCGGTGAGGTGTCGGCCGACGGTGATGGCGTGCTCAAGCGCGGCCCCGGCGGTGAAGCGTTCGAGGGCACGGCCGTCGTAGAGGGTGTGGCCGTGGTACTCGCCGACCTGGGGCAGCAGCCCCATGGTGGAAAGCTCGTGGATGGCCGCGACGGGCACGTCGCGGCCGAACCGGTCAGTGAGGTAGTCCGCGGCGCGGGAAGCGCCCACATCGGGAACCGTTCCCACGGTGGATTTGATTTCGTCGAGGCGTGCGAGCGCGTCGGCGACCACGCGGGCCGACCAGCGCCCGCCGGTCACGTCGGCGGCGGCGAGGAGTCCGTCGGTGATCGCGCGTTCGATCGCCCACTGCGGTAACCCGAGTTCCTCGCCGAGCTGGAACGGGCCGTAGTCCTTGAGATTGCGTTTCCAGTTCATCGCTTGGGGTCCTTCGGATTCTGGATCGGGTAGGCCACGGGTTTGAGCCGGTCGCGGCGGGGCCCGTCCGGGTCGGTGTTGAGCCGGTACGTGGCCGGGCGGGGGTCGGGCTCGTGGCGGCTGGTAGCCCACGCGGTGGTGGGACTGTTCGGGTCGTGTTCGGCGCGCTGGTGAGTGCGCCGGGCCCGTTGCGTGGCCCGCCGCACCCGCGCCGCAAGCACCAGCCAGGCCAGCACCACCAGCAGCGCGGCCAGTCCGGGGCCCGCGACCGCGACCGCAAGCCAGGTCATGCCGCACCTCCGAGCGCGTCGACGGCCGCGCGAATGAGCCATTCGGCGGCGGGCGGGGTGACCCCGTTGCCGAGTTGCTTGACGCGTTCGCGTTTGGAGCCGACGACGGTGTAGTCGGGGCGGAAGGCCATGGCGGCCTGGATCTCCGCGACCTGCAGCATCCGGAAGGTGCAGTCATCGATGGCGGGAAGCTCACGCGGTTCGGCGGGCCACTCGACCAGGGACTGGTGTCCCTTGGTGGTCAGCGTGCGCGCCGGTTCGGTGACCGGGGTGCACATCTCCCCACCGGGGCCTTTGCTGCTGTTGTGGCGCACGAGCATGTGGTGATTCCCCGACGCGCACACCGTGGCGAGCGGGTCGCGCACGTCGCGCGCGGTGGAACCGCCGCCGCGTAGTTCGGCGACGAACGCCAACCCGAACCGGTCCTTGGTGGACAGGGTGTGCACCGGTTCGCCGACACCGTGGGCGACGCCGGTGCCGTAGTAGGGCACCACGAGCGCGTCCTGGTGCCGCGTGGTCTGCGTCCGGAACACCTCGCCAGCGCTGCGGGCTTCCTTGCGGTCGCGGCCTTCCACGGGGACGAGGAGCGCCTCGCACTCGGTGGTGGTGCGCGTCCGGAACGCGTCGGTGACCGGTTTCGCGTCCTCGTTGCGGGTACCACCGGAGGGCACGAGCATCGGGCGGGCGTAGCGCTCGAGCCCGGCACGAATGCGCGCGATGGTCTTGTCCGACAACGGTTTCGCGCGGTCGCCGATCCGCTCGCCCGGGGTGGTCCAGTCGATCACGCTCGCTGCGGGCATCGTGAACGGCTCCACGATCTGGTTGCGGCATGCCGTGTTCGGGCAGCGGTAGACGTACTGGGCCCGGTAGCGGCCCCACCGGCGTCCGTTCTTCCAGGACTGCACCGCGCCGACGATCTCGTCGCATCCGGGACAGTACGCCTCGGGGCGGACGTCGAGGTTCGGGCGGCGGACGCCTTTATGCCAGAACACCACGTACATGCGGTCCCTGCTCTGGGGCGCGCGCGGCGCGGCCTGTGCCGGGGCGTGCATGCTGTTGAGGTAGACGATGTGGTGGGAGTAGCCGAGGCATTCCATGGCCATCAGCCACGCCTGGAACATTTCCCACCGGGCGGCATCCACGACGTTCTCCACGATGACGATCGGGTACCGGTGGTGTTCGGCGAACCGGGGTACGTCCCACATCGTTGCCCTCGACCGCTCAGCCACCGTCTGGTCCTCGGTGTCGAACAAACCCGCCTGCAGCGCACGTTTGCGGCCCTTGGCCACCGAATGGTTCGTGCACTCCGGGCTCGCCCACAAAATGTGGGTCTGGCGGTACCGGCGCGGTTCTACCTGGGAGATATCGGCGCAGTTCTTCACAACCACGCCGTCCGCGACGTACGAGTGGTCTTCGGCGACCTCCATCGTGAAGACGTCGGTCTCCTCACCGAGCTCGCCGAGGTCTTGGACGTAAGCCCAGAGGTGGAGGTCGTCGAGCAGGGTGTTCCGCCGCGTCGGAGTCTCCCGCCACTGCACCGTCCATGCCGCACGGCGCTGCACGGTGCGCCCTTCGATGACGCACTGCCCGCTGCGGTCGCTGAGATGGAGCGAGGCGGCGTAGCCCAGGCTGTGTGCAAGCATCCGGACGCCGATGGCGAGCTGGCGGGAGACCGTGCTGATGCGGGTAGTTCCTCGCGCGGCACTGCCGTCGGCCGAGACGTAGCCCGTGAGCAACGCGCGGCGGCGATCGGCGGGCATGGTCAACACCCAGCCCGGGATATTCTTTCCAGCGGCGCCGGACCCGAAATGTTCTCGCAGCCAGGTCGCGAGCTTGCGGTCGTAGTCGTAGAACTGGTGCCCCGTGCGGACCTCGCGTTCACGCCAGGCGGACGGCACTCGCCCGCGCAGCTCGGTAACTTCATCGCGCCCGCAGACGATGGTCACGTCGCCGTTGCGCTCACTCGAGGAGCCGTCGCCGAGCCAGCGACCGATCAGCCACCACGAGTCACGGGCGTCCTTGACGAGGTCTTCGGGGTCGTGCCATGGCAGGACCCCGAACATCGTGGGGTATGCGACCATGTCGCGGCTGTGACCGGCCCGGCGGATGCGGTCTATCCGGGCGTCACCGATCGGCTGCCAGTCGGGGGCACTGTACTCGCGCTCGTAGTCGTTACCCGCGACTCGAAGGGTCGTGGTGCGGGTCCAGAACTCGTGGTTCGGGGTGACCTCGGTCCCGGCGGCGTGAAGCGCGGAGCGCATGAGCAAGGTCCGGTCGCGCTTCTGGAACTTGCGCACGACCGGGCGCCAGCGCCCGCGGTGGGTGAGCACGAGCGTGCCAGGCACAATGTCCTCGACATTGATCCCAGCGGGACCGCGCTGCATCTGGCCCACATTCGCATCAGCCAGACCGCCCCCGGACCACGCCTGCACTTCCACGACGACACCGA